>CAIMFH010000147.1 GCA_903840265.1 uncultured Schlesneria sp. | reverse complement strand
TGACCGTCTGGCCGCTTTGAAGTTTCTCGGTGCCGTGCATCGTGCCCACCACTGCGGGCAAGCCCAGTTCGCGACTAACGATCGCTGCGTGACAAGTTCGACCGCCTCGATTCGTGACGATGGCAGCCGCTTTTTTCATTGTCGGTTCCCAATCAGGATCCGTTTTATCGGTGACCAGAACTTCACCGGCACGAAACTCGGCGAGTTGCGCCGGATGCGTGATGACATGCACGAAGCCTTGTCCAATTTTGCCCCCAACGCTCCGTCCACTGACAAGGACCGATCCGGCCTCCTTCAGTTCGTAGCTCTCAAGGATCTGAGCCGATTTCTGGGACTGCACGGTCTCGGGACGCGCCTGGACGATCCACAATTCTCCGGTATTTCCGTCCTTCGCCCACTCCATGTCCATCGGAGTGAAGACACCCCGCTTTCGTGAATAGTGCTCTTCAATGAGGCAGGCCCATTTCGCTAAGGTGAGGATGTCCTCGTCGCTGACTGCAAACCGATTTCTGTCTTCGGGAGCAACGGGAATGTTGCGAGTCATCCGACCGCCCCCGCTGTCATAGATCAGTTTGAATTCCTTGTTGCCCAGTCGCTTCTGCAGAATTGACCGAAATCCCTCGGTCAACGTCGGCTTGAAGACGACATATTCGTCCGGATTCACAGCCCCCTGAACAACGTTCTCGCCTAAACCATATGCAGCGTTGATTAATACCGTGTTTCGAAATCCCGTCTCTGTGTCGATCGAAAACATAACACCGGAAGTCGCCAGATCCGACCGGACCATTCGTTGTACGCCGATCGAAAGCCCAATCTTGAAATGATCGAATCCCTTATGATGCCGATAAGAAATGGCTCGGTCTGTAAAGAGTGACGCAAAGCAACGCTTGCATGCTGACAGCAGTGCCTGAGGTCCTTCAACGTTCAAGTACGTTTCCTGCTGCCCCGCAAAACTGGCGTCTGGAAGATCTTCTGCCGTCGCGCTGCTGCGGACGGCGACGTCGATGTGAGACGACGCATCGCCACCCAGTTTGGCGTACGCTGATAAGATCTGTTGCTTGAGATCAACCGGCAATTCTGCCGCCAGAATGGTTTGTCTCACGTCATGACCGCACTCCCGCAAACTCTGCACATCTTCGGGATTCATTTTCTGAAGAAGAGAATCGATTGTGCTGGCGATCCCAGTCGCTCTGAGGAAGTACCAGTACGCCTTCGCAGTAATCGCGAAACCGTTGGGGACGCGTACGCCGCTGGATGCCAATTCACGATACATCTCACCCAGGGAGGCGTTCTTGCCTCCCACCAATGGGACATCTTGAATGGAGATCTCCGAAAAAGATCGAATCCATCCTCCGGTATCGTTTGCCGTCATGACTCTTCCTCCAGTTCAAAAGCCAGGGACGTAATCGCGAATTTAAGACAGCGAAGTATTCCCATGTTGCACGCAGGGGTATGACCTACATAGACGTGCGGTTGCCCCTTTGCAGGCTCAGCGAATCTTGATCGACGTCATTGCGTAAAACTCCTCAATAGTCGTGATGCCTTGAGCGACTTTCTCAAGTGCGTCCGATTCGAGACTGCGCGTCCCATGTGAGCGAATGACCTTCCGGAGTTCGTCCTCGGGAAGTCCCTCTTCAATCGCACGCATGACGTCATGCTCGGGGATCACGATCTCGAAAATTCCGGTCCGATCGAAGTATCCGGTCTTGCGACACCGCGAACATCCGACGGGTCGATTCAACTCCTGAGGCGAAACGACGCTGTATCTCGCGAATAGATCGACTTCCGCGGCAGTAGGTCCATCAGATCGGCAACATTCACGGCACAGGCGACGAATCAACCGTTGCGAGACGATCCCTGTCAGGTTGCCCCCTAGCGAGCGATTATCGATGTGCAAATCGCGAAGAGCGGTAATTGTCGAAGCCACATCGCGCGTATGCAGGCTGGAAAAGACGTACTTGCCAGAACTGGCGGCACGCATCGCAGCTTCTGCGGCTTCAGCATCGCGGATTTCGCTGACAAACACGACATCGGGATCCAGACGTAACAATGTCCGCAAGCCCTTCGTCAAGGTAATGTCATGCCGCGGATCCACGGAGACCTGACGGAAGCTGGGTGTCACAAATTCGACGGGATCTTCGATCGAAACAATGTGTCGAGTTCCGTCGTCCAAGGCGCGTAGCATCGAATACATCGTGGTCGTCTTGCCTGATCCTGTCGGGCCAGTCACCAGAATGAGCCCCTCACCGTGATCCAACATTCGCTTCGTCATCTTGAGGGATTCGGCGCTGAGCCCAAGATCTTGCAGCGGTCGCACAAGACGGTCGCGACTAAGCAAGCGCAGTGAGATGGCTTCACCAAGGGCGACCGGCACGGTCGTGATGCGAACATCGATTCCCTGCAGTGTATCCGGTAGATTCAGGCGGCCTTCCTGGGGATGGAAGGGGTCTGCGATATCCAGATCTGCCAACAGTTTTAGCTGCGTGGCGACCCGTTGTCCGATCGCCTGCTCCAGCTTGCAGTAGCATTGCAAACGTCCATCGATGCGGAACCGAACCGACATATCCGTTCCTACAGGATCGAGGTGAATGTCCGATGCTCTCGCATGAATCCCGCGAAGAAGCAAGGACAACGCCGGATTGTCTTCGGTTTCTTCGGATGTCAAATTTGGACCGCTGACGGCCCCTGCGATTTCCATTGGCCATGCACCGACGGACGCGGCATGCCGGCGGCGCTTTGCGTTTTCAAGTTCGGCAATCTTCAACGTCAAGACAGGGCAGGGAGCTCGACGAACAACCTCTTCGGCAACACTTCCTAGCAACAGGCGCTTAACCCCTGTTCTTCCTGTCGTCCCCATCACGATCAGATCCGCAGACTGTTCTTCGGCCACGCCAACCACGGCTGCGACCGGGGACCCAACAACCGTGCGTTCCTCGTAAGAAACGGAGGGCTTGTCGGCAAGCAGTAATTTCAACAGACCAAGAAAGTTCTCTCGATAGGGATTGGACGTCGGCTCAGAAACCAGATAAGGCGACATCGGTTCGACGACGTGCAGAATCAATAGCGTTCCGCCGGAATCGCTCGCTAGTGAAACGGCATACCTCAACGCTTCATTGCTGCACTCTGAGTAGTCCGTAGGAAAAAGGATCTTTAGCATGATGGCTACCTGTCAGTCGTTTCGATCACCAGCGCGGGCCGCGTCTCAAGGCCGGGGCGTTACCCTTGCTCAGCGAGGCGGTGTTAGAACACTCACTGGGCGTCACACTATCGCAACGCAAATCGCTCGCCGAAGTCGATGGAATTGACACGTTGTTGCGACTGCCACTCTGCGTCTGTGTCCGGATGTCGTCGTTCGAGAAGACCCTGCCTTTGTTTTTCAGCCTATTTACTGTGAACAACGACTGCGCCACCTTCAATCCGCGTCATAACGTTCTCTGGGGTTCCTGCCAGGTCATGTCACACTTGTCGTTCCGGGAGACACACCTGCTCTTCGATTTCCATCCACCTGAGAAATATCCGCCACTTGTTGCGGGTTGTGTGTCTCATTCACGAACGCGGGCTTCAGTTAAATCGTAGCTTGGAACGTCATGTGAGAATTCTCTGATAGCGGTACGAAGAGTGCGGTGTCGATCAAGCAGTGCAGAATGACATCATTTGCGGAGGTAGACCGCAGCAACGAGAAACACAGGAAGTCAGTCATGACGAATACATGGATCCTGGTTGCGGACCGCAGCCGTGCAAAGATCTTCCACGCGGTCCCGGAAACTCATCCACCATATATGATCTTGGCCGAATTCGAGCATCCTGAAAGCCGCCAAAAAGCTCAGGAGGCGGAGAGCGACTCTCCCGGTCGAGTCCAGTTGCGTGGCGCTTCACGGTCTGCGGTTGAGCCGCATACGGACCGGGCACATCTGACCGCACAGCATCTTGCCAGCGAATTGATAGATTATCTCAAGTCCGCCTGTCAGGAGCGTAGATTTGAAAAGCTTGTCGTAGTCGCCCCGCCACTCTTTCTCGGCACCCTGAGGGCCATGTACACGCCACAACTTCAGCAGAAAATACTGCTTGAAGTATCCAAGGACTTGGTCGGACTGAAGGACGCTGATTTGCAACTCCGTCTGGCAGACCTGCTTTCGCAGAAGTGAGGATAGAGGCTACGTTCAACTGACCGCTACTAATGCCGGCGAAGGGATGACGGCTGAAGTCAAGAGGAAAATCTTCGAGCCGTTCTTCACCACGAAAGAAGTCGGCAAAGGGACCGGAATGGGTCTCGCTAACGTGTACGGCTTCGTCGCTCAGGCCAGAGGAGCGATCACCGTCGAAAGCCAAGTCAGTAGCGGAACCACGCTTCGCTTTGTCCTGCCGACAATCGCAGGACCGGGCGATTCTGCAACGAGGTTCATCCGAGTCGCCGCGCCCGGCACCGGAACAATCCTGCTCGCGGAAGACGATCACCATGTCCGACAGCTGGCTCTACTGACCCTGAAAACGTACGGCTATACCATCAAGCTGCCTGCACTCCGCCCAATGCACATCCAGACGATGCTGTCTGCTCTTGAAACCGACGAGATCGGCGCGCGGACGCGTCAGTATTGCTACGTCATCCTGCGGAGGGCGTTCACGATCGCTCTGAAGTGGCAGTTGGTGGGACGGAATCCATGTCTGTCTGTAGATCGTCCGAAAGTGGCTAAGCGACCAGTAAAGCCCCTAACAACTGAGCAGGCCAAGACTTTGTTGAAGGAGAGCACTGCGAACCGTTTTCACGCGGTGTACGTGCTAGCGTTGACGACCGGGATGCGACAAGGGGAACTGTTTGGATTGCAATGGAACGATATCGACTTGAAGGCCGCGACGTTACAGGTGCGCCATTCCTTGGAGGAGATCTACGGAACGCTCCGACTTAAGGAACCCAAAAGTGACTCGGGCCGGCGGCAGCTTGCATTGCCGGCAATGGCGGTCAAAGCGCTGTGGGACCACAAAGCGAATCAGCTAACGGAGGGACTGGCTAGCTGCCCATACGTCTTTCCGGACACTGACGGCGGCCTGCTCCGAAAGTGCAGTTTTCACCGATGGTCATGGTCGAAGATTCGGAGTGCAGCCAAGCTCGGCGACAAAGTTCACTTTCACGATCTGCGGCACAGTAGCGCATCGATTATGCTGGCCGACAATGTGAATATTAAGGCGATTCAGACGATCTTGGGCCACAGCACCATCTCGATGACGATGGACACTTACGCCCACCTGATGCCTGACGCTCAGAGACAGGCGGCGACCAGTTTTGACCGCCTTTTCGGTTAATAGGGCATAGATTGGGCATAAAATAGAAGCCCAATCGCCGTAAGTCTAATTGCCCGACCAGGATTCGAACCTGGACAAACAGAACCAAAATCTGTTGTGCTACCGTTACACTATCGGGCACCTTTGTGCGTGGGGCGTAATCTATCGCATGAATGCGATTGCTGGCAAGGTACAGGTGGGAACTCGTTGGCGGTTTCTGATGTTACGTCAATCCGCGGATCGGATCGCCGTGGTAAATGTGATGCGGGCGGCCCAGGTCGTCGTGCCAAGCGATTTCGGAAGGGAGACCCAATGACGAATAGATTGTGGCGGCGAGATTCTCGGGTGTTTGCGGGTCGGCAGCGGGATATCCGCCGATTTTGTCCGACGAGCCGATGACGCGACCGCCGATGATTCCGCCGCCTGCCAGCCAGACGGATTGCACGGCTCCCCAATGGTCTCGGCCTGGAAGTTTGTAGTGTTGGGGCAGGCCGAAGACTTTCGGAGTGCGACCGAATTCACCCGCCATCACGATTAACGTCTCGCTCAGCCGACCACTGGCTTCCAGATCGTCGAGCAATGCCGAGAGCGATTGGTCGGTGGGTGGGAACAGGTAGTCCTTCAAGCTGGGGAACGCATTGCCGTGCGTGTCCCACGCTTCGTTGTTGCCCAGATTCACCTGAACTAAGTTCACGCCTGCATCGACCAGACGCCGGGCCATCAGCAGGGACCAACCGAACGAATTACGGCCGTAGCGGTCTAGATCTTTGGGGGAGGCACTCGTCACATCGAATGCGTGGCGGACCTGCTGATCGGTCAACAGTGACACGGCCGATTGACGGTGTCGGTCGAATTTTTCCGTCACGGCAGCCGCTTCCAATTGAGCTCGCTGGTGATCGATTCCCTTCAGCAATTCCAAACGATTCGCCAGGCGTCCCTGCGTTAATGCCACCGGGAGCGATAGGTTGGGAGCTTGAAAAGAGAGCGACTTTGTTTTCTCGCCGCCACGAGCGTGATGAAACTCGTACTCGGGATAAGCTCCGTAGGTTTCACTGTTGAAAGGGGACGCATCGATGAACCAGGGGTCTCGACGAGGTCCCATGTGGCCAGCGAACTGGCCAGGGATCACTCGACCGGTCCGATGAATCAGACGTTCAGGCAAGACGACGGCTGGCGGCAGATTGTTGCGGCGAGTCGTCAGATCTCCGGCGATCGCCGCGATTGAAGGCCAGTCGCCTGGCATCGGCTTGTTCGCGTCGAATGTCGGAGGGGCCGTGCTGCGACCCGTCAACATGATGTGATGAGCCAGCGAATGATCGTTCGAGGGATGAGTGAGTGATCGAACCAGCGACCACAGATGGCTGCGAGCGGCCAGGCGTGGCAGATGCTCGCAGATTTCGATACCAGGCGTTCGAGTCGCAATCGGCTGGAAGTCGCCCCGGATATTGTCGGGAGCCATCGGCTTCATGTCGAAGCTATCGTGCTGCCCGAGTCCGCCCGAGAGGAAGATGTAGATCACGGATCGCGGTGGAGTCCCACCTGCAGTCGCTGCGGTCGCCTCGCGCAAGGCGGCGAGATGATTGCTGCCAAGCCCCAGCAATCCCACCGCGCCGGCCTGAATCGCCGTTCGGCGGTTGAGAGAAGGATGACCAAACGATCGGTTTGGCATGACAGACCGTTCCTAACAACCCAGGGTTACATCGGCAAATATTGTTGCGAAAGACTACCTGTTAAGCAACACCCCCGCAAGATGCACCTTCGATGAGGACTCATGTGGCAATATGATGGCTAACTGATGGAGGGACAGCGATTACGCGGGCTGAGTCTCAAGCCAGTTTTGCCCCACCGATACATCAACGACCAGCGGCACGGACAATTTCATCGCGTTCTGCATTTCGTGGCGGACCAGTTCCACCAGCGTTGGCAGGGCGGATCGAGGAGATTCGAAGACTAGTTCATCATGAATCTGCAGCAGCATGCGGCCGGGATGCTGCTCTTGTTCAATGCGGCGATGCACTGCGAGCATCGCGAGCTTGATCAAGTCTGCGGCCGAACCTTGAATGACCGAGTTCACCGCGGTTCGTTCAGGCATATTCAAGCTGCGGTTGCGATTGGCGCGGATTCCATCGATGAACCGTCGGCGACCCAGAATCGTTTTGGCGAACCCATTTCGTCCGACGTCAGAAAGCGTCTCTTCGATGAACTGAGCGACTCCGGAATACTTGGCGAAATAGCCGTCGATGAACGCGCCGGCCTCTTTCTTGTCGATCCCCAGTGCAGCGGCGAGTCCGAACGGGCTTTGGCCGTAGATGACGCCGAAGTTCACGGCCTTCGCCATTCGTCGCTGCTCGCTGGTGACGGCTTCGCGATCGACTCCGAACACTTGCGCCGCCACGGCCGTGTGAATATCCACACCTTGCTCGAATGCGGTAATCAGTTCTCGATCCTGGCTGTAGTGAGCCAGGACTCGCAATTCGATCTGCGAGTAGTCGGCGCAGAGCAGGCACCAGTCCTCGTTGGAGTCACCGCGGTCTTCGCGTGACATCTGTAGTGACAAGCGGCTCGCTGCGTCGACGGGATGAATGTCGTCCTCGTCAAAGAGGCTTTTCTTTGACTTTGGTGCCACTGTGGAGGCTCCACTCTCGGCCAGCGCCTGCACGGGGATGTTCCGTGACGCAACGAACGCGCGTCGGATCCGTTCTCCTTCAGCAGTGCGAATCGGAATGTTCTGCAGATTGGGATCGCTGGAACTAAGCCGGCCCGTGGAGGCGACGACCTGATTGAACGAGGTATGAATACGTCCCGTGCGGGAATGGACCAGCGACGGAAGTGCGTCGAGATACGTTCCCTTGAGCTTTGATAAATGGCGATGTTCGATGATCTTGGCAGGTAATTGATGCAGCGCGGCCAACTCTTCAAGAACATCCTGATCGGTGCTGGCACCCGTTTTCGTCTTCTTTTTGACCGGCAGCTTCAACTCTTCAAACAGCACGACCTGCAGTTGCTTGGGCGAATCAATGTTGAACTCGTGCCCGGCAATCCCGTGGATCTCTTTCATGAGCTCATTGAGGCGGATGGAGAGACTGGCGCTCTGTCGGCGGAGTTCATCCGAGTCGACGCGGATGCCGATTTGTTCCATCTCGACGAGGACCGGGATCAATGGTCGTTCCAGGTTCCAGTAGAGATCCCACAGACCTTGTTCCTTCAGCTTCGCGGTGATGATATCGGCCAACTGCAGCGTCAGGTCGGCATCTTCCGAAGCATATTCGGCCGCTTTATCGACCGGGACGTTGACCATGTTCTTAGTCGACTTGCCCGAGCCAATCAGTTCCTTGATCGAGATACTGGTCTGGTGGAGATACTTCTCGATCAGTGTCTCCAGTCCATGCGAGCGGGCACCGGGATCCAGCAGGTAATCGCCAACCATCGGGTCGACATCGATCACGTCGGCGGGGACGTGAATCCCGTGGCAGTCGAGCACCATCAAATCGTATTTGATGTTCTGGTTCACGAGTCGAAGCGAGGGATTTTCCAGGATCGATCGCATCGCTTCGACAACGGTGGCTCCGTCAAGAAGTTGGCTGCCTGTCGGACCGAGTGTGGGCAGATACCAGGCATCGCCCGCTCGCCAACAGATTGCCCAACCCACAATTTGTGCCGATCGAGGGTCGAGATCTGTCGTTTCCAAGTCGAGGCAGAATCGAGGTTGCTCGCGCAGTTGTGTGATTAGCGCGGTCAACTTCTCAGGGGTATCAACGATCCCCCAAGTGCGCGGGCCCCCGGGCGATAAGGCTGGCAACGATTCTTTCGGCGAGGTAGGCATGTCCTCCGCCAGCGCCGGCATGAAACCAGAACCGCGCGGCTCCGGTACGTCATCAAACAACGAACGGGATGAGGATCGAGCTTCTGGCTTCTCAGGGGCAGGGGCCGCGGTCGAGTCGAACTGGCGGACATCGTCCACGAGTCGCCGGAAGCCGAATTTTCGAAATAACTCCTGCAGTGCAGGGACATCGGGTTGGACGTTGCGGGTTCCTTCCCAATCGAAATTCAGAGGGAGTTCCTGATTGAGACGTACGAGATGCTGGCTGAGTCGCGCTTGATCGGCGAACTGCTTCAAATTCTCTTTCAGCTTCGCGCCGGGCGCTTTGTCGGCGTTGGCGAGGACCCCTTCCAGGGTTTCGAACTGCTGGAGGAGTGCCGAGGCCTTCTTCGGACCGACCAGCGGCACACCGGGAACATTGTCGACGGCGTCACCCACCAGTGCCTGGAAGTCGACGACCTGATCGGGACGCACCCCCCAATCGACCAGGAGGGCCGCTTCGTCGAGATACGTATTCTTTCTGATGTTGTACATCTGGACCTGCGGCCCCAGCAGTTGTCGGGCGTCTTTGTCGCTGGTGACGATTCGGACTTGATACCCGCGTTCGACCGCCTGGCGGGTCAGCGTGGCGATGACATCGTCGGCCTCCCACCCATCATGTTGAACTGCCGGAATACGAAACGCCTGAACCACTTCCGTCAACAGAGGGACCTGCGGTCGCAGATCGTCGGGCATCGGGGCGCGGTGGGCTTTGTACTCTGCGTAAAAGGCCTCACGCTCGCCTGGGCCTGTCGATTCCATCGCGCAGATCAGCCAAGTTGGCTTGTGGACCTGGAGTAGCGAAACCAGGTCGCGGCTAAATCCGAAGACGGCGTTCGTCGGCATTCCTGCCGGACTGGTCATCGGGGGAATGGCGTGAAACACCTGAAACATCAGGGAAAAGGTGTCGATCAGGAAAACAGTATCGGACATTTGGTCGCCGAAAGAGGGTGGGCGGCAGCGAGTCGGGGCTGCGAAGCGGGTCGATTGGAGAGCGAGTATTATTGGCCTGCGACGACTGAATGGCCAGCAGAACCGGACTATTCGGCACCGACCAACGGACTCGTCAGAACCTCTTCTGGCAAATGTGTTTCATCGCAGGCGCGAGAGGTGAAACTGCCGACACAACGTCAACGAAGTGCCGCGCGCTCACTCCCTGACGGAGGTGAACCCGCTGGGAATTCCATTCAGCCATTAGCGTCCAACGAAAAAGGGGGCAGAATTTCCGCTTGCGGCGGAAACTGCTTGACTGACCACTAAGCCACCGTAACACTAGGTAGATCTAGCAAACTCAACCAGCACGTTCCAAAACCACTGTTGGTTGCTTTTTTGCCGCAACGCCTTGCCCATCCGCAGGTTTGCCGCCTGAAATCCATGTCTTAACGTTTGCCGGAGGGAAATCCCATGGCTGCCGCTTCCAACAAACCTGGTGCTGTCCACTACGCGTTGATTGTCTTCGTGATGATTACGGTCGTGCTGGGCATTGTTTCATACATGAACCACCGGGAATATTCGGATCAAGCGGCGGCGATGACGGAGCTGACCAAGCAAGTCAGCGATTCCAAGCGACTGGTGTCGGCGCGCGTCGACGAAGTTCAGGCTCTGAAGAAGACGATCGGTTACATGTTCGACTTGGTGGATGACGCCACCAATCCGCAAAACGCCAACACCGTCAAAGCGGCCGCCCTGAAGAACATGGCTGACTTCGGCAAAGAGTTTGCCGGTAAAGACTATGCGGAGTCCATGCAGAAACTGCGTGAAGCTCTCGATGCGGCCTTGGCCGATCGCGATTCCAAGGCTGGCCAAGTTGCGACGTTGGAGAAGGATCTGAAGGCTGAACGTGACAAGCTGAACGCTCGGGTCGATACCGCGAGCAAAGCTCAAACGAAGGCCGAGTCCGATAAACGTGATGTGATCTCGGTGCAGGACGAACGACTGAAAGCCAAGCAGGACGAACTGGACAAGGTCAAGCAGGACAACAACACTCTGACCGCTGATCTGGCTGCGGAAAAGGAAGCTCACGAGAAGACTTTGAAGACCAAGAACAACGAAGTCGCCCAACTGGAAAACCGCATCGAACTTCTGCGAGAGAAGCTGAACGAAATCGAGAAAACCAGTTTCGAGATCGCCAAGGGTTTGATTCAACGAGTCGACAACTCGGCGAAGCTCGTCTGGATCAACTTGGGATCAGACGATTTCCTGAAGCCACGTATGACCTTTAGCGTGTACTCAAAGGAAAACCATGGTGTCGGCCGTGGGGCTGAGGACATCAAAGGCAAGATTGAAGTGACCCGCATCCTGGGATCTCACATTGCGGAAGCCCGGATCCTGGATGAAGACCTGTTCCGCCCCATGGTGGCCAACGATCTGATTTATACTCCTCTGTGGAGCCCTGGCCTGGTTGAGAAGATCGCCTTCGTCGGTTTGATGGACCTCGATGGCGACGGCAAAAGCGATTGGGAAGAACTGAAGCAGTTACTCGCGATTTCGGGTGCTGATGTCGACACCTATGTGGACGAAAACGGCAAGCGATTGCCAGAAGGTTCGAAGATCACTGTCCACACGAAGTTCCTGGTTCGCGGGCTGATACCCGAACCTGATCAAGTTCCAGTGACCGAACGCGATCGCGTGAATGAGATCCGCAAGCACGAAATCGAAATGGTCAAGGAAGCTCGTGTGAACGGCGTGCGCACGATTAAGTTGAACGACTTCCTGGCCTTCATCGGCTTCGAATCGAAGCGACGCATGTTCCGCCCAGGTCAAGAACGTCCCTTCAATTTGAAGGCCGGAGCTGCCAGTGCCTCCGCAGGTGAATCGATCGGTGATCGATCATCGACTGGCAGCGTTTCCGGAAGTTTCAATTCGGCAACTTCCAAGAAGTCTGCTCCTCAGAAATCGTCTGACGGACACACCAGCAAGCTGTTCACGCCAGCCGCAAAGTAACGTCGGCGACGGACTGCTGAATAAAAAGAAGCCCCGCTCATCAGCGGGGCTTCTTCATTATCTGTCAGCAACGACCTGCACTCAGCCAAATGCACGACTGACGATCTCACCTTCGTTGACGGTGGCACGTTCGGCTCGCCCCTGCAACCGGTAGATCAGTTCAGTGTGATCGACCCCCATTGCCGCCAGGATCGTGGCGTGTAGTGAATGCACGTGGACTTTTTGATCGACGGCGTGCATTCCGAATTCATCGGTCGCTCCGATGACTTGGCCACCCTTCACACCGCCACCGGCCAGCCAAGTGGTGAACCCGTACGGATTGTGATCGCGACCATCACCCTTCTCGCTCATCGGCGTTCGGCCAAACTCGCCACCCCAGATGACGAGCGTTTCGTCCAGCAATCCGCGTTGCTTCAGATCGCGCAGCAGTGCGGCGATGGGCTTGTCGGTTTCGCTGCAATGCAGGCTGTGATTCTCTTCGATTTTGCTGTGAGCATCCCACTTGCTGCCGGATCCCGAATAGAGCTGGACGAAGCGAACTCCTCGTTCGATCAGCCGACGGGCCAGCAGACAGTTTCGGCCAAATGCCTGAGTCCGCTTTTCAGTCATTCCGTACGCTTCTTGCGTCTGCTGAGTTTCATTCGACAAGTCGACTGCTTCGGGGGCCTGCGCTTGCATGCGAAACGCCAGTTCGTACGAGGCGATCCGCGCCTCAAGTTCGCTATCGCCGGGTCGCAATGCCGAATGTTGTCGATTCAGTTCGTCAATGAAACCTAACTTCCCGAGTTGCCGCTGATCACTGATTCCTTCCGGAGTGTCCAGGTATAGAATCGGGCGTTTTCCTGCGAGAAACTTCGTTCCTTGATGCGTCGCCGGCATGAAGCCAGAACCCCAGATGCGATTGCCCCCTGGCGGCTCGCGATCGCTGTCCATCATCACCACGAATCCAGGCAGATTACGGTTCTCGGATCCTAATCCGTAGTTCACCCACGCTCCCAAGCTTGGCCGCCCCGCCAGCATGCTTCCGGTGTTCATCTGGCAGACGCCGCCGACATGGTTCAGTGCGTCAGAGGTGCATGATCGAATCACGCATAGGTCATCGGCACACTCTCCCACATTCGCGTACCAGTCTGACACAGGCAACCCGCTGTCACCGTATTGCGTCCACTTTCGCTGACTGGCCAGCAATGGATTTTCGGAAACACCCATCGGGGTGATGACGCGTTTAATCGACTGCGGCAAGGGCTTGCCCGCCATCTCATTGACGAGCGGCTTCGGATCAAATGTATCCAAGTGACTGGGGCCGCCATCCATAAACAGAAAGATGACGTTTCGCGCCTTGCCAAAAAAGTGCGGTCTTAAGGCCGGCGGTGGCGAAGCGTTCGCTCGCGACTGCTGCTCGGCCATCAGGCCTGCGAGTGCGATCGCTCCGAACCCTCCTCCTGCGCGCGAGAGAAACTCACGACGAGAGGGAACCTGAACATGATGAGGCTGATAGCGGTCTTGCATGGCAACATCTGCCTAAGTTGAAGAGCCAGGCGATTGGTCGCGTTTTTGGACCCGATCCATAATATCCTGCCTCGAACCCGCTTGAGAACCTTGATCGTGACAAAGAATGCGATTCCTTCCCGGTTTGCAGTGGGCAGCGTATCATCTCGCCCACCTTTAGATCCTGCCTTGGACGCCCGAAAGGAACAGTATGCCTGCCGGTCTTTCGCCCGAACAACTTGCTGAACTACGCCAGTTTGATTCGCCTACGGTCTGCAATGCCGTCGAACTTTGGAATTTGCGGCCGCGTAACACCGGCTATATGAATGAAACGATTAAAGCTTGTTTTCCTGCGTTTCCACCTATGGTCGGTTACGCATTGACTTCAACCTTCCGCAGTATGGCGCCGCCGCGCGGTGGAGATGTCTATGGAAGTATCGGAGCTCAACTCGATGCCATGAGCGAGATTCCCGGCCCCCCGGTGATCGTCTTTCAAGACCTGGACGAACCGTGCGCGTCGGCCACCTTCGGCGAAGTCATGTGTACCACCTACAAACGATTTGGGGCTCAGGGCCTGATTACTTCCGGGGCTGGTCGCGACCTCGCTCAGGTCGATGGTCTGAATTTCCCCGCCTTTACCAATGGAGCAATCGCTGCTCACGGTTATTGCCACATCATCTCGATTAATGTCCCAATTACGGTGGGCGGCATTATTATCTATCCAGGTGACCTGTTGCACGGCGACCTGAACGGTGTCACGACCGTCCCGGCAGAGATCGCATCGGAAGTTCCTGAAGTTTGCCGCGAAATCGCCCGTGCGGAAGCGATTATTCTCGACTATCTGAAAGAATCCGCGGTCACCGTGGCTGGCTTCAATGCGGTCCGCAAAGAATGCGGTGACGCCATCAATAAACTGGGTAAGAAGTTACGTGGCGAGTAAGTAGTTTAGGAAGGTCAATTTCTGACTGCGAGAGGCTCTTCGACGAGCAATTCGCCGCTCGCCGTTGTTGGTTCGCACCTAGGTGTTCTTCACGCCAATACTTTTTGGCCAAACTATAGTCAAATTTTCGAGTTGGCAGATATTACGATTACGTCGACTTGGTTTTTCACAATCACTGATGAAAAATGAGGTTGTGTCGATTTTTGTGGACTGATGCGCGAATTCTGATAAGATCTCAACGAATATTACCAAAGTCCCGTGGGTTATTCTGATACCTGACAGGCAGCATCTCCAGCCTCTTGTAGGGCAGGAAGATGCGTCGACAGGCCTAAAAGTTATTTAGCGGAAAGGGTGGCGAGTCCATGATGCGAAAGTGTCAGACCCGACAAATTCAGTGCCGACAGAATCTGGCAGCCTTGTTCAGTTTGACAGCATTTGCGCTGATCGCCGGCGGGTCAGTCTTCGCGGCTGAGGAATTCACGACCGGTTCGTCCGACGTGATTGTGACCGAGATCAATCGTCAAATCCGCGAAGCGTGGAAAGACAACGAAGTCACTCCTTCGCCAGTCGCGGATGACTACGAATGGTTGCGTCGCGTTTATCTCGACATCAATGGTCATGTGCCATCCTTGGAAGAAGTCGAAGCATTTGCCGCCGATAAAGACAAGGCCAAGCGCACGAAGGTGATCGACAAGCTGCTGGATGATCCTGCCTATGTTCGTAACTGGACCACGGTCTGGACGAATCTGTGCATCGGTCAGCAGACTCCTCGTCGCGTTAGCCGTGCCGGGATGCAAAAGTTCTTCCGAGAAGCCTTCGGTAAGAATCGACGCTGGAATGACATTGTCTCCGACTTGGTGACCGCCGAAGGGCACTACGAAGAGAATGGGGCCGTCAACTTCCTGCTCGCTCAGATGCAGGACAATGACGACGCCGTCCAGATGACTGCCAAGACAACGCGATTGTTCCTCGGCATGCAAGTGCAGTGCACTCAGTGCCATAACCATCCGTTCAATGATTGGAAGCAGGATCAGTTCTGGCAATTCAACAGCTTCTTCCGTCAAACAGGCAAGATCGATCATCGCAAGTTCGACTCCAAAACGGGTCGGATGGTGGATGACTACTCAGAAATCGTCGAACGCGGTTTCTCGGGCCCCGTCTACTTCGAAAAACGCAACGGTTTGATGCAGGTTGCCTACCCGATTTATCTCGGTTCGGAAGTCGATCCTGGCGAATCAACGGATCGCCGCAAAGAGTTGGCCAAGTTGATGGTCACTGGCGAAAAGCCAATGATCGCAATGGCGATGGTTAATCGTACTTGGAGTCAGTTCTTCGGCTACGGGTTTACCCGTCCCGTCGATGACTTGGGTCCGCACAATCCTTCGACGCATCCAGCACTGTTGGACCGTTTGGCTGAAGAGTTCGTGAAGAGTGGTTATGACTGCAAACAATTGATGCGTTGGATCGCCAACAGCGAAGCGTACAACCTGACCAGTCGCGGCACGAAGAAAAACGAACGTGACAACCCTGCTGCTGGTGAAGCGGCTCTGTTCTCGCATGTCTATCTAAAATCGATGACGGCAGAGCAATTGTACGACTCCCTGATCGTTGCCACGAATGCGCACAAGTCGGGTCGTTCAGGTTGGGAACAGTCAGAGAAACAGCGCCAGGTATGGTTGCAGCAGTTTGTGCAGGCTTTCGGGACGGATGACGGCGAAGAATCGAATTCATTCGACGGCACAATTCCGCAAGCTCTAATGATGATGAACGGCGAACTGGTCCAAGACGCTGTTAGCATCAAGGCTGGAAGCCATCTGGGTGATGTGCTGGCAGGTCGCGGCAACGATGCTCAAAAGATTGGTCGTTTGTACATGACCTCGCTGGGTCGTCAGCCAACACGGCCGGAGATGGCTGCGGCTACGAAGTATCTGAAGTCGAGCCGTGATCCGCTGACTATCTACCAAGATTTGTTCTGGGCTCTGTTGAACTCGAATGAGTTCATCTTTAACCACTGATCGTCGGATGACGGTCGATTTCCCTTGGTTTTGAATTCAAGTTACCGAGTTCTTCACAACGAAACTGGAGTGATTCACATGGAATTTCAGACGCCAGATGGCATGTCCCGACGGCACTTCATGCGGCATATGGCGGCTGGTGCAGCGACTCTGCCTGCTCTCGACTTCATTGCACACGTTCGGGCCAACGCCGACGAACTGAAGAAGCGACGAAAATCTTGCATCCTGATGTGGATGAGCGGTGGTCCTCCATCGATCGATATCTGGGACCTCAAGCCGGGTTCCAAGAACGGTGGAGAATTCCAGCCGATCTCGACCAAGGGCGATCTGCAGATCAGCGAACACATGCCCAAGACCGCTCAGGTCATGGACAATCTGTCCGTCGTGCGTGCCATGAGCACCCGCGAAGCAGATCACGGTCGTGGTCGCTACTACATGCACACTGCTTATGTCCCAAACCCAACTGTTGTTCACCCAGCATTCGGTTCGGTCGTCAGCTACGAATTGGGAACGAAGCGCAAAGAACTGGAAATCCCAGCGTTCGTTTCGATCGGTGGCGGCGGTAGCAGCCCCGGCTTCATGGGCATGGCTCACGCTCCATTCCTCGTCGACAATAGCGGCAGCATCCGCAACGCGAGCATGGGCGACCTGGGCCCAGATCGTCTGAATCAACGTCTGAGCATGCTGGGTGTTGTTGAAGACAACTTCATCGGCTCACAGCGTGGTGATTCTGGTCAAGCTCACAAGGACATCTACCAGAAGGCCGTCAATCTGATGACTTCGAAGCAGATGGCTGCGTTCAAGGTCAACGACGAGAAGAAAGAAATTCTCGACATGTACAGCCCAACCCCAGTCGCTGGTGCGATGGGTATGGGTGGCGGTAATCAATTCGGTCGCAGCCTGTTGATGGCTCGTCGCCTGGTTGAATCTGGCGTTCCATTCGTCGAAGTCGATTTCGGTGGCTGGGACTTGCATGCCAACGTGTTCCAGACGCTGAAGACTCAACGCCTGCCACAACTGGATGCAGGGATCGCCGGTTTGACCGCCGACCTGAAGCAGCGTGGAATGCTGGACGACACGGTCCTGGTGTGGATGGGCGAGTTCGCTCGTACGCCACGCATCAATCAGGACGTGGGTCGCGATCACTGGGCAGCTAGCTGGTCGGTGATGATCGGTGGCGGCGGACTGAAGGGTGGTATCGCGGTCGGTGAAACCGACAAGGACGGTACCTCGGTCTCCAGCGACAAGTCTTACCAGCCTGGCGACATTTGGGCGACCGTCGCTCATGCGTTGGGGATTCCGCTCGATACGGTTCATACCTCGAAGCGTGGTCGTCCAATGAAGATTGCCAACGGTGGCACGGCGATCAAAGAATTGATTGGCTAAAACCCTCAGTATCGGGCCGGCGTGTAGTAGAAATGAGGGGCTGCTCAAACAGCCCCTCATTTTTTATCGAGACAAGAAGCTTCACTGAATCGGTGGAATCAGTGGCGTGAATGAAATTGAAGCCAGTGCCGCTCAGCACCCATCGGCCCCTAGCGCCGAGTTCGTGCAGCTATTTACGCACCATCAACGGCGATTGTTTCTGTTCATTTTGTCACAGATCCCCAACCCGATCGAGGCGGAAGAAGTTCAGCAGGAAACGAACGTTGTCATCTGGAGCAAGTTTTCCCAGTTTCGGCCGGGAACCAACTTCCTGGCATGGGTCAGCCAGATCGCCAACTTTGAAGTGATGAAGTATCGCAGTCGAAAAAAACGCGACCGGATGCAGTTCAGCGATGAGTTTCTGGAGACCGTCTCGAAAGAGGCTCTGGAGCGATCCGATGAACTGGAAGAGCGACGGAATGCACTGATCGAGTGTATTCAGAAGCTGCGGCCGCGCGATCGCGAGTTGATTCAGCAGAGATATGCGCCGGGTGAAAAGGGAAAGCACCTAGCCGAGCAGATTGGTCGCCCCGCTAATTCGGTGTATCAATCATTGGGACGAATTCGCCGCGCGTTGATGGAATGTATTCAACGCCGCTTGATGCCAGGAGGAACGCCGTGAGGCCCGACGAGACTATCATCGCAGAAATGACTCCGCTGCTGGAGGCGCTGTGCGAAGATCGTTTGGCCAGCGAAGATGTCTCGCGCCTGGAATCGCTCGTGCTGACTTCGCCAGCAGCGCGTTGGTACTACGTCAGCTACCTGGATTTGCACGGTTCGCTGCTCTGGGATGCTGGCGGTGTCGGCTCTGCGGAAGCGTTGTCATCAGAAGAAATCCCCGTCTGGGCCGGTTTCGCGACAGCGATTGCTGTGCCAGCCTCAGTCGTTCCTGTGGCCTCCACAAAGCGACGAACTTCGACATCGAGGATTGCGACCATTATCGCCACGGCAGCTTGTGCCTGCGTCGTGATGGTAATCGGTTGGTCGCAGTTTCCGAACAAACCTGCTGACAGGGTCGTTCAGCATGTACAACCGCCGGTGGATTCACCAGCCAAGCCGGTTGATCCCATTGTGCCGTCGCCTCATCGACAGGTTGGACCACCCGTCGAATTAGCCTCGAACGCGAACAATTCTATCGCGGTGCGTGAACCGACCGGCCCGGCGAAGGTGAACGAGGTCGTTCCCCCACCGCCCGAATCGCAGCGCGAGGTTCTCGATCCACGGGAAGTTGTCGCGGCAATCAACACGAACATTCATCAGGGATGGGATGTCGCCAGTGTTCGACCATCCGCGGTTGCCGATGATGCCGAATGGTTTCGACGTGTCTCGCTCGATCTGCATGGTCGCATCCCCACCGTTGACGAAGCGGAACTGTTCCTCGCCAGCAAGCGGTCGAACAAGCGGACCGAGATGGTCGATCAGTTGCTGGATAGCACTGAGTTCGCTCGCAATATGACGACGATTTGGACCAATCTCTTGATTGGCCGTCGTTCGGAACCCCAAGTCAATCGACCGGCACTGCAGAAGTTTCTGCGGATGTCATTTGCATCGAATCGTCCGTGGAATCAGATCGTCTACGATCTGGTCGCTGCCGAGGGGAGCAACGTTGACAACGGCGCAACGAACTTTTTGATCGCCCACTTAAATAACGACGCGTTACCGGCAACCGCTGTCACCGCGCGAGTGTTCCTGGGCGAGCAGTTGCAGTGCAACCAATGCCACAACAATCCGTTCAGCAAGTCGCAGCAATCAGCCTTCTGGGAGTTGCACAGCTTTTTCAGTCAGACGGCCAGCGTGCCGCGACAAGCGATTGATCCCAAGACGGGGCAGGCCCGGTATTCGTATACCGAACTGGTGACAGATACGGCGGGCGGCCCGATTTACTATGAAACTCAAAACGGTGTGATGCGAGTTGCGTTTCCTCAATTCCATGGCCAGATCGTCGACCCCAGTCCCGAGACAAACAGACGCGCCACGCTGGCACGATTGATGACGGAAGGTGATCAGCCGCAGTTGGCCACCGCCTTCGTCAATCGCTTGTGGGAACACCTTTTCGGTCGCGGATTCACGCAGTCCGCGGATGATCTCGGCCCGCACAGTCCGACCAGCCATCCCGAGTTGCTGGGCATGCTGTCACGGCAATTTGTCCGGAGTGGGTACGACACCAAGCAATTGATCCGTTGGATGTGTGCCGCAGAGCCCTATCAACTGACGAGTCGATATGGTGCTGACAATCGCGATGACGACCCTATCGAGGGGCAGTTGCCGGTTTTCAGTCGGATGTACGTGAAGTCGATGACGCCTGAACAAGTCTACGATTCATTCGTTATCGCGACGAAGGCGCATCAGGCGGGCGGCGTCGACTGGGAACAGGCTGAATCGCAACGTCAGCGATGGTTGACGCAATTCGTGGTCGATTACGGCACGGATGAAAACGAAGAGGCGATGGAACTGGATGGAAATCTCGTCCAGGCCCTGACTCTCATGAACGGCAAACTGGCTGAGAAAGCCTTGGAAACGACAGCCGGCACTTATCTGGGTGAGATCGTTCGCAAGCGTGCGGATGACAAAGAAAAGATTCGCGAGCTGTGTCTTGCGGCGTTGTCCCGTTATCCCACAGCGACCGAATTGACGAACATGCGCAAGCTGGTGCGACAGGACGCGGCACAGATGTCCGCCCGCGGTACCAACCGACAAGTCGCCGAAGCCGAGGGTTACCAGGACCTGTTCTGGGCGTTGCTGAACTCCAATGAGTTCACGTCGGTCCATTGATCTGAATCGCGGTCAGGATCTCATTCCGAGCCATCATTGCGACGACTGCTCGGTTGTAGAGATCGGGGCTCCAACATAATGCCAAGCTCCGGCGTGATTGGCTCGGTTGCCACCTTCTGAAAGAGTGGTCACACCCGTGAGACGATCAAGAGATTATCTCACGGCTTCCTGATCGTGCTATTGACGGCGACGCTTGGCCAAACCGGCGATCAAGCCAATCCCACCAAGCCCGAATAGCGCCATGCTGGTTGGCTCGGGAACGGCGCATGGAGGTGGCGGGTCTGGCGGCTGGTGGCATCCGCCACCGTGATGGTGGCTAGGATGGCACCCCCACCCGAAGCAGAAATCATGGTGGCAGTCTCGCTCCCAATTGAAGTGACCAATCTGCAAATCAAAATGAGAATTGAAAGCCAGGTGTTCGCTGAAACTGAGTCCAACACCCGGTTGCCAATGCAAATTGAGTTCGAAACAGTCTGAGAAGCAAAATTCTTCATGGAAGGAGGGGGTGTTGATTTCAAAGCTAAAGCTGCCGTGATGGCTCCAACTCAGATCGATCCCGTGGTTGTCTTTGGTAATCTCGAAGTGATTGGCAGCATGGAAGCTCTCAGTGAAATGAGGAAGATTCAATTCGAAACTGGAGTGGGAGTTCCAGTTGAGGATGACATTTTCATGATTGTGTCCAGTGTTGGAACCATAACTCAGTCCGTTGCTGGGTTTAGTAGTCGATTGAGACGCAGCGGATTTGTTCGAGGTCAACGGAGCGAATTTGTTTGAGCCCAGGATTGGTGCGCGCGAGAAGAGATCTTTAAACAGCGAGAGTCCCCAATTCAGAGGGAATCCCATGGATGTGGAGTGCGATTGACTTGTGGTATGCGACGGACTCGACGTCTTCGCAAGGGTCAGATGTGGACTTACGAAAGGGGCGAAATCGAAATGAATTGCACCTTCACTTGCCGGTGCCGAATCAGGTGAGGCTTCACCATGACCGCCGCTTGACGATCCACCGCCCGACGAACCGGACGAGCTGACGAGCCGCCGACCATGCATCATTTCACCGAACGCATTCGATGTGAATGCCATCAGCGACAACATCGCAAGGCTGCAAACGAATCTTGTGTGAAGTCTTGCAAGGCAGGCCAGACTCTCCAGGCGATGCGGAGTCGGTCCACAGGGTGTGTCGTCGACTTTGGATACGCTGAATAACGTAGGCGTCAATAATTCATTGACGCACGAAGCGGCATCGGAGGTAGCGGTCATTTTGTTCTCGGATTGCGGTTAGGCCCATACCGAAATCAGCGTCGCTAGCACCGACGCCGGGGTGGGACCGAACCTTAACCCAACATTGCGAGAAAGGTAACTCCCTATAACCGGAATAATCGTTACAAATTCGGGAATACGAACTAGATAACCTGTTGCGACAACGTGGTTAAGAAACTACCGGAGACGAATGCTATTTCGTCGTTGGGACATTTCCCTGGATTCGGCAACCGTCAATCAGTCTCCACAGTGAACTGGTAGGAGATTGATCGGCGAGTGCCGTTGGCAACCGATTCGGTCGCACACCGTCGTAACACTGCAGCATCGTAAATCGCTTCAGCGATGCCGGAATTCCAACTGCAGTGAATCCAGGGTGACCCGTGGCAGGAAATGGCCCGCCGTGATTCATGGCCGAGACAACTGCCACTCCTGTCGGCATCTTGTCATTCAAGAGTCGGCCAACTTTTTGTCGCAAGACGGGCGTGATCTGATCGTACAGACCATCGTCCGAGCCGTCGTTTGCAGTGTACAGACTACCTGTCAGGTTGCCCTCCAAGGCATGCGTCACACCGACGAATTCGCTGTCCGATTCAACGACCACAATCAGTGAAGCATTGCCGAACATCTCGGTCTGCAAGGCCGCGGGCGACGAAATAAACTGTGACCCCGTGACGCGCAGCAAGGTGTTTTGGCAACAATAACCAGTGCCGCCGCCGCTCGATCCACCGGTAACCAGCGTGGCACCATGACTAACCAAGGTCCGGAAACCGGACTCCAGATGCGATTGCACGCTGGGCCCCAGCAACGTTCCGACAGGCGCCGCAGAGAAGCGTTCGCCGACCTGACGAATCCAATCTTCTGTTTCTGTGCCGGCCTTCAAAACGATTAGACCGGGATTGGTGCAGAATTGTCCGACGCCCATCAGGCAACTGGTGGCGAACTGCTCGGCGATGGCAGCGCCGCGTTCGCGAATCGCACCGGGCAGAATATAGATCGGGTTGATACTGGACAGCTCCAGGTAGATCGGCTTCCCGACTCGGTCCGCAGCCTCTTTCAGTTGTGACCCTGCCGATCGAGATCCGGTGTAACCAGACGCTCCAATCGCGGGATGCGAAACCAGGAGTTTGCCATCGTCGTGATTCGTGCGATAGATCAACTGAACGAAACCAGCGGGCATCCCCGTTTCATTCGCAGCGAGTTGTGCCTCTTCGGCCAGGATGCGCGTGGTTCCAGGATGCGAAGAATGGCCCTTGGCGATGACAGGATTGCCAGCGGCGATGGCTGCTGCGAAGTCGCCCCCAGCGGCACTGTTGAAGGCGAAGGGAAAGTTATTGGGCCCGAAAACCACGACCGGGCCGATCGGACGCAACATCGATCGAATATTCGGCGCACTATCAATCGTAGGTTCCGTCCATGAACCATCGCGCGCAGCGGCGGCGGCTTGTCGCAATTGATTCGAAGTCCGCGGTAGCTCCGCATCCTTCAGCCGTGGCTGCACTGGCAGCGCTGTCTCCTGATGAGCCATCTCAATCAGTTCGGCGGCGCGAGCGTCGATGCGGTCGGCAAAATGTTCCAGGAACGCGGCGAAACGATCGCCGCTCCAATCTCGCACGATAGCAGCAGCTCGCGAGGCGGATTCAATCGCACGAAGGATCTCTGACCAGGGGCTGATCGGATACGTCTCGGGTAGTGGTTCGCGCGTCCGAGGATTAACCGCCTGAAACGTCGAAGTCCCTGCCGAAGCTGTCCAATGTCCGTCGATCAACACTTGCTGCACTGTCATCGTGGCATTCCCCATAAACCCCTGAAGAGCGAATGAATCGCTCCGAACCATCAAGTCCCGACATCGTACACAGTCAACGCGAGGCAAGCGATTGAAGGCTGTTGATGGTTCTTTCGATACTCCAGGCGACTCTTCTGACATTCCCGCGCAAGCGACCTAACCTTCGCCGATCAGCGCGAGGAACTCATCTTCCGATAGCACTTTGACGCCTAGCGAATTTGCCTTTTCAAGCTTGCTGCCAGCATCCGTTCCGGCGATCAGGAAGTCGGTGTTCTTGGACACACTGCTGGCAGGGCGACCACCATGCTTTTGAATGAGGGCGTGCATGTCGTCTCGTTTGAAGCGAACCAAGGATCCGGTTACGACCAGGGTCTTTCCAGAAAACAACCCATCGGTCTGTCGAGCGGCCGCTTCCGCCGCGGCCGCCTCGCTGCCCATATTCAGGCCGAGTTCTTTCAGTTCCGCAACGATTCGCTGGCCGTATTCACTCGCGAAAAAGGCCTGCACCGCCTTGGCAATCACGTCGCCAATCTCATCCGTTTGAGCCAGATCTGTTTCTGAAGCGCGAGCCAATGCGTCCATCGAACCGAATCGGTCGGCCAGCAGCTGCGCGGTACGCGTTCCCACGTGCCTAAGATTCAACGCGGTCAGCAATCGCCACAGCGGGCGTTCGCGTGAGGCTTCGATTCCCGCCAGCAGGTTATCGACGGACTTGGCCCCCAGTCGCTCCAACGTCAACAGTTCGGCTCGTCGCGCTGGTAGCCGGTAGATGTCCGAGAAGCTGGCCAGTAGTTTCTGCTCGGTCAATTGTTCGATCAGCTTCGTGCCCAGTCCTTCAATATCCATGGCAGCTCGTGATGCGAAGTACCGCAGTGCTTCGCGAAGTTGAGCCGGACAGCTTGGATTGGGACAACGGATGTAGACGCCCCCTTCGTCTTTCTCGACGGGGGTTCCGCATTCTGGACATTCGGTCGGGAACTGATAGGGTCGCTCAGTGCCATCGCGTCGATGAACTTCAACGCGGACCACATGCGGGATAATCTTCCCGGCCTTCTCGACAATCACCCAATCGCCGATCTGTATCCCCAGGCGTTCCACCTCATCAGCATTGTGCAGGCTGGCTCGAGAGACGGTCGTCCCGGCGATCTCGACCGGCTCCAGGAATGCTACCGGTGTCAGCGCGCCTGTTTTGCCGACATTGATGCTAATGTCAGCCACGCGTGTTTCGGCTTCGTACTTCTCCCATTTGAATGCCACGACCCATCGCGGTGCTTTGCTGGTGGATCCCAGTTCCTGCCGCACTGCCAGATCATTGATCTTCAAGACGATACCATCCACTTCGAAATCCAGCGTGTGCAGATCTTGCATCAGAGTCTGGCAGTATTCGACGGCGGCTTCGAAGCTCGGCTGTACCGATACGCGCGGAACAGAAGGAATACCCAACTGCTCGATTCGTTTCAGGAAGTCGCTGTGTTTCTTGAAGGTGGCTCCTTCCAGGCTGCCCACGCTATGAGCAAAGAATCGGACCTTTCGTTCGGCGCATTGAGTCGGATCGAGCAGCTTGATGCCACCGGCCGTCGCATTGCGCGAGTTCTTCAGCGGCTCTTCGCCACGTTCAACGGCCGCCAGTTGCAACTGGGCGAATTCACTGTTGGAGATATAGGCCTCGCCGCGCACTTCCAACAGTGAAGGGATATCGCTGTCGAACAGGTCACCCTTGGACTTTCGTGAGGTGTCCGTCAGTTGCAATGGCACTCCGCGCATCGTTCGGGCGTTGTGAGTGACGTCATCACCGCGGCGTCCATCGCCACGCGTGACTGCTCGTACGAGCTTTCCCTCTTCGTAGATCAGCGAGAGGGCGACGCCATCAACTTTATACTCGACCAGCCATTCGCAGGGATGACCGCCCAACTGCTTCGAAACTCGCTGGCCGAACTCGGCCAACTCGGCTTCGTTGTAGACGTTGTCGATCGACAGCATCGGAACACGATGTTCAACCATGACGAAGCCGGCGATAGGGGCTCCGCCGACTTTGCGAGTGGGGCTTTCGTCCGAATCGAATTCAGGATGCTGGGCCTCCAGATCCTTGAGTTGCTTCATCAGCTTGTCGTAATCGAGATCCGAGATCTCGGGCGTTGCCTGCACGTAGTACAGGGCATCATGTCGCCGGATCGTCGCGCGCAAGGCTTCGATCTGCTCACGAACAGAGGTGCTCATTGGAATCCAACCACGAGAAGTGCCAAGATGCGAATTGAAAATCCGCGATCATGATGAAGGAGCACTCGCGCGGCCGCAACCCAGGCTGATAGCCGAAGTCATGCACGCGCTAACGCAGCGCGGCGCACCTTAAGTCGATAGACGCGGGTGGAGGATTATTGAGGTGGTCGAGGAAGTTCCTCGTACCCACGGCGTTTTTTCAATTGCGGTGCCACGTCTTCATCCATGTTCGGAATCGGAGAACTGGTCGGCTCTAGTACTAAAGGTGACTTCTCTGTCGACACAGCAGCAACCTGCTGCTCCTGGGGCGGTCCGTCGATCGCGGTCAGCACTGCGGCTGCGTTCTTTTTCCAGGCACCTTTCCATTCGGGCCCCGAATTCAGCTTCAGCGAGATCACGGCGGCGTCCAATGTTCCATCCGCAAACTCTTCGATCGATCCAGGAACCTGTTCAGGGTCCAGGAGCTGAACGTGCAACTTGTATTGCTTCTCCAGTTCATCCCCAATATCGGTGGCCGCACGGTTGTAAAGGACTGTCGAACGTCCGCTGGTTGATGCGAGATGAATCACGCGGCGCGGACGGAACGAATACAACACGTCCAGAATCGCTTTGGTTTCTGCTTCACTCGCTGGACCGGTGCCCGTCGATTTATCTGGCAACGCCTGATAGCGACGACTTGGGAAGTTGCGGTTGATCGAAACTCCACGCAAATTCGTGGGGATGCGGTTCGTCAATCCTTCCGGGTTCCCCGCACGCACGATCATGATTTCGTTGTTCTGTAACAGGTCGTTGCGACGCAACAACGCCTCGGCCAGTTCGTCGTTCCAACGAGTCCCCACGACGTCCAGACCATCCAACCCGGCAATAATTAGCGTACGGGTTCCCTGTCGCCCGAATCGTCGTGAGTGCAACGGCATTCCGGCCCCCGATCGACCGATCAGCTTCCATTCGGCGTCGACCAGCGGGGCCTTGGGCGCTTGTTTGCTGCCTGGCAGCAGTTCGGTCTTAGACCTCGATCCCGCCGAAGAGGGCTGCTTTACCGAGACTGCAGGTTCGCGATTCGCTCCATTCGGTGGAGGAGTCGTCGGCTGTTTCTTGACGATTGTTGCTTCGGAGATTGTCGGCTTACCGAGTGTTGGCCCCGTCACAATGTCTTGCGGTGGCGCCGACTGAGGTTTGGCTGCTGGTGCAGCATCTCGTAGGGGTGCTGCTTCTTTTGTCTGAACCAGATCGGCCTGAGGCTGATTGATCGTGGCTGTGGCATCTGCCGGGGCGATATCGGAGGTCTCGTTCCCGATTGGCGTATCGCTCGATGCGAACGGGATCAGTTCGCTATCAATAGCAGGAGACTCCGCAGCGGCCTGGGAGACGATGTCTACCGGGGCGGGCACTTCGTTTGACGCGCTGCTGCCGCGAACGAATTCGTCCAGGACCGAAGTCACTTCTGTGCGGGCTTGACTGATCGTGTCGCGCACGACCAGCGGTGGCTCTTCGTGATTCGCGGCAATATCGGTCGAAGCCGCCTTGAGCGTGTCGTCCGCCGATTGCCAGTCGAAGAGCGGACGCCCTACCTTCGCCTGCGATTCCGCAGCGGGGGCTGGTGTCTGCTGTGTGTAGGCGTAGGCGATGCCAGCGGCACCGACTGTCAGGGCGGCAAGGAACAGGCGCACGTCGGTCTCCAGACTCGGCGCGGGGGTTGCGCCGTCGTGCGGAAGGAAAACGCGAGCGGCTCAACCTAGAGCCACTCGCCAGTGAACAACCGGCGTCGACGAGATCGTTAGTCTTCGTCGATGCCAAGGCGATATTTCATCTGTTCGAAGGTTCGAGCAAACTCTTCGGTCGAAGAATGGACATGCTCGGCTTCGGTAATGAACTTGAGATCCTCGCGACAAGGCAAACCGAAGTCGTCGAGGATGTCTTCGAAATCAACCAATTCGTGACCGTACATGATCAGCAGCTTATGCTCGTCGAACTGCACTTCCAGCGGCACATTCGGATTCAATACCGCCAAGCCGCTGCAGCCGTCATTCATCAATAGATCTTCGAAGTCATACAGCATGCTTTTCAGCACGGGCATGTCGATATCTTCGCGATACAGATCCTCGTGACCGCCCCGTCGTTCGTGGCTGGTTTCCAGCACGATGTCGACCTGATTTCCCAGCGGATTCAGCAGTTCAAAAAACAGATCCGTGAGAACTTCGCGGCTGGCCGAAGCCATGATCACCGGGATCTTGATCCCCGTTTCGCGATCATGATACGAATCATGCCGGTATCCCGCCTGCGGAACGACTTGCAAGTCGTACGAAGGACGGACGGCATCCGTCAAAGTAAACGAACCGTATCGGGCGATCTTCAGATGGGTTTCGAGCTGTTCTTCGTCCAAGTTCTCGAAGCTGCTGCCACCATGTTTTGATTCGCCGTCGCGATACGTGTTCTTGAAGAAGCGTTTCAAGAACCCCATTTTCGTTAACCCCCCTCAAGGCCCGAATGCGACTAAATTGTTTTTCGCGACGGATCCGTATCACCTGAACTCAAAAAACCTCGCGGTCGAATCAAGCGCAGACGCCGCGTCGACTCAACTCTAGCACGCATTTATTTACCGCTCGGTTCCTGCTCTTCAGTTCGACGGGGAATTCTGGCGGTGAGGTCAACAGCTTCGCGGGAAAATCCGGCCAGGTCGCCATTGCCGGAAACAGCGGCTCGTCGACGCAAAACTTTTGGGCAATTGAGGAAAGTGCTGCCGACCGGGGTAAAAAGTCGACCTGTTCTGAATTTACCGGCAGATTTCGGCTGCTGGACACAGATGTTTAGCCAGTGATTCGATGCAGTCCACTGGATCAAGATCAGCCACGAAATTCGCGACTAGTTGCGATGCGGGATGGGGACGAGATCCGACCCAACTCTCAGATGAGCCGCCCTGCGGCAGCACGCGGACCCATGCAGATAGGGCTGGAAGATGGGAAGGAACCGAGTAGCCGCTGGCATGCGGCCGGAACTCAATTGCAAATGGGAAGGGCGATGCTGAACCGCGTTCCGCGACCGACTTCGCTTTCACAGGAAATCGTACCGTGATGAGCTTCGACAATCTTGCGGACGGTCGGCAGCCCTAAGCCGCTGCCTCCCTTCTTCGTCGAGTAGAAGGCGTCGAACATCCGCGCCTGCGTCTCGGAGCTCATCCCTTTGCCGTTATCAATGATTTCCAGCACGACCTGATCGTCGCGCTGATACGTCTGTAGTTCCAGGACTCCGCCTTGCGGCATCGCCTGTTGCGCGTTGCGCGACAGGTTCATCACGACTTGTCGCCACAAATTGACATCCAGTTTGACCGGCGGCAAATTCGCGGCTAGATGCGGGCTGATATCGATCCCTTGCTCGGCCGCTTGCGGAGCATAAAACTCGATGAACTCCAGGACTGTTTGATTCAGATCGGCCGGTTTCAGGGTCAGGGTCCCCACCCGCGCGAACTGCAGAAAGTCGTCGAGGATCCGATCGAGTTGCTGGCACTGCCGCTTTACCACAGTGAGTTTATTGAGAATCCGGCGATCTCGCTGTGAATCGCATTCCCCCAGCTCTTCCGAAAGTAGATCGAGATTCAGCCCGATCGTGGACAGAGGGTTGCGAATTTCGTGGGCCAGCCCCCCCGCCAGCGTGGCGATCTCGGCGTACTGCGTGCGCAATCGCTCATGATCGTTAGCGAGGTTATTGAGTTCTGTAGCGGATTCGTCGGTCATAACGCTTCCGATTCGAAACCGACCGTTCGCAAAAACAGCCCGGCATCGATGATGCCGGGCTGGTCACTTCAAATCTGTCCTAAGACGTTGCGAATTACTCGTCGTCAGCGGCTGGAGCATCGCCTTCTGGAGAGGCCTGCTCAACCAGAATGGCTTTGCGTGACAGCTTGACGCGATTCTGTTCGTCGATGGCGATCACCTTCACTTGGATCTTGTCGCCGACTTTACAGATGTCTCCGACGTTCTTGACGAAGCCGGTGTCGAGTTCGCTGACGTGGCACAGGCCGTCCTTGCCAGGAGCGATTTCGATGAAGGCCCCGAAATCCTTGATCGAACTGACCGTTCCGTTGTAAACGCGACCGACTTTGATCTCTTCGGTCATCGCTTCGACGCGAGCGAGTGCGTCTTCGGCACCTTCGCTCTTGCCGCACGAAATCATCACGGTCCCGTCGTCGGTGATATCGATCGTTGCGCCCGTTTCTTCCTGGATCGCTCGGATCGTCTTGCCGCCGGGACCGATCAACAGACCAATCTTGGCAGGGTCGATCTTCGTACGCAGCAAACGCGGGGCGTTGACGGAGATCTCGGATCGCGGACGACGAATGCCGGTCAGCATCGTCTTCAGCAGTTCAATACGGGCCTTGCGAGCCTGCTCGAGCGTCTTGCGAATGATCTCTTCGTTAATGCCGGCGATCTTCAGGTCCAACTGAATACCAGTCACACCCTTTTGAGTTCCCGCGACCTTGAAGTCCATGTCGCCGAAGTGATCTTCGTCGCCCATGATGTCGGTCAGCAGTTCATACCGATCCTGCTCCTTCACGAGGCCGATTGAGATCCCTGCGACGGGCTGAGTGATTGGCACACCGGCGTCCATCAGTGACAGCGTCGCGCTGCAAACCGAAGCCATCGAGCTGCTGCCGTTCGATTCCATGATGTCGGAGATGACACGAATCGTGTACGGGAACTTTTCTTCGGCTGGAATGACGGACTGTACCGAACGCTCGGCCAAAGCTCCGTGACCAATTTCACGACGGCCGGGACCACGGATTGGACGACATTCACCGACCGAATAGGACGGGAAGTTGTAGTCCAGCATGAATCGCTTCTGGACTTCATCGAACAGCCCGTCAACTCGTTGAGTATCTCGAGCGGTACCGAGAGTCACGGTTGCCAGCGACTGTGTTTCGCCCCGGGTAAACAAGGCCGAGCCGTGGACGCGTGGCAGCATGCCGACTTCGCAAGAGACTGCTCGCAGATCGTCTGGCTTGCGGCCGTCCAGGCGTTGCTTCTTATTCAGGATCAGATCGCGAACGACGCGTGATTCCAAAGCGTAGAAGGCCGTTGAGAATTGTTCACGGGTCCAGCCGTCAGCGGTCGCTACGGCAGCATTGGGGAAGAACTCTTCGATCAACGCGGCTTTCAGATCGCTACGAGCACCGCGGCGGTCAGCCTTCACTCCGCCAACCTTGGCGTCTTCCATCCGCTGGTAAGCCTTCTCACGCAGAGCGGCGTCGAAAGGGTTCACAGCGGCCGGTGGCAACGCCGTCTTTACCTTGCCCAGCTTCTGGATGAATTCGGTCTGCATCTGGCAGAGTTCGGTAATGGCTCGTTGAGCGAACATGATCGCATCGGCCATCTGGTCTTCGGGAAGCTGATGGCCGAAGCCTTCGATCATCAGCACCGAATCGTGGCTACCGGCGACGATCAGGTCCAGGCGGCTGGTTGCCATCTGCTGACGCGTTGGCATCAGCACGAATTCTTCTTCCAGCAAGCCCACTCGCACTGCGGCGATCGGGCCCTGAAATGGAACCGGGGCGATGCTTAGTGCTGCACTCGCCCCGATAATCGACAGTACGTCTGGATCATTCTCGGTGTCGACCGAGAGGACATTCGACATCACCTGGACTTCCTCGATGTATCCTCCGGGGAAGAGGGGTCGGATGGGTCGGTCAGTCAGGCGACTGGTCAGGATTTCCTTGGTAGTTGGCCGACCTTCGCGCTTAATGAAGCCACCGGGGAACTTACCAGCTGCGGCGGAACGTTCACGGTAGTCGCATGTCAAAGGGAAAAAGTCAGTTCCCGGTCGCGATGGACCATTTTGAGCAGCGACAAAAACAACGGTATCACCAAAACGAACAAGGACCGCACCGGCGGCCTGCTTTGCCATTTCACCACTGGTCAGGCTTAATGTTCGACCAGCAAATTCTCTTTCGACGACTACTTTCACTATTGATTTCCTACAAAGAATGGATTGAGGGTTGCCCGCAGATGTGCGTTGGCAACCGAGTTCGATTGGGTCAGGCTAACGACTGATGACCGCACTGACCCGCTCAGGCAACAGACCAGACGCCTGTCGCCACAACAGTTTGGGCTGCAATTACTTACGCAGTCCGAGTCGGCCGATAACTTCTGTATACCGGCTCTTGGCATGGTTGTCGAGATAGTTCAACAGCTTGCGACGCTTGCTTACCAGCATCAGCAAACCGCGGCGTCCTGCATGATCCTTCACATGACCTTTTAGATGTTCGGTCAATTGGGCAATGCGCGACGACAACACCGCAATCTGAACTTCAGGAGAACCCGTATCGACGTCTCCGCGTCGATACTCTTGAATCAACTCTGTCTTACGTTCTTTCGTGATTGACATCTCAGGTCCTAACCTCAACTACTTGCTGGCAAATGCGTTCTGACAAAATCCCTACCGCCAGCCGCTTTTCACGACACTCTACGACGGAGCAGAGTTTACCACGCGGGACCAAAGATGCAACGGTTCACGGAACTGGCGAAGACGAGTGGCTAAAAAGTGACCTTACGGTCTTCGGGTTGTAGCGTGGTTGGTACACGTTCTGATGCCGCGTTCGCATCAAAGAACTCCCAGCTCTCGCTTGGTTTGTCATTTCTTGTGGCTATCATGGCCGGCTCAACCCGTATTTTGACTGCTCGCACCTGGAAGGACCGAAGCTGTGCAACTTTGTTCAATGCGTTTGGCGGTGTGGTTTGCGGCGGTTGTCGTCGCCGTTTCGTCTCACAACTCTCGTGCGGCAGACGACACAATCCCGCAGGGAGAACTGATCAAGTTCCCTTTTGCCGAGAGCAAGATCTTTCCCGGCACGACTCGCGACGTGTCCGTTTATGTTCCGAAGCAATACGACCCTGCCAAGCCGGCCTGTGTCTACGTGAATCAGGATGGCGTGCAATACAACGCTCCCGCTGTCTTCGATCAATTGATCCATAAAGGGGAGATGCCGATCACGATTGGCGTGTTTGTCACTCCGGGCGTGGTGAAGGCGACTTCGAATGAAGCGCTGCCGCGATTTAATCGCAGCTTCGAATATGACGGCTTGGGAGATGGCTACGCGCGGTTTGTACTGGACGAACTGCTGCCGGCCGTCGAAACGAAATCCACGGCCGATGGGCGAGCGATCAAGCTTTCGAAAGATGGCAATGATCGCGCGATTGGCGGGGCGAGCAGCGGAGCCATCTGTGCCTTCACCGCCGCTTGGGAGCGACCCGACGCATTCCGTCGTGTCTTCAGCGCGATCGGCACTTATGTTGGGCTGCGTGGTGGCCAGAACTACTCGACCTTGATTCGCAAGTACGAACCCAAGCCACTGCGAGTTTACTTGGAAGATGGCAGCAAAGATCTGAACATTTATGGCGGCGACTGGTGGATGGCGAATCAGGCGATGGAGCGGTCACTGGTCTTCGCTGGTTATGAAGTGACCCACAACTGGGGCGATGGCGGGCACAATGGCAATCACGCGACGGAACTCTTCCCCGACGCGATGCGTTGGCTGTGGAAGGATTGGCCGCAACAGATTGCAATCGGCAAGGGGTCGCCACAGATACAGGAGATTCTGATTCCCGGCGAAGAGTGGAAGCTGGTCGGTGAAGGCTACAAGTTCACCGAAGGTCCGTCGGTCAATGCCAAAGGTGAAGTCTTCTATAATGATGTCGGTGCCAGCAAGACTTTCAAGCTGGGGCTGGATGGCAAAGTGACCGAGTTCCTGGCCGATTCGCAGCGAGGTGACGGACAGGCATTCGGTCCTGACGGCCGACTGTACGCCAATGCCGGGGCAACGGAGCAAGTGTTGGCTTGGGATGATGCAGGAAAGTCGACTGTCTTTGCCGACGGATTTAAAGGAAATGACCTGGTCGTTCGTCACGACGGCAGTCTATTCGCAACGGCCCCATTCGTCGCGCCGGACAGCAAGGTCTGGTATGTCTCATCCAAGGGTGAGAAGAAAGTCGTCGATTCGGGTCTGAAGTTCGCGAATGGGCTGTGCTGTTCGCCCGATCAGACATTGTTGTACGTCGCCGATAGCCGCAGCCACTGGGTCTACAGCTATCAGATTCAAGCTGACGGATCGCTGGCTCACAAACAGAAGTATTTTCATCTGCATGCGCCCGATACGGCTGACGATTCAGGGGCCGATGGAGTTCGCACCGATCGCGACGGCCGTGTCTGGGTGGCGACTCGCATGGGACTTCAGGTTTGCGATCAGCCCGGCCGAGTCAACTGCATCATCCCGACTCCGAATGGCAAGGTTTCGAACCTGACCTTCGGCGGACCCGACTTTGATCTGCTGGTCTGCACCTGTGGCGATCGCGTCTATTCGCGTCGGGTCAAAGTGAAAGGGGCCAATGGCTGGGACGCCCCGAACAAGCCGGGCAATCCACGGTTGTAACACGTCCCTTCAATCGCTTTCGGTGCGGGCTTTCAGGGCCGAGGCACTGCAGTTCTGAGAAACACCAACGGACGTGGGAATAACCAGCGAGCAACGGGGTCTGATGGTGCATGACGCTCATGTACCGCCTGACCGCCGATTTCGTGGTGATTGTCCACCTGCTGTATGTCCTGGTTGTGGTCCTCGGGCTGCCGGCCATCTGGATCGGGATCTTGCTTCGGCAGCGCTGGATTCGCAACTTCTGGTTGCGAAGTTGCCACTTGGGGATGATTATCGTCGTTGTTGCTGAAGCGTGGGCCGGTATCACCTGCCCGCTGACAACCTGGGAGCGGAAACTGCGATCACTGGCGGGTCAACAAGCGTATCAGGGAGCCTTCCTTGCCAACCTTGTCCACGATCTGCTCTTCTATGAAGCCCAGCCCTGGGTCTTTACGGTGATCTATACGGTGTTTGGAACTCTGGTCGTGGGATCGTTCCTGTTGGCTCCTCCGCATTGGCCGTGGAGCAAGCCGCCCCGTTGTAACTGATCAATTTCCCTACCTCGAATGATTGCTGTTTGGAGTTACTGGTGACCGCAAAGCCAATCATCGCGAGTCTCGGTTTGATCGTGTGGCACTGCCTGGTCGCTCAAGCCGCGCCGCCGGATGTGACATCACTGTTTCCCGCGGGCTGTCAGCAGGGCTCTTCCACCAGCGTGACCATCCTGGGAAAGCTCGGCGACGGGGTGAATCGAGTCTGGTGCTCGCGCCCTGGGGTGACTGTCTCATTCCCCGAGAAGCCTGGTCCGATCACGATTGGTGTGGCCTTGTGGGCCGAACCTGGTGTGTGTTGGCTGCGCTTCTATAACGACGAGGGAGCGTCAGGCCTGCGGCCATTTGTCATTGGCACGCATCCAGAGATCGACGAAGCGGAACCGAATGATGAAGTCGCGAAGGCCCCGCCGTTGCCCGATTTGCCGGTGGTTGTGAATGGTCGGCACGGCAAGAACGGAGATGCCGATTGCTTCGCGGTGTCGCTGAAGAAGGGGCAGATCATTGTCGCTTCGCTGATGGCGAATCGAACGTTGGGATCGCCTCAGGATGCTGTCCTGCAGATCCTGGGACCGGAAGGTTTTGTGTTGGAGCAGAACGAAGATGACCAGGGATTTGACCCACAACTGAATTTCATGGCCCCTCAGGATGGGATCTATATGCTGCGGACATGGGCTTTTCCCGCAACGCCCGACAGCAGTATTCGATTGTTTGGCAGTCCGGCCTGTGTCTATCGCCTGTTGGTCACTGGAGGTTCGTTTGTCGACCACGTGTTGCCGCTCGCCATTCAGGGCGGTCAGACGCAACGACTTCAATTGCGCGGCTGGAATCTCGCACCGAGCGAATTCGATGTCACAGCACCAGTGTCGGCGATTGGTCGGCGATTTGAATGGCCAGTTGACGGATTGAGCCATCGCCTGCCCGTTTCGATCATCGTCTCTCCGGATGCCACGATCGTTGAGCGTGAACCGAACGATCTGGCGCAGGCTTCGCCGATCACCGTGCCCGGCGTTGTCAGCGGCGAGATTTCACAGGCTCGCGATATTGATGCCTATCAGTTTCAGGCCAAGAAGGGACAACGGTTGCGGTTCGAGGTGAGTGCTCGCGAATGGGGATCGCCATTGGATCCCGTCCTGCGCATCTACGATACGGCTGGTAAAGTCTTGAAAGAAGCCGATGACGACGGGAAGCAGTCCATCGATCCCGACGTGGAGTATACGTTACCCGCCGACGGCGAATTCCGCGTGACGGTTTTCGATCGGTTCTCTCATGGTGGCGAACGCTATGCGTATCTGCTCTCGATCACTGAGACTCAGCCCGACTTTACGTTGTCAGTCGCCGCCGATGCGTTCGTTTTGAGTGGCGGGAAACCGTTGGAAATCCCCATCACGATTACGCGGTCGGGTTTTGAGCAGGAAATCGCCATCCGGGCAACTGGTATGCCCGACGGCGTGTCGGCCGAACCCGTGACATCGGCGTCCAAAGGAGACAGTTCCAAGACTGTGAAGCTGATTCTGAAGTCGGATGGGCAGGCGACGTTTTCCGGGCCGATCCAGATTATCGGTCGACTGGCAGAATCGTCTAACGTGAAGGTCGCAACAGTCACTCTGAAGGCGTTCCAGACGGAATCCTCAGCGATCTGGCTGACCGTCAAGAAGTAACTCATATCAGAGACTGATCACTTCTCTTCCGACTTATCACCCGTAAGCTGCAAACGTTCAGGCCGATCTGGGGCGGATTCGTAAGCGGCGTTGAAAGCGACAGTCGTTGGCAACGGTTGGATTGGCTGATTCGGCAAAGGAGTGGTTGTTTCTTTGAGCTCTCGGCGAGCGGATCCTGATTGGAACGGCCCAACTCCCATGACGAATAGGTTGTTGTCATCAGACTGCGAGGATGACACGCCGCCCGCTCCTAATAGCTGATGGGACTTGGCGTCGTAAGCGACCATCCCGATCTTGGCGAGAGCCGACTGCCTTGTCCGCGTCACCAGTTTCACTTCAGGCAACGTCAGCATGCCGGGCAGAACGATCTGCGGAATCCCGATGTAGGAATCAGCGTCATCAGTGCCCACACCGCCGCTTCGCAGTTCCATCACGACATCGGCTTCTTCGGGTTTGGCAGCAATGGAAGCACCATTGATCATCAGTCGGTGCCGGATGGAGCCGACCACGTAGCCCTTGTCGCTACAGTCCAGGTACTTCTCTTCGACGAGGACTTTTTGCCCCTGGAAGGCGGCGAAATCAACTTTCGCCAAAGCTTGATCGACGGCGTTCGAAATCAACAATTGCTCGCGAGCCGTTCGAGCGGTATTCGACTGACGAGCTGTTGTGCAGCCACAGGCGAGCGTGACCGCCAGCAAAACTACAGCCGCGTGACGTGGGTTGAACATCAGCAGTCACCTTATGGCTAAAAACGGTGCCAGGGGCATCGCGCAGCCGTGGATTAGAAGTCGTCTATAAATTAGGGGAGAGCTGGACTTCTAATTCAGGCCGGATTTTGCTGCAAGACGAATTTCGGATCGGTACTCCAACTTCGGCAAACCACAATGGATCTTCGGAAGCGCCTGCTCAGTAAAGGGTTGCCGGACAATCTCGCAGCACTGCCTGAAAAGGAACGCGCGGTCGGCATTACGTCTACTCTACGGGTAATTTTGAAACAGTGCCAACTCGTCAATTCGGTCAGAAGTACAGACGAATTTAACAATTGATGACCGTCGTGGTTATCCACTATCGACTTCTTGTCTTTCTGGCACGCAGGTTGCGTTTCACCATGTTCAGCTCGCCCGCCATCACAATTGCCCACCCCCTTGTCTGCCTTCGCGGCATCTCAATGGCGAACCCGATGATTGCGACCGCCCCCACAAATTCACGCGCCGCCTCTCCTCGACTGGAGTTTGAACACCTGGTCCTGGGTGATCTGCGCGAACTATTGAACGATGAACCTGGACGCGAACGCGACCGCTGGTTACTGGCAACACTCGATATGTTGCTGGTTTCTCGCCCTCGCCGGTCGCTGGTTTATCTGCCGGTCATCCCGCGCGACGCCGACTGGGTGGCAGGAGCCTCCAATCCGTCGGAACTGCCGCTTCCTTTTGAGCGTCTTCAACGGCTGCGCGATCGAATTGCTCATCGGGCTCCTTACGAAGCCCTGGCCCAGGAATTGATAGTCGATTTGCGTCTGTATTTTGATGGATTGCGGGTGCAACGCGAAACGTTGTTGCCCATTGCGTCGTGAAGTTTCGTTCGTTGTCGATCTCGGCACGATCGATCACCGATAAAAATAGCCCTCGTTCCGTGATTGGAGCGAGGGCCGTTATTTTCTTTGGCGCTACTGATCCGAAATCAGTTCAGCGTCTTGCCGCCCTTCTTCCAGTTGCAGGGGACCAGTTTGTCCGTTTGCAGAGCGTCCAAGACTCGCAGAGCTTCTTCGACGTTGCGTCCGACTGGTAGATCGTGAATGGCCAGGTAGCGGACGATTCCTTCCGGAGAGATCAGGAAGATGCCGCGATAGGCGATTCCCTGCTCTTCAATCAGCACACCATAGTCACAAGACAGCTTGTGATTGGTGTCGGCCAGCATCAGATGCTTGAGCTTGGCCAGGTCAGGATGGCTATCGCACCAGCCTTTGTGCGAGTAGACGCTGTCTGTACTGGCGGTCAGCAAGACGCAATTGCGGCTGTTAAATTCGCCGACGGCGTCGTCGAAAGCCACGATCTCGGTCGGGCAGACGAAAGTGAAGTCCAATGGGTAGAAGTACAGGCAGACCCACTTGCCCTTGAAGTCGGAGAGCTTGACCTGACTGAATTGTTGATCGGTCCCGTCCTTGGTGCGATCATAAGCTTGAACAGAAAAATCCGGGGCGACTTGACCGACGGTTGCACTCATAAAACCTGCTGCCTCTGCTTATAGGACAAAAATGATCGACGCAGCCGCGACGACTGCTCGTTTCAATCTGGCCTTGCAGTATAGCCGAATTGAGAGGGATCGACCACGGCTCAGACACCGACTGAAAAATCCCAATTCACCGTTCTGCGAGTCCTCTGTGTCGCCTTTGATGGGCGTACTTCATCGACACAAAGTCATCCAAAGAGCCCCAAATATCGCGATCCCCCTCCCTTCAGGCGGCCTCGGACGTTCGTTGACAGCATGTCTCTACAGCGACCATGATGCTGTCTGAATCCCCTCTTCACGATGAACTTCAAATCAGGATCGCGTCATGACGGAACAATCTCCGCAAGACCTGGTGGCTCAGCAACAGCAAGTGATCGAGCCCGAAAGCTTGGAGCCGCTGTATGCGAATTTCGTGCGAGTTGCCGGTCTGCCTGAAGAGTTGGTGCTGGATTTCGGTTTGAATCCTCAACCGTTTGGAGCGAAACCGGCCCCGGTTAAAGTGTCGCAGCGGATGGTGATGAACTACTTCACTGCCAAGCGACTGTGGTTGATGCTCGGCGGTTTCTTGCAGCGTCACGAGCAAGCCTTCGGCAATGTTGAGATCGATGTTGCCAAACGCGTGATTCCAAACGCTGAAAAGCGATAACTTCAGTTGAGCCCGGTGATTCATGGATGACTCGCACAGACCCTGGTGGCTCGTCGTGCTGCTGGGAGTCTGCGTCGTCGGATTGGCCGTTTGGCAATCAGCCCGCTTCAAACCGCAAGTTCGGTCTGGAGCGATGTTGCTGGCGCTGATTTACCTCGCGTTCCTGGCCTTCACGATCGGCGGTGATCCGCGCGGGGTGGCGACCTGGCGATCGTGGAGTACTCAGGACTACTTGTTCATCGGACAAGCAGTCCTGTCCGTCATCGCGGCCGTCCTGCTGGTTGGCCGACCCCATCCTCGTGGCCAAGCCGTTTGGTTCGGCCTGATGTCCATCATGAATGCGATCATTTGCGCCGCCGAAAAGTTGACTGGCACCGCGTCGTTGTTAGCGCTGCTGGGGTTTGCCTGCGTCATCTACCTGGTCAAGGAATACTGGTCCGGCAGACCACTGCGAACGGAAGACCTTTGGCCGCAGCTCTTCTCGAAGCTGGAGGACAAAGCCGGCGCAGCGATTTGGTTGAGTGGTGCGACAGGGCTGGTTGTCTCGGTGCTGTTGATCGGGACGATTCACTACGCGCTGCGTGCCGAATCATCACGAGCCACTCCCACACGGCGGCTGTCTGCATTGCCTCAGTCGGCGCGAATTCGAAGTCTGCTCAACATCCCTGCCGCTGACCAACATTCAGGATTGGCTACGTTGACGGCATTTGGCAAACGCCCGGATATCGTCATCCTGTTGTCGGTACTGGCCTTCATCTCTTTTTCCGCGGCAGTGGCAAAGCGTTCGACTTCGGATGGTGAAGATTCAGCTTCAGCAAGCCTGGAACGCCGTATTCAAGACGGTGATCAGCCAGCAACGGAACAAGCCACGTGACTTGAGGCACCAACCATTATGGATCATATCGATTGGAATCGCGGCCTCTTGCTCGGCTGCCTGCTGATCACGATCGGCGGAATGGCCGTCGTCGCCGGGCGTTCGGTTCGCGATCGCGTCCTGGCGATGGGCGTGCTGGTGCAGGGGGTTGCGATCATGTTTGTGACTGGTGGCGGCTACCTTTTCAGCGATGAATTCGATCTCGCGGCCGCAGCATTGCTATTGGTGTTTTGCCTGTGGGGCATCTGGATGATCCCCATCGCAAAGAAGTCCTTACCAGAAGGGACAGCTTCTGCTGATGGATCGCAGGCCCTCGAATGACCATTTTCACTCAGTGGCTGATCGTCGCACCGGTAGCGCTCCCCTTGCTGGGAGCCGTCATCGGACTGTTATTGCTGCTGTTCAATAGTCGATCAGAACGAGCAGCCTCGCTTTCCGCAACTGGCGGTTTGGCGAGCGGCTGTGTCGGTGCGATAAGCCTCTTCGTGATCATGCAGGTCACTGGTCTTCCCATCGTTGGTGCAGAACTGGGACCTTGGCTCGTGACGGCGGGAGTGCGACCTCAGCAGATCAATTGGGGATGGCACGTCGACAAGTACGCAGTCATCTGGCTTGCCATAATGACAACACTGGCGTGGTTGACGGCAACGTTCTGCGGCGACAGATCACAGTCAGCGACGGCGGTTCGCTTCAAGATTGCGGCGGCGATCGTCGTTGCTTCGGCGAGTGGCCTGGTGATGGCGACAACCTTGGTTCACATGCTCGCGTGCTGGTTGATGTTGTCGGCGGGGACGCTGTTGCTGACAAGTCGATCATCGTCTGCATCCACGACACAAGGGATGCATCGTGCCTTAGTGGTCGGCTTGATGAGTGACTTACTCCTCTTCTGGGCCGTGGTGTTGATCGGCGTCGTGGAGGGTTCGAGTTCGTTCACTGAAGTGCTGTCAAACGAGGGCCTTCGTCGGTTGGCAACGGACAACCCCGCCATGATCGGACTCATCGGCAGCCTGATCGTGATCAGCTCGCTCTGCCGTTGCGGGCTGTTTCCCTGGTTTGGCTGGCACTATCAGTCTTCGACGTGGGAGAGTCCCTCGTGCATCCTCATCTATGCTGTGGGATATGTGCCTGCGGGAATCTGGGTGCTACTGAAATGTCAGCCTTTACTGGCGGCTTCTGAAACGTCACTAACGTTACTGGGGGGCTTCGGCACGCTCGGTGCCATTCTCGGAGCATTTGTCGCCGGTGGACAACTCGAACAACATCGCAGGCTGACCTATCTTGTCACGTCTCAAATGGGCGTGGTCTTGGTCGCACTCGGCAGTGGACAGCCACCGGCTGTCGCGTTGTGCATCGGCCACCTGTGCATTATCTCGATGGCAGCCTTTCTGCTGTTTGGATCGCCACGTCTCGATCAAGCTGTTCAACGGACATCATCGGTGGCGGCCTGGTGCGGCTCGTTGGCGATCGCGGGGCTACTCCCGTTTGGTTGGATGCAACACTCACTGATTGAACTCAACACACAGCCCATGCAGGTGAGGTCGCTGGAGGCAGCAAGTAACGATGACGCTGCCGATGCGACCGATCCATCAAGCGCGATGGCCGAGCATTGGGAGTGGGTGTACGGCCTGTGGATCGCTCAAGGACTGTCCGCATTCGCAGTCGCGGGAGGATTGGCCAGATCGCGTCCCTTGGAAGATACTTGCGGTCTTCGAGTGCCGATGGTGCCGTCGCTGCGAGGCCCCGCCTTGGGATTCGTGAGCATCCTGCTCCTTGCCGCCGCTATTGGTTTCTGGTCATGGCAGATCGTCACCACGCCGATGAGCTCCGACGAATGGATGCGGTGGGGGATCGGACAGGTCTTGGTTCTGATCGGCTTCGTGATCGGCTGGCGAACCGGCCAGACCGCGTTTCCAGTATCAGCGAGTGCTTGGGAATCGCTTGCTCGCCTGAGACGAGAGCGAATGTATGTGGATCCGTTGTTTCAATCGGTCTTCCGCACTCCCTGGCACTCGATCAGCCGGTTCTTCGCTCGATCTGTGGATGCGATTGCGATTGATCGAGCGTGGCGACGGTTGCTTGTCCAGGGAACGGCTTGGATTGGATTCCGAATCGAAGGACTGCAGGTGTCGCGAATCGATTTTTACGTCGCGACGATGCTCCTCGGGACAGCGACGCTGTTGCTGACGCTGATTCTGGTGGCGTAGATCGGCGCACCCCTCGTCCACACTGAAGTGGACGAGGGGTTGTCCGATCGCCCCATCGTCTTGCCCACGAACAACCGACTGCAACATCATTCCGTCGGGTCTGAACCGCGACAAAACGGAGCCAGCCGCAAGGCCGTTGAAGGTGGTTGGCAGGTAAGACAAGAGTTTCTATCGGCAACTGCGACGCGTGGGATGAGGCAGATCTTAACAATTGTAGCGACGGCGCGATCAGCTTTTTTGACGAAACGAAGCGCGGTCCCATTTCGACTCAAGAATGCATCTGTCACTGCGATGGCAGCTTCATTGCCACACGCCTTATCTTCAGTGCCCTTATATGTTTTGCGTGTGCGCGCAGTCCTTGAGCAACGGCTCTTCAGCGGGATTCTTTCCCGTCGAATTGTTGCCACCTACGATTCACTCTTCATCCGTGTTCAATCGGTGTCTCATCCGTGGCTAAAACTCTTCTCTGCTCCTCTCGAATCCACTGCCTCCAGCTCGCTCGATCACGGGATGGACCATTCGCAAAATACTGCTCGTGGACTTTGGGTCTTTTGGCCAGTTATACTTTCATGCTTCACTCCCACCCCGGTAAATCCCTCCGTCCTTGTCGCTGCTCGAAGGTGTTGCCATGCATATTCCCGTGACCTGCGCTGCCTGCGGCCAGGCCTTTCGGGTCGACGCGAAGTTTGCTGGTCGACGCGGGAAATGTCCAAATCGAGATTGCCAGCACACTTATACTGTGCCCGCTTTGGAAGCGACCGAGATCGACAACGAGGAACTGCCGACCCCTAAATCAAAGCGTGGCGACAGTTTGTCCTGGGGTGAGCGAGCCAAATCGAATCGACCGCCGGAGCGGAAAACGAGTTGGTGGCAACGCATTGATCGCTCTTCATTCCTGGTCGGGGCGGGTCTGTCGGCCGCAGCCACCACGGTCGTGTTGCTACTACTGTTTCTGATGACTTCCACGAAACGACATACCCAGGCGGCCGAGTCTGGGCCACCGAAACCGACGTATGCGCAAGCCGTCGCGCCCGTCGTCACGAAGTACTGCGGCCAGTGCCACAGCGGTGATGACGCCGAAGCAGGGATCTCGTTCGCGAAGTATCAAGACGAAGCGGCGATGCTGAAGGATCGCAAAACGTGGGAGCGATCGTTCGAGATGATCTCGAACGGAAATATGCCCCCGGCGGATAGTCCCCAGCCGACCGCGGCAGAAAAGGCGCAGCTCATAGAGTACCTCGAAGCGGCCTTGTTTCGTATCGATTGCACGAAGGTCTCGGATCCCGGCCGCGTGACGATCCGGCGACTCAACCGATCGGAATACAACAACACCATTCGAGACCTGCTGGGAGTCGCTGTTCGCCCCGCCGATGATTTTCCTTCGGACGATGTCGGCTATGGTTTCGACAACATTGGCGACGTGTTGTCCCTGCCGACGCTGCTGATGGAAAAGTACCTGGATGCCGCCGAAAAGATCGCCGCCGAAGCGATCATCGTTGTCGATCCCAACAAGCCCGTCGTGCGTGAGTTCGCGCGCAACCAGTTGAAACAGAGTAAAGCCGTCCACCCGCATGGAGAAGATGCCACCATCCTGGTTTCGCTCGGAGATGTCACGGCCGAAATGGAGTTCCCTCTGACAGGTGAATACCTGTTGCGGACTAAAGCGGCGGAAACCCCGGCCGGGGACGAACACGCCAAGATGGAATACCGACTGGATGGCAAGGCGTTTCATACGTTTGATGTTAGCGCGAAAGATGCCAGCCCGGAAACATGCGAATTTCGCTTCAAAGCATCCAAAGGGCATCACAAGCTGGCGGTCGCATTTCTCAATGACTTTTACGACGAGAAAGCAAAAGACAAGTCCAGACGCGATCGCAATCTGATCGTCCGCGATGTCGAAATTATCGGGCCGTTGGATCTGGAACCAGCTGAACTCCCCGCGTCCCACCGGCAACTGGTGGCAGTCATCCCCGCTACCGAAAAGACGGTGGCTCAGGCTGCTCGAGAAAATCTGCAGCCGTTCGTTCGTCGTGCATTTCGCCGCCCGGTGACCGAGGCCGAAGTCGAACGTTACGTCGGCTTCGTCGAGCAAGCCGTCAAAAACGGAGAACCGTTTCCGTTCGGAATGCGGGTGGCTGTCACCGCCGTCCTGGTGTCGCCACACTTCCTCTACCGCATCGAGACCGACAAAAAGCCGGATGATCCAGAAGACAAGCATGCGTTGAACGACTACGAACTCGCCTCGCGACTCTCTTACTTCCTCTGGAGCAGCATGCCTGACGAGCAACTCCTCGCGCAGGCGGCTCAGGGTGATCTGCACCACGATGCCGTCCTGGAAGATCAGGTTCGGCGAATGCTCAAGGATCCCAAGTCGCAAGCTTTGGTCGACAACTTCGCCGAACAGTGGCTGCAACTGCGTATCCTGAATGAAGTGACCCCCGATCCCGAGAAGTTCCCCGAGTTTGGCCCGGATCTTCGCGACGAAATGAAGCAAGAAACTCGCCGGTTCTTTGAAGCGATCATGCGAGAAGATCGCTCAATCCTGGATTTCCTCGATGGCGAATACAGCTATGTGAACGAACGTCTGGCCCGTCATTACGGGTTGCCGGATGTCAAAGGGGACTTTCAGCGAGTCAGCCTCGAAGGAAAAAATCGAGCCGGTCTGCTCACTCAGGCCAGCATTCTGACGCTCACTTCCAACCCCGACCGGACGTCCCCCGTCAAACGTGGCAAATGGGTAATGGAAGTGATTCTGGACAAACCTCCACCACCGCCACCCCCAAACGTTCCCGAACTGGCCGAGACTGCCAAAGCCTCACCCGACTTAACCTTACGGCAGCAACTCGAGTTGCATCGCCAGAATCCAAGCTGCAATTCTTGCCATAAGGTGATGGATCAATTGGGTTTCGGGATCGAGAACTTCGATGCTATTGGCCGCTGGCGAGACCTCGACAATGGCAAACCCTTGGATACAACGGGAGAACTTCCCGGCGGAAGTCGCTTTCATGGCCCCTTGGAATTGGCACATGTGCTACGCGGGAAAGAATGCGAATTCGGTGAATGTCTGTCAGAAAAGATGCTGACTTATGCTTTGGGGCGCGGTTTAGAGTTCTATGATCGCTGTGCGACGGATAAGATTGTGAAAACTTTGAAGGAACAGAAGTTCCGATTTTCAGTGCTTGTCGCCGAAATCGCGAAGAGCGATCCGTTTCGGATGCGACGTGGAGAAGAATCCAAGTAGAAGCTTGTCGGACGGGCCGTCGCCCTCCTTGTGCGAGATGTTCCGGATTCGGGTACTGATTTTTGCCAACGCAACGTGCCTCGGCGTGCGTGGGAGATAGGGCGGCAACAGGCTGGCCCGACCGAGGTTCGATGTGAAGTCGGTGGCGAGTGCCTCGTTTGAACGAGGCGGATCTGCCGCCCAGTGCGAAGGAAAGATGATGAACGATCAAGAATTGCCCGAAGACCATCTGGACCCGGCTGCTCAGATGCATGTCGCCGACATCGAAGCTGATGAGGATCTCGAAGAGAACCTCGACGAAGAGTTCAGTGATGAAGAACTCGCGGAAGTCGACGCCGACGAATTCGAAGATGATGAAGAACTCGAAGCCGCCCGGTCCATGATTGACGAATTGTTCGACGAAGATGACCTCGGCGAAGTCATGAGCGAACTGGACGTCCTGACGTTGGAAGATGCCGCTGCGTATCTGAAAGTTGAATACGGCCAGATTCGTCGCCTCGTCAAAGAACAGGGACTGCCCGGCCGTAAGATCGGTGAAGATTGGCGTTTCCTGCGTGGTGCGATCGCCGATTGGCTCAGCGAACCGACCGGGACCGCCGCAACTCCAGCGCCCGCACCGGTGCAGGAAAAGCGTCAGGAATTCACCGCCCGCCCGCCGTTGAAAGAACGATTCGCCCAAGGGAATGACCAGGATCGGCCACCACGGTTCCCACAGCAGGGTGGATCGCGCTATCCACAACAGGGACAGGGAAACAACCGATACCCTCAACAGGGCGGACAACAAGAAAGTCGACCACCACGCCGCAACGAAGGTGGCTACCAGGGTGGCGGTCACAATCAGGGCAGCAACCAAGGTGGCAGCTACAACCAGGGTGGCAACCAGTTTCAAGGTGGGAACCAGGGCGGCAATCGGAATCAAGAAGGCTATCCGCCACCGCGCCGACCTCCCTATGGCAACAACCAGGGACAACAGTTCCCTCAAGGCGAATACCGACCTCCACGACGCGGCAACTTTGAAAACCAAGGTGGTGGCGCTGGCGGAAGTACCGGGGGAGGCGGGGGTCAGTTCTCAGGCGGCCAGTTTTCCGGTGCCAAGAAATTCGACGGTCCTAAGAAGCCAAAACGGAAGGCTTTGAACGAGCAACGATTCAAACGACTGGATCGTCGTAAATTCGATGGCGAAGAAGGCGGAGCCGCACCTCAAGATTCGCAAGATTGAAAATGTCGATATAATGGAAGCTAGCCGTGAGCGGATCATTTGATTCGCTCACGGCAATTTCCGACCCGTGTTTGCGGCCAACTTTGCAAAGGTTCGTCATGAGCAGGCATCCCAAACTTGAACGACGCACGTTTGTCAAAGGATTGGGAGCCGTCCTGGGGTTGCCGCTTCTGGAAGCAATGATTCCCGGAACCGGATATGCCGCGGGTTCAATCAGCGCGCCGAAACGAATGGCTTTCGTCTTCGTTCCCAACGGCGTCATCGTTCCCGACTGGGAACCGAAGGGTGAAGGCTGGAACTGGGAACTGTCACCAACGCTCGAATCGTTGGGGAAAGTGAAAGAGAAAGTCTGCGTTCTCAAGGGTCTGGCTCAAGACAACGCGCGAGCCAAAGGTGACGGTCCGGGCGATCACGCTCGCTCGTCCGCCGCATTCCTCACCGGAGCTCACCCCGTCAAAACCGGTGGCGTCGACATCAAGGTCGGTCAGTCAGTCGACCAGGTCGCCGCCGAAAAAATCGGCACGCAGACCCGACTGCCATCGATCGAACTCGGGACCGAAGGGGGCCGCAACGCCGGCCAGTGCGATTCGGGTTATAGCTGCGCCTACTCCAACAACATCTCGTGGAAAACGGCTTCCACCCCGATGGCCAAAGAGATCAATCCGAAGCTCGTCTTCGAACGTCTGTTCGGGTCGGCTGATGATCGAGATGCGGCCAAGGGTCTCGCCAAGCGAAACGAGTACCGCAAAAGCATCCTCGATCTGGTCAGCGACGACGCCTCACGACTGAAGCAACAACTCGGCCAGACCGATCGACGTAAGATCGACGAATACTTCTCCAGCGTCCGCGAGATCGAGCAACGGATCGAACGCTCACGCGAAGACGATTCGAAGCGTACGATTCCCGAGATGAAGCTGCCGAATGGTGTCCCCAAGCAATTGGACGAACACATCACGTTGATGTTCGACCTGATGACGCTGGCGTTCCAGACGGACACGACTCGCGTTGCCACCTTCATGATGGCCAATGAAGGAAGCAATCGCAGCTATCCGATGATCGGCATTAACGATGGGCATCATCACTTGTCGCATCATCAGAATAAGCAGGACTGGATCGACCAACTGAAGAAGATCGACAAATACCTGGTCGGCCACTTCGCCAAGTTCCTGGAAAAGTTGGACGGCATCCGCGAAGGCAACGGAACGCTGCTCGATCAATCTATGATCGTCTACGGCAGCGCGATCGCCGACGGCAACCGCCACGATCATCATGACCTGCCAATCCTGTTGGCCGGTCGCGGAGGCGGCACCATCAACGCCGGTCGTCAACTGTCGTATCCGAAGGACACGCCGCTGAACAACCTGTTCTTATCGCTGCTCGATCGCATGGACTCCGGCATCGACCAACTCGGCGACAGCACCGGCCGCCTGAAGGGCCTCGACAGCTAGGCTAGGCGGGTCTTCGAGATCCCAGGTTATGCTTCAGATTATCATAATGCTCTTCGGCTCGGTTCGGTCAGTGTAGACGGCGCACGGAGTTTGCCGCCTCCACTCATACCCCGATTCAAGTTTTTCTCTTGCAAACGTCGCGGCTCGGGTACAATCCTGGCGACGGCCGTTCGCGACCGTTCACGTCACCACCTCTGCACACATCGAGCGCTCTACCAGGCTCACTGAGGAAACATCATGTTGTACCGTTGGGCTGTGATGACTTGTTACGTCTGGTCGATGGCCGCATCGATGGCCATTGCTGACGAACCCCCGACGGCCGGGCCCGATTTAACGGCTTCCACTCTTGTTGCGCGAAAGGCCGAGCAGAAGTTACTGCAATCAATGCAGAAGAAGATCAAGGTTCAATGGACCGACGCCACGTTGCGCGATGTCTTGACGAGCGTGACAACTCAAGCAGAGATCGGCTTGTGGATCGATACCGTTGCCTTCGCCGAGGAAGGGATTTCGACGGATCTCCAGATCACCTTGAATCTTGGCGAGATGACTGTCGAGACTGCTCTGTATTTCCTGCTAACCCCGTTGGGCCTCGACTGGCAGGGGCAATCCGGTGTCTTGGAAGTTTCGACGCGCGAGAAAATCAAAGAGACACTCTTCACACGAACCTACGACGTCTCGGCCCTTTGCAAAGTGCTCGAACCGCAACTCGAAGCCGTGAATTGGCAGCCTGCTGAGCCGGGCGGAGTCCTCGGTGGTGGAATGGGCGGCGGCATGGGTGGCGGCGGTGGTGGTGGGATGTTCAGTGTTCCCAACGACGATGATGCCGCACAGCCATCTCTGCTTGCCCAATACGGTGGCGGCATGGGAGGCGGAGGAATGGGTGCCTATCCGCCGGTCTCGCCGGTTGGCAAGGGGTGGCCGATCGCACAGCCGATTCTGCGAGCGGAAACGGCACTGATGGAATTGATTCAGTCGGCTTGTGCTGTCACATGGCAAGCGACTGAAGGTGAAGGTGGAGATCTGACCGCCCTGCCCGGTCGCTTGATCGTTCGCCAGAACTACCGCGGCCAGTCTCAAGTCCATTCGCTACTTCAGGCGTTGGAAGGAATGCTGGTCCACGGCGTGAAGTCGAAATCAATCAGCGTTCGACGGGCCGGTTACCCCGCCGAAGAGGATACCGCGATTGTCAGGGCTCTGGCCGAGCCAAACACATTAGCTATTGAAGACCATCCCTTGGACGGCGTCTTGCAGGGAATCGCCAAGTCGCTCGGCGTCCGCTTCTGGCTCGACCAGCAAGCCTTCGCCGACGAAGGGGTCGCCATCGACCAGCAGGTCACGACTCCCGACAAACCGATCGCTCTGAATGTCGTGTTGAAGCATTTGCTCTCACCATTGGGACTGACGTATCTGGTTCACGAGGGAACTCTGATCGTGACGACTCAAGCCAGGGCGAACGAAGAATTGGAAGTGCTGATTTACAATAGCGCCGACATCAGCGGAAATGCGAAGGAACTGGTACCGATCATCGAGAAAAGCACTGCCGGAACATGGATGTCGATCGACGGAGACGGCGGAACAGTGGAGCCGCTGGGCAGTGGTTTGCTAGTCATCCGACAAACACAGCGCAGCCACGTCGAGATTACCAACCTCTTGAATGATCTGCGTGAGAAGGCTGATCCTCCAAGAGCATCGGAGCCACCCCTTCTTGTGCAGCGGATCTATGTGGTGCAAGATCAGACCGCCAAACAAGATCTGATGCACAGTCTGCCAGAGATGGTCGCAGGTTGGGACAGCCAACGTGGATCGGTACTGCAACTCGGCCACTGCCTGGCGATCAAGCAGCCAGTACAAGTTCAGGATCGTGTCGCTGAGATCATCGGGACGTTGAATACCGCGCATGGTCACTTCAATCCCAAACCACCCGCGGGAAACACTCCAACCAAGACCGCCGCTTCACCAACGACCGATGCTCCACCCACGGCTCCCGTCAAACTAGCACCAACGCCTTAGTCTGCGTTGTCGCGGCCGGGGAACCGGTATGATGTATCGCCGTGTGGATGGTTTTGGAGTCATATCGCGGACTCCAAAACCATGGCACCCAGCTTGATGCGAACCCGCGAGCAGAATTGCGCAACGTCATTTAGCGTTGTTGGGGACGTGCCCGACCACCTGCTCCGGGGCCTCCAGGCCCACCTGGCCCGCCCGGTCCACCGGGGCCGCGATTTTGCATTTGACGCAGTTGCTGTTGCTGGTCTGATGTCAGGATCTTGCCGAGCCGAGCATCAACGTCCTTCTGAAGATCTTGAAGGTCGCGACGCTGAGTCTCGGTCAATTGCAGTTCGTCCTGCAGGAACGGCGGCAGCACTTGACCGGGTTGTGGTGGTCCACCAGGTCCACGACCACCTGGGCCTCCCGGTCCACCGCCACCACCAGGCCCACCACCAAATCCGCCAGGGCCTCCTGCCGCCCCGCCGCGTTGGCTGTTCGCGCTTTCTTTCGTGATCTGGGCCGTCAGTTCTTCCTTGGTGATTATTCCATCGTTGTTCGCATCGGCCCGCTTCAGCAATGGCTGAAGTCGCTGATCTGTCACTTCAGTGAGTGTCAGTTTGCCATCACCGTCGGTATCGAGTGACATCAGTTTTTTGACAGCGGCATCGACGCTGTTCGCGTCTGGCCCTTGTCCCCGACCGGGTCGCCCTGGCGGTTGGGCATCCACAGATCCCGTAACACCGATTGCAACGACCAATCCAGCAGTCCAACTTGCCAAGCGAGTGAATCTCATGAGATGACCTTAACAGATGCGGAGGCGACGTGATGATGCGGAGCGAAGTTGATGTGAAAGGGTGAGCAACTACTGAGAGCGGATCGAGCGTTCGTCTGGAGTCCGTCCCAGGATGATATCGAACTGAGCTTGAACTTCGCCGATCTTGGAGTCTTTCACCGGATTGAAATCGGCCATGACGAGTTCCTTGTCAACGACATCGTTCAGTCCACTGAAGACGCCATCGCGTCCGTTTCCTTCATGATCACGAATGAAGATCTGAGTGACCAGCAGCTCGCGATCTCCCTTCTTGACCTTCACGTGGATGTGTGGAGACGGACGACCTGGATACGGAACGGGCTTGATTGTCCGGAAGCGATACTCACCGGCAGTTGCCGTTGTGAAGCGGCCAAACCCCTGGAAGTGACGATCTTGTTGAGCGGCCTTCGGAGTGCTGTCGCGCGAATGCAAATACACAGCGTTCGCATCGCACTGCCAGATCTCGACCGTGGCGTTGTTGACCGGTTCGCCTGACGCGGTCAGCACTCTACCTGTCAGGTGTGTGATTGTTCCCACTGCCGGAGTGGTGCTGTCCTTGATGATGATCAGATCGTTGTCCTGATCAAGCGGCAGCTTGTCCGGATAGAAGGGGCCTTCGGTCAGTGATGGCGATGGCAGCAGCAGTTGTTCGGCAAACAATCCTCGCGTCGTGAAGAACGCAGCGCCGAGAGTTCCTAGAAAGAGACGGCGGTTGGGTGTGTGGATCAAATGACTCATCAGGCTTCTTTCAATTGATGGAATGAAAACGTATCCAGTTCACGCGGTCGAAATGAACGAAGCCAATCCGCGTCGGACCTGAGTAGGTGTGCGGATCTAACTCCTAGAACGAGAAATGGTATCGGTCCGCGCCTGGCTCTGCAAAAAATTCAGCCGGAGTTCAGGTTGGGATGATCAGCAAATGTGGATGCCATTGCAGGTGTCCGTTCGTGATTCAAAAAAAGATCCAGCTAAGCCTCGCGCCTTAGCTGGATCTTTTTGAAACTGCTTGGATCTCAGGATTCACGCTTCGACGGCGACTAATTTTCCGTCCTGCCGTGCAGAAGCCACAGTCGCTTCGATGACGCGTTGAGTTTGCAGGGCGATCTGGCCCCACGATTCGTCGGGCTTACCAGACAGGGCCAGCTTGGAGAAGTTGCGGAACAGATTCGTTTCCTGAGCATTCGGCGAGCTGTTGCCGTACTCTGCAATCGCCACTCGTCGCGTATGCTCTTCCATGTTGAAGTCGCAACCTTGCGTGACGAACTTTGTGTTGTTCACATCGAACGAAACTTCGCTGCCGTAGTAAGGGCAAACGAAGCTGGGGACATGAATGTACCCCTTCGAACCGCTGAGGTTCACCCACTGCTGATTTTCGTTGAGGAACGAACAGTAGAAGCTGGCCGAGACGCCGTCTGCGAAGAACAGCTCGCCCGAAAACTCCATCGGAACGTCCCCGTCGCCGGTTCGTCCAGCCTGCGTCAGTAAACGACCACTGACCTTCTGAGGGGTCTGGTACTTCATCGCCCACAGCGTGAACCGGATGTTATACCAGCCCAGGTCGCCGAGGCAGCCAAGTGGCTCGAGGCCGCCGCTGCCACGAATGTTACTCGACACGAATTCATCCGTGGCACAGAAGCTGAACTGCGAACAGATCCGTCGCAGCTTACCGACACTCTCGCCGTCATCCAGAACTTCGCGTAACTTGGTTAGTCGCTGGCTATGCATGAACATCACACCGTCCATGAACTGCACGTTGTTCTTCTTGCAGGCCGCGAGCATCTCGACAACATCCGCGGCGGAAACTCCGACCGGCTTTTCGCACAGGACGTGCTTACCGGCGTTGGCGGCCTTGATCACCCATTCCTTGCGGACGCCTGTCGGCAGCGGAATATAGACCGCATCCACGTCATCGCGCTTCAGCAGTTCGTCGTAACTGCCGCATGCTTCCGGCACCTTTGCGAATGGAGCCGATGCCTGACATTCATTGATGAACTGCTGGCTTTTCTCGATCTTGCGGCTACCGACCACGGTGACGACGGCGTTCCCGGTATTTCGGATGGCGAGCCAGTTCTTACGGGCGATGTTGGCGGTCGAAAGAATTCCCCAGCGGCAAACGCGGTCGCTCATGAGTCGTGATTCCTTGGTGTCGAAACGTTTGGTGACAGTCGACACAGAATAGCACGAGCGAAATGAATTCTCTGCTGTGAGTTGCTGAATGCAAATTACTGGCGTTCGCAGGCGAATGATCGGCCTGGAATGCAAAAACTCCACGGTGGAGTGAGCCACCGTGGAGTTCGAGGAATGAGGTCAGCAGATTCGATCGACTTACTTGATGCGTGGCACCGGGATCACCTTGGGCGCCGTATCAAATGTCCAAAACTGTATTGGTGCTCCGCCTGCAGTGGCACTTGGCAGATACTCCGTGTGATTCGTCCTGACCTTTGGCAACTGTTCCTTTTCTTCTTCGGTCAACTCTGCGCCGGTGGCTCGGCGAGCCTGGCTGACTGCACGCAGATCAGGCTCCCACTTGGGGCTGTAGTACTGGCCGACGACACGAATCTGCGGGTCATCTGGCGAATCAAAGCCACCGATCGTCACGATCGATTGGAACTTGTCGTGATAGACATAGGCTTCACTTAATGCCGTTTTCGCTCCCGGTGACTTCTTGCTTCGCAAGTACACCGCAAGTTGGTCGGCGTCGTCGGCGGCGCGAGCCAGGTTAAATCCAGTCTCACCGGCAATCTTAGACTCGAACGAGCCTTCACGGCCGCGATAGGTGCTGTTTCCGAGTGGAGTGGCGGATTTGCCCGCGAACGTCGCCACTTGCACCGTATATTTGTGCTGGTTCTTGATGAGCGGAAAGCTGGTATGAGAATTCAGGAATTTCGTTTCCTTGTCCACTGTGGTCTGAACGACATCTTTAGGATCGACGAGCGGATTGATGGTCATGAACGCACCCATCAGCGGACCGCGCTGGGCCGAATCGGCTCGCACGATGGCACCGCTCTTGGTGTCTTTCAAGAACTTGGGATGGAACTTCTTTACGAAGAGGAGTGTCTTCTGGCCAACGCTGTCGTCGATCGCTTCGTAGTTGCCCGCCAGCACGCAAATCATGTCGCGCTGCGCGGCATAGATTCGGCGATCATCGCGACCCAGGCGGTCGTGAGTATCAATCTGGCCTTTCACGGCATCTTGCGAGAACGAGTAGGCTGGAATTCCCTTTTCGCGAAGTTCAAAGACCAACTCGGCTGCCGCTTGTTCGGCAGTCAAGCCATCCTTCCGCAGGTCTTCATCACGCACATTTCGAAAGCTGGTCACCATGATCATCCATGGCCCATGCTTCTGTGTCAGGTGATACGGCTTGCCGCGCACGTTCTCGATGGCATGAGATTGCGAGGCCGCCGACAGGGATAGGACAGCGAATAAAACGGTCACGAACAATTTCAGGGTTCGCACGACAAACTCCATCCTTGGGTGGCGAACGAAACACAAACCATGATCGAAGGGTTTGCTTGTTGGCATCGTGCCAAAAACGATCCTGCTATCAGCGAGACGAAGCATCCGCAGGACGTGCCCCGGTCAATCACCGATAGGTCCATCGCTGAAAATGTCGCCGACTCTTGTAAATAGCTAAAGTTTCGGGAGAAACCATCCGACGCGGCGGAAAGTAGCAGCAGCGAGACATCGTGTCCAGAGGTTGTTTTTGATGTACAGTGGCATGCCACGTGCGTAATGTTTCTGACGATGTGGATGAGCTGTCTGTCGACGGGGGGGACAGGCAAGTGACCGCTGGATTCTGGTCCCTTGCCATCGTCGACTAATCAGCGAGAAACGCCCGAAAACAAGCGTTTCAGACCGCATCCAGTGACTCGATTGAAGCTAGGATGGCAACGATCAGGTCATTGTAAATTGTGCCGCGACCCTGCGGTGGAATTTGGAAAAAACTACAAAAGGCACGGAGGCCGAATTTATGCAGCGGACAGTTTTGCGCTCGCAGTCGCTGGTGGTTAGCTCCGCCAATCTCGCCGTTGTCCCCCGATCTCATTACTCTACTTCAGCTTCTTGGAAACTGCTGTTTGCCTTCGCACTGGCTTTCAGTTGCGGTCGTGCGAGCGCCGCCGATCCCGATAATATCCTGCTGGACTTCACCGCGACCTGGTGTGGCCCCTGTCAGCAGATGAGTTCTATTGTCTCGAAGCTGGAGCGTCAGCACCTGCCCGTTCGCAAGGTCGACGTCGATCGTGAGCCCGCGCTGGCGAGCAAATATGGCGTCTCATCGATTCCCTGTTTCGTGCTGGTCGCGAATGGCAAGGAACTGGATCGCGTCAGTGGAATCACCACCGAACAACAATTGCGGAAGATGATCAGTCGACTGCCGAAAGATCTTCAGGTCGCCGATCCAACGCCACCTCAACGTAATAATTCCAAACCGGGTGGCCTGGGGCCTGCCGTTCCGTTGACGCCGATCACAAAAGAGTCACGCCAGTCTCCATTTTCTGGATTCGATCTTGGGAACAACGCCAAAGCGCAACCAGAAATCGGTGACGCGGTCTTCCGCGGTCAACCACCAGAACAAGATGCCCTACGATCAAGCGTACGAATTCGCGTGAAGGATGGTTCGGCAATTAACTACGGTTCCGGAACGATTATCGAAAGCCAACCCGGACAGGCGATCATTCTGTCGTGCGGCCACATCTTCCGTAAGCTGTCCAGCAGTGCTGTGATCGAAATCGATCTCTACACGAATCCAAAATCGGCCAAGCCGGAAACGGTCGCTGGTCGCGTGCTGCTGACCGATATGGATGCCGACGTGAGCCTGGTGAGCATCAACTATTCACGACGCCTGTCCAGCATGCCACTCGGGATTTCGGCTGGAGCCTTGGCTGTGGGCGAACCCTTGTTCAGCATTGGCTGCAGCAGCGGGGACAATCCTTCTCGCGAGAACGTCGACTTGACTAGGATCAACAAATACCGCGGTCCCGAAAACTTGGAATGCACCATTCGACCCATCAAAGGGCGATCTGGTGGCGGACTGTTCCGCGACGATGAGCTGGTTGGTGTTTGTATCGCGGCAGATCCAGAACAGCCCCGCGGACTGTACACCGGCTTGCAACCAATCCTGCAACTGGTGGAGAAAGCCGGCTTTCCGCATCTTTTGCCTCGCTCACGCCCGCAGCCAGCCAATGCTCCGATCGCGACCTTGGACGAGTTGAAGCGAGCCACTCCCGAAACAATGATTCCCGAGTCCGCCTTCGAATCGACGGACGACGACGCGATCGGCCGAATGCTCGCTGAGCAACTGAACAATCTCGATCGCGCCGGCGCCAGCGGCGGTACATCGAATCAGGTTCCTGAAGAATTCGCCGGAGCAGAAGTCGTTTGTATCGTGCGATCCAAGGTGCCGGGGAAGCCGGACCGAGTGATCATCGTCAAGCAGGCCAGCGACCGTTTCATGGGAGATCTGCTCCAGGCAACCGATTCTGTGAACAGCCAACGGATGGCAGCCGATCGCCCGTCAAAGCGAACGACCGGGAATCCCGGTTCACGTGCTCCCATCGAAACCTCGGCTGAATTCCTGCAATATCAGCGAGATCTGAAGTAATCTGGCGGATCGAACGTCCTTGGTGTTGGCCTGCAGATATCGTTCAACACCAGGGGCGGTCAGCGATGTGACAGAACGACGCTGGGCACAGCCGAAGCCACTCTCCCAACTCTTCGTGGTGGGCTATGCTAGAGATCGATACTCGTGGCGTGCGACTGGCACGTTTCCGAATCTTCGATGAGCACATCTGGACAGGCCGGAAAATCTGAACTCGTCGCGCAGGCCAATTGCCGCGCGGTTCCAAGATGAGACTTCAAACCGGCTAAGCGTCCGAACACCAACTATTGACCGATAAAACTGGCCAGGTCAGCGAGAATCGCTTCGGCAGTTTTCTGGGCGGCGTCGCGCGACATGAATTCGCCACGGCCTAATCGGCGGCGAACTTCTTCGATCACCTCGGCTCGCACTTCGGGGATCTCGTGCAGCGATCCCACGAGTGCCGCTGTTTCGGCCGAGACCGTCGATTCGGATTCCGCGGCTTGGTCCGTGCGCGACGTTGAGGCGGAAGACGATCCCTGTACCGGTCGTCCGATCTTTCGCCCGTTAAGCGGGTTCCCTTGGAAGCCAGGATCGATTCGCATGCTAGCACCCGGGCCGGTTTATGCCGACGAAGAAGGTTTCGGACGAAAAGAATTTGAACTTGGGAAAAGGCGGGGCATATTTGCTGGTTTGGGGTCTTTGGTCAAGGTCAACTCATGGCGACGGAAACAACAGAAACGCAGGATGTACCGGATGGACAGGAGATTCCATCAACCGGACTGCGTGGCTTTTCGATGCTTGTCGTCGTGATCGCCGTGTTTCCAATCGCCTTGGGAATTGGCTTCACCTTGCAAACGGCGTCGCCACCGCCTGGAAAGCTGGATGCCGCCGAGCAACCCGCGCCGGCAGTTCCCAACCAGATCCAGCATCTCCCTTTGAAACCGGGCCCCGATCGGTCGAAGGGAGATGATTTGCTCCGTGAAGGCCGCCACGAAGCCGCCCTTCACCTCTATAGATCGTTGGGAAGTGCCGATTCCTTGCGGGTGGCCGCAGATTTGTCACTCCGAATGGGTTTCTGTCAGGAAGGGCTGGGCCAATGGGACGAGGCGCTGGCGACGTACCGATCGGTCACAGACTCGCATCGCCCGGTCTTGGCGGTCTGTGCAACACTCGGCCAGGCCAGAATCTGGATGCGGCTGAATGACTTCAATGCCGCGGAACCTTTGCTTCGCTCCCTATTGCTGCGATCGGGCGACGGTCTGCCCGCAGGAATGAGCGACGAGGTCGCTTTACTGTACTCGATCGTCGCTGCCGAACAGACATTGCCCGCGAATAGCCCACTGACGGCCGGGTTGTCGCCCGTCAACAATCTCATCGAATGGTCGCAGTCCGAGATGCTGAGATGGGCTGACGCCGCACCAGATCAACCGGCGACCGACGACGAAATCCATTTGCGCGTCTCTGCACCTCACAAGCCCGCCGCCGAAGCGGATCTCGCAGACAATCAGGTGCCTGGAGCGACTCTACTGGGGACACCGTTCCAAATCACCGCTCGTCAACAATCGATCAACCAAATTGTGACACGACTGGCCGAGGAAAGCGGTTTCCGGCTGGAATGGTCTGACGAGGCTGTCGAGCAACTTGCGTCTAGCAGGGTGCTTGATGTCACTGTTGGCGATCTCCCACTGAGCCTGGTGTTGTCGTCGTTGTGCCAGGAAGTTCGAGCGACCTGGACTTTGCAGATGCATACACGAACGCTGCTGATCACCACGACCAACGGCGAGGCGGACGCGCTGCAAGTCCACAAGTCGGCAACGATGACACTGGCTTCGGCTGTGGCGATGTGGCCCGAACACCGTCTGACAGCGCCGGCGAATTTCGCGAGAGCGCAGTTGGCTGCCGCAGACTCGCGTTTAATGGATGCCGCCGAGACCTATTCCGCGCTCATTGGTAGATCGGTCTCGCCACTTGGCATTCGAGCGGCATTCAATGCGGCCTTGGCCTATCATCGAGCGGGCGATCTGGTCGGAACCTGCCGCATGCTGGAAGTCATTGTCCATGGGGCACCGGGAAGCGATCTGCATACTCGATCGATGATCCTCTATGGCCGAGCGTTAATGGATCGCGGCGAGTTTCGCGAAGCAGCCTTTCAATTGAAACGAGCGGCCAATTCGCGTCAGACCCCGGACGATCAGGCTCGCGCGGCAGTCTTCCTGGCGATGGCATTACTGCTCGATGGCCGACCTCTGGATGCTGGTGAAGCTCTGTTCGCACATCGACTTCAGTTCCAGGATCGATCAGTTCGAAACGCGGCAGCTTTAATGACTTCACTCGCTCGCTGGCGGACCGCAACAGCTGCCGGCAAGGCCCGCGAAACCGCATTCTTGTATCGATCGATCGTTGCGGTCGACGGCGATGCTGAATGGCTGGGGCCGACGGGGCAGTTGTTGCTTGGTCAGGCGATGCACGAAGCGGATCTCGACGATCGTATGCTGGAACTGTATTCCAGCGTTCTGGAGCACGGTGCCTGTGAACTGGTCGAGATGCAAATGAAATTGGCTTTGGCCGACTACCGGCGAGACCACGACCAGATCGCAGACGCCAAGGTGATTTGGTTGGAAATCTATGCCGTGGATCGTCCCGAGTCTGTGACAGCAGGGATGCGATTGGCTCAGGTCGCTTTAGACGAACTGGACCTCGCATTATGCCTGGAACTGTGCCATGCCATTCAGGACCGCGATCACGTTCCGAAAGCAGAGCTATTGAAGCTGGCGGGCCGCGCGTATGACCTGGGCGGCTATCCAATATTGGCCGCACAGTGTTATGCAGGGAAGTGGCCCTTGCCGTAGCGGGAACCATGTGTGGGTTCTCATTCAGTTCAAATCGCAGCGAATCATCGGACCTGCAAGCTGATGGTGAGCTTTGACGATTGCACCAGCGCGGGCTAGTATCGGCCATCTCATCAAACACGTCTTTCGGTGCAGACAAAGCCCAACGATTTCCATGACATGCTTGACCAAAGGTCACGCGAGCTTCTGGGGCGATCGTTCTCGGCATTCTTTTCGTTCGGCGGCTGAACTACATTCCGGAGTTGGCATCATGAATTTGTGGACCCTGTCCTCTCGAATTTCGTTCGGTATCGCACTCGGGGTCTTGGGGCTAGTAGCCGGTTTGGCCCGCGCCGAAGTCCCGACGAAGTTGTTGCCCTGGGTTCCCGCAGATGCCAATGCGGTTGTGGTGATCGACGTCGAATCGCTGTTTCATTCCCCACTGGCAACGCGTGAAAACTGGCGCAAACAGGCGGGTGACCGCTTTGCGAACCAGGAAATCAGCGTGCCGCCAGAGGCGCGACGAGTTGTCATGGCGTCGCAACTGGACTTGGGCGGAGGCCTGCAACCGGTCTGGGAACTGGGGATCATGGATGTCGAACGAACTCCATCGTTCGCACTGATTGCTCGACGAGAAGGTGGGCACCTGGATACGATTGCCGGACACGCGGCCGTCACTCTGCCGGGAGGGCGCAGCGGAGTCGAACTGGATTCGGGCGTGATCCTGGTGACGTCTCAACCCAATCGCCAGGTGATCTCGCGCTGGATCAGTTCCGCGAAGAAGGACACCGCTCGGTTGTCGCCGTTCCTGGCAAAGGGACTGGAGCAGGCCGATTCCAAGTCGCATCTGGTCGTGGCCGTGGACCTGGCCGATAGTGTCACTGCGGCGCCGATTCGCGAACTGCTGACGAAGTTCGAACCGTTAAAGGGAAAGACCGCGGACCAGGCCGACATCGCGGACATCCTGGCCAGCGTGAAGGGAATCGTCTTAACGGTTCGCGTCACCGATAAACGCGAAGGATCGCTTCAAATCGACTTCGCGAAGCCGACCGGTATCATCCAACCCGTGGCCAAGCCACTGATCGAAGAGATCCTCGAAACACTGCAAATCAGTCTGGATCTGGATAATTGGACGGCGACCGCGTCGGGAACGTCATTGACGATGAAGGGCGAGTTTTCGCAGGCTGATTTGCGAAAGATCGTCAGCCTGTTTGCCGCATCACCAGGTACCCATGATGTCCGAGAAACCTCAACCGAATCGGGAACACCAACCCCGCCGAGTGCCGAAACCCTCAAGGCCGAGGCGTCGCAGAAGTTCTACCATTCGGTCAAGAGCCTACTCGATGATCTGCGCAAGACGCTCGACAAAACTCAACGCGACAATCAACTCGTCTGGATGGAACGCTATGCCCGCAAGATTGATGATCTGCCGATGAAGGATGTCGACAAAGACCTGCTGACGTTCGGCGGTAACGTCAGCAGTTCGCTGCGATACCAGGCTCAGGCTGCTCGAGTGTCATTCCTGCGCAGCGGCGTGCGAACGGCCCAGCCCGTGTATCAAAACTATTCCTACGGTGCCGGAGCAGTCGGGCCCTATGGCACCTACGGCGGCTATTCGTTCTCTGGAACTGTTCAAGTTGCCCCTAATTTCGGTCAGATCCGGACGGAGGAGCATGCCAATGCGGCTTCAGTGAAAGCCTCAGAAACGAAGCAGATCGAAGACGGACTGGTCCAGATCCGCCGGGCGATGACCGAACGTTACAACGTCGAATTCTAAGTTCAGTCGACCGAGCTGCCGACGGTGGCGGAGATCTTTGGTCAGCGATCTCGCTGGACTGCGAGGGAAAAATGGATTTCGGCAACTGGATCGGCATGCTTCCGCTGTGGGCTCTTTTCGTGCTCACGTCGGCGCTCTGCATGAGCGCCGTGGAAGGGGGAGCCGCGCTGGCAGGAATGGTGCTCCGGCATAAGCATGAAAAGGAGCCGGAAGCTCCTCTGGGGTCACTCGTGGGGTCAGTCCTGGGGCTATTGGCGTTTATTCTCGCCTTTACGTTCGGCATGACCTCATCCCGATTCGACGCTCGTCGGCAGTTGGTACTTGATGAAGCCAATGCCATCGGCACAACGTACCTGCGAGCCGACTTGCTGCCTGAAAAAGAAGGCCTGGAAGTCCGTCGCCTATTGCGCGAATATGCCGATCTCCGATTGAACACAGCGAATAGGAATGTCAACGAGATCGTGAAATCATCGGCAGACATCCACAGGCGGCTCTGGTCTCAAGCGAAATTGCTGGTCCGGGAAGAAATGGACTCAGAGTTGCGATCGTTGTTCGTCGCCTCGTTGAATGAATTAATCGACCTGCATCAAAGTCGCGTGACGATTGGATTGCAGTATCACATTCCCGGAACGGTCTGGCTGGCGGTGTACGTCCTCACGATGTTGTCGATGCTGGCGGTGGGATATCAGGTCGGGATGTCTGGGATTCGGCGACTGCGCGGCACGCCGGTGCTGGCGGCGGCCTTTTCTTTGGTGATCGTGATGACGGCCGACATCGATCGTCCCGCAGAAGGACTGTTGCGAGTGAGTCAGCAACCACTTGCCGACGTGCAACAAATGATGCTTGGCAGTATGCCTTAGCGTAGGAATTGAGATGGCCAAGAAATCGTCCACGCGGGTCGCCAAGTCACTCAAAGCGCCGGATAAAACTGTCGAGCCTCCGCATCCCTTCGATGGACTGCGGGAGTTCTGGCAGACAACCGCTCCGTACGATCCCCAGAGGCCTTTGGACTTAGCACAAGCTCGATACGATCAGGGGAAGGCGTTGCGACAGCAGACACCGCGCGAGTCTCACGCGACGTGGATGCCACCTGCGGATCGACCGGATCCGGTATCGACCGTGATGGCCAGCAATGCAGGACGTGAAGAGGGATTGATCCCGCTGCGGATGGAGCGCATGGCCGAGTCGCCATTTGCGTTTTTGCGCGGTGCGTGTGCGGTCATGGCCGCAGATCTGGCTCAGACGCCGATCAGCGGACCGCAGGTCATGCTCGATGGCGACGCGCACATCAACAACTTCGGAATGTATGGCACGCCGCAACTCGATGTCGTGATCGATATCAACGACTTCGACGAAGGGATCGTTGGGCCGTGGGAATGGGATTTGAAGCGGCTAGTTGCCAGTGTCAACGTGTGCGGCCGCGACAATGGACTCGATCTTCAGGAGCGGCGTTCGGCCGTGATGCGGTGCGTGTCGGGATATGCATTGAACGTCCAGCGACTGATGAAGCTGGGGGTCCTGGAAACCTGGTCGCTGTTCGCCTATGCCGAGTTGGAACGGAACGAAGCGGTGCTCAATCGGGCAGGGGTTCGAGTCGGCAACAAATTTCGGGCCGTCGCCAGAAAGGTCCTGGCAAAGGCTCAACGGACCCACAGCAAATCCCTATTGGACAAGGTGGCGGGGCGTCAGTCCGACGGGACCTGGCGATTTATCGAGGCCCCGCCAATCCTCACGCACCTTGATGAGGCAACACGAAAGAAGGTGATCGCTTCACTGGTCGACTATGCCGAGACGCTGCCCCCCGAGCACCGTTTCATGTTGCGTCGCTACTCGGTCGCCGATGTTTGTCACCGCGTGGTGGGGGTCGGCAGCGTCGGGCTGCGCGCATACTTGCTGCTGCTGTTTGGCAATGGCGATGACGATCCGTTGTTCCTGCAAGTCAAAGAGGCTGTTACCCCAGCGCATGCGCCCTACTTGCCGAAGGTCGATTACCGAATCGACCACGAAGGTCGCCGGGTCGTCACGGCGCAACGCGCCCTGCAATCTCTGGGTGATCCGCTGCTCGGCTATACGACGATCGATGGGCGGCATTACTTCGTTCGGCAGATGAAGAACCTGAAGGCATCCATGCCGGTGGAATGGCTGACCGGTGAGCCGTTTGAATTCTGGTGCTGGATCTGTGGTGTCCTGCTGGCTCGTGCGCACGCTCGTACTGGCGACATCGCTAAGATCGCAGGGTACATCGGCAAATCCGACGCATTCGCGAGCGCGCTGGCCACATTTGCAGAAACCTATGGTGACCAAACAGAGCGCGACCATGCGGCACTTGTCGAAGCGGTCGCCGCAGGCAAGGTGAATGCAACCTACTAAGACAATCGCGAATACGATCAAGCGATCGAGACGTGAGGAAGGTCGTTCTTTTGTTCGAGCATTGGCTAGTTCGTCAGCATTCTGCCAAAGCATAATTGACCGGACTATTGTTACTCTTCCTTGAGTTCCTTCAGGCGAGTCTTGACCCGCTTCTTTTTCTTCTTCACCTTCACGACTTTGTCTTCGGCGGCGGGTTCGGGCATCCAGTAGGGCTGGGAGAGAATTGCCAATCGCCCAGCGACGACAAACCCGAAGATAATCATGCAGAAGCCGATGATCGGGTACAAAGCGCGATGCGCAATGATGCCGTCATGAACTTTGGCATACGAGACGATCTGCTGGCCGTCTCGTTCGATCTGCCAGACCCAGGCATTCTTGAAGGCGTCCGTCCAGACCGTAATCGTCTCGCCTGATTTGACGGCCTCGGTTAGTTCGCCCGCCTGCGGAAACCAATACGGATACGTGAATCGCTGTCGGTTTATAGTGAAGACCGGATACGGCTTGGACGAACGGCGAGAGCGATAATACTCGGTCTCGACCTGCACGACGCCGGTCACCTGCTGCAACGACTCCAGCGGCAAGACTCCCGTTTCCACGTGAGCTTTGATCAGCAGAAATACACCGACACCCACACAGCCGATCGCCGTCACGCCCAACCGCAGAAAATCTCCTACTGGCATATCGAATTCAGAGCGGCTCATGATTCACCTGTCGACAATCGAACGTTGACCCAGCACGCAGGAGTGTAGGATTGTCGATATAAGGTGTTAATGCAATCGCAACTGAGATAGGCCATCAATCGAACGGACTCGACCACTACACCTTGGGAATGATCATGCAATCAGCAAGTAAATCGGGTTTCCTGGTCATTGCTGCGGGCTGCAAGTTGCCAGTGGTGGCTTCAGATCGAATTCGCGGCAGAACTGGGTCTTGTGATTAAACGTCCAGATCTTTCACGTCGAGGGCGTGCTTTTCGATGAATTCTCGGCGGGGTTCGACAGCGTCGCCCATCAGGACGCGGAACATTTCGTCGGCGGCGACGGCGTCTTCCATCGTCACCTTCAATAGCGTCCGTTCCTTGGGATTCATGGTGGTATCCCACAACTCTTCGGCGTCCATTTCGCCCAGACCTTTAAAGCGGGTGACCTTCATGCCGCGTTCGCCGAGGTCTCGCAGTTGCGGAAGCAACTCACGGAGTGACGTCAGCTTGAGCGTGTGGTCATCCTGCACGATCCGGAAGGGATAGAACGTTTCGCCGTCTTTCGCTCCTGGCGGATAGAGGTCTGGCAGAGTGATTCCATACCCCTTCAGTTCCAGCAGCGCCTGATTGATCGTGCGAATCTCGTGCAGGTCGATGATCTGCAGCATCTCTTCGCGGACGGCAGGTGCGGCGGGCGTACCGTCGGCATTTGGTGGTAGTGGTTCGGGGGCAATCAATGGAGTTGCGATCGACCCCGCTACGGTGAGTTCACGGCCGAGACGTTGCTCTTCCTGCTCGACGAACTTGCGGACTTCTTCTTTGTCGAAGAACCATTGCTCCTGCTTGCCGACGAACACGCGGTACTCAGGCAGAGTATCGGCATTGCCCGATTTGGCGTGCAAGAACTTCAGCGTGACTCCGCGACGTTCGAGCAGTTCGAATGGCTCTTCCAAGCGATGCATCTGCTTGACGACTTTGTCCAGATGCTCACCCGCCAGCTCGTCTCCATTCGAGAAGACAACTCGACTGCCATTCAGGCCCAGCGTGATCAGTTCGGTGACCATTCGTTCGTGCGTTTGCACGTAACGAATCTTATTGCGCTGAGTCACTTTGTAGAGCGGCGGTTGGGCAATGTAGATGCAGCCATGTTCGACCAGTGCCCGCATGTGACGGAAGAGGAACGTGAGCAGCAGCGTGCGAATGTGGCTGCCGTCGATATCAGCATCCGTCATCAGGATGATTTTGCCGTAGCGACGCTTGGTGACGTCTTCGAACTCGGCCATCGGCGGGATGCCGACCGCTTTGAACAGGTTGGCAATTTCGGCGTTGTCGAGGATCTTGACGAGCTGCGCTTTCTCGACGTTCAGGATCTTACCGCGGAGGGGCAGGATCGCCTGCAGGTTCGAATCGCGTCCCGTATCGGCCGAACCACCGGCCGAATCCCCTTCGACGAGGTACAGTTCAGTCGCATCGAGTTCTCGACTGCGACAGTCGCGCAGCTTTTCGGGTAGGCCGCCGGAAGTGAGGGCCCCTTTGCGTCGCACCATTTCGCGTTGCTTACGAGCTGCTTCGCGAGCTTCCGCCGCCAGCGAGGCTTTTTGACAGATTCGCTTGGCGTTCGCAGGGTGTTCTTCGAGGTACTTCATCAGCACGTCATAGGTGACGCTGGAAACAGCCCCTTCGACTTCAACGTTAAGCAGCTTCGTCTTGTTCTGCGATTGGAACTGGGGATCGGGAATGTTCACATTGACGACGGCGGTCAGGCCTTCGCGGAAATCGTCGCCGGTGGGCTCGACATCCTTAAAAAGACCCTCTTTCTTGCCGTAGCTGTTCAGTGCGCGAGTCATCGCGCTGCGGAAACCAGACAGGTGAGTCCCGCCGTCAGGGTTGGGAATGTTGTTGTTGGTGAAGCAGCGGACGTTCTCGTTGTAGCCGTCATTGTATTGCAGGGCGAGGTCCACGTGCGTGATATCAACATCACCTGCGACCATGATCACTTCAGGAATCAGCGGTGTTTCTGTGCGGTTCAGCCACGTCACGAATTCGCGCAAGCCCCCTTCATAGCAATGATCTTCGGTCTGGCCAGTCCGATCATCAGTGATTCGCAGTCGAACGCCGGGGTTGAGGAACGCCAGTTCCTGCAATCGCTTTTGCAATATGTCGTAAACGTATTTCGTGTCCGGGAAGATTTCCGGATCAGGCTTGAACGTCATGCGCGTGCCGGTCTCGGTCGAGGTGCCGAGCCGACGCAATTGGCTGGTGACCAGCCCGCGAGAAAACTCCATCTGCCAGACGTGACCTTCACGGCGCACTTCAACTTCCAGCCATTCGCTGAGAGCATTCACGGCCTTGATACCGACGCCGTGCAGACCACCGGTTCCCTTGGCGTAGCCACCCGTTCGGTTGAACTTGCCCCCGGCGTGCGTGCTGGTCAGCACCACTTCCAAGGCGGGCTTGTTTCCCTGATCGGGCATCGGCCCGACCGGAATGCCGCGACCTTCATCGGTGGAGGTGATGCTGCCGTCATGGTTGATGCGAACGGTGATGAGCTTGCCGTAACCGCTGAGCGCTTCGTCGATGCTGTTGTCGACGACTTCGTACACCAGGTGGTGCAACCCGCGTGGGCCGGTATCGCCAATGTACATGGCCGGTCGGGTGCGAATCCCCTCGATGTTCGTCAGCGCTTTGATCTGGTCGGCACCGTAGAGGGGCCCTGTATCGGCATTTGCTTCGGACAAGGGATCTGTCTCCATAAGTTCGCGATTCAGTTGGTTGTCCAACTCCGCGTCAGCTACATTCCATTCAATCGAAACTTCAAATTTTTGATCTTCAGATGAGGGACCATCTGTTTCATGCGAGCCAGCAGATCGGCCGACTGGAACGAGACGATCTCATTCAGCAGCGGAGCACTGGACACGGCAATCGTCAGCACGCCGCGAACCAGTTGCAGTGGCCTTGCCTGGGCTGATAATTCCTCTCCCGCCACCTTTTTCCACGCCGATCGCATCTCGTCATCACTGTGAACTCGTGCAAACCCCCGCAGCGCGATCAGTTCGGCCAGTGCGAAGGACAGTTGTTGAGGTTCTTGCGACATCAGTCAGGAATCCGCAGGACCGCAGAGCGTGTGCCTGGAGGCTTTTCTTCGTTCCGTTAGCGGTCTCGGGACAGCGGCATAATCACATAGGTATAGTTGTCGTCCGTCGTCAGCACCGCGGGATCCTCGTGCGAGATGAGTTGGAAGCGGAACGGTGATCCGCTGTCGAGCGACTTCAGGAAGTCGGCGACATATCGAGGATCGAACGTGATCTTGACTTCTTCGCCATCGTAGGCGATCGGGAGTTCGACCTTGGACTGACCGATGTCCGCTGCCTGGCTGGCGAGTTTCAACGTTCCCTTGGTGAAGATGAAATCGACGCCGCGGCTTTCTTCGCTGGTCACAATCATCGCCTGACGGATCGCCCCGTAGAACGGTGCCGCAACCATATCGATCTTGGCGGCGAAAGAGGTGGGAACGACTCGACGCCAGTCGGGGAAGCGGCCCTGAACCAACTGACTCGTAATCGTTGTGCCACCACTGCGGACGGCGATGTCGTTGGGATGAATGGCGATCTGAACTTCGGCTTCGCCTTCACCCAGACTGCGTTCAATCAGTGTCATCGCCTTGGAAGGAACGACAGGTGGCGTGGCCGGTATCGCTGCAGAGCCGACGACTTTGCATTCGCCGGAGACGACAGCCAGTCGACGACTGTCGGTGGCGGCGAACGTCGCTCGTTCCGGAGTGAACTCGATTTGGATACCGCCGAGTGCGTAGCGAGTGCTTTCGGTGTCGGTCGCGAAGATTGTGCGACGGATCAGTTGTCGCAACGTCGCAGCAGTGATGACGAAGTATTCTTCGTCGCCGAATGTGGCGACGGGCGGGAAGTCGGCGGGGTCTTCGGCAGACAGACGGAATTCGCTGTAGCCGCAACGAATCCAGATCGCATCGCTGGTGATTTCGAGTTTGACGACATCATCGCTCAGTTCGCGGAGTACCGACAGCACTCGTGCCGTTGGCAATAAGGCTTCGCCTGACGAATCAGCGACGACATCAGGAACGTCGCATCGCAGACCAATTTCGCTGTCGGTGCCAATCAGGGTCACTTTGCCGCCTGAAACCTGCAGCTTGACGTTCTTCAGAATGTCTTTTGTGGTTCGTGACGGGACAACACCAGCCACAGTTTGAAAGGCGCTCGTCAGAGAAGCGCGCTGGCAGGTCAGCTGCATAGTGAGGGGATGCTTTCGGAAGGGGTTCTCTAATGTTGCAGCATCGATCAGCCGGTTGACGCTGCAAATCCTGTGTGACTTACTTTTCTGAGCCGGAAAGCATACCAAATTTAGGTGGAAAATAGCAGGCTCACGCAGCCGATTGACGCCGGTTTTCGCCCTCAACCTGCCAGCTCTGGCCCTGCTCTCTCGCCTCGACGTAAATATCAATCAACAAATAAGATGCGATTTTCGATTTGCTTAGAGAAGACAGAGGTCAGCGATGGTCAAACGGCCGTCGTGCAGGGCGGAGGCAACCAAGACGCACGAAGCTCCCCAGGACTTGCATTTTTGCAGGTCGTCAACGCCGCGGATGCCCCCTCCGCAGGTCAAGAATAAGTGCGGAAATTCGGCCCTCAGCGACTGGCATAAGACCTCCGTCTGACCGCCACTCGATGTGCCAACATCAGCCAGATCGAGCACAATCATTCTCGAGACGCCACTGGCGACCGCTTGCCGGATGATCTCCGCGGGGGCGTCGTTCCAGCCTGCTGAGTCACTGGATCGCAAAGGTTGGCCGTTCTTCAGATCCAAGCTGAAAGTGACTCGGCCTTGGTTCGCTGTAACGATCCCCGCCAGAACACTCGGACTGGGGCACGATTCCAGCCCGACAATCGGCTCCACACCAAGGCATCGCAGCTCCAATGACAAGGCGACATCGCGAACTCCGGCATCAACGAGCAGACTGAAGCCATCGTTGAGCAGTGCCTGGTAGCAGTTCCAGTTTGGTTGTCGGTCGACGATGGCATCCAAATCAGCCAGATAGAGATTTGTGAATCCGAACGTCGATCGCATGGCGCGCGCCACGTCTAGCGGCTGCACGCTGGTTGTGAGTTTGGATTGCAGCGGTCGGTACTCGGATCGTTGTCCGGCGATTCCGCGGACCACGACGCCCCCCAACAGGTCGATGACGGGTAGAACTTGCATGACGCTTCACAAACGAGGTAGACATTCTCAACCAGGTCCGCAGATAGTACTCTTCTGGCATTCGCATCGCGCATTCGCCTTAAAAACTCGGACAGCGAAGGTTCACCGTGGCTGACAAGAGATGGCGATTACTGGTTTACTTGTTCTGGTGTGGATTGGCGGTCCTGATCATGCTGGCATGGATGCAGCGGTTACTGATTTATCATCCCGCGAAAAGTAATGACTTGGCGGCCCAGAACGCTCAAGTTCCACAGGCTGTGGTCGACGTTCAAGTGACAACTCACGACAACCTGAAGTTGAACGGCTGGCTGGCGTTAGCGGGTGAAGGACGCTTCGCAAAGGCACCTGATATTGCGAAGTCGCTGTCGCAAGGGCGACCGCTGGTAATCGTATTCCCAGGGAACGGCGGACATCGCGCGATGCGTCAGTACCTGCTGCAAGCGTTGGGGTCGCTAGGTGCTGACGTGATGATCTTTGATCATCGAGGCTTTGGCGACAATCCTGGCCACCCGACGGAATGGCAACTCATCCAGGATGCTCAGGCGATCTGGAAATACGCGACCGAAGAATTGAAGGTTCCTCCGCAGCGGATCGTGCTCTATGGTGAATCTCTGGGAGGCGGGGTCGCGTCGAGGTTGGCGGGTGATTTGGGCGCGAAGGGAATTGAACCCGGTGGCCTGGTGATCCAGGCCTCATTCGATTCACTCGTATCCGCCGGCAAATATCACTTTCCAATACTCCCTGTCAGCCTGATCCTGATTGATCGATTTGAATCCGCGAAGTACATCGCCAAGTCCAGGTGTCCGATCCTGCATCTGCACGGCGAGCGAGACCAGGTTGTGCCGATCGCACTGGGAAAGCGACTGTTTCAAGTGGCCCCGGAAAAGTCGGCTTCAGGAGTCCCCAAGCAGATGGTTCTGTTGCCTCACTCGAATCACAATGATGTGTTTGGACCTGATATTCGCTTGGTGATGACGGCCCTTAAAGATTTCCTAGCCGGGGTCGAAACCCGTGCCAAGGTCACGTCGAAAGGCGAATAGGCTTCTCAACCATCGCGATTCTGTTATGATCCTGCCGTCGTTTCGGATTCGGTAGCCCGTCAGGTGCCTCTGCCCATGAGATGGGGTCTGCTCGCCAATCAAGCGTTAAACCTGCTGCTGGCGGTCGCATTAATGTGGCCGTCGTGGATGTGGGGAAGCTGTTGTTGCTCGCGCCGATTAGTCGCCCAGAAGTCCTGCTGCCAACCAAAAGCGATCGAGACGAAACGCCCCTGCTGTGCAGCGAGAGCGATCGTCAAAGCCGAGCGACCTAAGACGACCGACGTCCGTTCGTCGTCCAACTGCCGCTGCCGTGCAAAGATGCAATCTTCGCAAGTGGCGAGTTCCGTTCGCACGGATTCAATCACTCCACCAGTTCAGGCCGTCGCGGTCGATCGAACGCCGGCCCTGATGTTGTCGACGGGAGCTACTCCCTCAACACGGAAGACTCGCTTCTGGCGGGACTCCATCGGCTCAGCGGAGCGGTGTGCGCGGCTCTGTCGTTGGCTGGCCTGACTTCCGAGTGGCCAAACTCTTAGCATCTGCCTGACGGTTTGTCCGTCAGTGAACCTGTTAGTCTTTCGTTGACTGCTTGTTGACCCTGTCTCTCGGCTGCAAGTTTGCAGCCCAACCTTGAAGGAGCCCGCTGATGACGATTTCCAAGATGACGATGATGTGTTCCGCTCTTTTGCTCGCTGGTCTGGCCGCTTATGCCGCTGAAGAGAAAGCTGCATTCAAGGCCACTTGCCCTGTTTCCGGCAAGCCAGCTCTGGAAGACAAGACCGCCGATTACAAGGGAGCCAAAGTTTACTTCTGCTGCGAAAACTGCCCAAAGGCTTTCGCTAAGGATCCCACCAAGTTCGCAACCAAGGCCAACCACCAATTGGTCTCGACCGGCCAAGCTGTGGAAGTGAAGTGCCCACTGTCGGGTGGCAAGCTGAATCCAGACACTGCCATCGAAGTTGGCGGAACAAAGGTTGCTTTCTGCTGCAACGACTGCAAAGGCAAAGTTGAAGCCGCCAAGGGCGACGCTCAAGCCGACCTGGTCTTCAGCGACGCGGCTTTCGCCAAGGGCTTCGAAGTGAAGAAGGCCAAGTAATCTAAAGTAGACGGCACACTCCGTGTGCCGAACTCAGCACACAAAGTGCTGTCTGCTCTGCGAGACACGAGTAGCCCGAAGGTTTACCTTCGGGCTACTTTTATTGATTACGGCTTGGCAGGAATGGTGGTCGTCAGATCATTGATCAGCTTCGCAAGTAACTCGTGCGTCACTTGCAGCGGCACCGGAACTCGACCCGGATTGGCAGCATCGTTTCGAAACCGACGCAACGAAAACCGACCTGCCCCCTGCGACGACAGCAGCACCTCGTAATACTTCGTCGTCCCGGGCGAGCCAACGTCTGGCGGAGTCGACCGAATCAAAACTTCGTTGGCGCTGGCGTCATATTCGAGCGGCCCCAGGTTCTCGAGCAGATAGGTGATGCGCTTACAAAGAGCATCGCCCCACTTCTTGAGAGCATCCAGACTCGCCGCATTCAACGCGGGAACTTCCAGCCGCAGCTCTTCGCACGACACGCCTAACGCCTCGACGCTCAGCAGATCAACGGACAATCCAACACCGCTGCCGTCGGCGACAGTCACGGTCTGCGCGGGCAGAAAGTTCTGTCCGATTAATGGGGTGAGCGCGGCGGCAAGATCAAGACTCAAGGACATCGACAATCCTTCATCGTCGGAATTTTCGTAGGGGACTGCGTTCGCTAATTATACGTTGAAATTGGTTTGAACTCGCGACTTGGGAGCTGGAATTTCATGAGAAATCGAACCGATGACGCAACCAAACTCACTCCGGAGTTGTCGTTCTCTCAGACAGACGTCCGATTGCGGTCTGGCAGATACCCCTCAATTTAACGAGAACACATTCAATTCACCTACGCAGATCGGATCATGGTAGACCGCAGAAAAGCGAATTTTTGTTGCGCATTAACAGAAGAAAATTCTGTAGATTATTCGTCCGGTGTAAAAAGATCGTAGAATTGGGTGGCGGGCGCGAAAAGATATGGCAGAGCATCATCCCCAGCAAGAGGTCAGCGACGCGATACAGCATGCATTGGATTTAGGTTGGCGAGTCATACGGGGAACGGGGCACTGCTATGCCACGTTACGCTGCCCGCAGCACGATCGATCTGGATGCCAAGGTGCGTGTCGCATCGACACCGCAAAATGCAGGCAATCATGCTCGTCGGATCGTCCGCGAGATTGATCGTTGCATGCACTTGCGACAGGAGAACGAAGAATGATTTGGCGATTCACTTTGGAATTAAAGGTTGTTGAGCTGACGGACGCTCTCGCGGAATCGCTTTACAGTCATTGCAGTGATGCGACATTGTCCGGCTCAGGCGGCTGTGCGCGAGTAGGCTTTGATCGCGAGGCCGTATCGCTACAGGCGGCGATTCATTCGGCGGTTAACGATGTACGGTCTTTGGGATTGCATGTCGAGCGGGTCGAAATTGAAGCTCCCGACCTTGTCGAAACCGAGTTGGCGCAATGGAGTGCTTAGTACGAGAACTCATGAAAGTCCTCGTTGAGTCACGATCATGTCTGCGAAGTCGACTACTTCGCTTTCGTCGAATGCGACGAGCCATCGAATGAGATGATCGCTGGCTTGTCGTCAACCACCGTTTCGATATGGACGGGGCGAGCCCAGATGCGATGCAGGTTGCGGAGGGAATCGACGGCGTAGTCCTGCTTCAGTTCGATCCCCTGGTACTTGTGCTCCAGGTACAATTCGCCACGATTGCGATAGTTGGCATCGACGACATAGATGAACGGCCGGCCGTGGTTGGTCAGGCTGTTGAGTAGCTGAATCTTGACCTTCTCGAATTCGCGAGTGGCGATTTCGTAGTTCTCGGTCGCATCATTGAATGCAAACGAAAACATCTTGTGACGCGCACAGAACTCGGGGGTCAGAAAGGTATCGATGAACGTAATGTCGTTATGACTCTTCCGGACCTCGAAGATTTTTTTGCGGCCCAAGCCGACTTTTTTGTCCCACTTTTGTCGCGCTCGCCAATCTTCGCACGCTTCATATTCGGGGCCGAATTGGCCACGGTCCCAGCGCTCTTCGATATCGCGGAACAGTTCGATACCGATCTTATAGGGGTTGATCCGTTGAGGCGTCATCATCACGGTACCGCTGTGATGGTCGGCGTAGTCGATCACTTCTGAATCATTGAGGCCGTGGCGAGTCATCAGGAAGGTATGCCAGTAGCTGGCCCAACCCTCATTCATGATCTTCGTCTGTCCCTGCGGTGCAAAGTAATAGGCTTCGTCGCGAATGATTGCCAGGATGTCGTGCTGCCAGTCGCGGAGCGGAGCGTGTTCGAGCAGGAACAGCAGCACGTCGCGCTGCGGTTCAGCAGGGAACGATCGCGTCTTCGCCTTGGCTTCGTCTTTTTCCCGCTGGTCTCGGGCTTCTTGAGCCAGAACTTCCGGGGGATTGATGAACGATTCCATGTAGCCCTTGGATGGGAAGCGATTCGATCCGTGAAGATAGTCAAAGTCTTCATCGCGCAGCAAAGCCGCATGCGGGATCGCCTGCACTTCGTCGGCTCGTTTGATGTGCATCGAATGAGTATCGATCAGATCTTCGATCGACAAACAGGCATCGATGAACTCTTCGACTTTCTCAAATCCGTATCGATCGACATAGCGATTGATTCGCGTGGCATGGTTGGCCATCTGGTCGAGCATCTTGCGATTGGTTTGCGCGAACCATGCGTTGTTTTTGAAGAAGTCACAGTGGCCATAAACATGAGCGATCACCAGTTTCTGGTCGACCATCTCATTCGTGTTCAGCAGATAGGCGTAGCAGGGATCGGTATTGATCACCATTTCGTAGATGCGTTGCAGGCCGTACATGTGGGTCTTGAGCAACTCGTCGTACTCTGCTCCAAAACGCCAGTGCGGGTAGCGTACCGGGAAACCACCGTAAGCGGCGAACATGCACAGTTCTTCGAGATCAAGCACCTCGAAGATGGTCTCGAAGAAGTCGAGACCGTAACTGCGTCCCAACTCTTCCATTCGTAGTTGGACATCGCGAAGTTCGGGCGGAAGCGTGCGTGCGGTCGAAATGGCCATGTGCGTCCCTGCCAAAGCGAGTTTGATGAAACATCAATTTCGACGGAATCACTCTACCAAGCAAAACGGCCGTTGCCGAGCCGAGTCTACCGTTCTTCCGATTATTCGGGTTGCCGAACGCCAGGGAAAGGCCGGCAGATCGGTCAGGCAGCACTAAGACTTCGATTCGCGGGGCTGCCACTGATTTTGCCACCTGTGTGCGTTGTTTTCCCTGCCAGGAATTGCCACGCCTGCCGCGAACCTGACGAAACGACATGAATACGAACGCTTAATCTGCTTGGCGCTAGCCTATCGAATCGATAGCGTGACTGATCGTTCGGAACTAAGACCCCGTCGCTCCCGCTAGCGTTGACCGCTGGCTCGCCTCTTAAGTGTCGAGGAGATCTTTGCATGTCAGGTCGCTTGTCATCTCTTTTTCTTGGACTGATTGCCGTCACGGTCGCTGGCTGTGCAAAACAGCCGCCAGTGGTGACCCCGGTTCCGGTCGCCCAACAGCCACCGAAGCCCAGTACCGAAACTGCGGAACCAGCAGTCCCTGTTGCTACGGCAGTCGAAGCGGCGAAGATGCCCGACGCGGTCGCTTCCAGCGAAAAAGCGGATCCACCTGCGATCGCGGCTGAAACACCGGATGAACCAGCCGTGAAACCCTCGGCCGCCTCTCCGAAAGAGATGCTGAAGCTATCTGGAACGGGCGTCGTCCTGGTGTCCGTCTACGACGCCCTGGGTGAGAAAGCGGGATTCGGCAGCGGCTGCATCATCGACAAGGGACTGATTCTTACCAACTATCACGTCATCGCGAGCGCGGTGACGGCGAAAGTGCAACCGCGCGGGGCGAAGGATGAGTTACTTGGACCGTCGACAGACGTGATCGGCTATCGGATCCTTGATGAGAAAAACGATCTGGCGGTGCTGGTTGTGGAAGGACTGCCAGAGAATCTGCATACCTTCAAGCTCGCCCCAGCGGGTCAAATTGAGCAGTACGACAGAGTCTTTGCTATTGGTCACCCGGACGGGCTCAAGTTCAGCACGTCGCCCGGTTTCGTAAACGGCTTGCTGAAAACCAGCGATCTTCCCGAGCAATTTCAAACCCTGTTGAAGAATCCCGAGGGTGAATGGATTCAGACCGATGCAGTGATCGCGGGCGGGAGCAGTGGCGGTCCACTGCTGAATGAGGAAGGCGAGATTGTCGGGATTAACACACTGCGAGTGGGCACTCGCGCTGGTTTGGCTGTTGGCGTCCGACATGTCAGCGAGATGCTGGCGGATCTTGGGGATACCAATTTGGCTCTCCCGGTCCCCAATGCGAATGTGCTAGTGACAAGAGAGGTCGCCGAGATCAAACGCGGGTTTGATCTCGAATACCGCCAATTCATCAGGGATGTGCAACAGTCACGCCTGACAGCCAATCTTGCGGAACTGCAGAAACTGGTCCGCAAGAACAATCCTGGTCCAGACTGTGTCTATCGATGTGTTGAAACCGCCAGGAAACATCCGGGCGAATTGGAGGCTGAAGACGCAATCAAGCTGTGTGCGATGATTATGGCGACCGGCGGGCAGACGAACATGGGGCGAGACTATCTGGACGACCTGTTTGAACAGGCCGCTCAGGATCCGAAGATCATCCCGCCATCATCGAAAGTGATTGGCTCACTCTACGGGCTCGCCTACTCCGTCGAACTCGAGCGATACCTTCGATTCGTCATTGCCAGCGATGCCTCGAAAGAGATTAAGACCGCCGCCGGCGCGGTCCTGCTCTATGCAATGTCCAGTTCAGGGGATCAAGGGCTGGATGCCGAGCTCATGGAATTGGCCGAGTCGTTACAAAGCGATTCAGAGGGAGAACTATTTAAGGGAAAGCCAATTTCAGAGTATGTCGATCCGGTCATCGATGGCCGAAAGTTCGAAGTCGGCAGCCAGGCGGCAGAGATTGAAGGGAAAGACTCGGAGGGCAAGGAATTTCGACTGTCAGAATATCAGGGGAAAGTTGTCGTTCTCGATTTCTGGGCCGACTGGTGCCCGCATTGCCGCAACATGTACCCTCACGAACGTGAAATGGTCGAGCGACTGAAGGATCAGCCATTTGTACTGCTGGGGGTCAATGGTGACGAGCCCGCGCGAGCGAAACGCGCTATCGCCACGAAGGCTGTCACCTGGCGAACCTGGATGGATGGTCCGACCGGACCGATTGCCACGAAATACCAGATCAGTTCCTGGCCGACTATTTATGTGCTCGACAAGACCGGTCGGATTCGATTTAAAGGTTTGCGCGGTGAGGAGCTGGAAACGGCAGTCAATTCTCTGTTGAACGACAGTTCCGATCCGTTTCTGTCGGCGCAAGAACTTGTGACGACAAATGCCGAGTGGAAGTATCAATCGGTCAAACCCGCAGACGAATTCGCGAACTGGCAACAGGCGGAGTTTGATGATGGCTCATGGGCAAGCGCAGCTGCGCCGTTTGGCTATCAGGAGGAAACGACGAAACTCGAACTGCCTGTTCCTGGGCAACGTCCACTGACGACATTGTTCCGCAAGAAATTCGATCTGCCAACGGGCGATCATGCTGCACCTTTGCTGATGAAGTTGCGCTATCGTGACGGTATCGCTGTCACATTGAATGGGGCTGAAGTCTATCGAGATCGGTTGATTGCCAAGGCCCGCTTCGGTACGCCGGCAATGTCTCGCGCGTCCGATCACGAAGCGACTGGCTTCTCGATTGCTGTCGACCCGAAGCTCTTAAAATCAGGCGAGAATTGCCTGGCAGTCGAAGTCCATCAATCGTCGGCTTACTCTGCGCAGCCGCTGTTCGAGCTATCGTTGGGTTGGGCTCCTGATCTGGCAACGTTGATGGAGACGGCCACGCCCGCTCAGCAAACAGAAGTCGTGCAATTGTTAGAGCAATCCATTGGTTTGCCTGGGTCTGCAGAAATTCTGGAAAAACGGCAATCCGATGAGTCGTTCGAAGTCCGACTTCGCGCGGCCGTTGCTGCTGCCATGAATGGATTGCCAGCCAAACTTGATAAGATGAAGGGTACCGAAGACCAGCGCGAACTTGTTCGCGAAGTCATGCAACTCAATAAGTTGGCATGGGCCAATGTCGACCGAGATGACTTGAGCCGCAGCCAATATGAAGCCGGACTTCGAACGGCGCGTGCCGCCTACTTGTTGCAAGCCTTCGTTGATGCTCAGTTCAAGGTCTACGTGGATGGCGCAATCAACACTTACGCCGTGGCCTTGTACCGAAACGAACAGTACGAGAAGGCTCAGGAAGTTTTCAAAGAGTCGATTGCAGCGAAGGGAGATAATCCCGTCGATTTCGGTTATCTCAGCCTGACTCTGTTACGCCTCGGCAAGACTGAGGAGGCGACACATCAGCGCCAGGAGCTCGCGAAATTAATGGATGGCGACGTTTGGAAACACGACTCTCCAGGCCTGCGAGCCAAAAAGGAAGTCGACCGTGTATTTCCCAACTAAGTAATAGGGCAGAGCGCCAGGCATCGCAAAAGATGCCTGGTTCTTGGCTACTTCGGCTTCCGCTGCTGATACAGTTGTCGGAAGCTTTGCTTTGGCATTGGCGGAAGTTCACGCTGTTTGCCCCAAGGGTTCAGGCTGTTATAGACCATAAATCGCGGCAGCTTGGGGACTAGCCAGCGCCCGATACGGCCGGCGGTCGTGAACATCCAAGTGTTGGCGAACAGGATGCGACCGAACTTCATTCCGATCCGCTTTTTCCAGGGAAGCAATCCACGAATGAAGATCTCTTTCCTCCACGTAAGCAACTGCGTGTGGAGATCGATCTTTACGGGACAGACATCGCTGCACGAACCGCACAGGCTGCAGGCGAAGGGAAGGCTCTTGTGTGTTTTGGCATCGCGGGATGGAGCCAGGATCGAACCAATCGGTCCCGGAACTGTTGTTTCGTAGCTGTGCCCGCCGCTGCGTCGATAGACGGGGCAGGTGTTCATGCAGGCACCGCACCGAATGCAGTTCAACGAGCGACGAAAATCGGGTGAGCCGAGGATATCGCTGCGCCCGTTATCGACCAGGATGATATGCATCTCACCCCCCTCGACTGGGCCGTGGAAGTGAGACGAATACGTTGTAATGGGCTGGCCGGTTGCTGATCGAGCCAGGAGTCTTAGGAAGACTCCCAAGTCCGCCGCACGAGGGATGATTTTCTCGATCCCCATGCAGGCGATATGGACTTTCGGCAACGAGACACCGAGGTCGGCGTTCCCTTCGTTCGTGCAGACAACAAAGCCACCTGTCTCGGCGATGGCGAAGTTCACGCCTGTGATACCGACATCGGCGTTCAAGAACTTGCGACGCAACTCCCCGCGAGCGGCATTGACCAAATAGGGAGGATCGGTGGCACCGGCATCTGTCCCGATATGCTTGTGGAACAGTTCGCCGATCTCTTCTCGTTTAATGTGAATCGCCGGCATCACGATGTGAGACGGAGGTTGATGCAGCAGTTGTACGATCCATTCACCCAGGTCTGTGTCGACAACTTCGACACCGTTTCGTTCCAGGAACGGATTCAGATGACACTCTTCGGTGAGCATCGATTTGCTTTTGACGACTTTCTTGGCGCTGTGCTTCTCCAAGATGTCGAGGATAATCTGGTTGTGTTCGGCGGGGGTTCGCGCCCAGTGAACAGTCACGCCCCGCTTTTGAGCATTGCGTTCGAACTCTTCCAGGTAATCGCCCAATCGCGACATCGCGTGTTGCTTGATCGCGGAAGCACGGGCCCGCAGTTCTTCCCATTCGGGCAGCGTCGAGGCAGCTTTGTCGCGCTTGGATCGCACGAACCACAATGACTGATCATGCCAGTGTGCTCGCGAATCGTTGGCGACGAATTCGGAAGCGTTCTCAGGATGTTCGTGGTGAACCGTCAGCGTGTCGGACACGGTTTAAGATTCCTTGGCAATTTCAAAACGAATCAGCGAGATACGACAGCGGCAGGTTGAGTGGTGGCGATCTCTTTGGCGGGTTGCCGCCCCGCCAGGATTTCCGCCACATGCATCACTTGCAAGGGCTTCTTCTGACGAGTGATCAATCCATACATATGCATCAGGCACGACATGTCGCCGGCCGTCATGACATCGGCCCCCGCTTGTTCGTGATCGTGAATCCGGTCCAGTCCCATCATGCACGAGACCGCTTCTTCGGCCACGGCAAACGTTCCGCCGAATCCGCAGCACTCGTCGGGTCGCTTCAGTGGGACGAGTTCAATCCCTTCCAGGCCGGACAACAATTGCCCCGCTTTGTTGAATCGCTCGACCATCATTTCACTCGATGATCCCAGACGCAGTTCGCGCAAGCCGTGGCAACTGTTGTGCAGTCCCACCTTATATGGAAACCGTCCCTCGACTTTGCCGACTTTCAGCACGTCGACCAGGAACTCACACAGTTCAAAGGTCTTCTTGCGAAGCTCTTCGAAACCGGGTTGCCCATGCAGTAATTCTTCGTAGTGGTGCGTCACCATCGCAGTGCAACTGCCGGACGGACAGACCACGTAGTCGTAGTCCTTGAAGATCGCCAGGAACTTTTCAGCGAGCGGCTTCGCCTCAGTCACGCAACCGGTATTGGCCATGGGTTGACCACAGCACGTTTGCGCGGCGGGAAAATCGACTTCACAGCCGTACCGCTCCAGCAATTCCAACGTGGCCATGGCAACTTGCGGATAAAGCTGATCGACATAGCAGGGAATAAACAGGCCAACGCGGGGCATTCAGAAAACCTTCATCTCGAACGAAAGCAGGTAGGCTGTGGATTATAGTCGGTCGAGCAACGTCTGCGTATGGCTCGGGCTCCAGAACCACTCGCAAAAGTAATGAAGGCCTTCCGCGACCGGTCTCGAATTGATCGCTTTTGGAATCCGCCGGTGGTTCGGTACAATCCTGGTGAGAAATTTCGGCGGTTCCGCCATTGAGGTGCGTGGGATGAGCATTCGCAGGAATCCGGACTTGGGGCGTCAGGCCGTTTTGTGGCTGGCGACTGCGTTTGTCATTCTGATCGGCGCTGCGGCCTGCGGATTCATCGTGCTGGCGGCTGTCGAACAGCCATCGGGGCCGCTGCTGCTGGTTGGTGCCATCTTTGGTGGAATTGTGACGCTGTGTCTCGCGGTTGCATTCCAGCGAGACACCCAGGGCTCCGGTCGGTGGATGTTGTCCTGGCTAACTCGTCACCGAACCAATCCCCGGCATGTCTTACGAATTGGCCGCAAATCACTCGACGTTAGAACGGACTACGGCACGAATTCGCCGCCGACGCTCGATTCAGTCCGCAAGGCCGCGGAACAGAACGTCACGTGGGTCGCCCATGGAACCCCGCAGGATCGACCTCGCCCCCGTTAACGCAGGGTGTGCTGCGCACAACTACTGTCGCTGCAACCGATACAACCGGCAATGTCATCGTTGGCCGGGCTGAACTCGTGCTTCACTTGCGAGGCGGCTACTTGCAAGCGCCTCACTCTCGGATAGGTTCGGATTAAGGTTTTTGAATCACGAACTTGGACTTCGAGAAGGGACGCAACATCATGCGCATGACTATGCGAGTCGTCGCCGCAGTGGCATTGGTTGGGATTGGGTCGCAGGCATTCATCGCGCAGGCTGGCTGGCGGCATTTCCGCATGTTTCGATCGAATTGTGGTGGGTGCGCCTGTTCGGCTCCGATGTATGTTGCCGGACCAGCCGCGGCCTACTCGTGTGGCGGGCCTTCCTGGGGTTGTTCGGGACCAGCTTGCTCGGGCCCAACGTGTTCTTACCCAATGTCGTATCAGGCCGGATACGGTCAGGGAGGATACGGCCAAGCAGGTTATGGCCAGACGGGATACGGCGGTTTGCCGATGACCGCCTACGGTGCTGGCTACGGGCAGAACACCTACGGAACTTACTACGATTTCAGCGCCCCTAGCAGCTATGCCGCTGGTGGCTTCGGTGGGACTGGCCCCGGCGGGGCCTTCTACGGCACACCGATCAGCTATCCACAGTCTGCTCCCTACGGTGGCCTCCGTTACGGCGGATCGGGGTATGGCGGTGCAGGATCAGGATACGGAGACGGGATGCCTTCGTATTACGCTCCCGTGCCTTCGCAATACACGCCCGTTCCTCCAGCCCCGTCTTCTGACCTGGTTTGGTGATCGGACTGATTCGCCTCGGCAGAGAATCAATCAAATCGGGCAGGCTCACGACTTGTGAGCCTGCCCGTTCTCTTTTCCGGAATTCTGGAGACGCCACGACAACTCTCACATGAACACCAGATGAATAAGTTTATGATTACTATCGACTTCCGCTCGTCACGGTACGAAAATTGTTTCTACCGTGATTTGAAGTGAATTCTTCGACAGGATGTCGCGGAATCAAAGGCGATCTATGTTTAAGGTCGAAGTTCAGCATCGGAGGATCAGGCCCGAAGCAGGGTTCTGGCCTTGCGAATTTGACTCGACTCAGGCATATAATCCGCACCCTCCGAACGGAACTGGATGGGCCGTTCCCTCAAGGATGCGATACATGTGGCGATGGAAGTCTGCGAGCCTGGCAGTGCTGGGGTCATTGCTGATGACCTCGGTCGCGCTCGCAGTCGAGGCCGAGCCCGACGAGGCAACTCCTGCGGTCGCCCATGGTTCGCTGGTCATCCTTGGTGGTTCTGAGCGGTTTGATCACCGCGAATATTGGGAACAGATCGTCGAACTGGCTGGTGGTCCCGGCAGTCGAATCGCGGTCTTTCCGACGGCCAGCGGCGACCCCGTCAAAAAAGGGGGCTGGGTCATCTCGGCTCTCAATAAAGCAGGGGCCGATGCGTTCCTGGTTCCCGTGGCCTGGCGCAAGATGCCATTATCACCTCAAGCAGCCGTGGCTGATCCTGAACTTGTCGAGCAGGTCCGTGAAGCGACCGGAGTCTTTCTGATCGGCGGCGGTCAGGACAAGATCGTCAAAGCGCTGTATACCCCCGAGGGCCAGAATACACCAATGCTGGATGCGGTGTGGGAAGTTTATCGTAAGGGGGGCGTGATCGCGGGGACCAGTGCTGGCGCAGCCGTGATGAGTCGCATCATGTTTCGCAATGCCGATTCCGTGCTGGATACGTTGCTGCACGGTGTTCGCTTTGGGAAAGAGATCGATCGAGGCCTCGGCTTTCTCGACGGTGACTGGTTTGTTGATCAGCATTGCCTGGTGCGTGGCCGGTTCGCTCGAGCACTCGTCGCGATGCACGATCAAGGTTTCAAGTACGGCATCGGGGTCGACGAAAACTCGGGGATCATCGTTCGTAACGGCAAGGACATCGAAGTCATCGGCTACAAGGGAGCGCTGGTGATGGATTTGTCCCGCGCCGAACACGACCCGAAGCTGGGGCGGTTCAATCTGAAGAACGCTCGGCTGACGTACCTAGATCGCGGCGATCGCTACGACTTGAAAACGCGACAGGTGACACCCGCTGATGACAAGGTTGATGATGAGGTGCTGGATCCCAAGTCGCCCGACTTCGATCCGCATGTCAAACGGAAGCTGTTCTTTAACGACATCCTGGGCAACATGACTGTCCCAGATCTGATGGGCAAGTTGATGGAAAACGTTGATGGCGTGGCCATTGGATTGGCGTTTGACGGCATTGAGGCGCGACAGCATTCCGTCGACGGGTTCGAGTTCAAGTTCACTCGTGATAACGAGAGTTTCGCTTGGTACACGGAATCCTATGGTGGTGATGACTACACGGTGTTGAACATCCGCGTCGATATTCGCCCGATCCGAATCACGGGTCCATTATACGACGTTGACGAAGATCACCGTGCGGTGAGTACCAAACCATGAAACAGAGAAATTGCCTTGTGTAGCAGGTGAGGACCGATGCTAGACCGCCGAAAATTGTTGCCAATCACAGCTCGACCAGCGAAAGCGGGTCGGGCTGTCGTCGTTTTTGGGGTCCCTCCATAAAGATCTTCGCGAGAAATTCTTGAATGGGATCCATGCCAATCCTCGTAATGCAAAGTTGCCATCCATGCTGAATCTCGTGTGCCAACGTCAGTCCGAATCTGGACTGCCCGATCGGAACCGTCACCCATCAGGGAGGATGATATGACGCCAGAAGTGAATCGTTCCAAGTTGTTCGTCATCGATACGAACGTGGTCCTGCACGATGCAGGTTGCCTGCGAAACTTCGAAGAAAACGACGTCGCTGTTCCGATCACGGTTCTGGAAGAACTGGATCGTTTTAAGAAGGGAAATGAAGATCTCAACTTCCAGGCGCGCGCCTTTCTGCGTCGCGTCGATGAACTGACCGGCGACGTGCTCGCCCCTGAAGGAGTTTCACTCGGTGATGGCCTGGGCTCAATCCGCGTCGTTCTGGAAGCGCAACACAATCAACGCCTGGAGCAAGCCTTCCTGGCCGATTGCCCCGACCATCGGATCTTGAATGTCGCCCTGACTCTGCAGCAACAGGAGGCACCCCGACCGGTCGTCCTCGTGACCAAGGACACCAATCTCAGGATGAAGGCCAAGTCGTTTGGCCTGACAGCTCAGGACTATATTACCGACAAGGTCGAAAGCTTTGACAAGCTCTACACCGGAAAGCGATTGGTCAGCGATTTGCCTTCCGAAACAGTCAGCCAGTTCTATGTCAACGGCGGCCATGTCCCTGCCAGTGACTTGGATTGCGTGACTCAACCGATTGCAAACGAGAACTTCATTCTGCGCAACGGCAGCAAATCGGTACTGGCGACCTATTGCCCGCAGGAGCGGTCATTCGTCCGCATCGACAAACTCGCTGCTTCAGGAATTGCACCGCGCAACGCCGAGCAATCGTTTGCTCTGCGGGCTCTGCTCAACGACAACCTCAAGTTGGTGTCGTTGACTGGCAAAGCGGGCTCTGGCAAGACGCTGTTGGCGTTGGCCGCTGCGATGGAGTGCAAATCGCGATACCGTCAGATCCTGCTGGCACGCCCGGCCGTTCCACTCAGCAACAAAGATCTCGGCTTTCTGCCGGGAGACCTTGGTGCGAAACTGGACCCGTACATGCAGCCGCTGTACGACAACATGGCGGTCATGCGACATCCGCTGGGGGATCTGGCCGGGGCACCCAAGGTGCAGGACTTGTTAGCGGCCAATCAGTTGGAGGTCACACCACTGGCCTACATCCGCGGCCGCAGCCTGCAGCGAGTCTTCTTCATCGTGGACGAAGCTCAAAATCTGACGCCACACGAGATCAAAACGATCATCACTCGTGCGGGCGAAGGAACCAAGATCGTCTTCACCGGCGATATCCAGCAGATCGATCATCCTTACCTGGATTCGTTGTCAAACGGACTCAGCTACATGATCAACCGCATGGTTGGTCAGCCACTCTATGCTCACGTCACTTTGGAGAAAGGTGAACGCAGCGAACTGGCCGAGTTGGCCAGCAATTTGTTGTAAGCCAAGCGAACATCGCGTGCTCAGCCATGAACGGGCCATGGCTGAGCACTGCGTTTAGAACGCATCCACTTAACTTTTGCGTCCAGCGAGCAGGTCTAACCCATGTATTAACGCGACACGGAAGTGCGACCCGCACTAAGCTCGACGACCTTTCAGACCACACGCTTCCTGGACGCGTTGCAGGACTTGCTGTCCCTTGGCGCGAGCCTTTTTCGCCCCTGCCTGCAGTACCTCTTCGACATAAGCGGGGTTCGCCACGAGTTCCGCTCGCTTGGCACGCGCATCTGCGAAGTAACTCATCGCGGCCTCGAACAGAGCCTGCTTCGCTTCGCCGTAGCCCATGCCACCCGCGCGATAACGGTCTGCCAGTGCCGCTTGTTGCTCGAGTGTCGAGAACAATTTGAAGAGCGTGTAGATCGAACAGGTGTCAGGATTCTTCGGCGCTTCCATGGGTGTCGAGTCGGTCTTAATCGACATGATCTTCTTCCTCAGCGGTTTTTCCGCTTCGAAGATCTCCAAAGTGTTGCCGTAACTCTTCGACATCTTTTCGCCGTCGGTCCCCGGCACCTTCGCTCCTTCCTCCAGAACGCGAGCATTCGGAAGATGCAGGAACTCGCCACCGAAGATCGAGTTGAATCGCTGCGCGATATCGCGCGTCACTTCCAGGTGTTGAATCTGGTCCGCCCCGACGGGGACGATGTCGCTGTCGTACAGCAGGATGTCGGCGGCCATCAGGACCGGATACGTGAACAGACCCGCGTCCGCAGCGATTCCCTTAGCCACTTTGTCTTTGTACGAGTGACATTTCTCCAGCAGGCTGAACTGCGTCACCGTCATCAGCAGCCACATCAGCTCGGTGACTTCCGGCACGTCTGATTGACGGAACAACGCCGCTTGATCGGGATTCAAACCGAGTGCGAGCAAATCGACCGCTGCATCCCAGACGTTGTCTTCGAGTTGCTTGCGATCGCGAACACTGGTTAGCGCGTGCAGATCGGCAATGAAATAGAACGATTGCTCGTTGTTCTGCAGAGCGATGTACTGCTGGATTGCACCAAAGTAGTTGCCCCAATGAAACCGACCTGTGGGCTGAATTCCGGAAAGGACTCGCATGACTCACCAATAATGTAAACTACTGACTGACCGAACCTTGCCGTGACAGATCACCTTCGTCACAAGAGCCGTGCCACTGCTTGGCCGCTTCGGACAAGCAGTGCGAAGTGAATGGACCACGGCACGGCAGTTTTAACTCTTCTCTACAACTCACTCTTATCAACTCTCTCGCGGCACGCGACGCCTTAATGGGCCGGCACGGTCGCACAAGTCTGACTGGCGATCATCTTGGCGACGGTCGAGGGCTGAATCGTTCCAACAATGTCGCTCACCGATTCACAGCCTTCTTCATCCAGCACGACAGACAGTTGATCGACCAGGTTCGTCGCCAGTGAGGGATTATAGAAGTTGGCGGTTCCAATCTGGACGGCTGTGGCACCGCAGACGAGGAATTCCATCACATCATCGATCGACTGGATACCACCAATACCGATGATCGGCGTTTTGACGGCCTGAGCCACCTGCCAGACAATACGTAGAGCCAACGGTTTGATGGCCGGGCCGCTAAGTCCACCGATTCCATTTCCCAGCACCGGCTTTCGCTTGCGCCAGTTGACCGAAAGACCTTGGAATGTGTTGACCAGAGACAATGCATCAGCACCGGCCTCACTGGCCGCTTTGGCGATCTCGACGATACTGGTGACGTTCGGAGTCAGCTTGGCAACGATTGGCAGATCACAGGCATTTCGAACCGCCGAGACCACTTCGGCCGTCATCTTCGGATTGGTCCCATAATCCACGCCGCCGCTGACATTCGGGCACGAGACGTTCAATTCGAGTGCCGCCAGACCGGGAAACTCGTTCAATCGCTGGGCCATCTGGACGAATTCAGCGGTGTTCTTTCCCGCGATATTGGCAATGATCGCCGTCCCCATTCCCAACAAGGCTTCGAGGTGCTTCTCGATGAATGCTTCCAGGCCGTCGTTGTCGAGTCCGATGGAATTGAGCAATCCGGACGACGTTTCGACGGTGCGTGGGGGCGGGTTGCCGGGGCGCGGCAAGGGCGTCACCGTTTTGGGGATGATTCCGCCTAGTTTGGCGAAGTCGGCATACGCGACCATTTCGCGCGCGTAGCCGAAGGTTCCCGAAGCAACGAGAATCGGATTCTTCAAGTGAAGACGATTGAGGACGACATCAAGGCGCGCCACAGGCGGTTCTTTCGGGATCAACCGCCCGGTCGTGGTCCGATCGCAGCCACATTGGCTTGACGTCAGGATCGAGCAGTCGTCAGCTTCATCGTATCGGTGTCTGCACCGACCGACAACAAACCGACGACGTGCAACGAATCCGATTAGATCACGCCGCCGTGAGTACGGTATGGTGTCATGACATCGGGCATGTCAAGCATCCACATACGTTCCCAGATCTCGGTGATGTGTCTGTAGTTTTCCGACGTGAAAATCAACTGTCGAGCGCGAACGTCCGGCGATGAAGAGTAGATCGGAACGATGCAGCCAAGCTGAGCGAAACAGCTGAGCAGCAAGAAAATTCCGACGTAAAGCCGATTCCGCATGATAGCCTCCATGCCAACGCCAGGATCGCAGTCCTGATTTTCAAAACACTATCACTAGTCGCGTCATTGGAGGTTCGGCTGTTTCAGGATTGCACATCGCTGGGAGTGCTGGCTGGCACTTCAGCGACATCAGTGGTAGCGGGTTGGTCACCCACCACCTGCTGTGCTGCAGCTCGCGCCGCAGCTTCTTCCATCTGCCGAACCTTTTCTTCCATCTCTTTGCCAGGCTTGAAGGTCACGACGAACTTCTCTGGCACAAATACCTTATCACCCGTCCGAGGATTACGAGCTTTTCGAGCGGCTCGCTTCTTAACTTCAAACACACCGAAGTTTCGCAGCTCGATTCGTCCGTCTTCCACGAGCGTTTTGACAATCGCGTCGAACGTCTTCTGAACGATCTCCTTCGTCTTGAGCTGTGTCAGCCCAATGGCTTCGGAAATGTCTTTGACAATCTCTTTCTTGGTCACGTTTGGAGCCCCCCGATCTGAGTCGAATTGAATTTGTTCGACAGAGTTCTGTGATCACCGAGAGACTCAACTGTAGTCCCAAAAAAGAGTTAATGTCAAGTCGTTCGCCGCAATTCGTCTTTCTGCTGATTGCCAAGTCGGTTCGAAACCGTCACCGCAATACGCGAGCAGAATGTCCGCTGCCTTTGTTATCGGCCGTCATAACCGAAACCTTCAGAAAATCTGGCATATGCGGAAATCTTGACGCAATGCCTACCAACGAACCTTGATCGAATTGGATAAGAGTGGCTATTGTGGTGCCACATATCGACCTTTAGGGCTCGATGTTGGCTTCAAATATCGACGACATCCGCCAAATTGCGGATCTGTTGCAGATCGTATAATTTGCCGCAACCCGCACCAGGGCAAGCAGCTTGCGTCTCTTTCCACGATTCTTCGTCAGCAAGATTCGAATTCCAGAACGGCCATGTCCGGCATTGGGCTGGCCGGGCGGAATAGACCGAGCACTTCCGGGTTTTGGGGTCCAGAAACGTGCAGTCCCCGTTAGGAAACTCGCGCAAAGACGTCCTGCCACCCACAAAACGCAGGTGGTGGATCTGCATCTCACCCAGGCTCAATCCTTTGTGATCGGCCATCTGCTGGATTTCTTCCGTCGTCACCCACACAAACCCGGGTGAGCCTGAACAACAGTCGCCGCACTGGGTGCAGGTGAATCGCAACCCCTCTTGATACCAAGGGTTTTCGTCCATTGATCGACTCCAGGGCCAGCGGCGAAAGGTGAGACGAGCGGTCTGACAACGAGCTTCTGGCCGACCTTTGTGGCGGACCGACAACCTTGTCTCAGACCACCGAATGATTTTCTACGATTACAGCGGTATTATCCGGGCAGGAAAATGGCTGGTGGCAAAAGCCGCCGATCAAACGCCACCTTCATGACTGACCCCGCTCTTGCGATGAAGAAACAGCCCGCATGTCGAATGTCACTTATAAATCTGCCGGCGTCGATTTGGAACTCTACGACGAGGCCATGCGTCGCCTGCCGAGTTTAATGCAGCGAACGCATACCCCACGGGTTCTGCCGCTGGCCGATGCCTTTGCCGGATTAATGCGACTGAATCACAGTAGCAAGCCCGGTGCTCACAGCTATGAAGATCCCGTCCTGGTCTCGGGAACAGACGGCGTCGGCACGAAATTGAAGGTGGCCCAACTGGTCCAGCGATTCGACACCGTCGGTATCGATCTGGTGGCGATGTCCGTCAACGATGTGCTTTGCCTGGGTGCCGAACCGCTGCTCTTTCTCGATTATCTGGCGCTCGGTAAAGATAACCCCGATCTGATCACATCACTCGTGAAAGGGGTCAGCGACGGCTGCGTCGAATGCGGTGCGGCGCTGTTGGGCGGCGAAACCGCGATCATGCCCGACATCTATGCCGAAGGCGACTTCGACATGGCTGGCTTCTGCGTCGGCGTGGCAGAGAAATCGCAATTGATCGATGGCAAAGGGATTCAACCCGGCGATGTTGTCATCGGGATTCCTTCGAGCGGCTTCCACTCCAACGGCTATAGCCTGATCCGCCGCGTCGTCTTTAACATCGCTGGCCTGAAAGCCGATCAAACAGTCGCTGAATTGCAGCGAACGGTGGGCGACGTATTGCTGGAGCCGACTCGTCTGTATCCCAAGCTGATTTTGGGTCTATTGAAAACCCATCGTCCGAATACCGCGATCTCCGGCTTGGCTCACATCACCGGCGGTGGTTTGAAAGACAATATCGAGCGACTGCTTCCCGACGACATTCGCTTGCAGATTGATCGCACCACTTGGGAAGTCCCTGCGACATTCACCTGGCTACAGGGCTTGGGCGGCATCGACCGCGAGGAGATGTTCCACGTCTTCAATATGGGGATCGGGTTCACAGTCATCGCCCGACCTCAGTTTGCCGATGCGATCCAAAGTGATCTGCAAGCAGCGGGCAGTCCAAGTTGGGTGATTGGCGAGATGCAGGCGGGGCCGCGCGGTGTCGACTACGTCAACTGAAGGTATTCAGCATGGCAAACTTCATGTCGGAAGAACTCGGCCATCGTTTGAACTGGCTTCGCGATGAGCAAGCTCGTACGAACGTTGCGGTTGAAACTCGCCTGAAAGAATTAGCAGCTGACAACGCCGATTTGCGTCAGCGTCTGACTGTGCTGACACGATTATTGATCGCCAAGCAGATTGCCCCCGCCGAAGAAATCGCAATGCTCCTGGCGAATGCGGCAACCCCGAGTGAAGCAGCACCAACAGATTCTGTGCCGATCGAAGGTCCTGTCGGCACAGAATCTTAATCGGTAATCATCAACACAACGGAGTGAGTTTCTTGAGCTTTGCGACGTTTCATCTCTATCGTCGAGTCTTCGGTACGTTTTTTCGAAACTCCCTGATTCGCGAAGCGTCGTTCCGCAGCAATTTTCTGATCACGTTGGTGACCCGGGGTTTCTGGTTCGCAGTCCAGATCGTTCTGTTCGATCTGATCTATCGACAGGTTCCGCAGATCAATGACTGGAGTCGCGCCGAGTACTTCGGATTCATGGCAACCGGCATGCTGGTGAATTCGATCGTCGAAACCTTCTTCATGCCGAACTGCGCTCGGTTCAGCGACTTGATCCGTACCGGCGACCTGGATTTTGCACTGCTCAAGCCGATTGACACTCAATTCCTGGTGTCGCTCGAGAAGCTCGAACTGGCAATGGTTTCGCAATTGGGATTTGCGATCGGCTTACTGATCTACTCGGTCGTCGAAACCGGACGGTCCGTTTCGGCGCAGGCCGTCGTGATGTACATCCTGCTCGTAATCGCCGCCGTCACGTTTTTTTACAGCCTGATGATCGGATTGGCTGCGACCAGCATCTTCTTCGGGCGGAACCAGGGACTGCTCGATTTCTGGTTCTACGTGACGATTTTCGCGCGCTACCCCAGCAGCATCTACAGCGGATCACCAACGGGTGAAGTCTTGCGATTCGTCTTTTCGTACGTGCTGCCGATCCTGCTGGTCATTACAGTGCCGGCGCGGGTCCTGCTCGGCAAGACACTGGAACCGAGTTGGGTTTCGGCCGCAACGCTGCTGGCTGGCGTGCTGAGCTTCGTCGCGGCGCGAATGATCTTTCAGTGGTCCCTGACCCGCTACCGCAGTGCAAGCAGTTGAAACCGAGGCCGCAAGCGGATCGATTATTTCTTCCGCTTCTTGGGCTTTACTTCCTCTTCTTCATCGAAGTCGATGGATTCCATTTCGTCCAGAGATGAAGCCGGGCCGGTCAGTTCAGCATCACTGTCGGCCATGATGTCGGCATCGGATTCTTCGAATGCAGAGATTTCATCCGATTCGGCGGCGATGTCATCGAGTTCTTCGATCTCGCCGGCTTCCTCTACTTCTTCATCGTCTTCGACAACAGCTTTCTTGCTGGATGGACGAGCAGCCACTTCATCATCGTCCTTCGCCTTTTTGCCAGTGAAGATCATCAGGCCAATCGGCATCAAGGCGACGAGGGCGGCGCAAAGCAGCGTCACGCCCACGACGATCTGCGTGATCATCGTCAGACTGTCCGCTCGGCTCAGAAAGACCATGACCAGCAGGTAGGCCAGAAAGCCGGCCGGAATGGCGGCGACTAATGATGTCAAAGCACGTTGCGTTCGTCCCACGACTCTATTCCCTTGAACCCGAATTGCCGCGGATAAAAATACGGCCTCGCCATCGTAAGGATGCGAAGTGACCGGAAGCAAGATCGGCTTCGTTCGCTGATCAACAGTAAGCGATATCTTCGCGACGAGCGATGCGTCTGATAAACGATACCGGTTGTACCGATTGTGCGGACGGCAATCGTCTACAAGTCGATTCGCATCGCCCGTTCCCATTGATGGAAGCCCAGCTTCTCATAGAACGGGATCACAGAGTCTTCGCAGTCCAGGATCACCTTGTAGCAGTCGGATTGACGGCAGACATCCAGCAGATGCTTCACCAGAGCGGCACCGATGCCATGATGTTGAAAAGCCAGGTGAACCGCGACATCTTCAATGTGACCGACTGTTCCGCCATTGTGAATGAACTTCGGCTCGATCAACAACGATGCCGTCCCCGCCACGCGATCATCGATCAAGACCACATAGGTTTGCACCCGAGAACGCATCCGCCGACGGAAGATTTCGACCGCTTGTTCGTCGGTCAAATTCGTCGGCTTTAAGGCGCTGAGCGCAGCCAGAAACCCACGCTTCAGGTCCGTGGCGTTCATCAGGCGAATGGTCATTTCTGGCGGTTCAGTCGACATGATGTCACGAGTGTTCGGTGTCACTGCGTCAACGTCAAGTGGCGATAGATTAAGATTCGATCGCTGGCACCGCTTCATTTCGAGAGCTGAATCAATCGGCAAAGTTTCGCACTCACACTCTTCCTATTTTGCCAAACTGAACAATCGGAGGGGTGCCCTGACCCGGGGCTTCGTAGAATGGACGACTCGGCCCTGACAGAAATTCTCCCTCAAAAGTCCAAGATCTTTGAAAGCAGAACCCCAATCGCCGATGACGAAACGCCGTCTTGCTCGGTTCCCAAAAAGAACCTTGAAGAAAGCGCTGAAGAAACTGCACGGTCTGCTGGGAGGTTTGCGGCCTGACGATTCCGAAATCGTCGAAGCGACTCATCAGTTGCGAGTCGCATCGCGCAGGGCCGATGTCGCCCTGCGGCTTTTTCGGGAATGGATCCCACGCCACCGTCGACATCAACTGAAGTCGATGCTCAAACAAATTCGCGTTGACGCAGGAGCCGTGCGAGACATGGATTTGTTGGAACCGCGCTGGCAGCCAGACACGGGTGATTCGGCTTCGCAGGTCTCTCCCGAGGCATCCGCGTGGTTGCATGCGAGAATTCATGATCACAGATCGGACGCTTTTGATCGAATGCTCCGATGGACGGGTGAATCTCGGCGAAAGCGATTTCGAAAGCAGTCGCGACAGTTGCTCGATCAATTCAAGCCGCGCGGAACGCGCCGCTTTCTCAGGCATCTACCTCAAGCTCTCGCAAAGCTGGTCAATGAATTCCGCGAAGCCGCGCCAATAGCCGTGCAAAGTCTCGCCGACAGTCATCGGACACGGATCTGCGCGCGACGATTGCGATATGGGGTCGAACTTCTTCAAGCGGTGATACCCGATCACACGACGCAACTGGTTTCGTCGCTGGAAGCGATTCAAGAGCAACTCGGACAAATCAGCGACGATGCGACAGCAAATCACTTTGTCAGGCAATCATTGGCTGCTTGTGGCGACCCAAAAATAGCGGCGTCGCTGCAATCGTGGCTGGATCGATCGGAGGCCGCCGCGATGAATCGTCTCGCCGAACTCTCGATTCAAATGCCATCCCCAACTCAAAGCCTGCGCCAGTTCCTCGGTCAGGCAGATTGAGTCGCCCGGCACCGCTTGCTGGTGGCGAGTCGTTCCCGTAGAAACTTCGCTGCAATCAGTCAACGGGGGGGTGAGCGGCGATGCGGCGGATTTACTATTTCTGGTCAGGGCTGCCGCTCGCTTCGAAATTGCAGTTTACCGCCATGGGGATCATCCTCGTTTGGATCTTCGTTTCGATTGATCTGAAGAACCACCTGCTGGGAATACCACTCTGGCAGGTGACCGGCTCGTTGATCCTGGGTACGTTCGTAATTGGGCGGTTATTGATGCCGCTCATGGTCCGATACCCAACGCAAGCACAGCGAGCATTATGGTGGTTCGGGATGCTGGTGTTTTGCCTGGGACTCTACAGTTCCACTCAGGCGTGGCGACGAGTGATGATCGTCCATCTCGGACTCACGATGGCCATGTGGCTGGACGCGAGCTGCTGGTTCTGGTTCATTTCTGAAGTTCAGAGGCGGGCCACTCAAACGGACGGGCCAGTGACAACTGAAGACGAAGATGATTCGCAGTTTTATGATGAGGGTCGAGGAAGATGACGGTTTCGCATTACTCCGTTCGGTTGAACGCCGCGATTCAAGCCAAACGAACCCCCGCGCTGGTTGGTTTGGACCCACGACTCGATTGGCTTCCTCCCGACGTGATGGCTCACGCGCGTGAACTGCATTCCGATCCGGCCGCCGTTGCCGCTGCCGCGTTCGAAGAGTTCTGTGTCCGATTAATCGACGTGGTGGCTCCGCTTGTTCCGGCGGTAAAGCCGCAGGCCGCGTTCTTCGAAGAACTGGGGCCTGATGGATGTCTGGCCCTGGCTCGCGTCATGCGCTACGCCCGGAATTCGGGCCTCATCGTCATTTGCGACGGCAAGCGAGGAGACATCGGAACGACAGCCGAAGCCTACGCACGAGCTTATCTTGCCGGAGCGGACCCACAAGCGGCCCCCTGGCATGCAGACGCTCTGACTGTGAACCCGTACCTGGGTCGAGACACACTCGAACCATTCGTCAAAGTGGCCACCGAACGCGGAGCGGGGATCTATGTCCTGGTGAAAACCAGCAATCCCGGCTCAGCCTCGTTCCAGGATCGGCAAGCCGATGGGCAGTCGATCTATCGGCATGTCGCTCAGGTCGTCGAAGAGTTATCCGAACAGACCGCCGTCGACGGCTTCGGCTGCGTCGGCGCCGTGGTCGGCGCGACGTACCCCCAAGAGCTGGCCGAACTCCGTTCGGCGATGCCTCACGTGCCGCTGCTCGTTCCCGGCTACGGAAGCCAAGGCGGAGCCGCCGCAGATGTCGGTGCGGCGTTCACCGCGACAGGGCTCGGAGCCCTGGTAAATAACTCGCGCGGGATCAACTTTGCCTATCGCTCGGCCCCCTACGCCGAGCAATTCGGGGCGAAACAATGGGAAGCCGCGGCCGAAGCGGCGACTCGTCGCATGATTGCGGACTTGGCAGAACACACTTCTGCTGGCGTTTTGTAAGAAGCGACCAAAGTCCGGCAATAACTGCCGGTGGCACGATTTGTGCTTTCGGTCAGGTTTTGACCACTGGCGGCTAGCGTTTCCGTCTTTTAAAAAGTCATTAGTCTAATCTATGAAATATGTTGCGAACTAGAAGCAGGTGCGTTGGCTCGCGGTACCCTCACCTCAGCCCGGATGTCGGCACTCGAAACTTGAGAGAAATCTTGAGTTCCTGCTGAAAATTTCGAAAATTGGCCTTCGCGCCTTTTGGCTTCCTCAGGTATACGACCCTCCGCCACGCCGGAATCACTCCGTCAGGGCAGGCCGGATCTCCCACCGGTCGCAGGACTTAATCCTGGTTAAAACACATCTCCATTCCTGTCCGGACGGGTCGAACTCGAAGGAAGCGTCATGTCCAAGCGAATTGCATTTTTACTCACGGGTCTGGTCATCTCTATTAACTCGGTCGGCTGTTGCGGCTGCCTTAGTGGTCTTGGCGCAAATCGCTGCCAACCATGCGGCGGATGCCCCACCGGTGGCGCGTATTACGCTCCACAATCGACGATGACACAGTCCTATGATCAATCAGCCTATGCTGGTGGTTTCACCCAAACTGCTTCCGTGAGCAACGGGGCCATCATCGGTGCTCCAATCATGGCCTCCCCAGGCGGATACACGCAGACGGTCGTGGTTCCCACGAATTCGCTGCCACCGTACTAGAGCGACGTGCGGCCCGTTCGCGATTTGGTACACCAGCCTGCAGGACCATTTGTGTTCGGCAGGCTGTTCTTGATTTGACGGCGATTCGCGCGGGTTGAAACTCGAAAGTGCTCACGGACCCTCGTATAATCGTGGGTCTGACAATTTTGAGCATTTTGGGAACAACCGAAGCACGATGGAAATCGTCCCGTACTGTCATCCAGCCTTGCGCTGGAAGTCGCAACCCATTCGCGAAGTCAACGCCGAACTGCGTCGCAACGTCGAAGAGATGTTCGAGTTGATGTACGCCCACAAAGGGATCGGCCTGGCTGCCAACCAGGTAGCGCTTCCCTATCGGGTCTTCGTATTGAACCTGTCCGGTGATAAGGATGTGAAAGAGGAAGAGCTCGTCTTCCTCAATCCCGAAATCCTGCGCCGCAAGGGAACGACCGAAGGGGAAGAAGGCTGTCTCAGCTTTCCCCAGATGTATGGCAATGTAAAACGAGCGGCGAAGATCGCCGTCGAAGCGTTCAACCTGAAGGGGGAATGCTTCGAATACGCCTTGGATGACTTAGCCGCCCGAGCAGTCCAGCACGAGACCGACCATCTGGATGGTGTGCTGTTCATCGACCGCTTGACCGACGCCTCCGCTCGAGATCTCGCACCGGTCATTGCGGACTTCGAAGCGCAGTATCGTCGCTGGCAGGCAGAAGGCCGCTTCCCGCCCGATGAAGTGGTGCGCCAGGAACTGGCCCGACTGGAACCCAAGTAGTCTGACAGCCGCGTGCCACTGCTTGGCCGCTTCGGGACAAGCAGTGCGAGTGTGAATAGACGGACAAAGTGGTACCGTGTTTTAATCCCATCCACTCTCTACTTACTCTGTTCAACTCTCTCGCGGCTAGCCGCGTAAGGTTCCAACGTGCCGCTGCGAATCGCCTATTTTGGAACCGGCAACCTAGCGATTCCATCGTTTCTCTCCCTGCTGGAATCCAAGCACAAGATCGTCGGATTGGTGACCCAACCCGATCGAACCGGGCGCGGTCATCATCAGCACGTCAACGCTTTGAAAGTAGCTGCCGTCGATCAGGCGATTCCTGTTCTACAGCCCGATTCGATCAAAACGCCCGAGTCACTTGCCGCCTTAAAAGAATTGCAGGCCGACCTGTTCGTCGTCGCCGCCTATGGACAACTGCTTTCGCCCGATGTCATCACAGCCGCGCGTTTGGGCACCATTAACATCCATGCCTCGCTGCTCCCCAAGTATCGCGGCGCGACGCCAATTCACGCGGCCATTCTGAACGGCGACGCCGAAACGGGCGTGACCATTATTCAGATCGAACCAAAAATGGATGCCGGACCGATGCTGGGTGTCGTGCGCACGGCCATTCGCCCCGAAGAGACCACCGGGCAACTCGAAGATCGCTTGGCCGAACTCGCCATTCCGCTGTTGTTTCGAGTGATCGATGAAATCGAAGCCGGTGCCGTCGTTGCGCTGCATCAGGATCCGACACAGGTCACTCGAGTCCGCAAGCTGAGCAAAGCGGATGGCCGAATCGACTGGACCAAATCGGCAGACGAGGTCGAGCGACACGTACGCGGCATGCAGCCCTGGCCGGGCCCCTTCAGCGAATTGCATCAGCCCGATCGACCCGCGCAGCGCTTGCAGATCTTATCAGTGAAAGTCGCATCCACCGACTCCTCAACGTCCGGCCAGCCAGGTGACGTGCTGACCCCAAACTCCCACGAAATCGCCATTCAATGTGGCAGCGGCACGATTCAGATCGTGACCTTGCAGCCAGACGGCAAGCGAGCCATGCCCGTCGGCGATTTTCTGCGAGGCCGGAAGCTCTCTGCCGGTGACCGATTCGAATGATCGACACTGCTCATAGATCATCAGTATCGACACATCATACCTAGTGGTTTGTCACCGCTTAATTTTAGGGTGGCTGGGGTTGAGGGCCTTGCCCGAACCCCCAGAACTTTAGGAGCTTGGATGGTTGGACGGAGAAATCCAACCCACATTCTTAGGTGTGACAATGCACTAGAGCAATCTGAATGATCGTCTGTCGGTTCATTGTTCTCAGGCCCAAGGGGCCGGCACTTTATCCAGCCAGGGCCCTTCGGCCCTGGAATAAAGCCCATAATTGGACCTCCATAGGCCTGAAGGGCCGGACATTTCATAGACGGCTGTGTTCCTGAATCAGGTTGTAGCCCCAGTTCACACTCAAGGCAATGACCAAAGCGGCTCCGATAGCCCAGCCCCAAAGCGGGCGTACAGTCAACTCAGGTCGCCACAGCGCGAGCAGTCGATAAGGAACCTGGCACACAACCAGCAACGCGATCAACCAGCCGATCCGGTGAATGGCGAGCGAACTTCGCCAGTCGCCATGAGCCAGATGAATAAAACTGCGAGTCAGTCCACAACCGGGACAAGGGCGTCCGAACATGATCTGCATCCCGCAGGTTTCAGGAACCGGCGCTGCGGCTAATCCGGAAACAAACACCCGCTGATCGGACCGCACCTGCAGAACCATCGCCAGCACAATGATCACGATCGATGTGGCCAACACCTGACGATGCCAGTTCCTCGTCAGCAAATCCTTGCGGCTCAAAGCCTGCGAATTCGCGACTCCTGCGGCGGGCGTTTCCGTGATCAGATCAGGCGAAGTCATCGGTGCGAAGATCTCCGAATTGGCAAAGGAGTCCGTCTTATTACTGCCTCAACAGTATAACGAGCCTGCGCATCGTCAGGGTGGCCGGGTCTGGAGCGTCTTCGCGAAGACCCGGTCTGTCAACACACATCCAAGCTTCATGGAAATCGAAGTAGGTCGACTCTCGGCCACATCTTGGCAGCCCATCCAGTGAATGAAACCAAGCAGCTCGCGGTGATTCAACAACAACACGGCTTGAACATCCACCGGGCCTTCGCGAAGAGGCTCCAGACCCGGCCACCCTGCCGCAGCATTGGCGGGCGCTTCCCAAGGGTTGGCGACGCCACAAGGCATCGCGTCCGGTCTGGCTGCTGGTGCCAAGCTCGATAGCGTGCTGCAGGCCGTCGCGACGACCGACAGAAACAAGATGGTCGCCGATCCGCTGTTTCTGTTGTGCGATGGCACCGAATCGTCAATGACACGCGGGCAATCGCTCAGAGTGAAGACTCAGAGCGTCAGTACGGGGACCGGCGTGGCGACGACTTCGACCGGGATTCAAACGATCCAACTCGGGCTCACTGTGAAGGTGTCGCCGAAGGAGTTGTCGCCGGATTCCCTGCGGTTGAAAGTCGACGTAAATCTTCAGGATTTGGTCAACTATGTGGACGGGTTGCCGACCACATCGACGCAGCAATGGGGCGGAACAGCCGATTTGCAGAGCGGGGGAACGTACCTGCTTGCAAGCCTTCGCCGCGACTCGGTTAAAAAGTCTGTGGCCTCAGCGTTTCGGATCGGCTCCAAAAGTCAAAAAGATGGCTCAACACTTCTAGTGTGGGGGAGAGCCTACCGCGTGCGTGGACCGGCTCCGGGGGGTACCCGCGAAGCGGGGGGGGCCGGAGCAGGGCCACTGAGCGACCTCCCAAAATCCGGGCATGTGATCGATTCGCCCAACTGACATAATTTGTGACATGGTCGCCTGCGGTGTATGAGGATGGGCTGGAGTTCGGTGTATGACGGAATTTCCGTTGCTGAAACGCCGTAAGTCATTGTAGAATATCACCCATCAATAGTGGCGAATCCATCATATGCCGCAAAAGTTCGGTAATCTTTTACCGCACTTCGGCGGTCTAATACCTGTTCGGCAGATCGAGCTTTCGCATGACGGTCGACGATGCTGCTGCGGATAGGAGCAGGGGACAGTTCGACCTGTCCCCTGGTATTCACCCTCGTCACCTGTCCCACGATAGCCAGGCGCGTCAGAAACTCGGCGATTTCGACAGCTCCCATTTCGGCAGGTGCCGTTTATGATGACAGAGGAAAAATCGCCCGATCCAGTCGACGTAGCCTTCGCTCGCTGAATTTCCCGAGTTCAACCATTCGGAGCCGAAATGGGGATTGCACTCTCGTACAAACCAACAGATCCCGTCTCGCCTGCGTTGCAAGACGAGATCTTCGATGCCGCACTAGTCCTTGCCGATGGCAGAAACTGGCAAGGCTGTGAGGGACCGTTTTTCGCTGTCGACGAAGATGACGAAGAACAGTTCTTCGGATTCAGCAAGCTCAATCTTTCCGGCGAAAAACCCGATGACGTCGAAGGACTCCCAAATGGCAACTTGAAGGACTTGCTGGACATCTTGTGCCAACTTTCGCAGCGCTTCGGCGTCAACTGGGAACTCTCAGACGATTACGGCGACCTAGGCGTTATTCGCGATGGCATCTGTGATGAAGAGACTCGCGTCCAGATCGAAGCACTCAGTGAAGTCCTCGACGAACTTGACTGGGACGAGTAACCCGGCTCGCTTCAGTGCCGAACGAAGCGGTCAACTTGACCCGCAATCGCTGGCGGTTCAAAGTATTGGCGTGTTGATTGGAATCCCGGCATTTATCGCGGGCAAGTTACCTGAGTCGTTCGGCAGCATTGGAATTGAACCATTGGAGATGCACCTACATGCAGAGCACTTCGATGGATTCTCTGAACACCTTGTAACTTGGGTGCTGGAGGCCGCACATGGTACCGCGATTATAGAGGCATCATGGCGCGGTAAAGGTGGGCGAACTGAACAGGTTTTCGAGATGGCATTTCCGGACTCTCGGATCCAGGCATGTGCCGACGCCCTCGCAAAACTTAAACCCGAATACGATGGGCATGTCGATGACTTCCCACATCATTGGTTGGCTGTGACGGTAGGTGATTGCGAGCTAACGACAAAAGTAAGTGCTGGGATCAATTGGCCGGAGGAAGATAAGGCATCCATTGAAGCGTTCATGAGCGTCTGGCGTCCGTTATCTCGTGATGTTGAGAAACTCCTTGCGATTCCTGGTCGATACAAGAAACGTAAATAGCAAAGCCATGCTGTCGTCGCGCCGAACCAAGTGGTGAACTTGACCCGCAGCCGCAGGCGGTTCAAAGTATCGGTCTGTTGATCGGAAGTCCGTTACTGATCGAGGGCCGGTTACCTTGAACGTTGGGCTGCGAAGGGCGAAGTGGTGGCCAAAAAAGTCAAGATCGCGTCCGCCGCAAACACGATCGTACCTGCGTATCTTGCACTGCTTGCAAAGGGCTACTTGGTGACTCGTATCGGCGCGAGCGAGCACGAGGAGACATGGCAGGCTCTAAAAGGGGGCGATGAATTCATCTCCGAAGACCCGGTGTCGCTCCTCGGATTAGTCGTACTTTACGAGGTACGTGGAATGGATTGGAAAGCCGACGATGCGGAGATAGACACCTTTGTTGCGAGGTTTCCGTGAGTAGAAAATGCAAGGAAACAGCTCCAACTCTTATCGCGATCCGGGCCGAACGAGGCGGTCAACTTGACCCGCAGTCGCTGGCGGTTCAAGTGTTGGTGTGTTAATTGGTAGCCCGTTGTTTATCGCGGGCAAGTTACCTTGGTCGTTCGGCGCTGGAGAGAAACGCTCGTGACATTCGACTACGCGGGCCAAATTGGTAGTCTCAATGATGAGCAAAGGTTGTATTTCTACGAGGTATTCGCACACCAGTTGACGATCGCCGCTCGTGGCGTCTGGAGTGATAACAACTTCAGCGATGCTCAGGTGGTGACGCAGTTGAAGCAGATTAACGAACTCCTTCACCGAGTCACTGCGAGGGTCTTCAATCTTCGACTGCAAGAAGACAACTGGACTGAAGCAGACATGTCTTCATGCATCCACAGTTGCGTCAGTCAGGCACCTGCGATTGGCCCGTACGTTGAATGGGCAATCTCAGGTAGCTACAGCGTCGTGACAGGTATTACGGGATAACAAAACATTGCCGAACGAGTCGGTGAACTTGACCCGCAGTCGCTGGCGGCTCAAAGTGTTGGCGTACTGATTGGACGCCCGTTGTGCATCGCGGGCAAGTTACCTTTGACGTTCGGCAGACAAAAACATGATGCGGCGTACGGCATCAGAGATCCGCGAATTGGTTTGCGGTGGCAGATGGAATCGATCTCATCTCCTGGCTGTTCGGTGTGAATTCGGCGAAGCGTTGCTCTTCGAATCTCTCTTTGGTGTCTTCACTCAACCCCACACATATTTGGAACAGCAAATCGCGGGGCGTCACCTTTTGGAATTGCAGCCAGCATGTGCCGTTCCCCTTGAACAAGCAATTCGACTTTCACTTCCAAACTGGAACTTCAGCGTCGAAGAAGTACCGTTCTATTTCTGTCACGTTTTTGGATGTGATAGCGTTTTGGACGCCCTGTCCACCATCGACTCTGGGATTGATCTTCCGGAGACAGATAGGAAAGGTATTGAGACATATCGTTATTGGCTCCGACATTTACCCGAAGCGAAGTTGAAGGACTGAGTGCCGAACCAAACGGTCAACTTGACCCGCAGCCGCTGGCGGTTCAGAGTGCTGGTGTGTTGATTGGAAGCCCGTGGTTCATCGCGGGCAAGTTACCTCGTTCGTTCGGCCAGATGGCGCGACTTTGCCTTTCGGCATTTGGGGGAACAGGTTTCCGCGTGCTGTCGATTGCTGACGAACCGAAAGCCGCATTCGTCGCAGATCAGGACGTAGTTCGGTTGCCGTCGCTGGAGCGATTCGGCCGGCAGGGATAATGTGTGACGATGTTCAATCGTCGTTGACCTGGCTGCGTGGATCAGCCATTCGGCAAACGCTGGTACTGTGTGGGATCTTTGTTTCTGGCTCATCCGTTCGAAAGTGAGCCCTTCCCGGTCGACATGCTTTAAAGTGAACGGCCAGTCTAGTTGGTTGGTATCGACGCCGCTGAAACAGAGCCACGTCCGCTTGCGGTTCGGGTATCCCCACCACGACTGCAGGACTTCGACGCTGGTCAGGTGGCCGATGGTTTCCCCAGGTCGTGGAAGTCCTCCGGCCGCGAACAATTCGGAACGAGCTGGCTGTTCCAGAACGCCGCCACAGCGTTTCAACCAGTCGCAACAAAGCAAGCCGAGTTCTTTCTCACCTGGCTCCGGTCTGGCAACCGTTTAGTAATGAGCGGACCACGCTCGGCATGGCGGATGGTAGACCGCTGGTCTGTCGGCTGGGAAGTTGCGGGCATCTCGGGCCGCATTGAATGCGATGACACCGGGCAGCGTGTGATAGATCGAAACCGGCGCAACACAGAGGGCCGCGACAGGTCGCAGACCCTCCAAGTTGAGCGTGGTTTGATCGGGCAACGGTCCGGGGTTCGATGCGTCCAGATCAACGGGCATCTTAGAAACCTTTGCGCCGGGTGCCACTGGCGGCTTTGGGCCGCCAGTGTCTTTATCGGTGTGGCGAAGAGTTTCGACCGTTAGTGAATGCTCGTAGTTGCAAAGGTTCATCCCCTTTTTCACATCACCTACCGCGATGCGAAAGCTCTCGCGACCTGAGCTACAAATCCTCACCGTGACTTAGTGCCTCTGTGAGAGAGGGCTCGTGAATTGATCTGAATCGAGACGAATGCGATCTGTCACAAAACATCCACTTTTTTGAGGAAAACTGCCAAAAACAGGGCTGTTTTGTCCCCCAATGTCAAAAACTGTCCTGGGGTGTCAAAAACTGTCAGTGACCGGTCGCTTCGCAGGCGAGCACCACCCACGTGTGACCAGACTTTTCATTGAAAAGTCAGAAAATATCCAAAACACCGTCTAGCTCGACTCACGCGAAATATGGCATAACGAACATCGACCACGTACTGAAAATCAGTGGACCGTAACCAACGGCCACACGTGTCGACCCGCCAAATCGGGGTCTACATGTGTGGCCGTTTTTCGTAGGAGGCAGATCGATGTGTCAGTGTCACACTGTCAATTCTCAAAATCTCGCTAGACATCTCGCTGACAAAATCGGACACCCCCCAAAAACCTGCCATGGACTGACAAATTCTGCCATTTCGTAATGTTCGAGCCGACAAGCGCCGTTCCGCCATTTCTGAATTCGTGCAAATTGATCGTATTCGTGGTCTCCTTCACCTCTTCATTTCCGTCCCTTCCGTTCCCCTCTCTTCTCTGCGCCCTTCGTGTCTCCGCGTTTCAAATTTGCCTCCCTCGTCGCTGCAAAAACTTGGGACTAAATTCGCAAAATAGGTGAAATAGGGGCTTGGTCGAGTCACCTGTTTATGGCACAAGAGAGCACACAATCAGTGTGCCAGTCAGCCCTCATCGATTGAGGCTTGGCCAACGCAAAATCGCCTAAGTTTGAAGCCCGCCAGGCGGGATAGCTCTTTCACAATTGATCGCCGATCAGCAGCGACCTTGGAGTGCGGTGGCTCGACACCGCTTTGGCTCCAATCGCCAAAACCACCACGTCACCAGTTGCCGCGTCCATTAGTCCTTTGACAACGGACGGTAAACCTGCGAACACTCCTCATCAGTACAATTGAGAGGTTGTGTCAGCGACCGGAGGTTGTGTCAGCAGCCCAGTGTGTGACGTCTCTAATGCCGGGTGCCACGATCTTGGAGCTTCGACAAGGTCGTGTTCTTCGCTTTCCTTACCTTCGAAGACTCAGAGACGTGATACACGGCGCGGGGTTGTGTCATGTAGAGTCGCCTCAAAATTTGTGTTTATCGGTGTCAATCCGTGGCTCGCCTTCTCTTGGTCCCCTCGATAAGCCACATATTGGCGATCGGTGATCCCAGGCATGATTGACGCGAGCAGCCTTGACGCGATCATTCATCCCGTTCATCCTCGCGATGTCACCTGCCGATTGATTCCTGCCTATTCGAGCTCGCCTCCCGTGTCCGCTGTCTCACCTGCTGTCCCTGCGAACGCGCCGCCAAAGGCCGCTGCTGCATCACATTGGGGATTAGTCGCGAGAATGCTGTGGCTGGGTTGGCAATTTCGCGCCAATTGCCTGGCGGTACTGGTGCTCAATTTTCTGTTGGTGGCACTGAACTTGTCGGGACTGCAACTGGCGGGGTTGGGCATCGACGTGCTACGCCGAGCGTTGCAGCCTGGTAGCCCTGTGCCTCAATGGCCATTCGGCTGGGTGCCTCCCTCAACCTGGTCACCGATGACATCGATTTCCGTCGTGGCCACTTTGGTCCTGGCAGTGGCAGTCATTCAGGCGGCACTGAAGTTTGTCACCGCCGTCGTCGGCGCGGCACTCAGTCAACAGATCGTGATCCAATTGCGAACCGACGTTTATGACAAACTGCAACGACTGAGTTTCCACTTCTTCGACTCCCACGACAGCAGTTCGATCATCAACCGAGTGGCGGGCGATGTTCAGGCCGTGCGAGGATTCGTCGACGGCGTGTTGCTCAAGGTGCTCACGGTCGCACTCTCGTTGGGAGTCTACCTGGCTTACATGCTGTCCGTCCACGCGATGCTGGCTTGCGCGTGTCTGCTGACATCACCGTTATTGTGGGTGGGCGCGGTTTGGTTCTCACGAACGGTCCGGCCCCTCTACAAACGCAGCAGCGACCTGAATGACAAACTCATTTTGCGGTTGTCAGAGAACGTGCAAGGGATCCAAGTCGTCAAAGGATTCGCTCGCGAAGAGGACGAGATTGCTCGATTTGAAGAGGCCAATCGCCAACTGAAGGATCAGAAATACGACATCTTCTGGAAGCTGAGCGTTTACCAGCCGACGATGGGGTTCCTGACGCAAATCAGCCAACTCGTACTGATTGGGTACGGCGGAGCGTTGGTGATTCAGGGTCAGCTACCATTGGGTGCCGGCCTGTTCGTGTTTGCCAACTTGATTCACGAGTTTGCCAATCAAGTCGGTCACATCATCAACATCGCGAACAGTGCTCAGACAAGTCTAACAGGAGCCGAACGGGTGTTCGCTGTCCTGGATGCCGACATCGAAATTGACAGCCCCAGTCCGGCGATTTCACTGGGCCGATCGCAAGGCAGAATCACATTCGAGCACGTTCGCTTCGCCTACAAAGCCAAGGCCGACTCGATGGCTGACAAAGCACCAGAAGCAGTCCTTCAGGACATCAGCCTGCAGATCGAACCGGGCGAGATTATTGGCTTGGTTGGGGAAACGGGAGCGGGCAAGACGACTTTGCTCAACTTGATTGCTCGATTCTATGACGCCGACGCAGGTCGCGTTCTAATTGACGGAATTGATGTTCGGCAGTTCAACCTGCAGGAACTGCGTCGCAACATTGGCTTGGTGTTTCAGGAAAGTTTCCTCTTCAGTAACACCGTGGCGGCCAACATCGCGTTCGGACAACCGGGGGCCGACTTGAAGCAGGTCGAGGAAGCAGCGCGGCTGGCAGCAGCCCATGAATTTGTGGCCGATCTGCCTGAAGGCTATGACAGCTTGATTGGCGAGCACGGCGCGAACCTCTCCGGAGGCCAGCGGCAGCGACTGGCGATTGCGAGGGCCTTACTGTTGGATCCTCCTATTTTATTGATGGACGATGCGACTGCGGCGGTCGACGCCGAGACCGAACACGAGATTCAGCAGGCAATCGCCTCGGCCCAGCACGGTCGCACGACGCTTCTGGTTTCGAATCGAATCAGTGCTCTGAAACGGACGGATCGGATTTACGTGTTACACGAAGGACAGATTGTGGAATCCGGCAGCCATTCGGAATTGATGCAACTCGATGGCGAATATGCCAAACTGGCTCGCATCCAGTTTGACGATGTGAATGATTCCCGAACAATTGCCAACTGACGGTCGCGATTGCATTCTCCAAGATGTTCACAATTGGCAATTCATTCTTGTTCAGGCGTTGGCGACCAGCGATAAGTTCGTAAGAATGAGTGAGCAGTTCGTCGTTGCTCTGAATTGTTGCTCACCATTTCTGTGCCGCTTGGACACCACTGACGCTCATGACGACATTGACGGTCGAAAATTATCTGAAGGCCGTGCTTCAGACGACGCTGCGGACCGGCGTTGATTGGGTCACGACTGGTCAGCTGGCCACTTCCATGTCGGTGTCGCCCGGAACGGTGACCAGCATGATGAAGTCGCTGGCGGAAGGGGGACACGCCGAATACCGACCGTATGAAGGTGTCCGGTTGACTCAAGAAGGTCGGACCGTAGCGATGCGGATGCTCAGGCGGCATCGATTGATCGAACTGTTCCTCGCCAAGACGTTGGACTTGTCCTGGGATCAGGTCCACGAAGAAGCCGAGCATATGGAGCATGCCGTCAGCGATCGGTTGATCGATCGGATCGACGACTACTTGCAACAGCCCTGCACCGACCCGCACGGCGATCCCATTCCCAGCGCCGACGGACAGATGCGAGTCAACGATTCGAACGCAGTTCCCCTTTCTAAAATCGCCGCCGGGACATCGGTGCGGATCGTGCGTGTTGTCGATCAGGGGGCCGAGTTTTTGAGGTTCCTGTCAGATTCCGGATTCACGTTGCAGAAGCAAGGAATCGTTCGCCACAACAGTGCCGAAGCCGGCATCGTGACCACGGAATTTGACGGCCAGTCCATCTCGCTGGGCCATCCCGCGGCGGCTCAAATTCTTGTCGAGCCGGTGACAACGGAATGATTTGAAGAGCGATTTAAGCGTTGGTTGTTTAGTGAGACCTTTGATCTTGCCGAGTCACAGCGAATTTGCCGTCCGCTTCGCTGTCGTATCGGCCTTGTTGCTGCTACTTGCGACCGCGATCGGCACAGCGTTGCTGAGACTATTGCCGGTTGCCCCGAATCTGCCGCCCAACCATTTCCCTCGCACCTTTATCATCAGCACGATGTTACTGTTGATCGGCAGTTGGTCACTCTCGCGAGCCTGCGCATTTGTTCGTCGAGAACGGCAGGTTCCATTTCGGCGGCATCTGCTCATCAGCCTGGCCGCCGGGACACTTTTTGTGGCGATGCAGACATATGCCCTCACCAGCTTGATCCGCCAGCAGCGTCCCGAAGACATCTCAACAGCGGCGGCACCGTATGTTGCAGTGATGGTTGCGTTACACGCGATGCACTTCGTCGTCGCGATGATGGTTCTGGTCTTCGTGACCGTTCAAGCCTTCGCAGATCGATACGACCACGAATATTACTTCGGTGTCACGATCTGCACCTGGTTCTGGCATGCCCTGGGGATAGTCTGGTTGGTGGTGATGGCCGTGATTGGAATCGTCTCGCTGCCACTTGGTGGATAGAGAGGAGACAGCATATTGGGAATCTAGGCCGCGCGTTGCAACAGTTCCGACATCGGCGCGTCGCTCAGGCTCAGTGCCTGCAGGACTCGCGCTAAGGTCTGGATCGCGTTGCAGGCAGGATAGGCTCCACCAAACCAGACGCGATGATCGGCAGTCAGGCCGAGATCGGCGTTGTAATGAATCAATGAACTCGGCAGTTCGGCTACTGACATTGTTTCCACCTGACACGCGGGATTGATGGATTGCAGCGAAATTCCAACCTGCGGATCGAGTCGATCATCCAGCACAACTCTGGCAGAGCGATGGTCGTGCAGTTCGAATAGAGTCAGTAGTCGTAACAACTCAGCAACGGAGACCAGTTGACCTTGATCAGTGACGAAGGCACAGCGCTCGCCATCGTCGTCGACGACAATTCCCAGGTGATGCTCCCCCTGAACTGTTGCGATGGCCACGCGCTGAACATCGGCATCGCTGGGATCATCCAGGTCTCGGCGTCGCACCGGGAGGATCTCATGCGTGATCTGGCAGGGGAGCCGTGCGAATAGTTGATCGAGTAGCTTTGGCAATTGGCGCGTCGCAGAACCACAGGCAACCCGCAGAGGCCGCAATGCATGAAACAACTTCCACAACCCTGCTTCGTAAGGAACGGCCGCGTTAAAGGCTCGTTGCGTCCCCGCATGTCGAGTTGGTCGAACGACAGTCGTTTTTGCTCGCGATTCCATCGTCCTTAGGATTTCCGGCTGCATCCATGGGATGGAGCCGCTGCCGGTGAACTGAAAGCCTGTCCACGCGGGGTCACAGCCGGCCCCGGTGACGAAGACGCCTCCCGCCGCATCCAGATGATGGCTTGCGAATCGGAAGCAGGGGCCGGTGGTCTGTCCCAAGTCCACGACCTGACATCCCATACGCCGCAGGCCGAGGGCGATTCCCATCACGATGTCAGGCGACGATGGCCGCTCATCAAAGCCGATCACAACCATCGGGCCCGGACGTGCGATTGTCGCATCGACCAATGAAGTTGCCCGCGGCGATTCGCTTGCGTCTGTCGCGCGGCCAACTCGAGGTTGTTCGTCCCACAGCAATGAGGCGAATGCGGCACCCCAATTGGTCGCGCGGGAGCGATCGATTTCATTCAGATAAGTTCCACGAATGCCGTTGCTGGTCACCAGTGACCCTGCCGGGATCGACTCGTTAGTCGAAGTGGTCAATGACGATCTTCGGGCGGCATCGTTCTGGGGGCACGTTCGACACTCGGCGAATCCCGAGGCCAGGCGTGCCAGGTGAACGCTTCGCGAGATCTGATACGATTCACCCGGGCAGGTGTAGGCCTGACCATTGTTGCTGCGGATCAGGTCAGTCAGCGAATACAGCAGCGTAGAGGGGGCATCTGGTCTGATCGTGGAGTTCGCGCCACGGCTGTGGTCTAATCCGGTCTGCTGTGATTCCGCTCCGACAATGGGCATAACTTGTTCCTGTCTCGCCGCTCGCGAGGGTGGACTTGTATGCCAAATAGGGTGAGCGGTCAATTGGCGTCTGGCGAGGCCTGTCGGCAGGCGGTTGTTGAAACCTTGTAAGAACTTGCGTCTATGCATGCTGTCGAATTTCTGAAGCAGATTCCCGATCAAATCCCGCCGGTCACGGTGTTGTCCGGCGGCCAGCGGCATTTGAAGCAATCGGTGCTGGTGATCCTGAAGAAGCTCGTGATCAACGATGACGAAACATCGCTGACTTCGTTCACCGGTCGCGACGCTGATCTGCAGTCCGTCACCGACGAATTGCGGACGATGTCGATGTGGAGTGACCGGCGGCTGATCATCGTCGATGATGCCGACGAATTCGTCACGAAGTATCGAAGTGGCCTGGAAAAATACGTCGAGAAACCGTCGAAAAAGTCTGTCCTGGTTCTGAACGTGAAGACTTGGACTAAGACGACTCGGCTGGCCAAACAGGTCGCGGCCAGTGGGCTCGATGTGGATTGTTCGGAATTGAAAGGCCCGCAACTTCTGAAGTGGCTGCAGGACTCGGCCAAAGACACGTATCACCAATCGCTAAGCCGCGATGCGGCGGTGCTGCTGCTTGAACTGGTTGGCGACGACTTGGGAATGCTTGATCAAGAACTTTCGAAACTCGCGACTTATGTCGGTGCTGGAGCAAAGATTGAGTTTGCAGACGTTCAAACCTTGGTCGGGGGATGGAGGACCGAGACGACGTGGGCGATGACCGATGCCGCGCGAGACGGTGACCTGGCGTTCGCAATCGGGGCCCTCGATCAACTGCTGACGGCGGGTGAGGCCGGGCCGAAACTGCTGGGCGGCATTTCGTTCGTCTTCAAGAAGCTCGCGCAAGCGACAGACCTCTCGCGAACGATGCCACTTGATCAAGCTCTTCGTCAATCGGGGGTCTTTCCGCAGGCAGTCCCCGCCAGTCAGGCATTTCTTCGCCGCGTGGGACGAAATAAAGCCGAGCAAATCCTGAATCGTTTGCTCGCCACCGATGGTGGCCTGAAGGGAGGCAGTCGACTTCCCGAGCGAATCCAACTCGAGAAACTGCTGTTGGAACTATCGGGCAGCATCTAGAACTGGCAAGACATCAGGTCAAAGGAGCAGCGAAGACACGGCCTTGTCGAAGACTCCAAAACCGTGGCACCCATTCTCGCTGCATCGCTAAACTCGGTCCGAGGCCAACTGCGCCACTGCATGGGCGCAGGCCGCTTCCGCAACGCCGGGCGACAACAGTTGATCGAGCGAGATCACAGTCGCCTCTCGCAGGCGACGGTGATCCGCGATTAACCGCCGTGCAAGGAATGCTCCCGAGCCAGAGACGACGACACTATCAAACGCGCCGCCAAAGCGCTGGGCAACTCGTTCGAGCGCGCCGGCCAGACGTTGTCGTTGGACATCTGCTAGAAATCTGGCGATGTCTACTGATTCATCAAAAGAGATCTCATCGCGGTCGGTGCAGAGCATTCGCACCAGACGATCATGAGCCGCGATCCTTGTTGCAGGCTTGCCGTTGGCTGTCTCCAGGTCGTTCGCGTCCTCTGGGATTTCGCCCAGCAGCAGGTAGATATCGAGCGTCGTGGCGAACAACTCTGCGGCCAGCGGACAGTAGCTGTCTCGGAACGGGACGCTATGAGCGATCGCGCAAACGGGTGTTCGCTTGATTCCTGAATAACAGAGTTCGCCACTTTGAAGACGTGTCGTGTCGGTCAGGCCGACAGTGGCGGGACGCCTATTTGTCAGAGGGATGATGTCTGTCGTCGTAGTGCCGATGTCGATCAGCAGCGCGGTCGAAGCGGATTGCAGGAGATGATGCTGCCCCACCCAGGTCGCCAAGGCATGCCAGTTGGCGGCTGCCACCTGCATGGGCTGCTCGCGAGCTGCCGATGCTGTGACGAATTCTCCTGACGTTGTCCACACGAGCAGCTCCTTTGGATGGCCGACGCTGAGTTGATCCAGGATGAAGCGGACACCTTCGGCTTTCGTTGCGAAGCAATCAGCCAACTCGGCAGTCATCGTCACCGCCAGTTGGTCGGTCGATGGAAACTCCGATCGTAAGAGGGCAATCTGCGATGCCAGTTGCTCGGGATATTTCCAGATCGCGAAGGGTCGACTGAGCGTGCGGCCGCTGCCATCTGCCGCCTTAATGTTTGCGCCACCAATATCGAGACCCAGGATGCTCATGTCACCGGAAGTTTCCTATGGCGCGGAATCGCCAATGCTGCAGAATAAAAGGACGCCCACGTGAAAAGTACGGGCGCGATTGAATCATTTGTCTCTGTCGTTGCTGTCGCCAAAACGGCTCGGCATGATGACATCCTAACAATCGATTCTCAACGAGAAGCCTGTACGAATTGGGAGCATTTCGATGCGGTCAAACCTTCTTGTCGCGACAGACTCCGAAGCGCGGCCGGTGAATCAGCGGTGGTTTCATAGCCGCGACCGGCTTAGCACTTTGTTGCCCAGCGTTGCCGGATTGCTGATCGGCCTGACCGTGGCATTTGCGGTGGCGATCGAGGCATCGGCCGAAGAGGGGAACCCACTCTCGTATTTGACCTCGAACGAGGTCTGGTTTCCGCATCGCGATTTTCCCAAGCTGACGACGCCGCAGTGGGTTGGGGACCCGGAAGTCGAATGCGTGGTGACGCTCGCGATCGATGACATGCGGGACACCGCCAAGTACGAAGCGTATTTGCGACCAATTCTGCAACGGCTGAAACAGATTGATGGTCGAGCTCCCGTCAGCATCATGACTTGTCAGGTGAAGCCGGATGATCCGCAATTGCAGGAGTGGTTGAAAGAAGGGCTGAGTCTGGAGTGTCATACCGCCGATCACCCCTGTCCCATTCTCGGCGAGGGGCAATTTGCCAAGGCCAAGGGGACGTATGACAAGTGCGTCGACTTGATGTCGTCGATTCCAAACAATCAGCCGGTCGCGTTTCGGACTCCGTGTTGTGACTCGTTGAACACGGTCAGTCCTCGACTCTTTTCAGAGATTATCAACAAGACGACTTCGACCGGGAAATTTCTGCAACTCGATTCGTCGGTCTTCACGTTGTACACGGCCGATGATCCCTCGATCTCTCGCGACTGGCTGTTTGATGCCGATGGAAAAGAGAAATTTCGCAAGTACATTCCGCGGAAGCTGGCGCGTGGCAATCTGGTTCACGATGGATTTGTGAACCTGATTGAAAACTATCCTTATCCCTACGTAATCCAGAATCAGTGCTGGGAATTCCCCTGCATGGTTCCTAGCGACTGGTCGGCCAATCATCTGCATAAACCCAACAATCCCGATACGGTTCGCGATTTGAAAGTGGCGTTGGACATCACCGTTCAGAAGCAGGGAGTCTTCAATCTGGTCTTTCATCCTCACGGCTGGATTAAGGCCGAGCAGGTGATTGAGCTGATCGATCACGCGGTCGCCAAGCACGGTAACAAGGTCAAATTCTTGACGTTTGCCGAGTCGGTCCAACGGCTAAATAAGAATGTTCTGAAGGGAGAATCACTGCGTGGGCAGGATGGAAGCGATCAAGGCATTCGATTCGCCGATGTGAATCGAGATGGCTACATGGACGTGCTGAGACCGATTGGAAAAATGAGTTGGTCACGAAATTGGGATTCAGTCGAATCGAAATGGATTGAGCACGATCTTACTCGTTATCCGTTTCTGAACCGACCTGGAATCCCTCGCGAAGCTCGGCTTCGGGGCATGTTCACGATTCAGCCAAAGTCAATCATGCGATACGAGGTAATAATCGGCGAAGGAACCGCGATACTGGACTGGGACCAAAAAGAGGGAACATGGGTTAACAAGCTCTACGCCAACTCGCCAGCCATGCAATTCGTCGAAGGCAGCCCGGTCGTGGCTTATCCATATGACGCGGATTGGGATGGCGACGGCCTCATGGATCGCCTGACTTGGGTTCGACGATCGAAAGACGGGGAACTCAAACTATCGAAGACGACATCGCCAACATTTGTATCAAGTGTCGCACACCCAATTGTCGAGCTGCTAATTCCCAATCTCGATTCGTTTCGATACGAGAGGGAGATTTCGTGGGACCACATTGCGAAGAAACATGGAGCGAGGCTGATCGACATCGACCAGGACGGGCAACTCGACCTGGTCGTTTCGAACCCAGCCGAATATGGCGTCTGGCTCATGCATCGAGCTGGTTTCGAGCAACTGATTCACGTCAAACGCGGTAACCAGCAACCCAACGTGATTGAATTGCCACCGATCATCACGGCGAATGGATCCGACAATGGTTTCTTCGTGAAGGATCGAAGCCTGTGCTGGATCAATGAGTCGACGGACCATCTGCCCGACTTCGTGGTGCGAGTTCCGTTCGACTCGTTACTCGGCGATCGCTTGCCCGAGGCGCGCTCGCCACGTGCTGCTAAGCAGTCAATGCGAGTGGCTTCGGGCTATCTTGTCGACCTCGTGGCACATGAACCGCAGACCATGGACCCGGTGGCTCTCGATTGGGGACCTGATGGCAAGCTGTGGGTTGCCGAGATGGCGGACTATCCGCAGGGGATCGACGGAAAGGGGAAACCGGGCGGTCGCATTCGCTATCTGGAAGACATTGACGGAGATGGCGAGTATGAGAAATCGACGTTGTTTCTCGAAGACGTTCCTTTTCCAAATGGAGTCCTCTCCTGGAAAAAAGGAGTGCTGGTCTCTGCCGCTCCCGACATCTTCTATGCCCAAGATACGGATAGCGACGGTAAAGCTGATGTGAAGAAGGTGCTGTTCACGGGGCTTGCCGAGGGGAATCAGCAGCATCGTGCGAACGGCTTTTCGCGCGGCTTGGATAATTGGCTCTACCTGGCAAACGGTGATAGCGGCGGCACAGTTCGCGTCGTGGGGACTCTCGTCGGACCAGTCCCTGAGGGGAAAATAGTCGATATACGTGGACGGGATCTTCGCATCCGTCCCGACACAGGGGACATCGAACCTGTGATCGGCCAGACGCAGTTCGGTCGCAACCGCGATGATTGGGGGAACTGGTTTGGAAACAACAACAGTCGGCCGATGTGGCACTATTTGCTCGACGACCACTATCTGCAGCGCAATGCCTTTCTGGTGGCACCGACTCCGCAAAAGGATGTGTCGATCGCGCCGGGGGCGTCTCCTGTGTTCCCAATCAGTCGAACACTGACACGTTTCAATGACTTCCACACGGCGAATCGGTTTACATCGGCTTGTTCGGCCATGGTGTATCGCGACAGTGTGCTCGGCAATGATGTCACGGATGGCTCGATGCAGATCTTCGTGAGCGAGCCCGTTCACAATCTGGTTCACCGCGAACTGATGCAGCCAGAGGGCCTGAGCTTTACGAGTCGACGCGCTCAGTCTGAAGAGCAGTCCGAATTCCTCGCATCGACTGACAACTGGTTCCGGCCAACACAAATCAAAACAGGGCCTGACGGGGCGTTGTACGTCGCGGACATGTATCGACTGGTCATCGAACATCCACAATGGATTCCCATCGAGTGGCAGCAACGATTAAATCTGCGGGCCGGCGAGGACAAGGGGCGTATCTGGCGCGTAGCACCGGCCGAGAAGGAATTGCGAGCGGTGTTTCGATTGAACAAGTTGAGCATTCCGCAGCTCGTCGCTGCGCTGTCGCATTCCAATGGTTGGCAGCGGGATTTGGCGCAGCAATTGTTGATCGATCGAGCCGACGCATCGGCCGTTCCTCTGCTCGTAGCTCTAGCCACTTCGCGACCTTCCGCGGCAAATGCGACCACTCCAGATCGTGATGGGAAACTCAAGGCTCAGGCACTCGGACGATTGCACGCGCTCTGTACCCTCGACGGGCTGTCGCTGCATCAATCTCTACGCGAGCAGGCTCGGACGGCATTGCTGAGCACTCTGCCGACGGCACTCAATGATCCCAATGCGGGCGTGCGAAGGCATGCGGTTCGCTTATGTGACGGCTTTCCGAAGCCGAACGATTCGCTGTGGTCAGCATTGGTCAAGACTGCGGATGACGCCGACCCCCAGGTCAGACTGCAATTGGCTTACACGCTGGGGGAGATCAAGCATCCTCAAGCGGGGTCGCTGCTCGGGCGAATTGCCGTTCAGGGAGTAACAACCGATCCGGCTCACGAGTTATCCAACGTCCTCTTTGACGCCGCTGTGATCAGTTCATTGAACTCCGACAATCTGGAGTTTGTCCTGTCAGAAGTGATCAAGAAAGGGAGCGAGCAGACCGACCTGCTGCAGCAACTTCTGGGACAGGCCACCGCCTTCAATCACGAAGCGGCGCTGGTCACTTTGCTGAATCGAGCCACGGAATCCGCGGACAAGCATTTCGAACGCTGGCAGTACAACGCCGTCGAGCAATTCCTGGAATCACTCGAACGTCGATTCACGACTTTGGATAAGTGGTTGAAGGAACTTCGACCAGAAGCCCGGCCGGTTGCTGATCGACTGCAGATCCTCTTTCAATCTGCGAGAACTGTGGCCGCGAACAACGAAACGCCACTGGAAGATCGTGTCGCCGCGTTGCGAGTCCTTGGACGAACATCCGATCCGCAGCCAGATCTCGTGTTGTTGACCGACCTGTTGACACCTCGTTTTTCCCCCGAACTGCAGTCCGCCGCGCTGTCGACATTGGCACGAGTAAAGTCGGACCAGGTTGCCCAAGTCCTTCTCGCAAGCTATCGATCGCTGGCTCCGTCGCTACGGACGAAAGCGAGCGACGTGCTGCTCAGCCGCAATGTCTGGCGCGATGAGCTCCTCGCAGCATTGGAATCCAAGCAATTGTCTCCCGCTGACTTCGATGCGACGATCCGTCAGCGGTTGCTGGAAGACAAGTCGCCCAGCAGTTCAGCACGAGCGGCGAAGGTTCTGGCCATCGATTTGAATTCGGATCGCGCGAAGCTGGTCGCCGAATATCTGCCGACGGTACGGGCCGGTGGCGATCCTCAACACGGCAGTCAGTTGTTCAAGAAAATGTGTTCGCAGTGTCACAAGTTGGGAGATGTGGGACATTCCGTAGGTCCCGACTTGATGTCGCTCACCGACAAATCTCCGGATGCCATGATGACGGCGGTGCTCGACCCCAATCGCGCGGTCGAAACCAAGTTCCTGACGTTTACAGCAATCACGAAGTCTGGAGTGACACACACCGGGCTGATGGCCGCGGAGACGGCTCAAACGATCACGCTGCGCGGTGCCGAAGGCAAAGAGACGACATTGCTGCGCAACGAACTGGATGAACTACTGAGCAATGCGAAGTCGCTCATGCCGGAAGGATTGGAGCGCGATCTGAAGCCTGCGGATGCCGCGGCACTGGTCGCCTACATCCGACTGAACGTGCCGTTACCAGCGAGAAAGTCGTTTCCGGGTAACGAGCCACGCGTCGTCGCGGCCGATGCGTCTGGCAAATTTGTGCTGACTCCCTTCGAAGCTGAAATTTATGGATCGACAATTGTTCTCGAAGAAAAGTACCGCAATTTGGGCTGGTGGAGCAGTGCCGACGACATTGTGGTCTGGACGATCAATGTTCCGCACGCGGGCAAGTATCAGGTCCAATGGCAATACGCGTGCGATCAATCAGCCGCCGGAAATCATGTCACCATTGAAGCCGCGGGGAAGTCCCTGTCGAAAAAAGTCGAGAAGACGGATGGCTGGGATGACTATCGAACTGATTCTCTTGGAGAATTAGAACTGCCGGCCGGAGAGGTCCGGATCACAATCAAGCCGACGTCTCGTCCATTGCCAGCGCTGGCGGACGTGAAATCAATCGAATTGATTCCAAGCAAGTGATATAGCGGGTGACTTTGTGACCGAACTTCCGGCCGAAGCACCGCCGCCTAGGAAGCTGTGTTTTATGTAATAATTGCATAGCGGCACTATGCTGGTGGGAGCCGGAATCAGCAGAGATCCACGCAAGAGGATGCTGCGACTCTCGCAGCAGTCGCAGGTGGCCTGAATGCTGTCATTTGCCATCGCCGAGCAGTAATAGTCCCAGGTGCTGTGCCCTGTTTTGCGGTTTGGGACTGTATCTTAGATATTTCGGATACTAGTTTTCAAATTGTGGTTGCAAACTGCGACCTCTGTAAGACACAATCGCTCTGCCGCGCCAAGAATCTGCTCCGTATTAGCCCTCCCAGACGAAATCGAGTCGACGTTGTACAACTTTTCTTTGTCTCGCTACATGTTGCGAGCTTCCTCCTGTCGCCTTGCGATCATTTTCACGATTGTCAGCGGTTTGTGTGTGAGCCCGAACCCAGCGGATGCCGGCACGTGGACGCAACTGACGAATGCTTACCCCACCGGTCAATCTGGACTGATGTTGCTGCTGACGGATGGCAGCGTCATGGTTCAGGGCTGTGATGGTCCCGGGGGACAAAGTGCGTTCTGGGCGAAGTTGACCCCTGATGCATCCGGTAGCTACATCAATGGAACCTGGACGCGCCTGGCCTCAATGGGGGTCGACCGTGCCTATTTTGCTTCGGCGGTTCTGCCTAATGGCAAAGTGATTGTGCTGGGGTGCGAGATCACAAGTTCCAGTACTGGTTACAACACTGTTGAGATTTACGATCCGACGCTTGATACCTGGACGACGATTCCGTATCCCGAACTGAACATCAGCAGCGGGACCTGTGCCTTGTTGCCGAGTGGCAAGTTGCTCTGCGGAAGCGCTACCACGAGCAATACTTATTATTTCGATCCCTCGAATAATCAATTCACGAAAACGGGATCAAAGCTTCGCAACGATGATAATGAAGAAGAAACTTGGTCACTGCTCCCAAATGGAAATGTCCTGACCTACGAGAGCGTCAACAGCCCGCAAGTTCCTCCGGGATTGGCGCAGTATTTTAATCCGTCCACAGGAGTCTGGGCTGATACTGGAAGTGTGCCGGTTTCACTGGGCAACACGAACGGCGGGATCGGCCTTGGTCCCGTGACAATGCTGCCAACTGGGAAGCTGATCTACATCGGTGACACGAATTCCGGGATTTATAACCCGTCGACAAACACCTGGGCCGCAGGGCCAATCATGCCAGTCGGCGTGACTCATATCGCTCAAGACCGGATCGGTGCGCCTGGCACGATGCTTCCAGACGGTCAATTCATGTTTGTCTGCGCGACCCCGATTGGAATGATGAATTACGACTATCGAACGAACGCCATCACCGACATCACGTCGACTCTTCCGCCACGATTGCTTTCGCTGATGCAGTCGGTTGGAGGAACGCCTTATCGACGGATGGTGTTGCTTCCAAACGGGCACATGCTATTCAACTTGGGTATTGGCATCATCTGGGACTACGCACCATCGGTAGCACCTCAAGCGGCTTGGAAGCCGACTGTTTCAAAAATCGTAAAAGCGACGGGCAGCACTTACACGCTGACTGGGACGCAACTGACAGGTCTTTGGCAGGGGCCGACGTGTGATGATGGGGCGATGGCGACAAATTACCCGATTGTTCGCCTCACCGATTCCACAGGCAAAGTGTCCTTCGCGCGGACAACAAATTGGACACCCGGTGTTGCGACAGGGACGACATCTGCAACGGTCGACTTTACGCTGCCGACAGGCTTCGTGAATGGATCTTATCAGTTGGCAGTGGTTGCCAATGGTATTGCCTCGGCCAACTTCCCGGTGACCCTCCCGATTCCCCCGACTTACAACTATGTGACATCGACCTATAACTCACAGACCAAGACCCTCACATTGGCGGGAGACGCTACGGCAAATTCCATCGCCATCACTTTACGAGGGAATGTCTTGGCCGTCGAAGCGGCAGGTTCCACCAGGATTGGCACTTTGGCCAGCAACGTTCAGCAGGTGTCCTACACGATCAGTGGTGATGTCATCATTGTTGGAAATTTCAATCAATCCTCCACCCCTGCCTCTTCGGACACCGTCACATTGGTCTCGGTAAAATCTTCAAGTACCACGATGACATTTGGATCCGGCTCAGACAGTGTCAACCTGACGTATTGCACCATCGGAACACTCAATCTAGATGGTGGCACCAATCCATCTCAGTCACCCGACACTGTCACGTACGTCGCCACGACGATTGCGACAAAGCATGTGACAAATGTCCCGTAACGCGGGCTATCGCAAGATCGCGCAGAAGGAGCGTTGTGGGCTGTCTGAAATACTCGTGGATTCCGGCTATTGGCCTTGGCTCTGCGGAGCATATCGCAAGCGAAACTGGCGCGGGGTCAGGCCCATGTGCTTCCGAAAGAGTTGGGTGAAGGCGCTCTGATCGCAGAAGCCAAAGTCGGCGGCAATTTCGGCGATCGAGAGGTCCGAGTGCAGTAGCGAATCGCTGGCGGCCTGGATGCGCGTCTTGACCAGGAACTCTTGAGCACTCAAGCCGAAGACGTCGCGGAATTTGCGGTGCAGTTGTCGAGGTGACAATCCCGCTCGCTCGGCCAGCTCTTCGACCGTCAGCTTTTCCTGATGATGAGTCCGGATGTAGTCGACTGTCGAATCGATGAGTGACAACGGTTGCATGCTGCGTCGCTGCCCTTCATAGCTGCGTACGATTCCCATGACTCCAATGATCGAACCGGAAGTCTCTTTGACAGGGTGCTTGTTGGTAACGAACCAGTCGAGAACTCGTTGCTCGTTGTACCACAGTTCGACGCGACCAATGATCGATTGCCCCGTCGACATGACCCACTGATCATCTCGTTTGAAGTGGTCGGCGGCGTGCTGGGGGAAAAAGTCGTCGTCCATCTTCCCAATGATCTCGGCTTCCGACGCAACCCCCAGATGTTTCCAGAATGGTTGGCTGGCACAGACCATGCGACTCTGTCGATCCTTCACAAAAAAATAGAGACCGGGAAGATGTTCGAACAGATGCTGAAATTGTTGCGGCCCACCCATTTGGGAGAAAAACATCTGCTGGAACTCGAGTGGATCTGCCGGAGGCAACGATTTCTCTTCGGCCGTTTCTACATTCGCAATCTGTGCAGGGTGACGCGACATGTCCGATAGTTAACAAAAAATGTCCGATTCGCACAAGAAACGACGTATGCGAATTGCTAATCTTCTGGATGTTCCTGAAAATCGAGAATTCAACATCGTCTTCGAACATCTCCAGCAAATACCTCTGTGAATCACACACCAGGAGTTTCTTCATGGGCAAACCCCTCAACGTCGCAATGATTGGTCTCGGTTTTGGTTCGGAGTTTATCCCGATCTATCAGGCGCTGCCCGATGCCAACGTCTATGCGATTTGCCAGCGCAACAAAGAGAAGCTGGACAAGGTGGGAGATCAGTTTGGGATCGGTGCTCGCTATACGGAATACAGCGATGTGTTGAAGGATCCCAAAGTCGATTTCGTCCACATCAACAGTCCAATCTCAGAACACGCGTGGATGTCGATGGAGGCGCTGAAGGCGGGCAAGCACGTGATGTGTACCGTGCCGATGGCCACGAATGTGGAAGACTGTCGCAAGATTTGCGAACTGGTGAAGCAGACCGGCCTGAAATACATGATGGCCGAGACCGTCGTCTATAGCCGCGAGTTCCTGTTCATCAAGGAGATGTACCAGAAGGGTGAACTCGGCAAGATTCAGCATGTGGCGGCGTCGCATCCGCAGGACATGGATGGCTGGCCGTCTTATTGGGAAAAGATGATCCCGATGCACTATGCGACGCACGTCGTCAGCCCGTGTCTGGGACTGCTCAACGGTCGCGCCGAGTACGTCAGTTGTTTCGGGTCCGGAACCGTTCGCGAAGAGATCGCCCAGAAGTCCGGTAACAAGTTTGCCGTCGAATCGTGTCATATCAAGGTGAAAGACAGCGACGTGACGGCGCATATCTGGCGTTTCCTGTACGACGTGGCTCGTCAGTATCGCGAAAGTTTTGATGTCTACGGCACGAAGCGCAGCTTCGAATGGACGTTGGTTGAGCACGAACCGCATGTGATCCACACGGCCAAAAAGCCAGAGCCGGAAATCCCCGAGAAGGTCACGGTTCCTGACTACGCGCACCTGCTGCCCGTACCAATTCGCAAGTTCACATTGCCGTCTGAAATCCATGACACCGAGCACTTGTCGTTTATCCAGGGTGGCGGCCATGGCGGTTCGCATCCACACCTCGTTAACGAATTCGTCTCGGCTCTGCGCGATAACCGGGATCCATGGCCAAACGCGACGTTAAGTGCAAACTGGACCTGCGTCGGTATTTGCGCTCACGAATCCGCGAATCAAGGCGGCGCGATCGTGAAACTGCCTGAATTTACGCTCTCTTGAACGTCTAATGATCCTGATTGACAAGCATCATTCTGCATGGGAAGCGAGGCTGCGATGAAAGTGTCTCTAGTGTGTCTTCAAAACAGCTCGCTCTCTGCGGAATCGGTTCGGTGCTTTACCAGGCCGGCGATCCGTCTTGGTTGGGCCATGCTGGCTGTCTTCGCTTTGGGTTGTGCTGAGGAAAAGCCCAAGTTTCCCATCGCCACGATTCAGGGGACGGTCTCGATTGATGGCAAGCCCGTCAAAGAAGGGTCGCTGCAGTTCATGCCCGGAAAGGATGTTAAGGGCCAAGTTGCCCAAGCGAAGATTGCCGACGGCAAATTTACGGCGAAGAATGTGCCTGTCGGTCAAGTTCGAGTGATGTTCAACATCACCCGTGCCACAGGCAAGATGATCTCCGAGTATTCAACTCCCTATCCCGAAATGGAAAATCTGGTTCCGAAGGACAAGCGTGATGGCGTCGATTTGACCGTCGCAGGCAATGACAACGTCAAGTTTGATCTGCTCAATGAACCAGGATCGGCAGCGGATTCGACCGCTCCAAAATAGTTTACGTTTTTTGATTGTTTCGTTTTCGGGAGTTGAGCATGAGTGTCTATCCAAAGCGACGTGCATTCACGTTGATCGAACTGCTGGTCGTGATTGCGATCATCGCCGTTCTGATCGCTCTATTGCTGCCGGCCGTGCAACAGGCTCGCGAGGCGGCTCGGCGAACGCAGTGCAAGAACCAGTTGAAACAACTGGGGCTGGCGATGCACAATTATCACGACACGTCGCGACAGCTGCCGCCGGGTACCATCAAATGGAATGGCGACCCTGCCCGAACCGGCCCCACGTCTGCCTACTATGACGATCACGGCTGGTATTCCCAAATCGGTCCCTACATCGATCAAGCCCCCTTGTTCAATACGATCAACTTCAGTGCGCAGTTCAGCGATCCTTCGAATGAACCGGCGCGACGCGCGAAAATCTCCTTGTTCGGATGTCCCACAAGTGGCATGCAGAACAACGAATGGGGTTCCAATACCTGGTCGCGATGGCGCGGGAACTATGTGGTCAACTGGGGCAACACCAACTACGGACAGACGGCTTCGGCGGGCGTCAACTTCGGTGGTGCGCCATTTAGTTACCGCGGCAGCAGTAACTTCTCCGGGATCACTGACGGGATGAGCAATACGTTAATGATGGCCGAGATCATTGCATCAACCACGACACCCGGGTGGGGTGGGCCAATCTCAGAGATCCAAATTGCCACCGGCGGGCAGGCGTTTATGGGCTGGTTGACTCCCAATTCGGCTGCTTGCGATCTCGCCTATCGACTTTGTCCAGCCACGAGCGAACTGAATGGAATCTCGTGCTGCAATCTTTCTGGTGACGATGTGAGCCAATATTTCACCTCGCGCAGCAAGCATACTGGTGGGGTCCAAGTGGTCATGTGCGATGGCGCCGTTCGATTTGTCAGCAATAATATCGATCAGAATGTCTGGCGCGGGCTGTCGACCGCCCGAGGCAGCGAAACGGTCGGCGACTTCTAGTGCGTGTCGCACTGACGTGTCGCGTTGAAACATAGGTTAGACTAAGCGGTTTTCTACTCGCGAGACGCCAAAGTTAGGTGGGATGGGCTCTAATCTGTGTCGCTGATTTAGAGTGAAATACTTGATTGACAGTCCTGTATCGAAGGATGGATATTTCATGTTCGTACGTGGTCGCGCAGATTTGCGCATCTTGTTGAGCGGCTTGATCGTCACCACCCTGTTAAGTAGTGTCGTCGGCGCGGCAGCCCCTCCCAGCCTGAAGCTGCTATTTCTGGGGGACAACGGACACCATCAGCCCGCTGTTCGATTCAAGCAGCTTCAGCCCGTGTTGAAGAAGCGAAAAATCGAGCTGACTTATTCCGACGAGATGTCGGATTTGAATCCGCAAACCCTCAAGGCTTACGACGGGCTGGTCCTGTATGCCAATATCGACTCCATCGCCGATGATCAGGCGAAGGCCTTGCTGAATTTCGTGGCGGAAGGCAAAGGCTTCATCCCTTTGCACTGCGCGAGTTTCTGTTTCCGCAATAACGACGATGTTGTCGCGTTGATGGGAGGCCAGTTTCTGCGTCATGGGACCGGGACGTTCCGCACGATTGTCACGGAGCCCGATCATCCCGTGATGAAGGGGTTCAAACCGTTCGAAAGCTGGGATGAGACCTACGTTCATACCAAGCACAATGAGAAGGATCGCACGGTACTGGAGGTGCGCGCCGAAGGTGAATCGAAAGAGCCTTGGACATGGGTGAGGACTCAGGGTAAAGGTCGCGTTTTCTATACGGCCTGGGGGCATGACGCGCGAACGTGGTCGAACCCAGGTTTTCAGAATCTGGTTGAGCGAGGAATTCGGTGGGCCTGTGGCGGTGATCCCAGTGTTGTTCCGGGTTTTGCTGATCGACCAGAAATGACATCGCTGCCAAGCGATCTGAAGCCGTTTGAATATGTCGAAACCGATGGCATTCCGTTCTATCCCCCGGGGAAGAATTGGGGGACGCAGGAATCAGGCAAGCGCAAGATGCAGCTTCCTGCGACTCCGGAAGAGTCTCTGAAGCACTTCGTCACGCCGCGCGGGTTCGAAGTGAAACTGTTCGCGTCGGAGAAGAACTTCCAAGGCAAGCCAATCGCGATGAATTGGGACGAGCGTGGACGGTTGTGGATCTGTGAGACTTTTGACTATCCGAATGAATTGAAGCCACCGGGCCAGGGTCGCGATCGCGTTCTTATCTGTGAAGATACGAACGGCGATTGGGTGGCAGACAAGTTCACGGTGTTCGCCGAAAAGTTGAGTATTCCGACCGCGATCACGTTCTATCGTGGTGGTGTCATCGTGCAGGATGGAACGGAAACCCTGTACCTGAAAGACACCGATGGCGATGACAAGGCCGATCTGCAGAAAGTCCTGATTACCGGTTGGAATATGCGTGATACGCACGGCGAAGTGAGTAACTTCCAATACGGTTTGGATAACTGGTACTACGCGATGCAGGGTTACAACGATTCGCGGCCAGTCCTGACCAATGGCAAGGAGGCGACACCGTTTCGACAAGGGTTCTTCCGCTTCAAGGTCGAAGGGGAAGGTGACAAGACGGCGGTGACTGAACTGGAGTTCCTGCGTTCGACAAACAACAACACCTGGGGGCTGGGGCTGAGTGAAGAAGGGATCGTCTTCGGATCGACGGCCAACGGTAACCCCTCAGAATTCATGCCCATTCCAAATCGCTTCTACGAGGCGGTTCGCGGCTGGTCATCCAGTGTGCTGGGTGGCATTGCCGACAGCAACAAGTTCGAACCGCTCGATGAAGATAAGGTTCGACAGGTCGATCATCACGGTGGATTCACAGCCGCTGCGGGGCATGCTCTGTACACGGCTCGCAACTACCCGAAAGAGTATTGGAACCGCGCCGCGTTCGTCACCGAAGCGACTGGCCATTTGATCGCAACTTTTATCATCCGCGAGGATGGAGCAGGTTTCCGGTCCAAGAATTCGTGGAATCTGGTCGCCAGCAACGACGAATGGTCCGGGCCGATCATGGCCGAAGTGGGCCCCGACGGAAACGTCTGGATCCTGGACTGGTACAACTTCATCATCCAGCACAATCCGACACCGGCCGGCTTCAAGACCGGTAAAGGGAACGCGTACGAATCGGACCTGCGTGACAAGAAGCATGGGCGCATCTATCGATTGGTCTATACCGGTCAGGGCGTTGAAAGTTCGGTGGAGACAGTGACGCTGCAGCCAAATAATCTCAACCCCAATGCTGATGCACCAGAAATGATGGCTCGGCCGACGGACCTGGCGAAAGCGAATACCGAGCAGTTAATCGCCGAACTGGGGGTCGGCAACTTCCTGTGGCGTCGTCATGCTCAACGCCTGATCGTCGAAAAGGATCGGTTTGATGGCGTGCAGACGTTGATTGAAGTGATCAACCAGCAGGCTATGGACGAAATCGGCTTGAATGGGGAAATCACGCATGCCATGTGGGCGTTGCATGGACGAGGGGTGCTGGATGGCGAGAATCGCGACGCCCTGAAAGCGGTCGTCGGTGCCTTGCGTCATCCGTCAGCGGGGGTGCGGCGCAATGCGGTTCAAGTGCTGCCCAAGTCGGAAGCATCCGTCTCGGCGATTGTGCAGAGTGGAGTTCTGAAAGATAAGAATGCACAAGTTCGATTGATGGCCTTGCTGGCATTGGCTGACATGCCCCCTTCGTCTGAGGCCGCCGAAACGATTCGTATCGCATTTGCGTCAGTGAGTGGCGATCGTTTGCTGGCCGACGCTGCGATTGCAGCTGCCGCTCGTCATGACATCTCCTTCTTGAAGTCGGTCGTCAAAAACAGCGGTAAGGGTGATAGTCCCTCGCCAGATGCGTTAGCCATCATCGCCGAACACTATGCTCGAGGCTTGCCCGCGGAGACGGCACCGGCATTTGTGGCCTCGCTGGGGACTGCTAAGCCTGAAATAGTTGAACCTGTGCTGTCAGGGATGGCAAAGGGCTGGCCGCGAAACAAGCCGTTAGAGTTGAGTGAAGCGAGTGACCAAGCGCTCGTCGATCTTCTGGGCAAGATTCCCGCCAGTACACGCGGCGCACTAATCAATCTCTCGTTGCGCTGGGGATCGAAGCAGTTGCAGGCGCATGTCACCGAGATTTCGAAGTCGTTTCTTGATATCGTGCAGAATGATAAGGCCAGCGAAGCCGATCGCGTTGCGGCGGCTCGCCAGCTCGTTGAATTCCGTAAGTCTGATGCAGAGACATCGCAATCGTTATTGAACTTGATCACACCGAAAACCTCCGTCGAACTCGCCAATGGACTGCTGACGGCAGTGGGGTTGAGTGAGGCACCCGAGGTCGGTGCTGCCATCGTAAACAGTCTGGGATCGCTGACGCCGTCTGTGCGGCCCGCTGCCGTTCGCCTGCTGCTGGGGCGAACGGATTGGACGCGATCGTTGCTGGATGGAGTGGAAGCAGGTCGCATTCAGCTAACCGAACTGTCACTGGAACAAAAGTTAGCCCTGGGCAATCACGTTGATAAGGCGATACGAGATCGCGTGAAGCCGCTGTTGGCTAAAGGAGGCGGCTTGCCGAATCCCGATCGACAAAAAGTGGTCGATGAACTGATGCCACTCACCGAAAAGACGGGTGACGCTGTTGCAGGGAAAGCGGTCTTCAAGAAGACCTGCGTCAAGTGTCACACCCACAGTGGCGAGGGGACTCGGATCGGCCCCGATCTGACCGGCATGGCCGTTCACCCGAAGAAAGAACTGTTGACCCACATCATCGATCCCAGCCGTTCAGTGGAAGGGAATTTCCGTATCTACTCGGTGACGACGGACGACGGCAAGGTTTACAGCGGTTTGCTGGCTTCGGAATCGAAGACCGCGATCGAACTGATTGATGTCGAAGCGAAGAAGCATCAGATCCTGCGAGAAAACATTGATGAATTAGTTGCCTCCCCCAAGTCGCTGATGCCCGAGGGATTCGAAAAGCAGCACACACAGCAAGAGCTGACAGATCTGCTGGAATTCCTGACGCAGCGTGGCAAGTTCCTGCCGATCCCCATCGAAAAGGTGGCCACAGCGATCTCGACGAAGTCGATGTTTCACGATGGCGAACATGATGAACAGAAGCTGATCTTCTCCGATTGGACTCCGAAGATCTTCGAAGGCGTCCCATTCGTGCTGGTTGATCCGCAAGGTGATCGCGTCGCGAATGCGATCATGTTGCACGGTGCCAATGGTGACAAGCCGCCTCGCATGCCGAAGAGCGTCACGCTCACCTGCAACGCTCCCGCGAAGTTGATTCACTTCCTCGGAGGCATCAGCGGCTGGGGTGCTCCGGCTTCGCCACCAAGAACGCCATCACTCACCATTCGACTGAAGTATGCGGATGGGCAGATCGAGGATCATGTCACTCGTAATGGCGAAGTGTGGGCCGACTACATTCACCGGGTCGATGTTCCGGGCAGCAAGTTCGCTTACCCATTGCGAGGTCAGCAGATTCGCTACTTCGCCATTGCCCCCAAGCGGTCCGACAAGATCGAGTCGATCGAGCTTGTCAAAGGGAACGATGTCACGTCCCCGATCATTATGGCCGTGACACTCGAAGCACCGTGATTATTTGGAGTGCGGTGGCTCGACACCGCTTTGGCTCCATAAGAAACAAAACCGCAATTGAATCTAAAGCCCAAAGCACAGGGACTGATGGTGTTTTCGTGGGATCGCGTGGTCTTCTCTTAATCGTCGGTCACTGGCGACTGAAACCAATGTTCCGTCGAGCCGGAGCACTCCAACATAAAAAGCGGAGCAGCAAACCATAGTCTGCTACTCCGCTTTGTTCATTCGCAATCGCGCACAGCAACAGGACGGTTAACCGGCTGCGGCCAGCATTTCCATTTCTTCATTCGCTGTCACTTCGACAGGGCCCGCGGCGGTCGCGGCTGCAGCAGCGGCTGCTGCCAAGGCACTTGGGGAGAGTTCATCGACGAATCCCTTCAGATGATCTGCTCGCGTGTGGTGCTGCAGCTTGCGAAGAGCCTTCGATTCGATCTGGCGGATTCGTTCGCGAGTGACCTTAAAGATCCGTCCGGTTTCTTCCAGCGTATAGCTGTAGCCGTCGCCCAGACCATATCGCAGGCGGATGATTTCGCGTTCGCGGTAGGTCAGGCTGCGGAGCACAACTTCGATCTTGTCACGCAGCATTTCCTGCATGGCGGTTTCGGATGGGCTGGTTTCGTTGTCGTCTTCCAGGAAGTCGCCAAAGCTGGCGTCTTCGCTTTCGCCGACCGGAGTATCCAAGCTGACGGGGTGCTTCCACGTCTTCATGATCCGTTCGGTTTCTTCCAGCGACATTCCGACAGCTTCTGCCAGCTCTTCCATGTTGGGATCGCGACCGGTTTCCTGGCGGATCTGCTCGCTCTTCGCCTTCAGCGTCGAGATGCATTGGAACATGTGAACAGGGATACGGATCGTGCGAGCGTGATCGGCAACGGCTCGCGTGATGGCCTGACGAATCCACCATGTGGCATACGTCGAGAACTTATAGCCGCGGCGATATTCATACTTTTCGACGCCACGCATCAGGCCGGCGTTTCCTTCCTGAATCAGGTCCAGGAAGCTCAGGCCGCGGTTGCGATACTTCTTGGCGATCGAAACCACCAGTCGCAGATTGCCGCCAGACAGGTGCTGCTTGGCAAGGGTCCAAGCTTGGAACTTGGCCATCACTCGTCGCATGCGATCGCAGAATTCGTCTGGAGTTTCCAGTGTCATTTCCACGAGATCGCCCATCTCGCGTCGCAGGATTTCGACTTCGTTATGAGCCGCTTGCGTGCGGCGTTCGGATAACGTGCGAATCTGAGTTTGAATCTCGGTCATGCGTCGAGCGACTTGCTCCATGCGTCGCATGATGGGCTGCAATCGCTGAGTACGAACGCTCAGCTCTTCGACCAGCCAGCACAGCTTGCGTCGTCGTCGTTTCATCCGAGCTTTGATCTCGGCGCGGGCGTTGGCGTCTTGCTCGACCTTAACAAGCTCCCAGTCTTCGCGATTTTCAGCCATCAATCGATCAATGGTCGGCATGTTGACGGGAATGCGGCCTTGGATCTGTTCCTTGCGCAGGTCTTCCGTTTCGCTGGTCCGCAGGGTTCGTTCGAACGGCAACTCGCCGGCCATAACCTTTTTGATCGTCTCGACGGCCAGGTTCAAAGCGAAATCCGATTCCATCATTTTTCGACGGAACCACTTGCGAACGACTTCGATCTGCTTGGCCAGGAAGATTTCTTTTTCGCGGGTCAGCAGGGGAATGTGTCCCATCTGGCTGAGGTACATGCGAATGGGATCTCGCGAGGACGACGCGGCTTCCGGTTCGATCATTGAATCCGGTGGCGAGTCCAGTCGTAGTTGTTCTTCCGGGCTGGGTTCGTCGACGACATCCAGATTGGCGTCTTCCAGGGCCGCGATCAGTTCGGGCACCATGGTGGGATCGCCACCCTCATCGGGCAGATAGTCATCAACCATCCGGAATGTGGCGTAGCCCTTGATTCGGGCTGCGTCCAAGAGCGCGGCAAGTCCTTCGTTAAAACGATGCATTTGGGTCCAACCTCCTGTGAAGAAAACCACGTCCATGTGTAACAGTCGTTTGCGGGAACGGCTGCTATGATTCGACACGAGAACAAACTAACGTTGATGCGTGATCGGCGAGCCTCAATGAAGGCTATTCGTCGATCGAAGATACCCCTTGCTGCCTGGACTGCTCGAACCCTGATGAAGGGGTGAGCCTGGATTGCCGATCTCGTCGCTCAACAATGAGCGATTCGAAGATACGTTGCTGGCAAACATGTCCAAAGTTGTCTAGCTCGGCCGGGGTTCGCATTGACAGCATCCTTTCTCTCTCTGCGACTTCACACAGCCTCCATTTCGAGGCCGGGCGGGGAGAGATGCTAACAAAACCACGTCCGGCGCGCATTCAAAATCTGCCATCTCGCGAAAATTCTGAAAAAAAATTCAGATCTTCAGGTTGGTTTTGGGAACGCCCTTACAGTTGCATCAGCATCATTTGAACTCGCTTCGCGTGTGGTTATACTTCAATAGTCGACATCGAATTGGCTCGAATACCGCCCTCTTCCCCCGTTTGGATGCTCCTGAACCGGGGACCGATGTCTCGCCCAGCTATCCACAATCGATCCTCCCTTATTGCCAGCGAGAACATGCTCATGACCGCCGTCGTCGCACCAGATCCCGACAAAGATCATTCGGCCGACAAGATGGCGGCGCGGGGGCTCAAAGGAGTTGTTGCAGCCGATACCACGATTTGTGATGTCGACGGCGAACTCGGCAAGCTGATCTATCGCGGCTACAACATTCACGAACTGGCGCAGTCCACGTTCGAAGAAACCGCCTATCTGCTCTTCCAAGGCGAACTGCCCACGAAGGCTCAACTCGCTGAATTCAACAGCCAACTCGTTCATCATCGCGAAGTGGAACCGCAAGTTCTCGACTTCCTGCGATCGTTGCCTCGTGATACGCCGCCGATGACTTCGCTGCGTTCTGCCGTCTCGATGTCGGCCGCTTACGATCCTCTCGCGGAAGATGAATCGCCCAAAGCAAACTTCGAGAAATCGATCCGCCTGACCGCCGAACTCACCACGATCGTCGCGGCGATTCGCCGGCTGTCGGCCGGGTTGGAACCGGTCGCGCCACGCAGTGACCTGAGTCACGCTGCCAACTTTATGTACATGCTCAATGGAGAAGTCCCGTCGGCCGATGCCGAAAAGGCGATGGACCTGATCCTGATCCTGCACGCCGAACACGGCCTGAATGCCAGCACGTTTGCGGCCAGAGTCATCGCCGCGACTCTTTCCGACATCTACTCAGCCATCACCGGAGCGATTGGTGCCCTGAAAGGCCCACTTCACGGCGGGGCCAACACCGAAGTCTTGAAGACATTGTTGGAAGTCGGCAGTGCCGACAAGGTGGTTGACTGGGTGAACGATGTTCGTGCCAAGAAGGGCAAGTTCATGGGCTTTGGCCATGCGGTCTATCAAGTCGAAGACCCACGCGCCGTGCATCTGAAAGAACTGTCACGACGATTGGGAATCGAAACCGGCGACACGAAGCTGTACGACATCTCGATCGCCATGGAACAGGCGGTGAAAGTCGCCATCAAGAAGAACTGCAACGTCGACTTCTATTCGGCCAGCCTGCAGTACTACATGGGCATTCCAGGCGATATGTTTACTTGTGTCTTCGCCGCGAGCCGCATCGTTGGCTGGTGTGCTCACGTTCTGGAACAGGTCAGCGACAACAAGATTATCCGTCCTTCGTCGAATTACATCGGCGTCGGGGAACGGACCTATACGCCAATCGCTCAGCGGTAGTCGGATACGCAGGCGGGCGACGGTTGTATTCATCTGGTCTTGGGTGCCACGGTTTTGGAGTCTAGGTATCCGCACATCTCTGATGCGGTCGTTTTAGGCTGCTTTGGCCTCTGTCATGAGGCCTGAAGGGCCGGTCCATTAGTCCCTCATTGTGAAATCGGCCCACCCTGAAATGTCCGGCCCTTCAGGCCTTTGGACGTTTAACTATGGGTCTAATTCCAGGGCCGAAGGGCCCTGGCTGGGCAAAGTTCCGGCCCCTTGGGCCTGAGGACAATGAACCGACCGACGTCCATTCAGATTGCTCCGGGGAAAGACGTGTCGATACCTATACTCCAAAACCATGACACCCATCGCGATTCCAGTCGGTAATCTGTCTGCCTGGATTTGAATAAACCTGGACAGATCAACGCGCGATTGCGCGGATTCTAACGGGCGATTTGCATCAATTCCTAGCGGCATGAGAGTCTCCTCTTCACAACGGCCCTGCCATCGCACACGATGGCAGTGACGACGTTGCGACCTTGGCTGCGCTTCGTGAGCGGACGTTCGTGGCGTGATTGAGGAGAGTCTGGACATGCGATCAAATCTGATCTTTGCCGGTGTGATGCTACTGCTGCAGGGCGTCAGTGCTTCGGCTGTTGAAATCTACGTCGATAACCTCGTCGGTGACGATGTCTTCGACGGGCGCAACAGCGTGCCGAGCGACACCGGGACAGGGCCGGTCAGAACGCTGCATCGTGCGATTCAGTTGGCGCGCTTCGGCGATCAAATCGTGCTGACCCGCGCCGGTGCCGTCTACTACGATTCGCTGTCGTTGACCGGGACTCGCCATAGCGGGTCGCCGAACTATCCATTTACCATCATTGGCAATGGTGCGATCCTCAGCGGATTGCGAAGCGTTCCCCCGGCTGGATGGCGTCGAGCAGGCCCTGACTTGTGGAAGTTGACGCTGACTCGCAAGGGGTTCTATCGACTATTGCGTGATGGGAAACCGTTGCCGGAACTGATCCCCGAAGCCGGAGCCAATCCGTTAGAGTCACTTTCCCCCGGACAATGGACTGCCACGGGCGGCAGCGTGTACTTCCGAGTCGATGGCGATTTTGCTCCGGCAACTCAGTCGTTCTCGTATGCGGCCGATCAGACAGGTCTGTCGTTGTATCAGGTCGAGAACGTCAAGATCGTGGATCTGACTCTGCGGGATTTCCGCTTCGATGGAATCCACGCCCAGAACATGTGCCGCAATGTGAAACTAGAGAACGTCACTTGTTTCAACAATGGCCGAGCGGGCCTTGCGATCAGCGGCTCATCGAAAGTCGAAGTGATCGGCGGTAACGTTTCCGGAAACGGCCGCTTCCAGATTCGCATCGCCAACAATGGCGATGCCAACCTACGCGATGTGGCGATGGAAGGCGAACCGACGCTGGTGCCGTAAAACATCTGGAGTTGGGTCTGATCGGACCTGGTTGGGCACCGTCCCGCAGGTGTCGTTTGATCCGAGTCGGAGAAGAGGAGGCCTGCGGTCGGTCGTTTCGACGGGGTCGGGAGACCCGCGCCGAACTAAGAGAACGAATGCGGCCACAAGTCTATCGCAGGCGGTCTTCGCGCAGGATCGGGGCCAGTTCTTCGACGAAATCGTTCACGTCTTTGAACTCGCGATAGACCGACGCAAACCTGACGAACGCCACGTGATCGATGCTGCGCAGCGATTCCATCAACTTTTCGCCGATCTCACGTGACGGCACTTCGCGCTCGAACTGCTCGTACAGCGAGGCTTCGATCTCGGAGATAATCTGCTCAATCGATTCGTCACTGATCGGTCGTTTATAGCAGGCCTTTTCGAGTCCCGCCCGGATCTTTTCGCGATCAAAGGGCACGCGCGAGCCATCCTTTTTGATGACCTTCAGCGGCGATTCCTCGATCTTTTCGTAAGTCGTAAACCGACGGTCGCAACTCAGGCATTTACGGCGACGTCGAATGACGAAGGCGGTGCTGGCGCGCGAATCGATGACGCTCGTTTCCCCATTCCGACAAAACGGGCACATCATAGTGTTACGCTCCCATCACTCCATTCCGACCACGCCCGCGTCCCAGCGAACGCCCACAGTATTGGAACCATAGGCTATCCAACTTCTTAGGCATTAACCAGATGCTATTCCCACGCCTCTCGGTCTTTCACCGAGAATTCGCAATCGCCGATCGGTTCGGAATTCCACTACTCTGGCAGCGGCTTCCCGCGAGTTTCCGGCAGGAAGGGGAGGACAAACAGCCCGACCAGGAAGACCACGCACATTGTGACCCCCGCATATCGAATCGAATCCTCGCCGTATCCTTTGAAGACATCGTTCAGCCAGATCTTCACGAGTGGACCCAAGGCTGCGACAAAGCGGCCTACGTTGTAACAGAAGCTGGTCCCGGTCGATCTCAGCCGCGTCGGGAACAATTCCGGGAAGTAGACTGCATATCCGCCGAACAGGGACAACTGACAGAAGCCCATGATTGGCACCAGAACGAAGATCTGCCACGTTTCACTCAGCGTCCAAAACACCACGGCTGTCGAGATGAATGCCGCCACCAGAGCAATCGCGAATGTTGGCTTGCGACCAATTCGCTGCGCCAACCACCCGAATCCGAACATGCCGAAGAACGCCCCCACATTGATGGCGATCGAGGTCATGCTCTGTGGCACCGTCAGTTGACCGCGAATTTTCTTATCGATCTCCGCCTTCAACGCTTTTTGCTCTACAGTCAGATCCTTCGTTTTCTTGGCAGCAACCGCAGCCTGAATTGTTTTCAGCATCTCTGCGCGTTCGGGTTCAGCAGAGGCGATCTGTTCGGCATAGACCGCCGCGGTGATTGGCTTGAGTTGAACTTGTCGGATCAAATCCGGCGAGTAGAAGCCGATGGCCCACAAGCCGATAACGCCCGAGCAAGCGAGCAGCAATCCCAAGATCGCATGCTTGCGCCAGGTGGGATGAGAAAACAACTCGGTATATGAGCCCAATTGCTTCTTAACAGCGCCATCGTGAGAGGCTTTTTGCCAAGTTTCTGGCTCTTTCAGTTGCCGCCGGATCAACAAGCTTAAGAGTGCAGGTGCGGCACCGATACAGAACATGATCCGCCACGGACTGGTCGGCAACCCTGTATCTTCGGCCAAACCCAGCCCCAGATTGATGAGAGCCGCACTGACATTTCCAAACGCGGACAGCGCTTGCAGCAAAGCCAACGACTGCGGCCGAGCATGGGCGGGCATGACCTCAGCGACCAATGCGACCCCGACGGCGAACTCGCCACCGACGCCCAAACCTGTCAGAAAGCGATAGAAGGCAAAGTCATAGACCGTGACCGAGAAAGCACTCAGGCCCGTGCAGAGCGAGTACATCAGAATCGTCAGCAACATCGTCTTGGCTCGGCCAATTCGATCGCCGAGCATCCCGAAGATCAGCCCGCCTGTCGCCCAGCCGGCGATGAAGACCGATGTCGAAATATCGCCGTAAAAGCTGGCCTGTTCCCGACGCAAATCGGGATCGGTGATATATCGCAACAGTTCATCCATGGCCGCGGGGCGCGACAGAATGAACAGTTGCTGGTCCAGGCAATCGAATAGCCAACCGAGGGCCGCCACTGTCAGCACGAACCAGTGGTAACGAGTCATCCCCTTGTACCAGGGGCCGGAATGGGGGGCTAACGGAGTCGAATCGGTGGTCTCAAAACCATGCATCGGATCAGGGCCCTGAACGAGGTTCCGTACATTTCAAGATTCCCCAATACAACCGAATCCGCTCCTCCCTGCAAGCGCTACCGACCCAAGTTTTGAAATCGGCGTTGGAATCGAGTGAGGTGGGAACAGCAGCGACCAGTTTGCGTTTCCCAGTCGTCCGGCCCACAATTCCACAGGCTCCCGCCGTCGAATTTCCTCAGTGAAAGATTCACTCGTGAACCCACCGACGAATGAAAATCTGACTGCACCCACCGGAACAACTTTCGGCCAATGGATGGCGCTGGCCGCCGCGTTGCTCGGCTGGATGTTTGACGGTGCCGAGATGGGGGTCTTCTCGATGGTCGGGCGGGCTGCGATCCAAGATCTGCTCGCGAATTCATCGTCGCCGCCGGCCGATCCAGAAGGACAACTCGGTCTGTACTTCGGGGTCATCATCGCTGTGTTTCTGGTCGGTGCCGCTACCGGAGGCGTGTTGTTCGGATGGCTCGGTGATCGAATCGGACGTGTGCGCGCAATGAGCCTGAGCGTCATCACCTACGCCGTGTTCACAGGTGTGTGTGGTTTTGCTCAGACGCCGATTCAACTCGGGGTGCTTCGGTTTATCGCGGCGCTCGGCATGGGAGGTGAATGGTCGTTGGGTGTGGCCCTCGTGATGGAGGTCTGGCCAAATCGATCTCGCGCTTTGATGGCAGGCTTGATTGGAGCGTCGGCCAATGCCGGCTACCTGCTGGTCGGTGTTATCGGGATTGGCCTGACCGCCGTGTTGTCGCAATTCGAAGTCTGGCTGCATGACATCGGACTGGCTGACAGCACCGTCAAGATGCTGGTCGCCAACAAGGGCTGGCGATTGATGATGATGCTGGGAACGTTTCCTGCGTTGTTGACGTTCCTCTTCCGGATGTTCGTGCCTGAATCGCACAAATGGGAATCGGAAAAGGGGAGCGGCACGACATCGAACTGGGTGACATCCGATTTGCTGGGGGTGCTGGTCGGGGCCGTGGGACCGGGACTGATCGTCTGGGTCTGGGCCGACGAGTCCATGGGATCCGGCTACCGGATTGCCGGCACATTGATCGGCTTGGTGATCGCGACGGTTGGCTACCTTTATCCGGTCGTCCGATTCCTGCAACGAACGTTCGCCCAGTCACCAGATCTGGTGAACGACTCGCGTCAAACAATTCGCCGCATGCTGTTGGGAGCCTGCCTGAGTGGGATCGCGCTGCTGGGGACTTGGGGGTCGACCCAATGGGCGATGACCTGGGCGGGCCAACTGACTCAAGGAGTCGCCGTCCCCAGTGATGCGTCCTTCATCTGGAAGCACCCTCGCGAATACACGCAAATGTTCACGGCCGTCGGGGCGATCGTCGGGACCATCGGCGCGGCCATGCTGGGTGATTGGCTCGGGCGTCGCACTGCGTATTGCCTGCTGTGCCTGACATCGATTGCCTCGGTGCTGTGGTTCTATCAATTCCACAATGCGTTTGGCTGGGAATTCCTGATCTCGGCGTTCGTGGCCGGTGTCTGCACGGCCTCGTTCTATGGCTGGCTGCCGTTGTACTTACCGGAGCTGTTTGCCACGCGAGTCCGAGCGACAGGGCAGGGTTTTGCCTTCAACTTTGGCCGAATTTTGGCCGCGATTGGTACTCTTCAGATTGGGGCGATCCTGAAGCACGTCGGTAATTATCAAACCTACGCGGGAGTGAAAGGCGGGTATCCTATCGCTTGCAGCTTCGTCTGTTGCGTATACTTGCTGGGAATGGGGCTGATCTGGCTGGCCCCCGAAACCAAAGGCCAACCGCTACCCGAGTGAATCCGCAATCATGAGTGGTATGACCCTGCAAGGCGACTTTGCTCCAGAAGATGAGCCTCACGATCTCGAAGCGGAGCCGACGAAAATCGTTCCGGATCCTCAGCCGGAACCTGATCCTGAGCCAATTCCGGATGCACGCCTGTACGTTCCCGAGCAGGAAGAGTGGCACGTCCACATCAAACGCGATTCCGAGAAGATCTATTGTTACGCCAAACTTCCGGGCGAAGACTGGTTTCACATGCTGTTGAATGGCGAGATTTACGTCTCACGCCAGCACGAGAAATACTGCTTGCGCTGTGCGTTGCGACACGGTTACCTGACCGAGGACCGCTTGTTTTGGCAGCATCGCGTTCCGCAACATCGCAAGCGAGTGCTGTAGGGCTTGGCCCGGTTTCATCTGCCATCAGTCCCCCGGGGTCGTATCCGTCCTATCGAAATGGGACAGAGGGGACTTATGAGACCGATGCGTGTTATCCGCAATCTTCACTTAGAATGAGCGCCAGTCGTCGTTCGAGTTCTTCGCGAGCGGTCTCACGGATCAAAAACTTCTTCTGAGACGATGTCGCCCCTGACACCAGTTCGATCTGACCGCGTTTTAATCCCAAGGCCTCGGTGATCACTTCCAGAATGGCGTTGTTGGCCTTCCCCTTTTCCGGTGCCTGCGTGACCGAGACCTTCAACGCTCCGGCATGCTCGCCCGTGATCCCGTTGAGTTTGCCTCCCGCATGGGCTTTCACCGGAAGTACGATCCCTTTTGGCGAGACTTCCAGCATAATCATTCAGGGCGAGCCTTCCGTCGTGTCGCTATCGAGCCGTGTCTGGTGTGGATTATAGTTTCCGTACGCCGGCGCACGAATGCGATGTGGCATCAAACAGCGAAGATTCCCTGACAGTGGAAGCTCTCCCGAATCCATGCACATCGTTCACTATATTACTCGGCTGATCGTGGGTGGAGCCCAGGAGAATACTCTCTCGACTGTCGAAGACCAGCATCATCTCTTCGGCGATCGCGTGACCCTCATCACGGGTCCAGGGATTGGGCCCGAAGGGTCACTGGAAGATCGTGCTCGGCAAGGGGGACTCGATCTGCGGATCATTAATGCGTCGCGCCGATCAATCCATCCGTGGCGGGACTGGCAGACTTACCGCGAACTGACGCGTCTGCTGCGTGAACTGAAACCAGACTTGTTGCACACGCATTCGTCCAAGGCGGGAATCATCGGACGAATCGCGGCGTCTCGATTGGGCTTGCCGTGCGTACACACTGTTCACGGAGCGGCATTCCATTTTGGGCAGTCGCCCTTCGCCTACGATCTGTATCGCTGGCTGGAACAACGTGCCGCCCCGGCGACCGACAAGTTTATCTCCGTTTGCGACGCGATGACCGAGCAGTACGTTCAGGCAGAAGTCGCCCCGCGCGAGAAGTTCGTCACGGTCTACAGCGGCTTCGATGTCGAACCCTTTCTGAATCCGCCTCGCCCACCGGAAGTCGTCCGAGCGGAATTGGGGCTGAAGCCAGACCAGATTGTCATTGGCAAAGTGGCGAGACTTTTTCCGCTGAAAGGTCACGAGTTCTTAATCAAGGCCGCCAAAGCGGTCGTGCAGCGCTGCCCAAATGTCCGCTTCCTGCTGGTGGGTGACGGAATCCTGCGACCGCAGTTTGAGGCCGAGCTGGACGCCAGTGGGATTCGGGACCGATTTGTGTTCGTAGGACTGGTTCCACCAAATCGCGTTCCGGAATTGATCCACGCGATGGATATTGTCGTTCATACAAGTGTGTGGGAGGGGTTGGCTCGTGTGCTTCCCCAAGGCCTGATCGCCGGGAAGCCTGTCATCAGTTACGACATTGATGGGGCTCGAGAAGTGGTACTCTCTGGTCGGACAGGTTGTTTGCTGCCGCCACGGTCGATCGACGAACTGTCGACCGCGATGTGCGATTTGGCCGGCGATGCTGAACGGCGACGCCGGTATGGGGAAACCGGCCGAGCGATGTTCACCGACCGCTTCCGTCACCAGACGATGACCGCTCAGATCCGCGACGTGTATAGTGAGGTCTTGAAGCGTCGCCGGAATTGATCGGCAAGCCAGAAAAGAAAAGACTGGGATCACGAATCTCACGAATTGACACGAATAAGAACAAGCCGAGGCAAAAGTTAGGGCCACTTGTTTCATTTCTGATTCGTAGAGATTCGTTTAATTCGTGGTCACCTCCTCTGCCTTGAGAACATATTTCAGGGTAACGGCTTACAGCAAATCGTCTGACTGATGTGTGCTGTAAAGTCTCCGTCAGATTTCTGTGAAATCGGTCTGTTCTCAGATCGAGACATTCACTACATTCCGCGCCTATCCGCTTCGGGCCACCGGTCGCGGCACGGTCTGCGTGCGGATCATGGACGACACCCTGCTACCGTTCAGGATGAACATACCCATCATGAGAGATTCGCTCCGTTCCCTTGCGGCGCCGCTGGCTCTGGTCCTCGTGACGGGTACCTGTTTCGACGTGATGGCGCAGCCCACTCGACCCACGCGGCCAAGCGGTGCTCAGCAGACGACTCCACTTCCACGACAGCCGCAGCAGCCAAACAATATGAGGCCGCCGGGTAACCCAGCGAGAGTGGAGCCCGAGCAGATTACCCCTCGTGTTGCCCCTCCTGCAATCGCGGCACCTCAAGAACCGATTTCGCCAGAACTTGAGGAACTGCTCAAGGAATGGGAGGACAAATCCTCACTGATCAAGGTGTTGAAGGGCGAACATCAACGAACCGTCTACAACCTTGTCTTCGAAGTCGAGCAGCGGGCCAACGGTGTCTTTTACCTTGAGACCCCAGACAAAGGTCGTATCGAGCTTGTTGGAGTGAAGCCTGGCAAGACAGAGAAATCGAAACGCACCAACCCGAAGACTGGCAGTCTGTTCCGTCTTGAAGAGGGACGCGGCGAGAAGTGGATCTGCTCCGGCCAGGAAATTATCGCGATCAACGACGAAGAAAAGACATACGAAATCATGCCTCTGCCCAAGAACATTCAGGGCGAGAACATCATCAAAAGTCCGCTCCCCTTCTTGTTTGGCATGAAGGCCGAAGAGGCGAAGCAACGCTATCTAATGACGCTCAAGAGCAATACGAAAGAACAAGCGGTTATCGGGATCATTCCTCGATTGGATAGCGACCGACAGAACTATACAGAAGCCATCGTGATCCTGGAGAAAGCGCATTACTTGCCAACCGCAGTAAAGCTCTACGATCCGTCGGGCAATCTGGAAACCGTCTACAGATTCGACAATGTGAAGATCAATCAACGAGGAGTCCTTCCCACCATCTTCACTGGAGATCCATGGCATCCCAAGTTGACTGGCTTGAAACGATTTATTCCTCCCGAAACGGCGGACGAACCCGTGAAGAATGAACCTCGCTTTAATCAGGCCGCGCCCAGGGCAGTGGTTCCTGCTGGGAATCAGTCTGTTCCACGAACCGGACAGGGATCAGCCCGAACAAACAATAAGTAGGCGCGATCTCGCTAATTGGACTCGCATGCGAGTGATTGCCAATCTCACGGAATGGACGATGTCATGAGGAAAAACTGGACCGCTAACGCTCGACAGATCCTGATGGCATCAGTCTGTGTCGGTTGGGCTGGTTTCGTGACCGCTGACGATATTCCCCGTGACGTGACTGAGCGGTCCGGCATTGTGCTGGTATCGGCTACCGCACCGGCCAACGTTCCCTTTGCCGGTCCAGTCAAACTGGCCTACAAGCTTCAGCCCGGGCAGTTCGTGCATTACACGGGCATGAACAAGATCAACTACGACACCATGCTCGGTGATCAGTACGGCATCCCCAAGGGAGGCCAAGGCGTTGTCCCGGTGCCTAAAGAACAGCGTGAGTTTACCAACGTTCAATCGAACGAAACCGGAACGCACTTCCGCGTCATCTCGGTCGACGAAAATGGAATCGCTCTGATCGAACCCGTCGTCGATCGCACGCGCATGACCGCCAAGATGCACGGCAAAGAGCAGGTCGAATTTGACAGCGACAAAGGCTCAACGCCCGATCCCGGATTTCAGGCAATTCGCGATGCCATCGGTCGCACCGTCGCACGCTTTCAAGTCGCTCCTACCGGCAAGCTGCTGAAGGCAGTCATCGTCGATACGACAGCGCCGAAAGCGCTGCGAGACGCGGCAGAAAAGCTGGACATCCGGTTCCAATATCTGGGCCTGATGCCGACGACCTCGGTTTCGGTCGGCGATAAATGGCGGGAAGACTATAGCGTCGTGTTGATCAACAATGGTCTCAAAGAACCCTGGCCGATGCGCCGGGTCTATGAGTTAACCAGCGTCGTCGATGGGATCGCGACGATCAAGTTCAAGACCATCATCATGAAGCCGGTGGATGAGCCCGAACTCAAAAAACAGGTCATTCAGCAAACCCCAGCGGGCACGATCGAATTCGATATCGAACAAGGCCTCGTTCGAAGCTACGCCTCGACGATCAACCAGACCGTCATCAATGCCTTCGGTCCCCAATCGATGTTGCGAGTGACTGGCGAATCGACCGAGAAACTGGTCGCGGCCAAAACGTCCACGAAGTAGCTTCCACGTGTTGCCATCTCGCCAAGAGATTGGGCCGGTCCAAATGAAGCCTTACGTGACTGTCGACAGCTTCGCGCGTACCGTCTGCAGATCCTTGCTCAGTTGAGCCCGCAGCTCATCGACCGACGCGAACTTCTGCACCTCGCGTACTCGATCTACGAAGTCGACGTTCAGCACCTGTCCGTACAGGTCGCCGTGATAGTCCAGCAGGTGGACTTCGATCTTCCGACTCCCTTCCGCAAATGTTGGATTCGGACCGATGTGGATCGCGGCTTGATGTCGCGTGCCATCGACCCACGCCCAGCCAGCATAGACCCCATTCACCGGGACTAACGTGCCGACATCGGTCAGGTTCGCAGTGGGGAAACCCAGCGTACGTCCCCGTTGTGCTCCTTGTCCCACTTTTCCACTCAGGCGATAGTGATGCCCCAGTAGGCGGACAGCGTGCGCGACATCTCCGATCTCCAGCAGCGAGCGGATCACGCTGGACGAGACCAGTTGCTCGTCGACAGTGACCGGCGGGGCCACATCAAATGACAGCCCGTGATTGGCACACAGCGATCGCAAGACGGTGATGTTTCCCGACCGGTTGCGTCCGAAGAAAAAGTTGGGCCCTTCCACCAAACCCTTCGCCTGCAGCTTGGCTCGCACGATCGAGTCGAAGAACTCTTCCGCCGTGAGCGCCAGAAAACTGCGATCTGTCGGCAACGCGATTGTTACGTCGACGCCATAGCGACTGAGCAATTCCGCTCGATGTTCGATCGTCGTCAATGCGGGCGGTGCCGCGTCCGGCTTCAGCAGGGCAATGGGATGAGGATCAAACGTCACCGCGACCGCTTGGACATTATCAGAGCGAGCACGGCTGATCAGTACATTCAGCATGGCCTGATGTCCACGATGGACGCCGTCGAAATTGCCGATCGAAGCGTACCCACCTCGCAGCAATTCGATCGATTCCCAACCTCGCACCAGAGTCATGCTCACGTCCTGAAATTCACACCGCGTCGTTGCCAATCAGTCTTCTTCAAACAACAAAATGCTGGCCGTGAACCCATGGATATAGTTCTTGCGGCCGACCGGTCCCAGTTCACCTTGGGCGAAGAACCCTGCCAGCGGCAACGGGCCGAGCAGTTCTTGAATGACCGCCGCATCGTGGTTCGGGTCGGGAAACATCCGCGTTCCGCGACCGTTGCAACTGAACAGCAATCCCCCGCGAGCCTTGGTCGCTTTCGCAGGCGGGCATCGCTCGAGCAGATGACGCAGATCTTCGTCCGCCGTGTCAGCATCGCGAATATGAAACTGCACCGTTTGACCGACTCGCATCAACCCACCTGTGGAAAGAGCCCCCGAGGCCTTGTCGGCCCCATGCACGTTCACGATCAGGAAGTCGCCTCGCTGAAACGTCTCCTGGTACTCGTTCATCACCACGCCCAGGTGGACGCCGTTGTTGACGAGCTGCCTGTCTCGCTCGGGCAAATCGACATAGATCTTTTCCAGTCGCTCCAGCGGTGTGATCCCGCCGAGTTCGTGGATGATATTTCGTTCCGCCTTCGTCACGACAAAGGTTGTTCCAATCGGTCGGCAGCCTTGCGACACGATCGTCTTGATCTGAGGCCCGCCTCGCACGACAACGCCGATCATGCCGGTATCGATCATTTGATTGTAGAGGAATAGCCGGTTCTCGTCGGGGCCTCCACCGCTGGCCATGCCACCGACCACGGGGACACCGGGCAGTTCGCTGGCCAGCAGTTGCAGTGCCGATTGTGGCGGCGATGAATACGGTTCACCCAAGAGCATGACCACCCGAGTCTCATCGAGATGCTCGCCCACATCATCTGGCAGGCCCGAGCAGAGCAGTCCGTCCGGCGTTTGTTCAAACGTCAGATGGAACGTCGTCAGCGTCGCGCCGGGCAAGACGGCACACCAGACCGATAAGGCCGGAGCGTCCTCGCATTCGATCGCGCCGCCGACGATGGATTCGCCCGTGCAACCCAGCAGCACTTTCGCCTTCAACGCCGACTGCAAATGGTCGGCGATGAATTCAAATTCGTTGGCGTGATGGTGAGAAACGAACACGCACGCTAGGTCCGGAGTTTGATCTCCCAACGCTTCGGCAATCGAGCGACTGGTCTCTTCGATCGCGGATTTCAAAGATCGACTATTCGAAAGTGCTGCAGCAAACGGCATCAAGACTCCAATCCGTGGTTTTCAGAAAGACCGTTCCGGATGATCGATTCGAAAAATTGGCGCTACTGGACAGCCCTATTCGACGGCCGACTGGCCAGTGAAGTAATCGGGTTGGCTACCGGAGATCCATTTGATATTACAGCCAATGCTCGGACGCTGCGTCGACAGCGGCGGCTGCCCAGCCAGCAGCGCCGTAATTGCGGCTCGCAGGTCTTCGCCTGTCACAGGGCGACCGTTGCTGGGTCGACTGGAATCGAATTGTCCGCGATAAACCAGAGCTTGATCTTCGTCAAACAGATAGAAGTCCGGGGTACAGGCGGCTTTGTAGGCCTTGGCCACCGATTGATCGGCGTCGTACAGGTACGGGAAGGTATAGCCCGCACTGCGATGTTCTTCGGCCATCTGCTTTGGTCCGTCATCCGGATGCGTCGCGACATCGTTCGAACTGATGCCGACCACCGCCAGCCCCAGTTCCTGGCAATCACGGCCAAATTTAGCCAGGGCCGACCGAAGATGTTTCACGAACGGGCAGTGATTGCACATGAAGATCACCACCAACCCTTTGGCCGACGCCAGATCGCCGAGCGAAACAGTCTTGCCGTCGACATTCGGCAACGAAAATGCCGGGGCTGCTGTCCCCAGTGGCAGCATTGTGGACGCAGTCTTGACCATCAATCATCGCTCCAGAAATTATTCGCATTTGGTTCGAGTCAAAGTTGTCTTGTCGACGACCAGTAGAACGATTCAGGCAGCAGTGTTCAAACGAGGTGATTCACCAGAGAAAATTCTGCTGATTGGTCACATTGTTTGATCCATCAACGTACAGTTTCGTTGATGCGATTATCCTGACTGCCAGGCAGGTCGCCGGGACGTTCCACTGTGGGAAGTACCAACTGAATTGTCGCGATTCCACTGAAAAGCCAGAACCATGACGGCACCAGATCCAGATCAGTCAAATCCGACTCCCTCGATTCAGGATGCCAGTCATGCTGCAGAGTCATTCGGCTCATCTGCCGCGGCACGATTGGACGAAGTAGCAAGTTCGCCAGAGGCTGGCAATGCGTCGAGTGAAGACTCACCCGAATTGCAGGCGCTCAAAGCGGCCGCGCTGGAGAAGCGGCCGGGGACCGTGCGCGATATCTTGAACGATCCCATCACGAGTCACATGAAGACTGCCGCGCCATTGCTGCGCGGTGACCAAACCGTCAGCGAAGCACTCGACATGGTGCGCTCCAGCACCGATGTGGGACGCGTCGTTTACTTCTACGTCGTCGATCAATCGCGGCGACTGCAAGGCGTCGTGCCGACGCGTAAGCTGCTGCTTAGTCCAACATCGACGAAGATTGCGGACATCATGTCCGAACGGATGATCACAATTTCCTCTTCGGCCACCGTTCTCGAAGCTTGTGAACTGTTCACGCGACACAAGCTGCTGGCCTTTCCAGTCGTGGATAATGAATTTAAGGTTCTCGGTGCGATCGATGTCGACTTGTACACCGAAGAAATTCAGGCCATCGACCGACGGCAGGACAGTGATGATCTGTTTCAGCTGATCGGCGTTCACCTATCGGGAGCCGCTCAGAACAACGCTCGATTGGCATTCGTCGGCCGCTTTCCGTGGCTGCTGTGCAATGTCCTGGGCGGGATGCTGTCGGCGTTGATTGCGGATGCCTACCAGGACATTTCGACATTGGCCGTGGTGGCTCCTTGGATCGCACTGGTGACTGCTCTCGCGGAAAGCGTCAGCATTCAATCCGTCAGCCTGGCTCTTCAAGCCCTCCACGGCCAGTCGCCCAAGGGAACATTTGCCCGCCATCTGCGCATGGAACTGATCGTGGGACTGCTCCTCGGTGGAGCTTGTGGTCTGGTCGTTGGGATTGTGGCCTGGCTTTGGAAGGGAAGCCTCATCGTGGCCCTCAGCCTGATGCTGGGAATTGTGGGTGGCGTCGTGATGTCGGCCGGGATTGGCCTGAGCATGCCATTTATGTTGAAGCTGTTTCGCCGCGACCCACAACTCGCTTCGGGACCGATCGCGCTGGCGCTCAGTGATGTTGTCACGCTGCTTTGTTACTTCAACCTGGGGCGTTGGCTGTTGGGTTAGAGTAGGCGGCACACTCCGCGTGCCGACACCGTATTTCGCTTGAGCCCCGTTAATTGGTCGACAGTGGCGCCCTCCCAAAGACAAAGTCGCCGCCTTGTCGCGGACATCGCGCCATCGTCACCTGTTCTGCTCGCAGAATCGCATGGTCATTTAGAAAACTCTCGGCACAAGGAGAGTGCCCTGCTACTTTGCAGAGATCGATGGCTCAAGCAGGATCTGGCTGGCCGCCTTTCCGGTCGCCCCCTTCAATTCGACACCCAGAAGTCGAGCGATCGTTGGTGCGACATCAATGTTCTCGATCTTGTCCATCGTCACACCGGGTTGAATGCCCACGCCGGTGGCGATGAACGTGGCGTTCATTTTCGGGTTTGTTGACAGAAAGCCATGCGTTCCCAAAGTTGTTTCGCTGATCGTCACAACGTCATCACCAGCGGCGTTCGCGTTGATCCCGTATCCATCTTTGGCCACCAGGATCAGATCGGCCATTTGGGCGTAGTTCTTCGGATGCGGCAACCCGTACTTCGCAAAATCATCGGGGGTGAGAATGGCAGCGATCCCTTCCTGATCGCGAAACAAGTCGACGACTTTTTTACGATCTTCGTCAATCTTGTCGGGAACCGTGAAGTAGACCATCCCGATCCCCCCTTCGGGGACGACCTGAGCGCGAGCCGTCGCAATTTGCGTCCCTTCCACGGTCAACATTCCCGCCTGCCGCAACGCCACATTCGGCTGTAGCGTCTTGGGGATGGACATGAATCCGTGGTCCGAGACGATCAAGATCGTCGTCTGATCTCGAATACCCGCTTCGTCGATCGCACCTACGACATCTTTGACAAGCGTGTCGGCGAACGCGACGGCGGTGTAGCCGGCTGACGTTTGTGGTCCATAGCGATGGTGCGTCGAATCGAGGTTGAGCGGATGGAACAGCACCAGGTTTGGTTTTCGCTGGCGAATCACGTGACAGACGGCTTGTGTCCAAACGCGGTCTCGCACCGTCCCGGATAGCTTTGAGAAGTTCTGGATGTCCGCGTCAGAGACGATGCCTTCCGCCTTCAATTCGGCTATTAAACGTGGGGTTGTATGCTCGAACGACTCGGGAACATCGGGGAAGTTATCGGCGATGGTGGGGGTGTTGCGAGTGCAAGGCCAGTTGATCGCCGCCGTCGTCAAGCCGTGTTCGTGCAGGACTTCATAGATCGTCGGGGCATGGACAAGGTCCGACTTGTCCTTTCGCCCATTCACTTTGACTGGCAGTCCCAGGCCTGATCGTTCGAGTACGCCATTGAACAAGACTCCGTGCCCTTCCGGACGGACACCGGTTGTCAACGACGTATGATTCGGCCACGTCACCGAGGGATTGGAGACTGTCATTCCCTGGGCACGGCTTCCTTTTGCCGCCAGTCCTCGAATCGTTGGCATGGATGCATTCGGGTCGTCGAACAGATAGGCCGGCAAGCCGTCGATACAAATCACGACGACGTGCCGATCCTTCGGCTCCGCTGCAATCGCCGTGGATGCCAATAGAAGACAGAGCGCGCAACCAAGACCTGAATGCAACATTAACGACTCCCGCTTTGGCGTACTGAGAATGATGGAAATGATCATCTTTCCCATAACGCAATATTGTCAAGCAATCGAGAGTCATTCGACTGCCGTCATTCCCGCGGGTGCCACGGACTCGGAGTCCTTGACGTGGCCGTGTCTGCTCTGCCTGCCGGACCTCCACTAAGGCATCAAATCGAATTTCGCGTCTTTCACGTCCGGTTTGATGTCCAGCTTCAGAGTCGATTCTGTGTTGTACTTCGCCGGAATGAATTGTTCTTTCACAGGAACCTTCTCGCCTGGATTGTCTTCTCGAAACTCACCCGGCACTTCGCGCGAGGCGGTGATCTCAACAATCGTCATCCCCGCCGGGGCGTCGAGTTGGAACTTCCCGTTGCTGATTGTCGCCCCCGCTGCATGTTTTCCATCGACGCTGCGCGCGACCAGGTTCGCATCTTTCAATGGTTCTCCCGAGTAGGAAACGGTTCCCACGATGTGATACATCTGGGGGCCGGGTTTTCCGCCATCACCGCAGCCGATGATCCAGGGGAGACATGCGGCCAGCAAGACGGGTCTAATGAGGATCTGACGTATACCGAGCATGTATCGCACCTGCGTAGACTGGAAATAGATGGAATTTCAGACTTGGCGCTCAATTCAGCGCACCTGAAGTCGATGGGTCGCCACAGTCGACGAATCAGAAAGATCGGCACATCTTCCGCCGTGACCAGGTGGGTCATTGCTGGCATGTGACCGCCGACACCAATCCTTTTAGAAGTCGCTGACAACCTCGCCACCATTGCGGCTGCCGAGAGCATTGAAGACATTGACGTCGATATTGTTGGAGATGAACCTCACGGCTCCATCGGCCATCGTCGTGTGAACGCCACCAGTGTGATAACTACGAGCCAAGATCAACTGAGTGGCGTAGCCGTTAGGCGACGCCTTACATGGAGCGTTTGGCCAAGTGGTGCTTTTGCAAGAGTACACTACGTCGGAGACACTGGAGTTCGGTGGGTACTGTGTCGTGAAACCATACCCGCCCCCTTCGCCACCGCCCCAATAGCCACCCCCTTCACCCCAGCCCCCAGTGTTCGTCGCTCCGCGAATCATCACTTCGCTCGCCAGAATAGTGTTGCTGCTGCCGTCGATACAGCTCTTGAGGCCATTACGCGAATTCCACGAGAACAGCCCGCCATTGTCCGTAAGGTAGGTCTGAGTTTTCCCGACACAGACAACGTAGTTCCCTTGAAAGCCATCGCCGCCTGAACGAGTGCCCCCCGAAGCCCCTTTGGCCGGACTCGATGGATCTGAAGGACACTGCAAGGCCGACAAGGTTTTATCTCGCACTGCCGGAACAACGTCCATCACCCATTGCGACATGTCGGCCTGATAACTCGTATACAGAGGTGCCTGATCAATCATGGGCAGGATCTGCTGCATCCACGTGTCACGCGTGTGGTATGTTCCCACATTCAGGCAGCCATACGGAAAGGTGTTGCACTGGTCATGGTAGTTATGCATGGCCAGTCCGATTTGCTTCAGGTTGTTCTTGCACTGAGTCCGGCGAGCAGCCTCGCGCGCCTGTTGAACTGCGGGCAACAACAACGCGATCAGCACGGCGATGATGGCTATCACCACCAGTAGTTCAATCAACGTAAACCCACGACTCGAAGTTCGACGCATGAAATGACCCCCTGAATAAGGAGACCGCAGAAGGTTAAGAATGCTGCGGCTGACGAAAGGAGTCCGCGACTGGCCAAGACAGGATGTACAATCGTACTACTGGTCGCGAACCGGATCATTACCTGCAAATGCAAGCTGCATGCCTTCATGACGCGCGGGTCATGAAGTTGTTACCGCGGCGCATGATTCTGAAGGAAGCGACGATCGCCTCAACTCACTCTTGAATCACTCAGTTCATTGTTTTCTAAGGGCCTCTGAATGCAATGAAGCAAGGCACAATGTCTTGATGTTCCAATATCCGAAGACGATGACATTGTTTGGATTCATGGTTGCTGCTCATGGTCGCTGCCCATCATTGAATCATCGCTGATGCGCGTGCGAGCGGAGACGAAATGCATCGCATCCTGAAGAGCGACGCAACCCGCAACGGTGATATCGTCGCGATATGACATTGGCGGGATATTCGCCGTCGGAAGTCGCGCGAATCGCGAAAACGAAGAGCTATAGAGCGCAATGTTTTTGGCCATCAACTGCTGGCACATTCCGACTTCACGGTAAAGAGGCCGACCTCATGGCATGCGTCGCAGATTGAGACAGCGACTCCACCGTCCGATTTCAATTCGCGCGAACGCCGCGCTAGGCGCGGCATCTAATATTGCGATTCACCCCGGGGGACGATCTGGTCATCCACTGCTTTGAAACCTTCTCCCAACGAATTGAGAGGACGATATCCAGCCGAGGCATCATTGCCGCTTTGCAAACGAAGTCTCGGACGAGTAGCCGACCTGATCCAGTTTAGGAACGAAGCTGGCTGCGAGAGACTCAGTCACGTTCAAAGACGGAGCTTTTGAGTAGGTTGCCGTCGAACACAATTGGTCGGCGGCTTGCTGAAGATCAGGATCAACCGACTGAGGATGGTTGACGATGACTCTGATAGGCGGCTGCGGGAGCACGCGATGGGCTGGCGAGGTCGGAGGCCGACACAATGATTTCACGGCGATGAACGCCAACGCTACTAGGAGCGGTGATCCCTAGGCGGACGCGACCGCCACGGACTTCCAGAACTTCGACGGTGATATCATCACCAAGTTGAATCGCTTCGCCAATTTTTCGTGTCAGAACCAACATAGCCGGCCTCCTTGCTTCCTAAGGTCAATTCAATTCCCTTGTTTCGTTACATCCTTGTTTTGGCCACTCGCGGTTCCACGTCCGCTGGTAGAGCCATCAGCAACTTTAGCACGGAGTGTGCCAAAGTCAAAAAAACCACAAAAATTGGCTAAACTACAACATAATTTCAACCCAGTCTTCGCAAAATCGCTGATTTAACGTGATGTCGCTACCACATGATCTTCCAGTTTGGCAGCCGCTCGACCACGCTACTGTAAACGAGTCGCTCAACTTAGAACGCAAGTGGAGATGTAGTGTATTACTTTACGCCATTTGCGACGATCGATCAAGAAACTGGCCACTCATCTTCCGATGATCCCTGTGCGAGTTGTGTTCATCCGGGTCTCCCCACATTCTTCCTCCCCGGCCGTTGATCGGCAGGCCTGCTTCAAAGGGGAAGCGAACGATATAATTCAGGCTCAATTCGATCTCCTTTTGGCCCGCCCTCATTGAGAAATCAGTGCCATGCCTATGCAAGCTCTCGAGCGTCTGAACCGTCTGGTGTTGTGCTTCTGCTGTGTTGTCGGGTCCGTCTCCGCGGCCGAACCCAAACAGGAGAAGGAAGAGACCTGGCAAGTGATTTATCTGAGCGGCCAGCGCATTGGCTATAGCCGCAACCTCATCGAATCCATCACGCAGCAAGGGAAAGAGATTGTCCGTACTTCCAGCGTCTCCAACATGACGATTAAACGCTTTGGCCAGTCATTGGTCATGAAGCAAACGGTCACGACTGACGAGACTCCAGATGGCGACATGTTGAAGTTCAATTATGAAATGGCCAACCCGCCAGCCGCCAGCACTCTGACCACGGGCGTCATTGAAGGGGATCAGTTGAAGCTGCGGAATACCGTCAACGGAAAAGTGAAAGAGACCACTCAGGCCTGGCGCAAAGACGTCAAGTCGCCCACCTTCCAGGATCGCGCCCTGCAGAAGTCACCGTTGAAGCCTGGCGAAACGCGATCCTTCGAGGCCTTCATGCCCGAATTCAACAAAGTGGCCACGATCAAACTGAAAGCGATCGACTTCGAAGAGACGAAGCTACTCGATGGCAAGCCGTCCAAGTTGCTGAAAATTGATATGACGCAGTCCCTGATCCCGGGGCTGGTCGTGTCGGAATTCATCGACGCGAAAGGAACAGCACTTAAGGTATCAACCAGCATGCTGGGTGCCGAAATGGTCACCTACCAAGTCTCGGAAGAAGAAGCGCTGAAAGCGATTTCGGGCACCGAGTTCGACCTGGCTGTTGGCACGCTGGTGAAAGTGAAACGGATCGCAAACCCGTTTACCCGAGCGAAAATCCGTTATCGCGTCACCAGCAAAGGGCAAAGCCCCGATACAGCGCTGATCTCTGATGAGACACAGGCCGTCAAAAAGATTGGCGATGATGTGGCTGAAGTCACCGTCACCGCGATGACCATCCCCGAGAAGGCCACGGTTGGCCCCGTGGAGAAAGAGTTTCTGCAGTCGAGCCAGTTCGTCCAATCCGACGACGAGCGAGTCCAGGAACACGCGAATAAGGCCGCCGGTGATGCCAAGGACCCCGCCGTCATCACCCGCCGGATGGAGAAATACGTCCACGAAAAGCTGGTCAAGAAGAACTTCTCGACAGCGATGGCGTCGGCGGGCGAGGTCGCGAAAACGCTGGAGGGCGATTGTACCGAGCACTCCGTGTTGCTCGCCGCCATGCTGCGTGCGAAAGGAATCCCGTCACGAGTCGTTGTCGGCCTGGTCTATGTCGAGTCGCTCAGTGCCTTCGGCGGCCATATGTGGGTCGAAGCCAATCTGGATGGACATTGGATTCCCCTGGACGCCACGATGGGTCGCGAGCGAGTCGGACCAAACTACCTCAAGCTGGCAGAATCCAGCCTGGCAGATGACGGTCCAAGCGCACTCAGCAGTTTTGCACCCTTGATGCTGGTCATCGGGCAACTGCAGATCGAGGTTATCGAATAACGGTCCGCAAATAGAAATGCTGCGAACGGGGAAGCACGGCGAAACGAAACGCTGTGCTTCCTCTTTTCTTTTATCACGCCACGGTTCCTCTGGGCGGTCGATATCAAACTCTCCCTCGCCTATCTGAGCGTGGCGGCGCAAGCAATTTGGCCTCTTTCCTGGTGTGAGCCCCGCTTTCAAGTCGAGCTGACTCGCGCACTCGAACACTCAGCGTTGCCGCGCGTGATGACTGGGGCGATTGTATGTTTCTCCCGTGCATCATCCGTGTTGCGTTTCGGCAACATCGCCTTCAGCATTGTGAACACGGCGAAGCAGGCAGGATCGGTGTCGTCGGATCTCAATTCGACACAACTGCCAAATAACAAAGCGTTTTCGGCGTTTTTCTCGATGAGGCGATACTTTATCGCGATGTCAATAAACGTAAACGACGCCGACAACAATGCGCTAAGGATTGCATGCGCGCGGGATGTCTCGAAATAAGCGAGACACCAATCTTTGAATGCACCCTGATCAGCTCTAACTCGTTTTCTGATCGAGGTTCGAGTGCGGTCGCGGACATCGTGTCACGTGCCTCAACACCGACAACTCAGCGATTCGGCACGCCCCCTGCGTTAGTGTCCATCATCGACTGTTCGAGTGAACTGAAGACGACAACTGGCCAGTTCAATGAGTTGCGGGTGAATGACTCACCCCGGCTTCACTCACTCAACAATCGACGATCGCGACCTGATTTCGGGATGGTGCGATCAGTGATGGATCAAAGCAGAGATCAACTTCGTTTGGCGACGAAATGAGATCTGACCGGCAGGGTTGCCGAACAGTCCCCGAAATCAACCGTTCACGACTTAGCACACTTGGAACTCAGGAGCACCGCACATGTTGAAGAATCTCTGGACCGACGAATCTGGCGTTATCATCTCGGCCGAACTGGTCCTCGTCCTGACGATCGCCACACTGGCTGTTGTCGTGGGATTGACGGAAATCGCCGTGGCCGTGAACACCGAATTGAACGATGTCTCGAACGCGATTGGCTCGCTGAACCAGTCGTACTGCGTGACCGGCTTTGTCTCGATCTGCAATGGCAAGCACAAGAGCAGCTATGGTGGCAGCTCATTCGTCGATTCAGTCGACGATTGCGACACGAACACCACGTGTGACCTGGTAGCCGGTTCGAGCGGTGCTGGAGAAGGTGGAAGTGGTGGCGGACACCACGGACGCTGGTAACCCCCCGTCTGCGACTGATGCCAGATCCAACTTGCTACCGCTGATCACCGACAAAGAATAAACGAATTGACTTTGACGCAACGAATTCGGCGATGCCGACCGTTGCGTCGTGTCATTCTTTGGCTTACTTGTGGTAACCGAGTTCCATCATCACGTTGTACAGTTCTTCAAACGTGATGAACCGTCGGTGATGACGCAGCTTGTACTGATCGACTGCCGCCGAAAGCTCTGCAACATTGGGATTGGCGTTCGTGACAGATGCCGTAAATTGGCGACGTTCAGCGCCCCCCCTCTCGTTGTGCTCCTGTAGCACGACGATCGACAAAGGGTCGCGAATTCTGTTGTTCATTGACGGTTTGCATTACCATGCTCCGATGAGGACTCGACCAACCCAAACCTACGTCGAGTTCTGGTGGGCGGCAAACGGTTTTTCGCCAGAATGCCAAGTTCCACCGCGAGGACCGCCCCGGCGCTTCGGGGCAGCGACGACGGCTTTCCAGCGGATATGCTCATTTTCAGGCTGCCTGGACTGCCGTCAGATGATGGATAAATCATGACGACCAAAATTGCAGTTCTCGGCGGCGGAGCCATGGCAACCGCCTGCGCCATCCTTCTGGCGGAGCATCCCGATCAGGAAGTGGCCATTTGGGCGCGTTCTGCCGAATATGCCGACCAGATGCAGCGCGACCGGGAAAACCGCCGACTGCTGCCAGGGATCATGCTCCCCCACACGGTGACTGTCACAGCGGACCTTGAGAAAGCATTGCACGGTGCGGAATATCTCGTCGCGGCGATTCCGACTCAGTTCCTGCGAGCGGCCCTGGTCGACGCCAAGCGGCTCTTGAACCAGCAGCGCCCCGTCGTCAGCGTGATCAAAGGGATCGAGAACTCGACTTTCCTGCGGCCAAGTCAAATCATCGAGGACGTGCTCGGCAACCGTGGTGTCGTGGCGCTCAGCGGGCCGAGTCATGCCGAAGAAATTGGACGCCGATTGCCGGCGACCGTTGTGGCAGCCAGCGGTGATCTGGAACTGGCAATGCAAGTCCAACGCATGTTCAACACGCAGCGATTCCGTGTGTACACCAACGTCGATCTGATCGGCGTCGAGTTGGCCGGCGCACTAAAAAATGTGATCGCGATCGCGGCGGGTATTTCGGACGGTTTGGGCTATGGCGACAATGCCAAATCCTCGCTGATGACACGCGGACTTGTCGAAATCACCCGCTTCGGTGTTCGCTTCGGGGCCGAAGCCGCCACATTTTCAGGACTGGCGGGCATCGGCGATCTCATCACGACCTGCGTCAGCACGCACGGTCGCAATCGCCATGTCGGCGAACGACTGGGGCGAGGCGAATCGCTGCAGGAAATCCTGTCGCAGATGCATGCGGTCGCCGAAGGCGTGGCGACGGCGCAAAGCGTCTTTGGAATTTGTGAGCGAGACAGCATCGAAACCCCCATCATGGGCGAAGTCTATCGCGTCCTGTTCGAAAATAAATCCCCGGCCGATGCCACCAACTCTTTAATGGAACGGCCGTTACGCTCCGAATGACTGAAATCAAATTCAAAGAACTCCGGGTAAAATCTGTTTCCACGGCATGACTGAGTTGAGTGCAATGTACGAACTTATTTCGGCGGCCAGTTGAGGTGCGTTTCGAGAAATCGAAACGTCCCCTGGCCGTTGATTTCGTGCACTCCGTCGAAGACTTCGATCTCTGTTCGATCACCGACGCGCAGAGCGTCGTACAGACGACGGACCTTTGCGTATTCGTAAGCGACCCATTCATCCGGCGCGACACCATCGCCGTGGCCACGCTCCACCATGAACGGCCGCGGCGCTAACAACGCCACCATCTCTCCATAGTTGTAGGTCGAACCCATATCGAAGTAAGGCATCTCCCATTCCACGGTGAACATGAAGCTGTACTTCGCGTCGGTCGAAGCCACCTTGCGAGCCCAGTCGTTGAAGTCGGCCGAACAGATCGACAGACAATATCCGTCGAGCAACGGCGGAATGCGGACGGCCGTCTCACCCCCGTAGCTCAATCCATAAAAGGCGATTCGACTGGAATCGACCTCTGGGAGTGACGACAGCCATTTCAAAATCTGCTCGTGCTGAGCCAGGATGAATGAGAACAGCGAGGCTTTGACCGAATTCGCCTTCCGGCTGAGCAAGCGATACTTGTCTTCGCCGCGATAGGGGTTGTGAGGCACGAACACGATGTACCCCAAGTCAGCCAGTTTGGCCGCGTAGTCGTGATACGCCTTCTCATTCCCTTCGATCAGCATCTTGGGAATGCCGTTTCGCCCATGCTGGCAAACAACAACCGGCCGCTTCTCAACCGGCTTCATCTCCTTTGGCAGTAACAGCACGCCCCAGGCAAAGACATCGGGATAGACATCCAGGACCACATCGTAGCCGGTCCACTTTTCGCGATCGTAGATCTGTCGTGTTCTCGGATTCGCGGGCAGCAGTCGATCGTCAAATCGTCCCAGGATCTCGTCGCGAAAGTAGTCTCGAAACTTCTTTGTCGACTCCACGAAGCCCTCTGCCGATCGCGGCTGCGAGAGCGTGCCGATGGGAAAATACTTCTCGCGAGTTACATCGGATTCGCGCACCAGTCGCTGTACGAATCGTTCCAACTCCAGCACTTGCCGTTGTTGACGAAGTGCCGAATCCAGCTTGATCTCCACCGGTCGTCCTGGCGCGATCACTCCCGTCTTAAGCGATCCCGACACGCCAAGCAACTTGAGCATCACAGTTGATGCCGACGCACTCATTGGCTCCAACGGTTGGTCAGGTGTGGCCTTGTTGGAAAGCAGTGTTCGTTCTTGAAAGCCGCCAGGGACAAGCTGATTGATTCGCTGGAACTCCGCAGTCACGGAATCCCAACTTGGAGTCGTGATCTTTCCGACAGCGGCACCGCTTCGTCGTCCCCCGACAGGCGGCGGTGGCCCGTCGACTCGCGGAGAATTGCTGTACTCAACAATCAGTGATCGTGGTGCGACCATTGCGCCGAGTTCGGCATCACCGAATTCACGCGTTAATGACCAGACATGTCGATAAAGCGGTTCTTCCCACGGACGCGTCCGCGCCTCGAAATAACCGCTGACGAGACAGCTTTGTAGCCGAGTGTCGATCGCCGCTGCGTAGAGAGCAATTAGGCCCCCTTCGCCGTAGCCCGCCACACCGACTTTTGCGTTCTGACCGAAACGACCTTCGATCCAGTCGGCCGCGGCCAATACCTTCTGAACTTCAAAACCGATGATGTGACGGCCCATGTGATAGGCCTGCCGCCAGATCCATTCGCGATGCGGCTGATTCGTGAATGCGACTTTGTCGTTACCCGACCAGCGATCGGTGCGATCGATCAGCACGGGGATCATCACTTGGACGCGAGCCGCCACCAGGTCCCAGACGAACTGCTGACCCAATGCCACCTCTTCAGGAGACTGCCCCGCATCAGGCAGTACAATCACATGAGCGATCGGGGACTGAATTGGCTCAATCAGCAATCCCTCCGCTGTCACACCATCCAGCACGCTCCAACGGATTCGAAAGACGCGTCCATTGGGCCGTTCCGCCACCATCGCCGGCTGATCGTCTTCTGCAACGCGTTCCAAGTGGACCTGCACGCGCTGATCGACCAGGCCGATGATCTTTCGCAATCGCTGTCGATTCGGAGCAATCGACTTCTCGTAAGCCGCGGGCGACGACGTGTCGCGATCCCATTGAAAATCACGCTTCTGGATTGCAGTTGCAATCTTGGCTTCCACAAACTTGTGCAAGCCCGCCATCATGCGATCGGCGAGGTCGCCCTCCCAGGTCAGCGGCTCCGTGCCAGGCAACGGCTCGATGAAGTCGTCTCCGCGAGCCGTCGCCAGACTCATGAACAAACAAACGCCGATCAGCATCAGACGCATCATGCGGCATCCTTCGAAGTCAGCGTTCGTCGATCATCAGCGGCGTGATCGAACCCACTTATGGCTTGGCAAAAACACTGGCTTCCAGTTTCTCTTTCGGTTTCGAGCTGACGACTTCAATATCGACATACGGCTGCCCCTCACGTTTGACGACGACCTTCTTCGCGTGAGGAATTCCTTCTGCTGAATTGAAGTCGCTATATGTCGTTTCCTGAGGGACATCCTTGGAGGTCGATTCGTCGCGGACGATCGTTTCCGTGCGGACGAGGCGGTACGTCTCTTTATCAAAGTACATTTTCACCGGACGGCGGCCTTCGCGAGTCACCTTCACGCCGATGGCCGGGCGTTTTTCGACATCGGATTCGCCCAGCGCCGTCAGTTCGAATGCCTTGTCCTTTAACGGAATCAAAGTCGCCAGCCACGCGGCATACGCGGCCTCTTTCGCTTCGGCCATCTGGTCGTCGGTCATCTCACTTGTATTGTCAAATAACCGCTGCCAACCACGGTCGCGATCCAACACAGTGGTAAAACCAATCGACTGACCGTCGGCGGATAGAGAAACCGCCATCCGATGCTGGTCTCCTCCTTGTGAAGCCAGTTCGCCAGACATTGGGGTGGGGGATCCAATGAGATACAGCGTTCCTTTGATCTTCGCTGTTCTGGCGGGGAACTTCGCCAGCAGGACTTCTCCTCCATTTTTTTCGATCACCGTGTTGATCAGATCCCGTGCAGTAGTGTCCTCGGCTGACGCTGCCGTCGAGATCGCCAGCATCAGTGCCATTCCGACTGGTATGTAATGCGATAGTCTCATCAGACTCCCTTAGTTTAAAAATGGACATGGAGACACGACGCACCCTTTGATGCGAATCTCCGCAAGTTGGCTTCCACGGTCGACCGCAACCCTACTGCTGCTGGAAGATGCCAATCAGCTTGGCAATGTTCTGCACCTGAATCACTGGGATTTCAAGCTGCGATTGCAATGAGTTGGCTTCCGTCCCAATCGCGAAGCCGATAAACGAAGGCTCCAACTTCAGGCCGCTCAGCGCTTCTGTGTTGACCGGCACATCTTGTTCACCAGCCAGTTGCGCACCGTTCTGGACCATACGCGCGACATCAAACAATGCGATGATATTCGCTTTGGCAGGGAACCGCTTGCGCGCGGCTGTTGCGGCAGCATCGCCTGTTTTCGTCGAATCAACGGCTGTTTGCAGAGCCTGCATTTCAGCCTTGCCACCACCCGTTGTCTGCAGTGTTCGGGTCGGCTGATACATCACCAGTTGCTGCATGCCATCGCCGCCAAACATCGCCGCCATCACCTTTTGTTGAATTTCAACACCGGGGTTGGAATCATCGAATTCCTGTTTGATGGTGACGCGATCGACGTCCACTCCACCGATCTTTTCGGCATTGGGCTCCAGGCTCGTCTTCTGGGTAAATGTCGGGGTGTGCAGTTCACTCATGGACTTCAGCAGCTTGTGAGTGAGTTCTTTCAGGCCTTTCGTGGAGTTGACCGCCGAGACCGCGCCGCCGTGAAAGCCTGGGGCCTTGGGCGACAGATCCAGATACATCGCCATTTCTTCGTACTTGACCTTCGCCAATCCCTTCATCGCCGCGTCGAGGTCCGCTTTCTGTTCGTCGGTCGCATCTGTCAGCATCCCCTTCGTCATCTGCATCGACCATTCGATCATATTCGACAGGTCGCCCTTGAAGCCGACGTAAGCGGCCTTACCGGCAGGCAGCTTTCCCATCAGTGCGAGGTCGCCGGTGGTCTGGCGAGCCAGAAACTTCGAGCTGGCACTGCCGTCGGCCAGTTGCACACGGTCTTCCAGTCGAATGGCAGTCTTGGTGAACGAGGCTCCCAGCACGAAGCTGTTCGTGTCGCGAACACCCGCCAACAACGCCTTGCCGAGAGTTCGGTACATGTCAAACGCCGCTTCCAACTGAGGGCGTTGAGCTTCCGGCAAGGCGTTCGTGAATTGATCGATCAGCGCGTCGAGTTGCGGTTCGGCCTGGTCCAGCTCATCCGAAAAGTCTTCAACCAATTGCTTCACATTGACGAGCAGCGCCACATCGGACGAATCAAACAGTTTCTTGGAATTCGCGTCGATGATGGTGAGCAGTGACTTCCCTTCACCACCCAACCGCTGCCGAATTTCTTCCAAGGCATCGTCGTTCTGCGAGTAGGCCACCAATTTTCCGTCGGAGTGAACTTCGAAAGCCGCTCCCAAGGCATCCTTCACATCGTCCACGTCTTTGGCGGTCATCACGAAGACGATCGTTGGAGCGGCCTGGGGTTCGGCGAACATGACGACCCAGATGTCCTGGCTCAGTTCGACACCCTTCAGTCCTGGATTTCCAATCGCCTGTCCGATCGCTGGCACACTTTGTTTCACCGTAGCTCCGAAACCCGGTTGGACCGCATCGACGAAATCGGCAAGCTTGCCCACGGAAGTCTCGGGGGCTTTCCAACGCAGCACGACAGCCGCTGTATCAGGGATCGCGTCGACAGCTTCGGCACCATGGGAATGCGAGATGCCAACGGCAGAAGTCAGCGCTACGGTAGAGAACACAACCCACAAGGTTTTCATTGATCAATCCTTCGATTTGAAACTGAAGCTCCGACCGGCATGCACAGATCAGCCGATGGAACATGGAAGTGCTGAAATTCGTCGCCTGCGATTATTGGCAATGAACCACAATCTGGCGAGTCAATCGCATCATTCACGATCATAAATCGTGTTTTGTTTATTTGAGTCGAACATCTGCAAAAAGCTCTAATAGGGCTTCCAGCGGCAGCCCAACGACGTTGCTCAGGCTCCCCTCTACGCGTTCAATGAAGACGCTCCCTGCCCCTTGCAACGCGTAACCTCCTGCTTTGCCGCGAGGCTCGCCCGTCAACAAATACCAATTCAACCAGCGTTCGATGTCACCACGAATCGTCACGCGCGTCTCAACCAGTTGCTCGGCGAAACGCCCATCCGGCGTGGTGACATAGACCGCCGTCAAAGCCGAATGCGTGCGGCCCGCATAAAAGTGTCGGAACCAGTCCGCCACGACTTCGCGCCAGTCGTCGTTCTCGGGAGGATTCCCCAGCACGACGGGATTCCCGTCGCGATCCGTGACCACAACCGTCGTGTCGGCTGAGATCAGCAGCGTGCGTGGCAACTCGTGCAATTCCGCCTCCTCGGCATTGAGGGCGGCGCGAACTTGTTCAGCCTTCTGCCGCGCGATTTCCTGCAACCGCCGCTTGATCGCCACCATGTCGGTGCAGTCACCAAACCCCGCTTCCTCAGAGACAGCGGGTGGTCGGACTTCAATCAACACAGGATGCACAATCTGCTGCAACAGCTCCAACCGCCGCGGAGATCGAGAAGCCAGAATATAACGTCGAAAAGACATGCAAGACCCCAACCGTTAAACTACCAAGAGACGTTCTTACGTCTTCCATTTTTCAATTTGCATTTCGCAATTTGCAATTTGCAATGCTCTTCTACGTCGGTCGCTTCGGATCCTTCACTAACGGCAAAGTCACACGTTTGCCCGTCCAAGCCGACTGATAGATCGCCAGCACAATCTCCACCGCCTTGCGACCTTCTTCACCAGTGATCCGCGGTGCTCGCCCCGTCTGGATCGCCTTCATGAAATCCTTCAGTTGTTCCATGTGCCCGACATAGCTGATCGCCTTCGGGTCGGCCGCGCCGCCCGTTCCGCCGGCTTGACGAGCGAACTTTTCGAGGATCGTTTTGTCCTTGGCCTTCGTCTTCTCAAATTGCCACATCAGCACATTGTCCTGCTCGACAATGACCGAGCCGCTGGTTCCGTGAATCTCCGTCTTCTTCAAGTGCCCGGGCCAGGCACTCGTCGAACATTCCATCGTGCCGACCGCACCATTCTTGAACTTGATCGCGGCGACACCGACATCTTCGACTTCAATTCGTTCGTGAGCCAACGTGGCCGTCAAAGCGCACACTTCCGCGACATCGCCCATCAACCACTGCAGCAGATCGACGTTGTGGATCCCCTGATTCATATAAGCGCCGCCGCCATCCAGGTCCCAGGTCCCGCGCCAGCCTCCCTGATCGTAGTACGCCTGCGTGCGCCACCATTTCACATAGGTGTCGCCCAGCGTCAATCTGCCGAAACGACCCTCGTCAATCGCCTCTTTCAAAGCGATGTTGGCCGGGCTGAATCGTGACGGGAAAATCGGACAGAGCAACACGCCATTTTTGCGACAGGCTTCCAAGATGGCATCACACCGCTTCAAGGTGATTTCCATCGGCTTCTCGATCACGACATGCTTGCCCGCGTTGGCCGCCTTCACGGCCGGCTCCAGATGAGCCCCGCTGGGGGTGCAAACAATGACGACCTGCAAATCGCCGTCAGTCAGCATGTCATCCAGGTTGCCATAGACCTTCGTACCGGGATTCGCCGCCGCAAACTTGTCCGCCGCTTCCCGGCGAGAACTGCAGCAGGCGACAAGCTTGGCCCCCTTGATGTGCTTGATCGCTTCCGCATGAAAATTCGCAATCATGCCGCAACCGACAATCCCGAATCCGGTAGTGGCCATCTCGATCGAGCCTTCAATGAGTAAGCAGAATCTCGTAGCCAACCCCGCCAGCAGATTGGTCTTCACGACAGGCAACGAAGTAGCCCCGCTTCAATCCGCTGCCTGCAGTTGTGACAACGCGCGAACCCTCGCGGCCTGATTCTAGTGACCGACAAGACGAAGCGTAACTGAATCGCCGCTGATAACGCCTCCGCGTTGTGCCGGTGCTTGAGAGCCACGACCATCGAGCGATTAGAGACGGCTTCTTCGATGAACAGCAGAAATGATGGCACCTGCCCCGCTCATTAAATGAGAAGATCTGTCATTCACATTGATCCCCTTGTAATGACGACGCCAACCCGTTCGCATTCCGGTTATGGGGTGTTTCTCTGGGATGGGCTACCAGCATTGGAAACCAATCTTGCTGGAACTCAGCCATCTGTCACAAAACACGCACTTTTTTGAGGAAAACGGCCAAAAACAGGGTCATTTTGTCCCCCATTGTCAAAAGTTGTCCTGGGGTGTCAAAATCTGTCAGTCAGCCCGCCAGCGCTTCGGCATCGGCCTCATGGAATTTGCTCGCAAAATGCAAAAATTCCTCAAATGCCATCTAGCATCGCGCACGCGGGATATGGCATAACGCCAGAGGCAAAGTAACAGCAAATCCCCGTGGACCGTAACCAACGGCCACACCTGTTGACCTCGAATTTCAGGTCAACACGTGTGGCCGTTTTTTGTTGGAGAGCGATCGATGTGTCAGTCGTTATGGCAGAAACCCAGAATTTCCGCTGCAAAATCGGGGTACCCCCTCAAAACCCTGCCATGGACTGACAAATTCTGCCAAATCGTAAGGAAAGGCCTGGCAGGAGTTCGCGGGCACACGCCTAAAAATCGGCAAGAATTGATGGAACTGAGCCAGTGGGCTGTGTCGCGCGCCCCGCAAACTGAGTCGCAAAGCCGACCGCATTTCCCCGCATCCCGAGTTTGTCTTTCCTGCTATTCCCTATTCCCGACTCCCAATTTCTTCCAGCCAAACAACTTACCGCAACGCCGTCACAGGCTCGGCCTTGATTAGTGGCAACCACGCGATACCAACCCTCCGGCAATCCCTGCCGGACCTGCCATTGACGTTTTTTGCCGATTCACGCATAGTTTCGGCCCTTCCTCGTTCCACAAGCCTTTTGCCGACAGACAGAAACCGCGACCGATGTCCGAGACGCCACACCGTTTAGAAGCTGCCCGACTCGAAAAACTCGCCAAGATTGAAGCCTTGGGCCTCGATCCTTGGGGGCAGCGTTTTGACGGCCATATGACGATTGAAAAAGCACGTGAGCTCTGCCCCGCAGAATCAGGAACGGACGGGCAGACCGTTCGCGTTGCTGGTCGTATTCTGCGCTGGAACGATAAGGGCAAACTCCATTTCATCCACATCCAGGACTATAGCGGCCGCATTCAGTTGATGCTGTCCCGCAAGGATGCCTCGGATGAATTGTGGGCATTGCTCGAATGCTTGGATCTTGGTGATCTGATCGGGATCGATGGCCGCACCCGCCTGACGAACACCGGTGAAAAGACGATTGCCGTCACGGGCCTCACAATCCTTTGTAAGTCGCTGGCTCAACCACCCGAAAAGTTCCAGGGCATCCAGGACAAGGAAGCCCTGCTTCGCCAGCGATACGTCGACTTGATCTACTCCGAAGGCGTCCTAGAACGGATGTTCAAGCGATTGCGCATCCTCGATTCGATCCGCCAGACGCTGCGCGGCGAAAGCTTCTTCGAAGTCGAAACGCCTGTGCTGCACGCCATTGCCGGCGGTGCGGCCGCTCGTCCGTTCAAGACGCATCACAACGCCCTCGACATTCCGCTGTTCCTGCGGATCGCGCTCGAACTGCATCTCAAGCGACTGATGGTCGGCGGGATCGAACGCGTCTACGAAATCGGCCGCGTCTTCCGCAACGAAGGCGTCGACGGAACTCATAATCCCGAATTCACGATGATCGAGCTCTATCAGGCGTATGGCGACTACCATGCGATGATGGACCTGGCCGAAAAGATCATCTGCAATGCTGCGATCGCCGCGAACGGAACGGCCGAACTGCCGTGGGGCGATAAGACCGTCAACTTCAATCCGCCCTTCCAGCGAGCGAAGTACGGCGACTTGTTCCTCGAACATGCTGGCTGCGACATGCAAGATGCCGAAGCGGTCTCTGCCGTGGCGAAGAAACTGCACATCGAAACAGCCGGTCGTCACCCCGACGTGATCGTGAACGACGTGTTCGAAGCCACCGTCGAGGACAAGCTGGTGGGACCAGTCTTCGTCTACGACTACCCTTCGTCCATGTGCCCGCTCACCAAGCGCAAGCGATCCGATCCCAGCATCGCCGAACGATTCGAACTGTTCGTCGACGGGATGGAACTCGCCAATGCCTACACGGAACTGAACGACCCGCGCCTGCAGGAAGAACTGTTCCGCACGCAACTGGACGGATTGGCCGAAGAGGATTCGATGGCCAAGATGGATCACGACTTCGTCCGAGCCCTCAAGGTGGGGATGCCACCCGCGGGCGGGATGGGAATCGGGATTGATCGCCTGGTCATGCTGTTAACGAACACCACAAGTATCCGCGACGTGATCTTCTTCCCGTTGCTGAAGCCAGAACAGGGAATGTAAATCAACCACCGCGGTGATCGCGGTTCACAAGCCAAGGATTGGCCCATGTACAAATTGCTTTTGTGTCAGCGATATCTGCGTTCTCGGTACATCGCTCTGGCGAGCATCATCAGCGTCACGCTGGGTGTGGCGACGATGATCGTCGTCAATGCTGTCATGGCTGGGTTTAGCAGTGAGATGCGACTGCGGATTCAGGGGATCCTGTCCGACATCATCATCGAAACTCGCAGCTATGACGGCGAGGCTGATTCCGAACTGCATAAGCAGATGATCGAACGGCTGATCGGACCTTACGTTGCCGGCGTGACATCGACTGTCGAAGTCTATGGAATGCTGAGCTTCGAATATGGCGGTCAGTACATCCATCATCCAGTCACACTGATCGGGATCGACCCCGGCAGCAAGTCTGAAGTCGGTCCACTGATGGACTACCTCCAAAGTTATCATAAACAGGACAACGGACCTGACAGCACCGGAGCCGAACGGACCAAGGACCACAAGCCAGACTGGTCCTTAACCCCCGGTGCCAATGACTATCGTCAACGCATCGCCGCCTTGGCTCGCGACAAGGCGATCTTCCTAAAGGAATTGAAGCAGCAACGTCACGGCGGTGCTGAGCAGGGTGGCGAGGCACCTGCCGCCCCCAACAGTGAAGATCCCTTCGATGGGATGGAACGCCAGGAAGGCGATGCCGTCGTGGCCGAGGCCAAATTGGGTGAGCTGCAAACGGGACGTCTGTACGTCGGCAGCAACCTGATCAGCTTTCCTCACATGGACGAGTCGACCAAAGAGATGCGCACGATCTACATGGTGCGGCCTGGAAACGATGTGAAGGTCAGCACGGTCACGGCGGGAACTCCCAAGCCAGCCTACTTCGATGCCACAGTCGTCGATGTCTTTAAGAGTGGAATGAGCGAATACGATTCGAATCTGGTCTTCTGTAACCTCGAATACCTGCAGCACGTTCGCAAGATGGTCACGCAGAACGCGGACGGCACAGAATCGCGTGCGATCACTTCGGTGCAGATCAAGCTGAAAGACTACCACGACTCCGATAAAGTGCTGGAGATCCTGCGAAACGCGTTTCCCGCGGATCGCTACACGGTTCGAACCTGGGAGCAGAAGCAGGGTCCACTGCTGGCCGCGGTCGACGTTGAATCATCGATCCTGAACATCCTGCTGTTCCTGATCATCGCCGTGGCAGGCTTCGGGATCCTCGCGATCTTCTTCATGATCGTCGTCGAAAAGACTCGCGATATCGGCATCCTGAAAGCTCTCGGAGCCAGTTCATCCGGCGTGATGTCCATCTTCCTGAGCTACGGCCTGTCTCTGGGAATGGTGGGAAGCGGAGTCGGCGTGATGGCCGGCCTGCTGTTTGTCTACTACATCAACCAGATCGAAGCGTTCATCACATTTGTCACGGGCCGCAAAGTCTTCGACGAAAAGATCTACTATTTCAAGACGATTCCGACTCATATCGATGCCTTAACGATCTTCTGGGTCGCCTTGGGTGCGATCACGATCGCGGTACTCGCCAGCGTCCTGCCGGCTCGTCGAGCCGCCCGGTTGCAGCCTGTCCGAGCCCTGCGATACGAATAGCGTTCATTTCCCGTCACCGAGTTCGATAAGTTCACGCGTGATCTGATCACGAACCAGGAGTGGCAGCCATGCCGACGGTTACCAGCAAGTTCACTAGTCCGAAGTCCGCGTCGCTCCGAGAGACCTTCCCGATGCCAGAGCCGCAAATCGCCGCGTTTTCTGTCGAGAAAGCTTATCGCAAAGGGGATCACCTGGTCCCTGTCTTGCACGGCGTTGACGTGTCGGTTCGCAAAGGCGAGTTCCTCTCGATCGTGGGCCAGTCAGGATCAGGAAAAAGCACCCTGCTCCATTTGCTCGGGCTACTCGATGCACCGGACATTGGCGAAGTGCAACTCGATGGTCAGCGGATTGATGACCTGCCGTCGCGGACTCGGGATGAACTTCGTAACCGCGTCTTCGGATTCGTCTTTCAGTTCTACCATTTGCTGCCCGAACTGAGCCTGATGGAAAACGTGCTCAGTCCGCTGATGATCCGGCATTCGATCTGGGGCTACTGGAAGCGTCGTCGCGAATACCAGGACCGAGCCCGCGAGATGATCGATCGCGTTGGCCTCGGTCACCGCCTGACTCACAAACCTTCGGAATTGTCAGGTGGCGAGATGCAACGAGCCGCCATCGCCCGATCGCTGGTCGCGCATCCCGAAATTCTGCTGGCGGACGAACCGACCGGCAACCTGGATGCCCGCACCGGGCGAGAGATCATTGACCTGCTTTGCAAGTTGAATGAGCAGGAACAGTTGACTATTATCATGGTGACGCATGATCAGGCGATCGCGGCGCAAGCCGATCGCACTGTCAAACTGTGCGAAGGTCGGATCGTCCCAATGTCGGATGCCGCCTGAGAATAGAGCGACAGCGGCACGTGGCGTCTGGCGAACCTCGACCCACTTTATGGTGTCAAATTTGTCGCCAGACTTCCTGTTGGCCGATCAATGTGAATAATTGCAGCGAGTCGAACGACCCTTGGTGGCGAGTTCCAAGCGATGAAGTAGAAGCCCGGCTTTAGAAAAGGCCGGGCTTCTTTGTCAGGGTGATGCGAAATGGGATTGAAGATTTATCTCGCCGGTAAGATCGTCGATGAAGCCGATGCCAAGATCAGCGTGTTCGATCACGGTCTGCTGTACGGCGATGGAGTGTTCGAAGGGATCCGCATCTACGGCGGCAAGGTCTTCCTGCACCACCCGCATATCGATCGCCTGTACGAAAGTGCGAAAGCGATCCGGCTGACCATTCCGCTGAAGCCAGCGGAGATGATTGCCGCCGTCGAAGCGACCGTCAAAGCCAATAATCTGACCGATGGTTATGTGCGCCTGGTGGTGACTCGTGGGGCGGGCAGCCTGGGCCTGGATATTCGCAAGACCAGCAATCCGCAGGTCATCATTATCGCCGATACGATCTCGTTGTACCCCCCTGAAACCTATACCAAGGGGATGCACCTGGTCACGGCGAGCACGATCCGAAATCATTCGGCGGCGCTCAGTCCGCGCATCAAGTCATTGAACTACCTGAACAACATCATGGCCCGCATCGAAGGAACCGATGCCGGCATGGTTGAAGCCCTGATGTTGAACCACAAAGGTGAAGTGGCCGAGTGTACCGGCGATAACATTTTCATCGTGAAGCATGGAGTCGTGCGAACGCCGTCGCGCGACGCCGGCATCTTGGAAGGGATCACCCGCAACGCCGTGATGGACCTGGCACGAGAAGCCGGATACCGAGTCGAAGAATGCTCGCTGACTCGTCACGACCTGTACGTCGCGGACGAAATGTTCCTGACTGGAACAGCAGCAGAAGTGGTCGCCGTCGTGTCATTGGACGGACGTTCCATCGGCAATGGCGAACCGGGTCCAATCACGCGCAACTTGCTCGCGCTCTTCCAGAAGCTAACTCGTTCGGGCGCGTAGTCCGCAAAGTAGAAGGCATACTCCGTATGCCGTTTGTCTTGTTGACGAGTTGTTTGCCTACCGAGGTCGTGTATCACCGATCTCGGATGATTTCTCTTCGCGCATGTCGTAGTGATGCAGATTCCCGGCTTCATTCGACAGCGTCTGAATGCGACCCATCGCCAGGACGATGACGAGGAAGAACCCCAAGACGACCATACCACCTACCAAGTAGCCTACGCCGCGATCGATCCCGCTTTTCTTCAGGTAGACGGCTTCGTCGGTGTCTGACAGGTTGTCCAACATGATCGCCAGGCTCGTTTCAAAATGGCTCGGTCGCTCCGAGGCGCGGGCACGAGATTAAAATAACATAACTCGCGAATATGCAACTATCGGGCCGCGCACCCGCAAGGTCCGTGGATGACCGCAAGTCGCTTCTCTCAGTATGGGCTGTACCGATTGCACCGCCTTTACGGTCGTCTCTCACTCAAGCCTCCGTGAAGCGATGTTGACATCTTGATTCGGGTGCGTTGTGATTTTGGAACAAGGCGCTCAGCAAAGGGAACGGAGTCTGTATGGACACGAGCCCTATTTCACATCGCGGGATTAGCTAAGCTGCATCTGCGATTCGGGGAGAGATCATGTCTGACAGCTTTCGACGAATCGCAGTCTGGACGGTAGCGAGCATCGGCTTTCTTGCCGTAGCTCCCGGCTTCATTATTCAAGCCGAAGAACCCCAGCTGAAGCCGGCCTCCAAAGCCGCCACGATTGATGCCCTGCGTGAGTTCAATGGGCTCGTCGGCAGTTGGCGAGGGATCGGGCAGGTCAAACGCGGCTCGTCACAAGGGGCTTGGCAGGAGAAGGCCGAGTTCGTCTGGGAACTGAAACCGAAGAGTGCTGGCATTCGCATCAACGTCGAAGACGGCAAGGAATGGAAGTCGGCTCTGCTGAATTTCGATGAGGCCACTAAGCAGCTCACCCTCACGGCCAAGGTACTCGACGATTCCACAAGGACCTATCACGGTAAGCTCGAAGACAAGCGACTCGTCATGGAAGGCGTCGACGACAAGAAAGAGGTTCATCGGCTGACGCTCACCATTCTGAACGAGAATCGGCTGCTGATCCTGTTTGAGAAGCGGCCTGAACAGCAATCCTTTTTCACGCGGACGGGTGAAGTCGGATATCAGCGGCAGGGAACGAAGATCGCTGCCACTGGTGGGACGGGGCCGATTTGTGTGGTGACCGGCGGGGCCGGAACGATTCCCGTCACGCACAAAGGAAAGACATACTACGTCTGCTGCACCGGCTGTCGAGATGCCTTCAATGATGATCCTGAAGGAACCATTGCCGCCTATGAAAAGCAGAAGGCCGAATCGAAATAGGCAACGCTTTCTAACCGGATTCACCGACTTCGAGTGGCAGCGTCCTCGATCGAAGACACGGCCATGTCGAGGACTCCAAGTCCGTGGCACCCCGCATGGCTGCGATTCCGAATTTGAGCAGTTCGGTGACGCTGCGAGATCTGCTGGCTATAATCTTGGCCCCTGCCCGCTCAATCGGCCGTGATGTTCGGCCGTGAAGATTCACTCTTGTTCTCGATTGGAATCGTTCATGCCCAGTTGTGTTCTCGCGTACTCCGGCGGTCTGGATACGTCGGTTATCCTTGGTTGGTTGCAGGATGAAGGTTACGACGTTCACTGCGTTTACGTTGATCTTGGCCAGCCTTGCGAAGACCGCGAAGCGATCCTGAACAAGGCTCATGTCTGCGGAGCCAAGTCGGCCAGGATTGTTGACGTTCAGGAAGAACTCTGCCGCGACTTTGCCTTTCCCGTTATGCAGTGGCAGGCTCGGTATGAAGGGGTCTATCTGCTCGGAACCTCGATCGCACGTCCGCTGATCTCGAAGATCTGCCTGCAGGTCGCTCGAGAAGTCGGTGCTGATGCGTACGCTCACGGCGCGACGGGCAAAGGGAACGATCAGTGCCGTTTCCAGTTGGCCGCCGAAGCACTCGAACCAGGCGTGAAGATCATCGCCCCTTGGCGGATCGAACGCTATCGCACGCTGTTCCCCGGCCGGACCGAAATGATCGCCTATTGCGCCGAGAAGAATATTCCCGTCAAGGCATCAGTTTCCAAGCCGTACAGCTCAGACGAAAACTGCCTGCATATCAGCTATGAAGCGGGTGTGCTGGAAGATCCCCAAGTGACCGGTGTCGATGTTCCCGACTTCGGTATGGGAGTCTCGCCACAGCAGGCTCCCGATCAAATCGAACACGTTACTATCGGATTCGAGAGCGGTGTCCCGACGACGCTGAACGGTCGAGCGGTCAGCCCGCTGTCGATGGTGCTGGAACTCAACAAAATCGGTGGCCGGAATGCGATCGGTCGCCTGGACATGATCGAGAACCGGTTCGTTGGCATGAAGAGCCGCGGCGTCTACGAAGCCCCTGGCATGACGCTGCTGTACGAAGCTCATCGCTATGTCGAACAACTGACGCTCGATCGTGATCTGCTGCACCTGCGCGATCGGCTGTCGCCTGAAATCGCTGAGATGGTGTACTACGGCCATTGGTACTGTGCCAAGATGGACGCCTTGATGGCCTTCAACAAGCAGACGCAGTCTGTCGTCACAGGCGAGATCAAGCTCGGTCTCTACAAGGGCAACATCATCGTCTGCAGCCGCACCAGCCCCAACAGTCTGTACGACGACAAGATCGCCAGCATGGAAGCGGGGGGGTCGTACAATCAGACCGATGCAGAAGGTTTCCTGCGAATCATGGGTCTGCCCGGTCGAGTCCAAGGTCGCGTGCGACCACGCGGATACTAGAGATCATGTTGAAACGAAAGAGGCGGAGCGTCGTGCCCCGCCTCTTTTCATTTGACGTTATTCCAGCCCAAGCTCTTTCACGATGAAGTCGACGGCGGGAGTCGGATCGTCTAAGCCGTGAGGGTGATGTTTCAGGCCTGGCTTCACGATGACGTGGATCTTGCCTCCAAGTTTTTCGTAGCGTACCTTGAGCAGAACTGTGTTCTCTGCATAGGGAACCACTTCATCAGCATCACCGCAGATGTGCAGCAGCGGCACTTTGGCTTTGGCGAGAGGGGCGAGGTTATCGACCGGGTTCTTATCGTAGGCGAGTGCTTCGGCTTCGTCTTTGAAGCCGTAGTCCTTGATCAGCTGCTTCCAATCTCCTGCACTGCCGGGGCCTTTCCCCTTCCCGCCTGGCCAGCTCTTGAAGTCCAGGACCGGATTGTCTCCGAGAATGACGCCGACTTGATCTGGATGCGCAGCACCCCAGTTGTAGACGTATAGTCCACCGCGACTCAGACCTTCCAGAACGGGCTTCTTGGAAAAGCCATGCTTTTCGGTGAGCACCTTGTAGAACTCGTCGAAGTGCTTCATCGCGCTGGGGCAACCGAACGTGTTGCCGACGTTCATGTACGCCAGATGGAAGCCCCTCTTGACGAGTGCCAAGTCGATCTCGGGACGATGATCGAAAAACTCGGCTCGCCAGACCCACGGCTTTCCTTTTGCAGCCACAAACGGAGTGACGACCAAACAGTGCTGGCCGTCTACTTCGAAGTCGTAGCGAACGAAGCCGTGATAGTCGCTTTTTGTCCCCGGGAACGGCGAGGCCTCTTCCGCACTGACAATGTTGCCCAGCAATGCCAAAGCCGAGAACAGAACCAACGGGAGTACGGGGTGAGACATCATTGATGACCTTTGAACGGACGGAGGATGCGAAGGTCGACGCATCGTACCTGAGGACCGTGTACCGCTCAATCGGTTCCCTCACGCCGCGGAATGGTACCGAAGAGATTTGCTCACTAGACTGGGGACAGAAATTGCACCTCTCGCGAGATCCACCATGAAAGTTTGGACGTACTTCACGCTGGCCATCGTGATCAGTAGCTCTCTGCTGGCCGCAGAGACGCCCGCCGCTCGCAAGCCGAACATCATCTTCATCCTGGCCGATGACCTGGGTTACTCGGACCTGGGATGTTACGGCAGCGAAATTGAAACCCCGAATCTCGACGCCTTGGCGGCGAATGGCCTGCGATTCACGCAGTTCTATAACACCGCTCGTTGCTGGCCTTCGCGAGCGGCGTTGATGACCGGGTACTACGCTCAGCAAGTCAACCGGGATCCTCAGGGACCGCGTCCCAAGTGGGCGGCTTTGCTTCCCGAACTACTCAAGGGTGCGGGATACAAGTCATATCACTCGGGAAAGTGGCACATTGATGGCAAGATCCTGGATGCCGGTTTTTCGCGGTCCTATCACACCACCGACCACGACCGGTTCTTCTCGCCGAAGCATCATCAACTGGATGACCAGCCGTTGCCGCCCCCTGCGGCTGACGAACACTATTATGCGACGACTGCCACCGCTCAACGAGCATTGCAGTGGTTGAGCGAACATGAATCCGATCACAAAGAGCAGCCGTTCTTTCTCTATCTGGCATTCATCGCTCCGCACTTTCCTTTGCAAGCGCTGCCGGAAGACATCGAGAAATATAAAGACCGCTATCAAGTTGGCTGGGATGAGATTCGAGCCAAGCGTTGGGCTCGCATGCAGCAATTGGGACTAGTTGCCGGTAACCTCTCTGCCCCCGAACCGATGACGGCCCCCAGTTGGAACCTGAGCGAGGAAGAACTACAGAAACGAATCGGACTGGGAGAGTCGGGGCACGCGGTTCCGTGGAAAGATCTCACGGCTGAGCAGCAAGCCTTTCAAGCTCAGAAGATGGCCGTTCACGCGGCGATGATTGACCGAATGGATCAGGAAATCGGCCGCGTGTTCGAGAAGCTGCGGGCGATGAATGCGTGGGATGACACGCTGATCTGCTTCGCTTCGGATAACGGAGCGAGTGCCGAGCAAATCATTCGCGGCGATGGTCATACGATTGGATCGGTTCCAGGCTCAGCTCAAAGCTATTTGGGATTGGGCCCTGGTTGGTCGACGGTCTCGAACACTCCGTTCCGTCGTCACAAGTCATGGAATCATGAAGGAGGCGTTTCGACTCCGCTAATCGCTCACTGGCCACGTCGAATGCAGCCGCGCGGCACGTTGGTGAACGACCCCGGGCACTTGGTTGATATCGCTCCAACGCTCCTTGAGATCGCCAACGTCGCTCCACCTGCGAAATGGAACGAGGAGTCGCGGCCAACTCTTCCGGGAAGAAGCTTGGTGTCGTTCCTGGATTTGACTGACCCTAGTAAACCGCCACCGAAGGACGTTTCGCGACCGAACCCCGGCGAATTGCGGCTGCCCGGACTATTCCCGAGTCGCCCCCACTTTGGACTTCCGTTGGAAAAGCAGAAGCCCATTTTCTTCAAGCATATTGAAAATCGCGGCCTGCGGGTCAACAACTGGAAGATCGTGGCTTCTGGAAAGAATGCACCTTGGGAACTTTACGATCTCACTGAAGATCGCGCTGAATCGAAGAATCTGGCGACTGAGTATCCCGGCACGCTCGAAGAGATGGTCACGATCTGGAATGCTCTCGACGCGGAATATACTCAACAGGGAGCCACGGCCAAGCCTGTCGCGAAATGACAACTTCAACTTGTTTTCTCTGATCAATCACATCTGGAATCACTGGCAATGACTCGACTGAAACTGACTGGACTGGTTGCCGCGACTCACACCCCGTTTCACGACGATGGGTCGCTCAACCTCGATATCGTGGCGAAGCAAGCCGAGCATCTGCAGCGGAATGGGATCAACACTGCTTTTATTGGCGGCAGCACGGGTGAGAGTCACTCTTTGAATGTAGACGAGCGCCGACAGCTCACGACGCGCTGGATGGAAGTGACCCACGGCTCCGACATGAAAGTCGTTGTCCATGTCGGGTCAAACTGCCTGGTCGATGCTGCCGCACTAGCCAAGCATGCTCAGCAATCGAAGGCCTGCGCCGTGGCCGCCTTATCGCCGTCGTACTTCAAGCCGCGTTCTGTCGAGGTCTTGGTTGACTGTGCAGCGCAAGTTGCTTCAGCAGCACCAGACACGCCGTTCTATTTCTACGACATTCCGGTGCTCACTGGCGTCAGCTTGCCGATGCCGGAGTTTCTGGAATTGGGCCGGAAGGCGATCCCCAACCTGGCAGGTTTGAAGTTCACCAATCCCGACCTGATGGCCTTCCAGTTCTGCCTGCGAGCCGGCGATGGATCGTTTGACGTGCCGTGGGGCTGCGATGAGTTCCTGCTGGCGGCGGTGGCTCTCGGCGCGACGGGTGCGGTTGGCAGCACTTACAACTTTGCCGCCCCGATCTACCACCGTGTCCTCAAGGCGTTCGCCGCTGGTGATCTGGCAACAGCACGCGAAGAGCAGTTCCGAGCGGTCCAGATGATTCAGATCATTGTCCGATACGGTTTCATCGGTTCGACAAAGGCGATCATGAAGATGCTGGGTGTCGACGTCGGCCCCGGCCGATTGCCCAATCCAAAGATGTCCGCGGAAGCGACGAAGTCTTTGCACGCCGACCTGGAAAAGATCGGCTTTTTCGGCTGGATCTAGCGACGTGGCATGCGGAACACACCATCGATAGTCGAATCACGGTCGTGGCGCGTTTCGAGGACTGCACGCACCCTACAGAGGATCATCGGATGTCTCAACGAGTGTTCACTGTCGCGACTTTGCTGGCCATATTGGTAAGTTCGCGCGGGCCGCTGATCGCGGTGGAGCCGGACTCGACTGGCTTATTCGCCAGGAAGAATCTGGTGGCGTGGTGTATTGTTCCGTTTGACTCCAAGAAGCGAGGGCCGGAAGAGCGTGCGGCGATGCTTGAGAAGCTGGGCTTCACGCACTTTGCTTACGACTATCGAGCCGAGCATGTCCCGACATTCGATGCCGAGATCGAAGCGCTCAAGCGACATCATTTGGAACTGTCGGCGTGGTGGTTTCCGGGATCGCTGAACGATGAAGCCAAGATGACCCTGGCTGTCTTCGCCAAGCATAAGGTCACACCGCAACTCTGGGTCACCGGCGGCGGTGGTCCCACGAAGGATGACGTCGATCAACGGGCCCGCGTTGTTGCGGAAGCGGCGCGAATCCGCCCGATCGCTGAAGCGGCGGCCGCCGTGGGGTGCAAGCTGGCGCTCTACAATCATGGCGGTTGGTTTGGTGAGCCCGAGAATCAGATTGCGATCATTCAAGAGTTGAAACTCGACAATGTCGGCATCGTCTACAACCTGCATCACGGCCATGACCACCTCAGCCGGTTCCCGGCACTGCTTCAAAAGATGAAGCCGTATCTCTACACGTTGAACTTGAACGGCATGGTTGACGATGGCGAGCGTAAAGGGCAGAAGATCCTGCAACTGAGTGAAGGGGATCTGGACCTGAAGCTGCTGAAGACGATTCGCGACAGTGGGTACACGGGACCAATCGGGATTCTCGGCCATACGCAGGACGACGCGGAAGAGCGTCTGCAAGATAACCTGGACGGACTCGATTGGCTGTTGCCGCAACTGAATGGCCAACCGGCTGGACCGAAGCCAAAGATGCGGACGCCAGTGCCGCGCGCTATTGCCGCGGTTCCTGCAGCGGCCGCGAATAAACCGCTTGTCGACGGAAAGTTCGGCCAGGCCCTCGATGGCCGGGCCGGCGGGGCGTTCGTGGCAGGGCGAGACGAATTCCACCAGTTCCCAATCACCGTCGAATGCTGGGCGAAGCTGACTGACAAATCCAGCTACAACATTCTGGTCGCCAACGAACTGAAGTCGTCGGGAACGCACTGGGAACTGTTCTCAATGGCGGGCAGCGGTAACTTGACCGCTTACCTCCCCGGCTTCGCGCCAGATCACTGCAATTCGAATGCAATGATCTGTGACGGGCAGTGGCATCATGTCGCGATGATCTTGGAGCCTGCTCGCATCCGTCTGTATGTCGATGGCAAGCAAGCGGCTAATCAACTTCACAAGCGAACTGACAAGGCGACTGAATCCGGTGGATTGGCATTGGCGAGTCTGGTGGACCGAGCAATCGGCTGCAGCGGGCTAGTCGACGAAGTTCGGATCTCGAAGGGAATCAGGCAGATCACTTCAATTCCCGACAAGCCTTTTGCAGTTGATGAATCGACTATCGCACTGTGGCACCTCGATGAACTTGTCGAGCAGAAACGATTCGAAGACGCCGGACCGAAGAAGAGTTCCGCGGTTCTCGGACAAGCGGATGCGGCGAAGCTGAGTCCCCTGAAAGGAACATCACAATCCAGCAAGATCGAAGGACACTGGGGCGAAGACGCGGTCGGATTTCGCTGGACCGAAGCGGATTCACGCGATGATCGGTTTGGCCAAGTCGACTTTGGCACCTTCTTTAGTGGATCGATCACGGGCGCGGGGGGGCCGGTTTATAAGGGGATCGTGGTTCGGATCGGCGATCAGCGTGAAGCGTCGGTCTGCTACGACACCGAACTGCTGCGAGTGGCGGCTGGTTGGAATGGCTTTCTGAAGTTCGACCCCGCGCGCTTCGGAATCATCGTGCCACCGCGAGTTGATGGAGAGCCCACTTTTACGACGCAGCGTTTTCCCGGCGTTTCGCTGCAGGAACAGTTCTCCAACTTTCGCGAGGCGAATCCGTACGGACCGCTGCCGAAAGACGTGGCTCACTACGAAGGGCTGTATCGGCACGGCTCGCGCGTGGTGGTCAAATACACGATCGGTCCGAACGACAAGGATTCGTCAGCGACCACGATCTTGGAATCGCCTTGGATTGAGACGCGCAATGGTATCACGGCGATTACTCGGACGATGCTCGTCAGCCCGTCGACGGTTCCTATTCGAATCATGATCGCCGAGGCGTCGGCAAAGGTTCGGCTTAGCTCGGGATCTGCCGGGGGATCGATCGTCGAGCAACCGGGGCTTGGTCGAGTCCTGCTGATTGCACCGCACGACACGCCCGTCCTGCTTAAGGTGCTGGTTGCGTCCGTCGGCACGAACGAAGCGGCATTCGATGAACTGGCTGCCGCTTCGCCCGCGCCGCAGGACTTGCTACCACTGACGGAAGCAGGGCCAGCTCGCTGGGGCCAACCGCTGGTGACAACCGGTGACGTGGCGAGTACTCAGACGACCGAACCCTATGTGGTCGATACGATCACGCTCCCTTTCGACAATCCGTGTCGTGCCCTGTTCTTTTGCGGGGGCCATGACTTTCTTTCTGACGGGCGAGCCGCTGTTTGCACGCTGCATGGGGATGTCTGGCTGGTCGGCGGAATCGACGACTCCCTAAAGAAGGTCACTTGGCAGCGCTTTGCAACGGGGCTGTTTCAGCCGTTGGGACTGAAGGTGGTGAGGGATGAAATCTATGTCGTTGGCCGTGACCAGATCACTCGTTTGCGGGACTTGAACAACGATGGTGAAGCCGATGTCTATGAGAATTTCAATAACGACGCCCACGTCACGTTGAACGGCCATGAATATGTGACGTGTCTTGAAACGGATCGAGCCGGGAACTTCTACTATGTCAAAGGGAACTGCAACTCGCAAACGCCGCATGATGGCAGTCTGCTGCGGGTCTCTGCGGATGGTTCGAAGCTGGACGTGTTTGCCACTGGCTTCCGTAACCCAAACGGCATCGGCATGGGGCCTAAAGACGAGATCACTGTGGCCCCACAAGAAGGGGAATGGACCCCGGCATCAGGAGTGTTTCTCGTTCGAGAAGGGGGCTTTTATGGTGGAATGATGTCGCACCATCGCGATACTCCGCCGACCGATTTCGAACGGCCCTTGGTCTGGTTTCCGCGACTGGCGGACAATAGTTCCGGCGGCCAGGTCTGGACAACGAGCGATCGCTGGGGACCGCTGTCCAATCAGCTATTGCACATGTCGTATGGTCAGTGCCGGCTGCGACTGATCCTGCGCGATAGCGGGCAACTTCCAGAATTGGCGTTAAACAACGGTGCCTCGATCGAGTTGCCGCTTCGTTTTACATCGGGGATCCATCGCGGCCGGATGAACCAGCATGATGGTCAGCTCTATGTGACGGGGCTGAAGGGTTGGACGACCAGTGCCGTACATGATGGCTGCTTCCAGCGCGTTCGTTATACCGGCAAATCCTTGAGGATGCCGATCGGTTTGGAGACGTATCAAAACGGAGTGGTGCTGAGGTTCTCGTGTGCGCTTGATCGCAACGCCGCGCAAGATACAGCGAACTATCAGTTGGAAGCTTGGGACTACAAATGGTCTGCCGCCTATGGCTCGCCAGAATACAAGCCTTCAGCCCCTGGGCAAACAGGCCGTGATGAAGTCGAGGTGCGTTCGGCCACGTTGTTGGACAAGCAGACGGTGTTCCTCGAACTCTCCAATCTGAAGCCGGTCGATCAACTGGCGATCAGTTACACCTTACTGTCCGTCGACAATAAGGAACTCGACCAGTCAGCGATTCTGACACTAAATTCGGTTTCCAAGGATCGCGTTCCAGAGAAGGAACTCTACCGCCAACCAGAAGATTTGGAACACGCGAAGCTGGTGGCATCGCTCGCTCCTGGCGTCAATGTCGCCGAGCGTTTTGCTGATCTTGGTGCTCAATCCCAGGCATTCAACATTCGTGACGTGCAGAGAATGATTACCTGGGATCGGCCTGCTCTGCGTGGGAATAGTTCGCTTCGCAAGATCGATGCTCGGGGCTGGATTAAGATCCCTCGAACCGGCCGCTATCGATTTTATGGTGAAGACCCTGCGGGGCCTCCACTGGATCGAAAGGGGCCTGGTGCGAGACCTGTCAGAACTGCTGTGGCGAGAGTGGTCAATCCTTACAGTTCTTATCTGAGTATCGGGAACAACCCGGCAACTGAAGTTCCTGTGGAGGGATTGGAATTGTCCCTGAGCCGCGGAGTTCACCCGCTCTCCCTCGAATACTTCGCGAAGACGGACGGCGACGTTCACTACCGACTACTTTGGGAGAGCAGCCGATTTCCGCGAGAGGCAATCCCGGCGAGTGTTTTGTTTCGTGAGCCCCCCACCGATCCAGCGTCGAGCCAACGACAATCAGGCGCGATGCTATTTGGAAAACTACGTTGCGCAAATTGTCACGAAGCACCTGTCCTGCGTGAGAGGCCAATTCATCCGTCCGGGAATGATCATGCATTTATCGAGATCTTCAAGTCGACGCCGCGTCTCGATGGAATTGGATCGCGACTGCAACCGACGTGGATCGCACACTGGTTGCGACAGCCGCAGCGACTGCGAAGCGACACGAAGATGCCGACATTGCTCGATCCCAAGGATCATGCCACGGCCAACGACATTGCGGCGTACCTGATGACGTTGGGGAAAGAGACATCGGAGAGTGTGCCATCTGCACCTACGGAGACTGAGGCGGAGACCGTCTTTCGAGCCGGTGCCGAACTCTATGAACAGTTGGGGTGCATCGCTTGCCATTCCACGGCCGATCCCAGTCAGCCGGACGAATGGCATCGCGTCTCATTGCATTACGTGAACAGCAAATTTCAACGGCACTCTCTGATTGAATATTTACGTGATCCACACCGCCACCACGCGAATAGCCCGATGCCCAACTTTCGGCTGACAGAGACAGAAGTTATGGCGTTGGCAGAATACCTTCGACGCGAAGCGCGGGGTCAATTGGAGGTGCCGGAAGGGGAACCCGGCAATGCCGAGCGGGGTCGATTGGCTTTTGCGAAGCATCGTTGTGCCAATTGCCACTCGATCGAAGCGGCGGGCACATGGGCCAAGGCGAATGTCCCCGCGATCAAGTGGAGGGGCGAAGAGAAATCCGGCGCAATGGGTTGTCTTGACTCGACCTTGAAGGACTCTCCAAAATCTCCGCTCTTCCAGCTGACTGACACGGACAGAAGTGAGCTCGGTCAGTTTTTGGGATCTCGCACCGATCCCAGGCTAGCCGTAGGGCCGACACGTTCAGTCGATCTTTGGCTCAGTGAATTGCGATGTCTGGCATGTCACTCGCGAGATTCACGGCAGTCGTCCTGGCCTGAGATCATCGCGGAAGAAGGCTCCGGCAAGGCTGCGGAATCGATTCCCCAGCTGACTTCGGTCGGTGAAAAATTGCAGGGACCTTGGATCGAAAAGCTTGTGCAGGGGAAGATCAAGCAGAAGCCGCGGCCATGGGTGAAAGCTCGGATGCCTGCCTTCCCCGCGTATGCCAGTCTGATTGCACATGGGATGGCGGCAGAACATGGAGTGCTCTTTGAAGAGCCGATTCCGTCAAAGTTGAATCCATCGCACGTTGACCTGGGACGCCGCCTCACGATGCGCGAAGGACTTGATTGCCGTCAGTGTCATGGCGTCGGCAGTGAAATGCCGCGAGGTGATGCGTCCACTCAGATTGCACTCGGAATTAACTTCGCGATGACCCGCGATCGACTGCGTCCGGAATTCGCTCTGCGTCAGATGCTGGATCCGTCGCGATACGATATCGGATCGAGGATGCCCCGATTCGCTCCTGACCTCAAGACAACTGCGGCCAAGCAAATTGAAGGGGGAGATGCCCGCAAGCAGTTTGAATTGCTGAAAGAGTTTATCTGGTCAATCAAAGACGAATAGCGTTTGCTTCGCCTTCAATAGTTGCCGTGATTAAGCACCCGGGGGAAGCAGCAGCGGGACGGTGGCCGACGACGATTCGGGTTGAACCGATGCAGGGACCGATTCCATTTTCGGTGGCGACACAGGAACAAACGCTTCGGTCGAGATCGGTTCTGGTTGCTTTCGCAAATGAACAACTGGTCGCTGAGCAACGGAGCGGTTTGCATACGGCCAGTTCTCGACAGGAGCACTTTGCCGAGGGATGTATTGAGATCCCGGTGTAATCACCGGACCCGTGTACGAATCATCGAGTGAGGGCGGATTCAGGTTTTGAGTTGACGCGACCGGGACCGTTTGACGCGGGATTGCGACTTCGCGATTTGAGGGAGTCCAGCGAACGGTCTCTGGTTTCGTCGATAGGACAGGAGGCTTGCTCTCGAGAATCGCTTGCTGCTTGGCTATTTCAGTTCTCGAGGGACGATCTTCTGACTTGGGCTCTTTGCGATTGAGAAAGCTCATTGGACGTAGCGCCCACGGTGCCTTCGAGGCGGTGGTGCTGTCACCTGTTGGCAATGCCGCTGAATCGTCCGGTGCTGGGGCTGGCGGCGGCGGATCAGTTGGTACTGTATGGCCGGGGGCTGGCAAGTTGGGGACGGCCTCCAGTCGCGGAGCCATCTCGGGTCGATGGAGATACGTGTCGTCCGGCGGGTCATATCCGTAAGGGGGGACCGGCGGAGCAATCGAAGGTGCCACGGTCGACCGGGTTGAAATCTGTTTGCAACCGGACATTCCCAAGACAGCCAACGCCACAAACGCCCAGGCAAACCGGTTGATGTTGAAACGAATCATGGGAGAGCTGCCTTCCGGCCCGGAAGTGGATGACGTTGACGCACAGAAATGGGCGACGAACATATTGATCGGCTGAAGCTGCCGAACAACCACTTCGAATCAACGGTGTCGAATCTGGATTCCTCACTCAATTCGTCATGCGAGCGGGCCGAAGCGGATACGGCTTCGTTTCGATCTACGAAAGCTATGCAGGCCAGGCGCGTCGTGCCAGATTTAATGACAAACCGGACGACATCGTTGGCGGAGTTTGCCAGATATGCCGGCCAGTCAAGAAGTGCCGACAGCAAAACAAAACGACCACTGGCAGCAGTGCTGGCCAATGGTCGTTGCGTTGTCAGTTCTCGGATGTCTCGAAGAGCCCTACGACTCCATGATGTCCTTTTCCTTGGCATCGGCCAGGGCGTTGATCTGTCCTTCGTATTGCTTGGTCAACTCTTGAACCGATTCTTTCGTTTCATCGTGAAGATCTTCACTCATCGCTTTATCTTTAAGTGCCGTGTCCGTGTGCTTATTGGCATCGCGGCGGATATTGCGAACTGCGACTCGTCCGTCTTCGGCGAGGTCCTTCAGACGCGAGACCAGTTGCTTGCGGCGTTCGGTGGATAGTGGTGGGATGTTCAGTCGAATCACGCGTCCATCAGAATTCGGGGCCAGCCCGACATCGCTCGACTGGATTGCCTTGGCAATGTCGTTCAGCGTCCCCTGATCGAAGGGGCGGATCATGATCTGTTGCGGTTCGGGGCAACTGATCGTGGCGATCTGCTTGAGCGGCGTGGGGGATCCATAATATTCGACGCGGATAGCATCGACGAGCCCCGGAGTGGCGCGGCCGGTGCGGAGGCCCTGAAGCTGGCCCTGCACATTTCTGACGGCCTTCTCCATACGCTCTTCGGCGTCCATCAAAATCTCGTCCTGGTCCATAGCCAGTGCTCCTGCGCTCAAATAATCAACGAAAGTTTACGAGGAATAGACAGTCACGGTAGCGACTTGAGTCACAAGTGTGAAGCAGCGTTTGCCTGCCAACAAGCGTCAGATGCTGGGGCCGACTCGCGTACCGAGTCGTTCGCCAGCAATCGCCCGTTCAATGTTGCCCGGCTTTTGGTAGTTCAGCACGACGATCGGGATGTTGTGCTCCATACAGTGATGGATGGCTTGTGCGTCCATTACCTGCAGATTCTGACGGAGCACGTCCTGGAACGTGAGTTCCGAGTATCGGACGGCGTGCGGGTTCTTCAGCGGGTCATCGGAATAGATGCCATCCACACGCGTGGCTTTCACGACGAGATCGGCGTCGATTTCGCGAGCTCGCAGCGCGGCGGCTGTATCCGTTGTGACGAAGGGACTGCCTGTTCCCGCAGCCAGTATGACGACGCGGCCTTTTTCCAGGTGGCGGATGCAACGACGTCGGATAAATGGCTCGGCGACTGGAGGAATCGGAATCGCACTCTGGACGCGAGTCGGAATGCCGAAATGCTCCATCACATCTTGCAGGGCCAGTGCGTTAATGGCTGTCGCCAGCATTCCCATGTAGTGAGCTGTCGCCGGTGCGACGATCGAGTTCGTCGAGGAGAATTCACGCCCACGCAGAATGTTGCCACCACCGCAAACGATTGCCAGTTGGACACCCGATTCGACGACCCGCTTGATCTGCTCGCAGATGACTTGGACTTCGGAAACACTGATCCCGGATTCACCTGGACGAGCGAAGCTTTCGCCGCTCAGTTTCAGCAGGACTCGCTTATATCGCGGACCAGTGGATGCCGTCATTGCAGATCTCTCCTTTTGAAGGAAGCGATTCGTCGTGATAAACAGATCGAAGTTTGGGGTCTCAAAGCGAAACGGGGGGCGAATTCGCCCCCCGCCTGAATCATGCTGCGTTTCCATCGGTGCGCCAAGGACTCATTGGTCCGTCACGCCCTTTGGTTGGGCGAGATCAGTTGCCGAGCAACCAGCGCGTGAACTTCTTTGCCTTCAGGCCGGCCTCTGCCAAAGCCTGACTGACGGTCTTGGCTTGATCCTTCGCGAATCCCTGGTGCGTCAAGACACCAGCTTCGCCGTAGTAGGTCTTCATGCGGCCATCGACCATTTTTTCGAGGATGTTCGCTGGCTTACCCGATGCGGCGGCTTCGGCAGTCAGCTTTGTTCGCTCGGCAGCAACTTGTTCGGCTGGCAGTTCTTCGGGATGAGTGACGATCGGCCTCAACGCGGCGACGTGCATGGCCACGTCCTTCAGGACTGGGGAGTCCTTCTTGTCGCCTTCCGCTTCGAACAGCACGCCGGTCTTACCGTCGTGGTGAGCGTAGGCTCCAACCGGACCATCCACGCGCAGAACGCGAGCGATCACCATCTTTTCGCGAATCTTGCCGACGACTTCTTCGAGTAATTCGCCGATCTTCTGGCCCGGACGATCGGGAACTGGCTGGGCAAGCAGTTCTTCGGGAGTTGTCGCACCAGGACCGGTCAACAGTTGCTTGATGCATTGATCAGCCAGGAAGACAAAATCGTCTGCTTTGGCGACCGGAGCTGATTCGCACTGAATTTCGACCATGGCCCCGCGTGCACCATCTGCGGAAATGCCAACGCGAACAAGTCCTTCTGACGTGGCATTCTCGAGCCGCTTCAGCATGACTTTCTTGTTGCGTTCTTTCAGCAGTTCGATCGCTCGAGCTTGATCGCCGTCCGCGTCCACAAGTGCCTTCTTGACATCCATCATCGGCAGATCGGTCAGATCGCGCAGTTCCTTGACTGCTTGCGCTGTGATCGCGGCCATGATATGTACTCCTTCGTCGACTCTGGAAAACAGAAATCGGCGGCTGAGTTTGAGGATCGCCTCAAACCCAGCCGCTCGATGAGAATTAAGAATGCCAGCCGTTTACGATTGGATCGACGGCACAGCCTTGTATTGCTCTTCTTCAACAGCTTGAACAGCTTCTTTCGGCAGTGCGGCGCGACCTTCGATGATCGCAGCCGTCAAATGCTTCAGGACGAGCTGAATGGACCGAATGCTGTCGTCGTTGCCTGGGATTGGCAGGTCGATGTCGTCCGGATCGCAATCCGTATCGAGCAGCGCGATGACCTTGATGCCAACCAACCGGGCTTCGTGAACGGCGTTATGTTCCTTGCGTGGATCGATCACAACGATCGCTTCCGGCAATCGGTTCATTTGACGCAAACCATTGATGTTACGGAGCATACGCTTATGCTCACGCAGCAGATTGGATTGCATCTTCTTCGAGTACGTCTCGATTTCACCGGAATTGAAGATATGGTCGAGTTCTTCGAGTCGCTTCATCCGGCTGCGAATGGTGCGGAAGTTCGTAAAGATCCCACCCAGCCAACGATAATCGACGTAGGGCATGCCGCAAGCGGTTGCCGATTCGCGGATGGTGTCGGCGGCTTGCTTCTTGGTTCCGCAGAACAGCACGAGGCTGCCCTGAGCGGAAACCTTCTGCAGGTATCGCTTTGCACGCAACAGGCCGCGAACTGATTCCTTCACGTCAATAATGTGGATCAGATTTCGGCGCCCGTAAATATATGGACGCATTTTCGGATTCCACCGGCTTGTCCGGTGTCCGTAATGAATACCTGCTTCCAGGAAATCCTTCACCACGATCTCTGACACGTTGCCGACTCCTTGCACACCTCGAGAGGCGACTCGTTAATAATTGCCTACTGGCTTTGGGCCAGCAATGTGCCGACCACAACCCACTTCGGGACGGAGCATCGTAACTTCCACGTTGAATCGCGTCAAACCACTCGATTTTCGCAAATCTTGACTCATGCAGCAGCCTCTGTTGATCTGTTGGTTAAGTTCCTTGCTTGATAGGCTTTTCGGTCGCGTCGTCATCCGTAAAGAGCTCTTTCAACTCCTCAAGAACTGCCAGCCGTTTGTCTTCGCTTAGGTATTGTTTGATCAATTCCGTCGTCTCGTCGCACATCCGCTTGATGCGAACTTCGCCCGCACGATCCTTTCTTGATTGCGCAATCTTGATCGATGGGATGCGGATAGCGGTCACTCGATCGAGATAAACTTGAGCGTCCGGCAGCTTCTTCAAGTCCGCAACGGCCTGCTTTGCTCGAGTCGCGTCGTTCTTCTTGATGGCGATCCGAACAGCGGCTGCGGCGGTGTTACGAGCAGCGACTGCTTCGATGAGTTCCCCCTGCAGCATGTATAGGTCCGACTCGGCCGCCAGTCGCGCCGAGTCGTCAGGAACTTCTAACTTCATCGTGGCGGCGATGCCCGGAACGGTGGGGACACGTGCCAGCAGGTGATTGCCGCTATAAGCAAACAGCCAGATTACATCCTCGGTCGATCCCGCGGGGATGACCACGTGGCCGCGACGATCGGTCAGCAGCACTTTGATCAGCCGATCATCGTTGTCGCGCGATTCATCTGGCTTGGGGAATTCCCCTGTCTTACGCAATTCGATGCGATGCGCGACCAGCGGGAGCGATGGCTTCGCTTGAGTGGCCAGTTCCAGTTGGCTGTTCGGAAACGAGGATTTGACGCCGATCGCCAGTGTTTCGATTCGCCCATTTTTCTTGCCGCCGATTGCAGAACGAAGTCCACTGTGGACATCGCAGGTCAGTCGAGCACCGTCTACATCGGTGACAGAAAGGAACGTCCAGGGAATCGTTTGCAGACGATCGATCGTCTTGTCCCGTTTGCGACTGGTCAGCACCGGTATGAATAACGTGGCCGCTTTCGAGAGAGCAAACGATTCATCCGGAGCAGCCAGTGCTCCGGCCTGCAACAACACCGTCGCCTGCTTCCCGTCGACATTATCAATCACACCGACAGGCCGAAAGGCCCTATACGACAGGCGAAGCAAGGTCAGCGGCAGTTCAGAGCGATCAGAGCAGTCGGCACTGACGACTTCCGACTCGACAGCCACGTTTGGCTGCCAGGATCGAACGGCGACACGCCAGCCAGCCCCGGTGGCTCGCACGGTTGCCACCTGCCAGATATCGACTTGATCTGTCGCTGGCGGCGAATGTTCGAGGACTTTCGCCATGCTCAGTCGAGCCAATCCTGCTGCGGAAGCGGGTTGCAACCAAGTGGCTTCGTCAACGGTCACCGACCATTGCGAGCCAACACACCGCGCAGTGGTGTGTCGTATCTCGTCCAGTAGTTCCTGCCTCCCTTCCGCTCCCAACAACGGCGTATCAAATGCGACAAGCGTTTGGACCCGATAAGCGTTCAGTTCCAGCGGCAATTCGTCCGGAATCGCTGCGACCACGACCGGACAAGAGATCAACGACAGCACACACAGCCGAACACTGCACACAAATAGCGAGACGATCCGGCGAGTGACTATCGTCAATCGCCATTCGCCGCAATCAGGATGTCGTGTGATGATTCTCATGCTGTCCTTCCCCGATCACGGAGCATCCTGGGGATACCACGACTGGACCGTCCAGCGTTCAACATCGTCATAGGCATGCATCGGCCGTGCGGGGATGCCCGTGATGTTCTTGCGTGCGACCAGAAACTCGTCGACTTCCCAAAGCGGAATGTATCGCGCTTCGATCTGCTGATTGGCGAGCAACCGATGCAACAGCTTTGTCGCGGTGGTCCAGTCACCAATCCGTTCCAGTTCCAGCAGGTTGCGGCGAGTGGATTCTGGCAGAGACTGCAATCCTTCGACTCGAGCCGATTCCTGCAGAGTCAGCAGCGGCCAGATATCCATTAACGGTTCGATCGATTTGATCATCCGATAGCAAAGATCCCAGTCCGGCGATGCCTGGTCGACAAGCTCGACATCAATTCCGATGCGTTTCCACTCGTCAATCATCGTGCTGGAGGCTGCTCGCGCGGCGGGATCATTGGGGCAACTCATCTTGAGCACTGGCAGTACTCCACCAAGTTGTTTCTTACCGGTCAACGCGAGCGCAGCAGCTAACGGCGGATCGTATTCCGCCTGCGGCAGCAAGCGGTTGTAACCATAGCTTGTCGTGGCAAATGGGCAGGTCACGAGTCTTGCGTGAACTCCTGCAACGTCTTTCAGAACGATCTCTTTCAGCAACCGATCGCGAGGAATCCCATGGAGCAGCGCGCGACGCAACTGGCCGTCGTTGAGTGCCTTCGTTTGTGGATTGAACATCAGGACATGTGACCTGGGCAGTGCGTAGGGGACGATATTGAAGCGTCCGTCGTCCTGCAGCAGCTTTAAGTCCTGCAACGCGGCCACTGGTGACATCGAGATTTCGCCGCGTAACAGAGCCTGCAGGATGCGATCCCACGAAGCGTATCGCACCTCATCGACTTCTTCGATACGCCGCTGCCGCGTTGACGCGGGTTGAGGGCGAACTCGAGTAAACTGAATTTCATCGCGGCCTTTGGGAGCAGGCTGGAACCGCAATCTGCCAAGGGAGACGTCGGGGTTGGTGATCTCTTCGTTCAGTGAAAGTGTGGCACCTTCCACGGGAATGGTCATTTGCCACAAGGATTCCGATCGCAATGGCTGCTGGCGAAAGCTGACCACAAATTCGGAGGGGCTTTGCACGGTGACACCGTCGATGAAGCCTGCCAGTCGTTCGTTGTAATGGATTGATTGAGGATCGATTTGCGAGATCACTTCGGTGTGGATATCGGCTGCCGTGATCAGCGGTCGCGCCTCCCAATCGGCACGCTTCAATTTCAGACTAAATTGGACACGTCGCCCCAGGTCGGTCGGCTCCCACGAACTGAAGTAGCTCGAACGATATCGGACGCCGTGGTCCGAGATCCCGATCGGCTCGAATAACTTCGATTCGGCTAACCAGCGTTCTCGTTCGGCAGCAATCGACGGGAGATCTGGCCGCGTCGAGTCGCTTCCAAGTTCCAATACTCCGACCCGCAGGATCTGATAGCGTTCGCAGAGTTCGCGATGAGCGTCTTTCAATCCAGTCGCGTCAGGCCAGATGCGAGCAGCGATGTCCACTGTTCGCGCTGCGGACGCAAGATCGCCTTGCGAAGCCAATGTGCGAGCCTGCTGGATTGTCTCGACGGCCTGTTGTCCCAGTTCCTGCTTCCACTTATCGACGACAGAACTCGACGGAACTCGCGACGACAGATCACCCAGGAAGTGACGCGCCTGGCGATAGTCTTTAAGCGTCACGAAGTCCGCAATCAGTCCATCGGCGACACGACCGAGTCGTGCGGCCAGTTCCGGGTTTTCCGCATTCGGCTTCCAGAGTTCTTCCAGTAATCGCAGCGATTCTCGAGTGTTCCCGCGTTTCAGTTGCTCGTCGGCATCTTGAAACACCAGGCGCTGATAAAGGTCATCGAATCGCGGCCATGCCGACAGCAATAGATCGTCCTTGCGTGGCGGTTCTGGATTCGGGAAGTCGCGCGGCCGCTGAAAACGGAGCTTAAATCGCAACGCCTTTAGATCGTCATCCAGATCCTTGATTTCAACCGCAATCGCGACGATCGTCTTTTCCACAGCCGTCAGTCGCATCTTGGCGGGCGTCGAATTCTTGTTCTTTGGCGCGGCAAGATCATCACGCACTTTGCGTAGTTCGGCGCGCTCATCCTCTAACGCCTTCATTTGTGAGATCAAACTTCGCTCTTCGGCTTCCAGTTCGGCACGAATGGGAGCGATGTCATCTCGATAGCGCCGAGCAACCAACAGCAACAAATCGTAGGCCAGCGGCGTTCGCCCCTCGGCGATCAGCTTGTCCACTCGGCGAAGAAGCAGATCTTCAAAATAGACAACCGATTCCAGATGTCGTAACTCAAGCGTGTAGTCAGGATCGATGCTGCCATCTCGCAGAGTGATCTGTATTTTGGAAGTGGCCGGCTTGAGAGATTCCGTTCGTTCGCGTGCCGCGTCTAGATCCTGCTTGAGTTGCGCTTCGCGTGCATCGAATTCTTTGACCTTTTCAGCATCTTTGATTAGCTGCCGCAAGCTGGTCAATTCCGCTTCTTTGTATGGCTTGTGCTTCAGGATACGACCATAGGTATGCATCGCCATGTCATGACGAATCGCGGTCACCGCCAAGATGTCCGGGCGAACCGACAGCGGGTCCACCACCAGCACGTCAGTGCCCTTCACCACCAGCCAATCAAACGGACGCGATCGCAGCAGTTCCTCGGCATCGGGCAATGGCATGTCTGCCAGTTTGGGAAGTGTCGTTTGCTCCTCTCGCGGGGGCGGATCGGTTACGACCGGTTTCTCGTCCTGAGCGACCAGCGACGAAGTAATCCCGAGCCAAAGAGCGATTACCATCAGACGCGCAAAGCCAGCACTGCACTCGCCAGCGGCTCGGTTCATTGATCGTCTTGCGAACTCGGCCACGGCTTAACGCTCCGCCAGATTGAGTCGGTACAGCGTCCCGTCGCAAGCGACTGCGAACCATCGATCATCCAGTTTCTTCAGGCCCATTGTCAGAGATTGGGGGACACGCAGCCGACGAACCTCGGCCCCGGATTGTGAGTTCACACCGACCACGGTGCCATCGCGGCAAGCGATCCAGATCAGATCGCCGTCTTGAACAGGTTCGCCGGCGATACTGAGCTCTTTCAGATCGAACGACCAGCGAACTGGCAGATCGCGTCCGTCGGTCAGCAGATTCAGTTTGCTATCGCCGCACCAGACCAGCCAGGCACACTCCAGAGGCCATGTTCCACGAATCGGTGCCGGCAATTGCCGCTTTCCTTCCTGATCAAAGGTTCGCCAATTCAGCAGCAAGACGTTGCCCGCCGTGTCTGCCACCAGCAGATTGTCGCCGCGTAATCCGGCGGGAGTATCAATTGACTCGGCCAGTTGGAGCTTGGCTGCTTCCGCGAGATGAGGCACGTCAGTCGTACGGACCTGGATGCGGGTTAACAGTCCATCTTCAAATACCGCCAGCAGCTCATCGCCATCCAATCGGACAAGAAATCGACACGCCGGTGGCGACTTCCCGTCGACCGGCACCAGCCAATCCTGGATCGCTTTCCGACCTGAAGTCAGGGGAGTCAATTTCAATCGACCAGAGACTGGAATCACCAGCCCCTCGTCCAGCAAGATGGCCCCTGCTTGAACTGTGTCACTTTTTCCCAGCTTCGTAATCAGTTCCAGTTGTCCACCCGGACCAACGATCCAGACCTGTGTCGCCGCACCTTCTGCCGCGACAAAGATCCGTCCGTCGTGGAGCTGCGATGTCACCAGAGGCCGATTGATACCCGCCGGCATTTCCAGTTCCACAGCGGCCTTCAGATCGAGACCACCTTGCCGCAGACGATCGGAGCCAAGGATGACAATCTGACCTGCTTCCGAGACGCCAACGGCACCCCCGTTGCGGCCTGGAACCACCTGCAACAGTTGCGAGCCCAACACGGCGCGCCAGGGAATGACCATGCGATCGCGATCCACGGCCGAGAAGATCACGGCATCGTTGAACGCCGCTTTGCGACCGACATAAAACTGGTCGCCAATCGCTTGCAGCCGCTGAGAAGCAATGCCGGGTGCGACCGTTTTTGAGTCCAAGTGAATCGCATCCGCTCCGATCTCCAATCGCCGAAATGCAGAACTTGCAGTCCAGAACTGACGATCCGGGCCCAGTGCCACATAGAGCGGAACTCGCGGGCCGCTCTTGTTCGCAACTTGAACAGCCTTTTCTGGTGAGATACCTGCTTCTGCAGTCTGTTTCTGATCTTGGTCATCGCCTTCCTGGACGCGGTATTGTCCGATCGGCGCGAGTCCTTCGCGCCCGGCGTCGTCGGTCACAGAGAATGCGGCAAGCTGTTCGCCGGTGGATGGGACGACCAGTTGGTTTCCGCGTAGAACAGGAGCTTCGCGGACCTGGCCTCGCACCCGAATAGGTTTCGTCGTCAATTCGACGAGTGGAGATTTCGGCTTGCTGGCATCCCACAAGCGTAAGGCTGCGGAATCAGACTTGTCGTTTTCACACAAGAGATAGAGCTTGCCCAGACCAAGTGGCGGGGCCTGGATGGCACCTGCCGCGTGATCGGTAAACGTCATCGCCGCTGCGGCCAAAGGTCGCATCGACAGCGCATAGATCATGGCCGCTTCGCCCGGGACCAGCAGATGATTTCCATCGACCGTCAGCGTTGGCGGCCCCTGGATATTTTGCGAGAACGAGATCCGCTCGGTCAATCGGCCCGTTTCGACATCGATTCGACACAACGAACGATCACTAGTCGGCAGGTAGATCTGACCCTCGTGAATCAATGGGGCCGAACGGGGGCGTGCGTCCAGCTTCTGTCGCCAGATCAGCTTTCCGGTCAATGGCTGACAACAGACGAGGGACTGAAGATTGGCATCGTAGATCAGCACGCCAGCTTGAGATGCCGAAACGGTGACGGGAAAGAACGGAGTATCAAACCCAATCGCACGACGCCAGACGAGTTCTCCAGTCACCGTATCGACGGCGTAACAGCAATCCTTCGCCAATACGTAAGCGACAGTTCCTTGAGACGATTCGTCGGTGCGCGTACGAGTATGAAACAACCCCAACGACGCGGGCTCATCGGACGGGGTGACATCGGTCGTTTCGGCGGGACGCTCGCGATCATCGGTGACAATGACGGACCGTTCCAGATCCAGTGCTTTCTGCAGAGCCTCTTTCACTCGTTTCTGGCTCGCAAATCCGTCGAATGCTCGGACCAACTTCTCACGTTCGGCCAGGGCCACCATCGGCTTCTTAGCCGCCAATCCGGCTTCAACGGCGGCCATACCGTCGTCGTAGATCTTTTGTTTGCCAATCGCAATCACCGCTGCAACGCGTGCTTCTTTGATTCGAGCGATCGCAGCAGCGGGGGGCGCATTGGCATCGGCAAAACGTTCCAGCAGGACTTGGGCATCTTCGGACACGGTCAACAAATCCTGATCGCGAGTCGATTCGGCTGATCGGGCCGATCCCAAGGAAATCTCTTCGGCATAGCGATGAATCTGCGGGTGCATTTCCGCAAATTCAGGTTCGTTCCGATGATGGGCAATCAACGACTGAAGTTGCTCCAAGCCGCGCTTCCACGCGGGCGTTGCTCCCGAGATTTCGCGCTGAACCAATGCCCGATCCAGGCCTCGTTCGGCTTGTCGATGCAGGGAGTGTCCCGAGTATTGCTGCAAAAATTGTTCGAACGAGGCGATCGACTGCGCATACTGACCCTCGTTCATCTCGGCGACCGCACGATCGTACAGGCGTGAGGCCTGTTCCCGTCCAATCAGGAACCAGAATATGCCGGTTGCCAACAGGAGGACGATTCCACCCACGCTCAACCCAAGAACCAGTGGCGATCGTAGAGCATCCTGTTCGCCCGGCCTGGCCTGGCCTTGATGACCACGCACGCCACGATCGATCGGCTTTTCCGAGGGGCGTCGCGAAGCGTGGGTGTCGTGTGAACGTTCGACTTTCGATGGGGTCGCCGTGGCGGGCGCAGGTTTGGTTTCCGCTTCGACCTTCGGAACCAGATCTCCTGCCTCATACGCTGCCAGCACCTGCGACTCGGTATAGACCGGTCCTTGAAAAACTGACAGATCCTCAACCGCCTGCGCCGGCGATTCTTTCGCTTTAGAAGGCCGCTCAGGCCGAGTTGCAACCTTGGGCTTATCGGGCGACCGGCTGGTCTCGACGGGCTCGATGGCCTGAAATATCAGCGACGACTCTTCGAGGTCTACTTTTGCCGTTTCGTCCACATAGACCAGGTCCATGCTTCCGACTCGAATGACATCCCCCGCGTGCAACCGAATCTGCGCGACAGTTGTCCCATTGACTTCGACACCATTTGCCGTGGCCGCAGTCACTTCGAACGAATTCTTGTTCCACAAGATCCGACAGTGCATCGCCCCCACGTCTTCGTCGGGGACGCTGATGTCATTAAACGATTGCCGACCAACGGTCAGTGGCTGAGTCCGTGACAATTCGCGCGATTCGAGCTTGCCGTCAACATGATGCAGTTCAAGAGCTGGCATTGTTATTCGCTTTTCCCCTGCCGTGACACCAAGCGAATTTTTTGCATACCCACACTATTCGCCGCATCAATCACAGAGATCACCGACCGATGTAATGACTGAGCATGAGCGGTAATCAAGATCTCGGTCTTTTGTTCTTTGCGCATCTTGTCTTTCAATGCTTCCGGCAATCGAGCAAGATCCCCGAGCACTTCCTCGTCGATCATGATTGCGTTTGCCGCATCGATCTGCACACGGATTGATGATCCTTCCAGATCCTCCAGAATCTGCAGTTGCTGCGACGCTCCCTTTTTGTCGGGGTCAGGTGTCGGGACATCGATGCTCTTCTGAAGTGCGAACGACGCCGTCACCATAAAAAAGATCAACAACTGGAAAGTGACATCCACCATGGGCGTCAGATCCATGTCGTCGTCGGTTCGGGAACGTCGCCGCAATGTCATCGCTGGCGTGTCGTCATCATCGACATCGTCTGTTTTCGAGATGCCGAGATGCATGTCCGCCAGCAGCGGTGACTCTTCGCTGTTTTCAGCGAGAGGGGCTGCTGGTTGTGGATGCGCGATCGCTTGCGTGGAAGGAGCAACATCGTCGGGAGGAGAGTGGGCTGCGGCTTCCTGCTGAAAAATATCTTCCAGCGGTACCAGCGTTTCGTTGCCGCATGTCGGACACTGGACCACCATCCCCGCCTTCCGGCTGGAGATGCTCATCAGTGCTGAACAAGATTGGCAGCGAAACCGAATCGCCATTACTTCGCCTGTCGACTTTCACAATCGAAAACTAGTTCTGCGGTCGGTCGCCAACGCCCATATACAACTCTGTCCCATTCACCGACTTGATCGCTTTGGCAGCCTCTTCGACAATTCCGTGAGGAACATCCCCCTCGGCCTTCAGAACAAACTTTCGGATTCCCGACTTCACCTTTTCTTCGACGTATCCCGGAATGTCGGCCAGTTCGCCATCCTCACCTTGAACGTCGCCCAGGACGATTCTTGGCGATTCAGCGATGCTCATGGGGGCAAAGATCGTGATGACACCTGCACCCAGCGCATCGACTCCGATTGCATGCTCGGCCACAGGCATATCCAGATCTGGCTTCCCCTGCATTGTGGACGAGACCATGAAGAAGATCAGCAGCAGGAACGTTACGTCGATCATCGGAGTAATATCCAGGTCCCCTTCTACGGGCTTGCGTTTGCTGCCAAACGAGCCACCTTCGTCATCGGGAAACAAACTCCGACTGGCCATTGTCGACTAAACCCTGTTGCTTTCGAATGAAGAATCCGCAGGTTGGCGACACCTGTTACTTGCGATCTCGTGCTGCCTCGAATTCGTCCAGGAACCGGCCCAGTTGATGCTGTACCGCATCGGTTAGCCTGCCGATTCGCACCTGCATCGATGCCATGCACATCACGAGTGGAATGGCGATCATCAGCCCCACGGCGGTCGTAATCAGGGCGAAGCTGATGTCTGTCGCCAATTTGCTGGGATCGACACCTGTCCGGTTCGCGGACGCGATCTTGGCAAACGCTGCGATCATTCCCAACACCGTCCCCTGTAATCCAAGCATGGGGGCCGTTTTAACGACTGTATTCACCCATGAAAGCTGGTAGTCGAGTTCCGACAGGACTTCGCGTTCGAAGGTTTCGCCAAGCAATTGGCGCAGCTTCGGCATTGGTCGATCACGATTTGCCAGGGCAATCAGGATCAGTTGCGGGACCGCTTTGGACCAATATGGAGGCGAATCGCATAATTCGGCGACCCGGTCAAATTGACGACTTCGCAAACTCTCTCCCACTTGGTCGAGAAAGTCTGCGGCCGCGGCGTCGGTCCGGAACCGTTTTTGGGCAATCCGACGAAACACCATGATTGTCAGGTACAGACCGTAAATCGCCGTGAATGCCTGGAGCGGATAGATCAGATTGCTCATGAAGTCGACCAGCTTGGCCATGTCCATGGGCGAGTTGCTCCGAATTTGAGTATCGAATCAGCGAGATGTCACAGAGGAAATGGGCGGAATGATCCGCTCAATCCAAGTATATCGAATCATGATGCCTGTCGGTACCAAGTGATGCACGACTCAGGCGGGTTAAACGCAGAAGCAGACCGACCTTCAACAGACTGTCGACAGAATATGAATTTCAGACGAATGTCGCTGCAAATCTCAATGTGGTTATTGCAGGTAAATCTGTCGCACCACGGAGAACTGATAGCCTTGGCCACTCGGCTCAACCGCAAAATAGGTCCGGCGAATCTGCTTCACCGGCCGTCCTCGATAATCGACTTCCAGGCGGACAAGCTGCGATTCGGTCTCTTTCGGATAGAAGTGAAAGATCACTGTATCCGCGTGAACTGTAACACCCGCCCGTTTGAAGAGTTCGACATCGGCACTGCGCCGGTCGCCCCCCTGCCACGTCATGTACAGACGTTGCTCACCTGCGCCTCCGGCGGCATACCGAACGGTTGGGCTGGCCTCGGTCAGCTTCGAGGCATAAGCCAGTTGGCCATCGGGCAATAGCGCCCCCAGTTCGATACCGAAGAACTGCAGTTGCTTGGCGTACTCATCGACACCAGCCCGGTCTCCGAATCGAACAAACCAGCGTTGTTCGCGAGGCATTCCGCCAGTGCCTGGTCCGACCCCCAACCCTTTTCTCCCGGTTCCTTTCGCGCTCCCGGTCTTGCCCGTATTTTGCACGCCGGTCTCGAACTGCTGTTGCACTTGCTGAGTGGCCGATTCGGACAATTCGACGACCGTCTCTAAAGCTTCCGCAATTTCAGTCTGGTCCGCTGGCATTTCGGCCGGTGACGCGTCATGCGCTTCAGGTTCCGGAGAATCAACACGCAAAGTTTCGTCCGGCGAACCATCTTCGAAACCACCAGGAACTTCGACCAGTTCAACCGCAGCGGCTGTCGTTGGCGCCGGAAGGCGATTGGTAATCCATACCGCGACGACGCAAAAGCACAGCCCCGCCGCACCCAAAAACAGCGCGATCGTCCACGAGCTGACTCGATCATACATCGTATCGCGCAACACGGGCGTCGCACGAGATCGAACCTTAGCCGACATCACGACATTACCATTTTTGCTAGGGTTTAAGTTTCAGTTGAGTACGATCGTCGCGTTCATCGTAGGGGCGGACTTTTGCATACCAATCGGACCAACCCTTCGTCGATGCTTTCTGCCACGTTGCCAGATGCGTCGCCCGCTGATTATCTGTCGCCTCATCGGCCAATCCTTCGACGGGATCGGTCGGCAGACCGCAGCCATTTGGACGACGGCTGAGGATGCACAGGCCAACGCTGGCTTCGCGAGCGACCGACTCATCGCTATCCGAAAGACCTCGAATCAGGTACGGGGCGACTGTGATATTCCCTGTACGTCCCAACGCCCACATGGCCGTACGTCGCACTTCAACTCGCTTGTCGGCTGCCAGTCGCTTGAGGCGATCCACCTGACCGATCAATTGTTCAGGATTGTCTAGTTGAATCGCTTCGACGACCGCTTCCTGTGCTGCTTCCACTTTCGCTCCGGACGACTTTTCTAACTCCGTCAACAGTCCATCCACTGAGCCATGAATTTTCCGCTTGGTGACTTCGCCTTCTTTCACTTTGATCGCATCCAAGTTGTCGGGGAGGCCGCGGCCTCCCACCAGCAAGCCGCCCCCAATGACAACGGCGCGAACCTTGGGTGTTCTATTGATGATGCTCGATGTGGCCTTCGTCAGGAACAGAATTGTCAACGCCGTTGCGGGTGCGGAACCGCAACCATCGGTCCAACTGCCATCGTTTAGCTGCCGACGCAACAGTTCGTCGGCTCCTTCGTTGTACCAATCGTGAGTCTTGATTTTTTCGACGTCGAGCAACGCTCCCATGCGTTCGACGCCGTAGAAATAGTAGTTGCCGTATGACGCCAATGCTGCCGGTTCTGCGAAGTGATCCCCGGTCCAATTCATACCTTCTTTGATCGCCTTATCGAACGCGGCTGCCGACATTGTCGCATTTGCTTTTGCCTTGGCCTTCGCTTTCTTTTCTTTATCATCAACAAGTCGTTCCAGCACCCCGAATTTCTTGGAACTGACAGGTGCCGCCGCCTCCGGACGCAGACCTTCATCAAATGCGGTGTCGCGAAATAGGACGTGACGAATGACCAGCAACGAACCTGTCCCCGCGACAGTCATCGTGGGCAGCACGTCGTTACCACCTCCCAGCCTTGGATCCGCCGGGTGATAGCCAAACCCGCCGTCACGACGCTGCGTCATCAACAACCATTTCCCGGCGCGCTCCCAGGTTTCGATCGGAATCTCGACATCGGCGCGGGCCGCAGCCCACAATCCCAGGATGGCATACTGCGTGATACTCGTGTCACCAAAATCCCCTCCGCCAAGCTCGACCTGGTAGTACCACGCACCGTGAGGACGCTGCCTGCCGATCAAGAACTGAGCAATCATTTCCAATTGCGGCTTATATTTTTCGCGATCAGCCGCCTCGAGCAGCATCGCATCGACGCCCGCCTCGTAGTTGTAGTGACTTCCAGGGACATAGCCGGTCCCGCGGCATTTGCCGACCACTTCCTGAACACATCGCTGAATGTCAGGATGCTCTTTGTCGATGCCGGACTTGATCAGGCTGTAGCAGGCGAGACTGCCCGCCGCCGAGGATTTGCTCTGACTGAGCAAGTACTTTTTGGCGCGCTCAACGGCCTGATCGATTTTCGCAACATCAGCCGCAAAAACGCAGGCCCCTGGAATCACCAGGATTCCGATGAGAGCTGCAACGCGGAGTCTGATCCCAGGCGGGGAACGGAACATTCTCGAATCCATCCCAAGGTGGTGCAGAACTGCAACGACCGATGTGATGATCGTAGCGCCGCGAAGGGCCATCCGTCAATTCGCGAAAGCTAAGGTTTCGCACTGATATCGCAACGACATAAAAACTGTCCACAACCGGGGCAGCCGCTTCCATACTTCTGACGCACGGCCGCCTCCAGGTCGACTCCAGCGACATTGGCGATCGTGGCCAGCCAGGCCAGCACATCTGCGAACTCCAGCGTCAGTGCCTGATGATCACCCTCGCGCAGTGCCGCCGATAACTCGCCGACTTCTTCCATCAGCCACATGAACGTCCCTTCGACTCCGCGAGCCTCGTCTTTGGCTCCATACATCTGACGAATCAGGGACTGCAGATCTCGCAACGACAAGGGTGCTGGTTCGGTCATGGTTTCTCGCGAACGGAGTTGAGGTTCTTGTTGCGAACAGTAAGAGAAGAGAACTCACATCAATTTGGGTTCAGATAGTACCACCACAAGGCCGCGACTTCGCGCAGCATGTACCGCTCCAGATAATACAGTCGTCTGGAGTCGACAGCAGGAACTGTTGAGACTTCCCATTGCGATCGACGAAAGCAAAGTTTGATGCGTGGCAGATGATAGAAGTTGCTGACGGCTAGAACTCTGGGTTGAGGCGCGCGTCCTTCGTATCGTGCGATCAGGTTGTGAACGGTGGCCTGAGTGTTCAGCCCATCACGATCCAATTCGATGGCTTCGCTTGGAACACCCAATTCCATGGCCAGATTCCGCATCGCTTCTGTTTCGTGGACGTCGCCACTGCCCGGCCCACCTGAGAACAGTAGTCGATCCGCGAATCCAGCGTGAAAGAGTTCAACCGCAGTGGTGACTCGATCGGCAAGGGCCATGGAAGGACGACCGTCGGCATGAACGAGGCATCCGAACACGACGATCAAGTCCGCGGGGCGCCGATAATCAGTCATCCCGAAGCAATACATCTGCGCCAATGGAAACATCAATGCGGAGAAAGCAACTGTCGCGATCATGGCGACACGGTCCAGCGGCAGAGATGGCATGGCTCGAGTTCGAAATAGCAGTCCCCAGAAGATGACCGCCAGCGCGCCCACGACCACTGCGGACAACGGCAGGAACGCTCGCGATTGAACCACGTGCGCCGCGACGAGCCGGTGAAATGTCCACCAGTTGTAAGTCGCAGCGGTCATCAGAACAGCCAGGAGCAGACCGAGCCCCCAGCCCCGTAGCGGTGCGAAGCGAGGCCGAACTCCGAATTCAATCAGCCCGATTCCTGCGGCAACCATCAGCGACTTGTTGAACGCTCGATTGGTAAACCGCAGGTCGATCCACCATAAGTTGGCATCGAACCCGGGATTGCGAAGTTCGCCCAGCACGTTCAGGAGGGTGAAAGTACCGAGCAACAATGCCAGCCCTCGCGCGGCCGCAAACGCGATCCTGAATCGACGCGAGGGTGACGGCCCATCCACAACCGCGCCGGGTGCATCCTTCACATCGGGGGAGTTTATCGACGCGTCCAAGAGTTCATGCCAGTTTGCAGGCGGTCCTGTTAGATTCTTTCGTCATAAGGTGATCGCATTTTGTGTGCGTGTTTTGCCGAGCGACCAACGGGAGCGGCGGTGTCCGCGTCCGAGCGGTAGCTCGATTTGGGTTGAGGGCTCTGCCCTCATTACGTTTCCCCGTCGTACTTGATCAAACTAAACACGTCGCAGCCTTTGAGGCGTTCGCGGCCATTCAGAAATGTCAGCTCGACCAGGAAACCGCTGCCAACGACTTCGGCCCCGCACTGCTCGGCCAACTGCTTGCACGCGCCAATGGTGCCGCCCGTCGCGAGTAAGTCATCGATCAACAGGACCCGACTGCCATCCGGCAATGCATCGATGTGCATCTCCAGCGTGTCGGTTCCATATTCGAGTTCGTACTCGAAGCGGTGCTTATCGAAGGGGAGCTTTCCAGGTTTGCGAACGGGAACGAAGGCGATTCCCAGTTCCAGAGCCAGCGGAGCTCCGAACAGGAACCCTCGCGATTCGGCCGCCAGGATCGCCGTCGGCTTCATCGCGCTGAAATGGTCAGCGAACTGACGAATCGTGTAACGAAAAGCCGCCGGATGAGACAGCAGCGGGGTGATGTCGCGAAACAGAATCCCAGGCTTGGGAAAGTCCGGTACGTTGCGAATGTAGTCTTTAAGGTTCAACTGCAGTTCCTTGGCATGAAAGGAGCGGGCAAGTGTTCCACCTGACCGCCCATCAATGAGAATTCAATTCGCAACAACGCGAACAATCACGTCATCAATTAGAGACTTCCATCCGATCGAGACGACCACCATGGCAAGCTGACGCCACCATCCACCGTGATCGTGCTGCCGGTCATATAGTCCGCATCACTGCTGGAAATGAATGCCACGCTCTTGCCGATTTCATCCGGGCGTCCCAACCGCTTCCAAGGAAGTTTTGCACCGCCGGCGGCCAGTTGCTCTTCGGTGAAGAACTTTCGCTCGCCCGGTGTATCGATCCAGCCGGGGTGAACAATGTTGACTCGGATACGGTGCTCGGCGAGTTCAATCGCGGCCGTGCGAGCCATATGATCGATGGCCGCTTTCGCCATGTTGTAGGCCATGGCTGTCGGGATCGGAATCACCGCGTGCGGCGAACTGATGATGACGATCGAGCCCCCATTCCCCTGCTTGACCATCTGCATCGCCGCAGCACGCATCCCGAAGAACGCGCCCCACATCCCGACATCAATGGTTCGCTTAAACCCTTCGAGATCCGCTTCCAGCATCAATTGGCGATCACTATAGACCGCGTTGGAGACGAACAGATCCAGGCTACCGAAAGCGGCAGCAGTTTCAGCCACCATCGCTTCGACACGTTCGCGGCTGGAAACATCGCCTTGCAGGATGATCGCTTTGACGCCGAAACTGCGGGCCTCTTCCGCGACCGCTTCGGCTTCGCCAGCGTGCGAGAAATAGTTGATCGCGACGTTCGCGCCAGCCCGAGCCATCTCGATGGCGCAACCCTTGCCAATCCCGCGCGAAGACCCCGTCACCAGCGCGTTTCGACCTTTTAGATCCATTGCACGTCCTTCTCGTCGCCACAGTCAACAAGAAAACCCGGCTTGACCGACAAGCCGGGTTTAATGATTCATCCACAAACGATACGCACCAGATCAGGCTGAGAAACTGCTGCCACAGCCACACGACTTGACGACGTTCGGATTGTTAAATTTGAAGCCGCGTTGATTCAGTTCGTCCATAAAATCGAGCGTCGTACCTTCAAGGTACAGTGAGCTCTTCTTGTCGACGGCAACCTTGATCCCGTGCTGATCACTGACGGCATCCTTGGCGGAATCGGTCGTGGTGTCGAAGCCCAGTGAGTATTGGAAACCGCTGCAACCGCCAGCTGCCACGCCAATCCGCAGAACGGAGGTTTCGGGAAGCTTCTGCTCGGTCATGACGCGCTTGATTTCGCCAGCGGCCTTTTCGGTCAACATGATAGACATTGAAACATCTCCTCTTCGATGGGGGCACAGGGACAACTGTGTCCGCTGCAGCAGTACGGGGGATTATACGCGAACCCAGCTAAAAACAACAACGGCCTTCGCCGTATGAGAGTGACTACCCGAATTATTCGTCGACTTAACAGAGAAACTGGCAGAATTCGATCACAGTTTGAGGATAACCCGCCAGATCGACGCCAGCCAGCGAATAAAACTCGTTGGCTGGAAACACTTTCCGATTAAATGACCACTTGTGGGAAACCGCCATCCCGGTGAAGGCAATCCCGCGCAGCCCGCGATCTTTGAGATGGTACCGCTTGCATGAGATCCCATTCTGCTGAGACGACACCAGTTCGCATTTTGAGTCATGAATCCACACAACGGCGGCCAACTGATAGGATCAGGCCTGTCTTTGTCCATTAATGAAGAGACTTCAACATCAATTCAGCACTGGGAACCGGCGATGCGTCCTCTTTCAATGCGAGTTTCGTGGATTCCCCCTCGGTCGACGCACGTGGCCCTCGCTCTTGTCGTGCTTGCACTTGCGACGAGCGGTGGCTGTGGCACGAAGCCCCCCATCTCGTCCACAGCCGGTGCTCAGGAGTCCGCATCTGCAGTTAAACCAGCATCCACAACCACCGATGCGACCGCGAGCGCTGCTCAAACCCAGCTAACTGCGCCTGAAACCAAGGCCGCGACACCGGCGGCCACCACGAATGCTCAGCCGAAAGCCACCGATGCAGGAAAACCGAACTCTGCTGCGATACCGAAGCCTCCGGTCAAACCTTCGCCCGAGCAAATTGCCAAGTGGGGCCTGATCGATTTCGAACCGCTGCAACTCCTGGCCTGTTACGACGGGTTTGGCGATGGTTTTCTACAGGCGATGGCAGTCAGTCCCGATGGAAAGCAATTTGTGGTGGGTGGGGCCAAGCTATCACTCTGGAAGACCAGCGAGTCGCAACCCAGCGCGGATCTATTGGCCGATGTCAAACCCGAGTATTTGGAACGCCCGATCCGATCCGTCGCGATCTCGCCCGATGGTGGTCGTCTCGCCGCGGGTGACGATAAGGGTTGGCTGCATCTCTGGTCGCTGTCGAACCCTAACGACGTGACAGTCGTGCGGGCTCACGACAGCCATCTGACCGAAATGGCTTTTTCGCCGGACTCACAAACGCTCGCCACCACGAGTTATGCAGGCGAAGTCCGTTTGTGGAATGCGCTGGATGGCAAGAAATTGAAGAGCTTGAAGGTCTCCGATCAGGAAGTGAAGGGTTTGGCATTTCTGTCCAACACTCGGCTCGCGACTGCCAGCAAGGAAGTCAGTGTCTGGAGCGTCGAAAGTGGCACGAAAGAGACCGCATTGACCACAGGCTATGTCCGAGGTCCGGCCCTCGGCATTTCGCACGATCTGCGGTGGCTCGCCTTCAACAACGCCGAATCCAAGACCTGCCTGTGGGATGTTGAGAACTCTGCGCCGACCGACATCGTCTTCCAGGACGCTGCAGGTCTGATCGACTTCTCGGATGACGGCAAGTGGATCGCCACCTACTCGGGCGATTCCAACATTCGCATCGTCGACGCGAAGACAGGAAAGACCACTCAAGTCATCGATGCCGACGGCGGCCGCACCGTGGCAATCAGTTGGGTGCCCGGAACCCACGCGCTGCTCATCGCCTCGGAACTTGGACGAGTCCGAATCTGGGGGACCACCGACACCGCCAAGACAATCGGCATCGAGCCAGTGGAACTGCCATCGGTCGGGCCGCTCGCTGCGGATTCTCACAAGTCGATGACATCCGCCCAGTTCCAAAAAGTGATCGACCTGCGATCGCTGCCAAGATTGCCCGGTGCAGTCCAGCAGTGGTGCGACTTTGGAATGTGTGCCTACAACGCCCCCGTTACAGAGCAAGGCGCAATTCAGTTCTATCGCCACATCCTTGCAAAAGCGGGCTGGACGGAAGCCGCGACCCCCGCACAAGGCGGATTCGTCTTTCGCAAAGAGGGCTGCATATTGAACATTTCGTTCAATGCGGCCCCACCAGTTCCAGGTCAGGCACCTGGTCTGCAAGTTAGCCTGCATTTCGCTGGCAACTACGATACGAACTGGCTTCCCAAGCTGTCGATGATTGATTCCAAGGGGAACTGGGCTTCGTTCTCGTCCACTTCCTACCGGACGAAAGAGGACCTCACCAGCGTTGAGACTTCGATCTTGAAGCGGTTCCATGAAGCAGGCTGGACTGCCTACACGAGACTAAACTCGTCTAGCAATGAAGAACCCAACGTCCGCAGGATCTCAATGGTGCAGGGGGGCAGCGATCTGACGATTTCGATCGGCTATCCCGCAGATTCGACCGACGAACTGGTCGTACAGGCCAGTCTCAGCGTGTCGAACAAGTCGTTGCCCATTCCAACCGATGCAGGCTGGATTGAATACGATTCCTCGACGAACTTGCTGCTCGTTGCCAATACCAAACTGGACCTGAAAGAGACCGCCGAGTTCTTCGATACAGAGATGGCGGCAGCAGGTTGGCTGTCACGAGAGGTCGGCCGTCAATTCAAAGACGAGAAAGCGTGGTTGCCGTATATCCGCGGACAACAGGATGTTCTTATCCGGCTGGTCGCTCTCCCCGAAGGCAAAACACGCGTCCTGGTCGGCGATGTCGAACGCTCGTCATGGCAATTGAAGAAGCCGGATTCCCCCGGCAAGAAGAAAGAAAAGCCTGGCATCGAAGCTGCCGATTTCACGTTGCCCAAGGGAGCGGCTGCCATCAAGTACGATGTCGACCAGAAGCAGATCGAATACGAACTGTCCGGAGCGACCCCCGCGAAGTTGGGCGACCAATTTGTCGAGCAGATGGAATCGCTGAAGTGGACCCGCGAAAAGTCTGGCGTGATCAGCGATGAGTACGTCTTCATCACGTTCACTAAAGAGCGAAGCGAAGTCCAAATCCGAGCCCGCGCCGAACCCAAAAAAGCGACCGCAGTCATCAGCGGCGACGGCCTTCTCTGGACCAAGCCACTACCCACCGCCCCCGTCAGAATCTCCTACGCCACCTGGCTCCGTCGCGAACACAAAGACGCCTCGCTGGACTACCTGAAAGACTTCGCCGAAGAGATGCGCAAGATCCCGGCGGCCGGCAAGAGCAGCAAGTAGTCGGTTTCCGCACGGCGAAAGAACTCACGCCATTCTTTCGCCGAATGCCACCGCCCGATAGAATCTCAGTCACGCGCTCCCGTAGCTCAGCTGGATAGAGCGGAGCTTTCCTAAAGCTCAGGTCGCAGGTTCGACTCCTGCCGGGGGTACTGAGCGGATTCTAAAACGCCCTGTTTTGTAGGATTTTCCTGCGATTCAGGGCTTTTTTATTGGGTTTTGCAATTTCCAACTTCCGGTACGTTTTGGCTAGATCAGCTCTCATGCGTCGTTTTTCACGACGGCCTTTTCAAAAATAGTATCGCGAATTTGCAGATCGTGTCTCTTCGACGTCTTCATCGATCTACCGAGCCAGGCTATCTCGATGTGAAGCGGGTCATGGCACAAAGAGGGTGACGGTTCCAGATGCGAACTAGAAACACGTAACCGAGTGAACGCCTGTATCTTTTCAGGAGCGTCATCCCCGGTGGTCGAACCTTGTGCTGCCCCGCACTGCGCCCGGTCGAGGTTGACAGCTGTTCGTCATCGACTCAGATACCTTTAAGAAGCTGGAATTGGTAGACTTCAGGCCAGTTTGTTGCCATTTGGGACGCAGTTGACTGCTCGGAGCGATGTTTACTTTGAACTACTCACAGCTGTTCGAGCGGGCGATTGTCGGTGTCTTTCAGTCATCGGTGGAAGGGCGATATCTCTGTGCGAATCCGGCGTTCGCGAAGATGCTGGGCTACGAATCGCCGGAAGAACTGATCGCTTCGGTGACCGATATCGGTACTCAAGTTTACGCCGACCCGAGCCAGCGAGCCGTTGTCCTGAAATGCTTGGCCGAGCGGGAATCGATGGTCGATTTCGAGTGTGCATGTCGCCGCAAGGACGGTTCGCAGATCTGGATTCGGCAGGATTCGTATGCCGTTCGTGACGCGTGCGGGACGCTTCTGTATTTTGAAGGCTTTGTTCGTGATATTTCCGAGCGACAAAAGTCCGACGAAGCATTGCGGCTGACTCGGTTCACTGTCGACCATGCTACAGTCGAGGTCTTCTGGATTCGACCGGACGCCAGCATTGCCGACGTCAACGAAACCGCCTGCAAGACGCTGGGATATTCGCGTGACGAACTGCTGGCGTTGCGAGTTGGCGACATCGATGTTGATCATCCGCTCGACGGCTGGGCCGACCACTGGGACGAATTGCGTCGAACCGGGACGTTGACATTTCCCAGCCGCCAGCGTCGCAAAGATGGCACCCTGCTGGATGTCGAGGTCACGGCAAATTTCTTGAAGTACGACGATCAGGAATTGAACTGTGCGTTTGTCAGAGACATCACCGAGCAGAAGCGGTTGTCGGGAGACCTCGAAAAACTGCTCGATCTTTCGCCCGACTTGATCTGTTCCGTTCGCCAGGACGGGTTCTGCCATCAGGTCAACAAGGTCTTCACAACGACTCTCGGTTGGAGCGAAGAAGAATTGCGGTCTCGACGCATGTCAGAGATCGTTCACCCCGACGACCGCGAGCAAGCTCAACAGTCACTGGCAATGTTGTTCGCAGGAACGCCGGTCGCAGAATACGAGGTTCGCGTCCTCTGCAAGAACGGCACTTATCGGTGGGTCCAGTGGCGTGTTTCTGCCGTGATTGACAATGGATTGCTGTTCGCCATCGGTCGAGACATCACCGGTCGCCGACAGGAAATTCAGTTGTTGCGTGATGTCGAAGGGACGGCCAACGTTGGCGGATGGGATCTGAACTTCGTAACGGGTGAACTCAGTTGGACTCGCCAGACGTTCCTGATCCATGACCTCTCTCCCGACGGTCCGCAGCCGACGTTGGAGGATGCCATCGGACACTATACCCCTGAGGCTCAGGAAGCGATTGGTCTGGCAGTCAAGCGCGGGATGGTCGATGGATCGGGATGGTACCTGGAACTCCCCTTGATCACCGCAACGGGGCGGCCCATCTGGGTCATCACCAAGGGGCAGGTCGAGTTCGCCGAGGGAAAGCCGTCGCGAGCATTCGGATCGTTCCAGGACATCACCGACCGCAAGCAGGCTGAGTTGAAACTGCGCGAGACCAAGGCATCGTTGCGAGCCTTCCTGAACGCACTTCAGGAACCTGCCTTCCTGATGGATATCAGCGGAAACATCATCGTTTCGAATGACTCGTTGGCGCATGGAGTCGGCACAACAGCCCTGGAACTGGTCGGGAAACGTATCTTCGACTTCCTGCCAACGCCAGTCGCAAACCTGCGATTGAGCATGTTCGACAAGGTCAAGCAGACTCGCCAGCCGGTCCAGTTCGAAGACAGCAATCGAGGTCGCCACTTCATCAACTACGCCTCTCCCGTGGTGGATTCAGCCGGCGAGGTCTCGCGCGTGGCGGTCCTGGCGGTCGACATTACCGACCGCATGAAAGCGGAAGAAGGATTGCGATTGTTCCGCGCTCTGGTCGACCAGACGACGGACGGAATCGAAGTGGTCGATCCCGAAACGGGCCGGTTCCTGGATGTCAACGAACGGGCTTGCACCGCTCACGGATACACGCGCGACGAATACTTGGCCCTCAGCGTTCCTGACGTCGATCCCCTCATGCGTCCCGAGACGATCAAGGATGTCATTCAGGCCAAGCGGGAAGCGAACCAGTTAACCTTCGAGAGTCAGCACCGGCGCAAAGATGGCACGATTTTCCCCGTCGAAGTCAAACTCAATTTCGTGCAGATCGATCGCGAATACGTCGTCGCGGGCGTGCGAGACATCACCGAACGGAAGCACCTTGAAGAGCAATTGCGACAGTCGCAAAAGCTGGAAGCGATCGGTCGTCTGGCGGGGGGTGTCGCTCATGACTTCAACAACTTGCTGACCATTATCATCGGCCATGCCGAAATCTTGCTGGCCGAACCTGCCACCACCCAGCATCGACGCGATTCCGCTCTGGAAATCCTGGCGGCAGGCGAACGAGCGGCCACGCTGACCGCTCAGCTGCTCGCCTTCAGCCGCAAGGCGATCATTGAACCCAAGGTCCTGGACCTGAATCATTTGGTGAAGTCCGCCGTCACCATGTTGTCTCGCCTGATCGGCGAAAATGTGCGGATTGTCAAAGCTCTCGATCCGGCCATCGCCAAAGTGAAGATCGATCCCGGGCAGATGGAGCAACTGCTGATCAACCTGGCGGTGAACGCTCGCGATGCCATGCCGAACGGCGGAGTTCTGACATTCGCCACCACCAACGTCACGGTGACGACGGAGTCATCCCCCGACCTCGAAGATTGCCCTCCCGGGAACTATGTCCGACTGACCATTATTGACACCGGCAATGGGATGACGCCCGAAGTTCAGCAGCAGATCTTCGAACCCTTCTTCACCACGAAAGAAGTCGGCAAAGGGACCGGATTGGGTCTCGCCACCGTGTACGGAATCGTCGCTCAGGCCAAAGGGGCCATCACTGTCGAAAGCGAAGTCGGCAATGGAACCACGTTTCGAATTGTCCTGCCTGCCATCGCAGGACCGGCGGAATCGGAATCGAAGTTCATCCGAGTCGCTCCGCCCGGCACCGAAACAATCCTGCTCGTCGAAGACGATCACCATGTCCGACAACTGGCTCTCCTGACCTTGAAAACCTACGGCTATACCGTCCTGTCGGCAGGCTCCAGCGAAGCCGCACGGGAGCTCGCCGCGTCGCACACAGGACGAATCCACCTGCTGTTGTCCGATGTCGTCATGCCCGACTTCGGAGGCCGCGAACTGGCCGAAAAGGTGAAAGTGATCCACCCGAACATCGCCGTTCTGTTCATCAGCGGCTACTTCGATGACGCTGTCATTCGCCACGGCATCGAAACCGCGACCGACGCCTTCCTGCAAAAACCCTTCACCCCGCAATCCCTCGCCCGCAAAGTCCGCGACGTTCTGGATGCGACTAGGACGTAGGCTCCACGCTGCGATCCTTGCGGGTACGGCGTTTGGCGATCATCTCACCGCGGCGGGAATCAGGCTAGACGAAGGCGTCGCCAGGCCTCTTTCATCTTGCCGACAATCCTGGTCACTAATCCGCTCTGTACGGAGCGAAACGTGGCGAGTTTCTTGACGTAATCAGGCACGGTCCAGTAAGTCGTCAATCCTTGTGGAAAGTACGCGACATCGCCGGGTCGTAGGCAAACTTCCTTGTCCCCGGCGCGGATCGTGGCTTCACCTTCCAGGATATGGACGAATTCATCGCTACGGTGATTGAACTGGAACTGCCCCGCCGTGCAATCCCAGAGCCCGAACGAGAAATCGCCGTCCGCAGACTCACCTAACGGTAGCGACCGAGCGTTGGGGTTCCCTTCAATGATCCAAGTGGACTTCAATGGGGCCGGTTGCAAGTCGGTCCGCACGACCTTGCCAGTCTGTAAAGCTAATAACATAGAACTGTTATGAGAATAATCCGGAAGCATCAATATGCCGTCTCCACTTGAAATTTAAGTGTGTCTCGCGACATCTCCGACGCAGAATCGGATTGGAATATCGCGAACATCGCATTGATTATTACAATATCGTAATGATCTGCGTGACTACATTACGAAATCGTAAACATTTGATTGGATCCGGTGAATTGGCTCTTCTTTAGTCATATTCGCTGCCAACGAAATGGCCATTGCGAGCTAACCGCAAAGTGGAGTTCAGGGCGATGAGCTGTCGTTGATTGTCAATTGAAGCATCGTGGGATTACGCTTGGCGAGGACATCGACGCGTGTCGGGAGGTCTTTCAGCGCTGGCGATGGATGGTCGGGTGTGCGCTACTCATCACTCATGCAGTTATGGCAATGTGGATGGGGAGCCCATTACTTTGAGTGACGCGAATATGGCTGCTCGTTTCCGTGTCCTGGTGACTGATCGTGCCTGGCCAGACGCCTCTGTCGAACAGCAAATCCTGGCGGAAGTCGACGCGGAAGTCGTCGAGCCCGCTTCTACCAGTGAAGCGGACCTGATGGCCGCTGCTGCCGACGTTGATGCGATTGCGACCAATTGGGCCAAGGTCACCGCGGCCGTGATCAGCGCGAGCGGCAAATGTCAGATCGTGGCGAGGTTCGGCATTGGCATCGACAACATCGCCGTCGACGCCGCGACGGATCTGCAGATCCCGGTGACGAATTGTCCAGACTATTGCGTGAGCGAAGTCTCGGACCATGCCCTGGGTCTGTTATTGGCCTGCAATCGACGAATTGCCCTGTATCACGAACGATCCAAGCGACGGGAGTACAACTCGACGACTTCGATGCCGATTCAGCGATTGACCGGCCAGACGTTGGGGTTACTTGGCTTGGGAAAGATCGCGCAAACACTGGTCCCCAAAGCCCAGGCGTTTGGTTTGAAGATCATCGCCCATACCCAAAGTGGGCAAGACTACGGGACCGGTATTCCCATGGTGACCTTTGATGAATTGCTCTCGTCGAGCGACTATATCTCTGTGCATGCACCCCTGACACCACAAACTCGGCACCTGTTTGATGAACACGCGTTTCGTCGCATGCGGCCGTCCGCCTATTTGATCAATACCTCGCGAGGCGGTTTGATCGACCATGATGCCCTTTGGGCGGCGTTGCAGCAGAATCAACTGGCAGGGGCGGCTCTGGATGTGTTCGATCCAGAACCACCAGATCTAAGCCAGCCGTTATTTCAGGATGAACGAGTCATCGTCACCCCGCACGCCGCGTTTGTGTCCGAGCAGGCGATCCAACAGTTGCGGGTGGAGGCGATGCAGAACATCGTCGAGGTGCTGTCGGGTCGCCGCCCGGATAATGTGGTGAACCCGCAAATCTACTCCGATCGTTAAACACGATCGCGGGGGTTTTCTTCGCGGCAGCCGATGACGGCAGCGACGCGGATTCTTGAGCTATCGTTGGGGTGATTACCTTCGCTCCACTACCAGATGCCTCAAAGGATTTTTCTGTGGGCTCTACCCACCCCAAGGGTCAGCGTCATCAATCCAAAGTTGATAACCATCGTGCCACCGCCTCGGTCGGCGCGCTAGTCTGTTCTGATATCAATCAAGTCGAGGATTCACGCGAAACGATCAGCGCGATTCCCACTCATTCGACCGGAAGTCCCATGCCTGCAGATTCCCATACCGAACTCGCCGACCTGCGTCAGCAACTCGATGGCAAGAATGAACTTGTCGCCGCTCTGGTGGCCGAACTTGAACAGGTTGTTGAGCAACTGGATCGCGTCAAACGCAACGGCTCGGATCGCGGCCGTTCCAGCGGTGGCAGTGCGGCCCTTCCCGCGGAAGTTGTCGAAGAGCACCAGCAAGTTCTCGGCGAAATGCAGCGGATGGTGCAGCAATGGGAAGAGATGCAGGCGGCCTCGTCGTTGGGGCGAATT
>CAIMFH010000146.1 GCA_903840265.1 uncultured Schlesneria sp. | reverse complement strand
GGTGTGCTCGATCGGGCTCGACCGACCGGTTCAGTCGCAGCGGAACTGAAGGTGATCGAACTTCGGAATAATGGAGCTGAAGCGCAACGCATGGTCGACGCGGGTCGAAACAGCCGCACACGCAGCGTCTACTTGCCGCTCTTGCGAACGCTGGTCCCAACCTCGCTGGAAGTGTTCGACTTCGCCGATCAAGGCTTGGTCACCGGAAGCCGCGATTCGACGACCGTGCCTACGCAAGCCTTGTACCTGCTAAACGATGCCTTCGTACGACGCAATTCGCTGGCAACCGCCGAAACCTTGCTGGCAAACAGCAACCTCGATGACCAAGCCCGGATCGAAGCAGCTTATCTGACAACGGTCGGCCGAACACCTTCGCCGACAGAAGTCCAGCGGGCTCAGTTCTACCTGGCCGAATATCAGTCGGTCGCCGCAGAAGCGTTGGCTGAAGAATTCGCAGCGGTCCAGCAACGGGAGCAAGCCGCCTTGGCCGAAGCTCAACGTCCTGCCGAGGCCGATGAACCAGCGAACAAAGTCGTTGCCAAAGCTGGTGGCGGTCTTGCCGCCGCACAACAAGCAGCAGCACTCGTCGCGAACCCAGACGATGTCGAGCAAACCGAGATGGTCACCACTGAAGAAGCGGTGCAGTCTCGCGATGCCCGGACAGCCGCCTGGGCCAGCCTGGTCCAAGCCCTGTTGGGTTCAGGCGAATTCCGGTTTGTTCGATAGTCACCTTAGTCTCAAAACTGAATCAATATCATTCACGGCTTCGAAGCCCCGCCATAAGGATCGCCCTCATGTTCAACGATCAAGACTCAGCATTCTCTCGCCGTAAAGCACTGCAGGCCGCTGGCACCGGCTTTGGTTACCTCGCACTGGCGGGGATGCTTGGCCTGCAAAACAAGCCCGCTCGAGCCGAATCGGTCACCGCGCCACTGGCCCCGAAGCCACAGCAATTACCCGCTAAGGCTAAACGGATCATCTTCCTGTTTATGGAAGGAGCGATGTCGCCGGTCGACACGTTCGAATACAAGGCGAAGCTGCAGGACAACGACGGCAAGCCCGGCCCAGGCGGAGGAAAGCTCGTCGCCTCGAAATTCAAGTTCGACCAACACGGCCAGTCGGGAACTTATGTTTCCGAGCTCTATCCCAACGTCGCTAAGCATGTCGATAAGCTGTGCTTCATCCGCGGCCTGCACACCGATACGCCCGCACATCCTCAGGCAGTCATCCAGTTGCACACGGGAGCCCGCGTCGCGTCGTTGACCCGTCCGTCGATGGGATCATGGCTGCTCTACGGATTGGGAACTGAGAACCAGGATCTTCCCGGTTACATCACGATCAACCCGTCTCCCAACTTTGGTGGCGCGGTGAACTATGGCAGCGCCTTCCTGCCCGCTCACTTCCAAGGTACACGAATCAATGATTCGGGATTCTTACCGAACCTGAAGCCGCAGGTCTTGTCGCCACTGCAACGCAAGCAGATTGACCTCGTTCAAGATATGAATCGCGATCTGCGAGCTGTCCCCGGCGCCCCGAGCGAACTGGACGGCGTGATTGAATCGTACGAACTCGCCTTCCGCATGCAGGGCCAGGTTCCTGATTTGCTGGACATCTCCAAGGAACCGCAATCCGTCCTGGATGCGTACGGAGTCAAGCCCGGTCCCGCCGGCAGCTTCGCTCGTCAGTGCATCCTGGCTCGCCGCCTCAGCGAAGCCGGCGTGCGATTCGTGCAGATTCGACAAGGTGGCTGGGACCATCACAACAACCTGCACAAAGGCCTGATCGCCAATTCTGCAGCGACTGATCAACCGACCGCCGCTCTGCTGGCCGACCTGGAGCAACGTGGCCTGCTCGAAGACACGCTCGTTCTGTTCGGTAGTGAGTTTGGTCGCCTGCCAACCGCGCAAGGAGTCGATGGCCGCGATCACAACATCACCGGTTATCCAATGTGGATGGCCGGAGCCGGTGTGAAGAAAGGCTTCTCGTACGGAGCGACCGACGAATACGGCACGCATGCCGTGGAAGGCCGCATGCACACGATGGACCTGCATGCCACGCTGCTGGCCCTGATGGGATTGGACCACGAAGCCCTGACTTATCGATACGCAGGCCGAGACTTCCGCCTGACCGATGTCGCCGGCAATGTCGTTCGCGAAATCATGGCCTGATCTGTTGATGTTTTGTGAATCGAAGACGCCATTGATCTGGAGATAAGCCATGGCGATTGAAAATATTCCGGTGCAGACAGTCGCCCATCAAGCGACTGTTCAAAGCGGTGCCTTTGTGGACCTGAGCGTCCGCGAAGCACTGCTTGGCCTGAAGAATGGTCAGGTGACGCTCACCGTGCATAACGGTGAGATCATCCAGATCGATCGCATTTTGAAGAAGCGGCAATTCAAATCGCGCCCGCATTCCTGATGATGCTATCGCGATTGGAGGCGGCACATTCCGTGTGCTGAGTGACCTTGCTGTCCGAATCTTGCTTGGCGGACACGTAAGGAAACTCGGCACACGGAATGTGCCGTCTGCTTTAGGGAAGCCATGGCTGGCTGGTGTAGACCAAATGGAACACGCGATCGACACCGTGAAAGAACAGCATCGACGTGACGCCGAACCAGGCAATCGTCAGCAATCGGTTGATTGAAGAGATCACTGCTCCATACTTGAACCGTTGCCGCTCAATCGTCTGCGAAATCAGCACGGCCGGTGCCTGCAGCATGAAGAATGCGAACTGATAGCCGTCGAACCGTGACGTCGCGATTCCGAACATCAGTTCGTGAAACACGGCGCTGATGAAGAACGCCAGCATCACCCCCCGGACCGGCGACTTCAGCCCACCGCAGGGCAAAAACACGTTATATTGCAGCCACCGATGAACTCGCGTGTTGTAACGGCACCAGAACTCACCGACGGTTTGCGACAGGAACGCTCCGCGAATGATCGGCACCGTGTCAAATCCCGCCAGATGTTCCAGTCCCAACGCCAACTGCGACAAAGTTTCGGTCGTCGCGACAAACAACAGTAGTTTGACAATGTGATCGAGAATGAAGCTTGCCTTCAGGGCGGGAACATCGAACAGCAGGTGCAGCAACCCAAGCTCGATGATCACCAGCGATCCGGCGATCGTGACCCGCCAAAGTTCGATCGATTCAATCTTCATTGACGCTCGATGCTTTCGATCATCGAAGACTGCCAGAAACATCGGAAATGGGATCAGAAATCCCAGGCACTGCCAAAGACTTGGCGTTGTCGCTCGTCTTCGATTTACTACGCGTGCAAGATCCACACCCTTGAACCAGGCATCCGCACACAGCACGCTCACCAAAGCTCGCGCGATCACTTCATTGGCTGGAATCAGCAAGGGACAAAGAGCCAACAACAAGCCCACCGACCAGCCAATGACTCTCTTACCTCGCGACACACTCCGCACCAGCAGCAAGCATGTGAACGCGATCGCGTAGATCGTCAGCACAGACACGATGCAGGAGACAACCACATTCACGTCAGAGGACTCGGTTCATTCAGATCGGAAGTGCAACAGAAACGGAGAAGTGTCGCTGGAGAATACGCCGAACGCAGGCTCCCGATTAAGTTTAACTATTCGCCGACGTGACAACTCTGAAACTTCGTTCTCCCGAAATCAACGCCATCACGCTGTGAATCCGCAGAACCGCACCCCATGATGCTCGCCTGACCTGAGGTACCGTCAGCATTTGATGGTCCTTCGAACCCCGCCTGCGAGCACACCACCTATGGCGACCGACAACGCGGTTTCTGTCGAAGCACCGTCGCGAGTTCGCTGGTTGATGTTCTGTCTGGCCTGTGGAACATCGTGGTTTCTTTACCTCCATCGGTATGCCTGGAACATCGTCCTGCCCAAGTTTCAGGAAGCGCACGGGCTCAACAACACCGAGGGAGGATTCTTCACTTCTTTGTTCTATTGGACCTATGCCGGAGGACAGATCCCCAGCGGTGTAATCATCGATTTATTCGGGCCCCATCTGTTCCTGGGAACCAGCATCGTGCTGTGGTCGATCGCGCTGATCGGATTTGGATTGATTTCCAGTCTGTATGGGATCGCCGGTCTGCGACTCGTGTTCGGGGCTGCTCAGGCGGGGTGCTATCCCGGCCTGACCAAAGTGACGCGAGTCTGGTTTCCCCTACGGACTCGCACCACGGTGCAAGGTTGGGTGGCCACTACCTTCGGCCGCGCCGGTGGAGCGATGTCGCCCATTATTTTGGGAACGGTCTTAATGGGGTGGTGCGGCTTAAGTTGGCAGGCCGCCTTAGGGCTGATGGGTGTCGTTGGGGTCTTGTTTGGAGTGGCGTTCTTGTGCTTGTACCGCAACTCGCCCGCTGATCATCCTCAGGTGAACGATGCTGAGCGTGAGTTGATCGCTGAAGGGGGCATCGTCCAGTCTCTGCGAGGCACCCTGCCCTGGTCAAAGGCCGCTCGCAGTCGCAGCCTGCTCTGCTTCATGGTGCAACAGTTCCTGGACGCTGGATCGGACCTGGTCTTTGCCACGCTGATCGGCTCGTATTTTTTGTATCGCCACAATCTCGATATGAAGAACGTCGGCTGGCTCAGCAGCCTGCCCCTCTGGGGCGGAGCACTCGGCGGAATCGCGGGTGGTTGGTTGAATGACCGCTTGATCCGCACCACAGGAAACCGTCGCTGGTCGCGTAGTGGCATCGGCTTTGTCGGCAAAGTTATCGGCTGCGTCATGCTGTATATCGTCAGCGAGCAGGAAGGAGCGATCGCCGCGAGCATCGCGTTGATGCTCGCCAAGTTCTTCAGTGACTGGAGTCAACCAACGGTCTGGGGCACATGCACCGATCTCGGCGGGCGGTGTTCAGCGACAGTGTTCAGCATCATCAACACGGCAGGAACGATCGGCGGCATCGTGATGCCGCTCGTGTTTGGCTGGGTCCTGGACTTGAACACGACGAAGACGCTCGTCGACGGCGCGTACGTCAAAACAATGGACTGGGGCCCTCTGTTTTTACTCGTCGCGGCGATGTACCTGGCCAGCGGCATCTTCTGGCTGCTGATCGACTGCACAAAGTCGTTGGACTCTGACGACTAACTGCCGAAATGCTGCACGCCGAAGTCAGGCCGTGGCGTGAGCCCGACAGAACCGCTACAACGGCGGCTTCAGAAGTCGCACCTCTCTCGTGATCCAGCCCAAGCTCTTTTACGTATTCAGGTCTCAACGGGATCGATGCAGACCTCAAGGATCAAGCCATGCCGACCGACGATTCGTCTCCACCGCCACTGAAGGCGGGATACGTCATCTCAATCATCGTGCTCACGCTTGGTTCGTTCGCGCTGTACTCAGTCGCGCCGACTCTCATCGCGGTAGCGTTCCACTGGCCCATCACTTTCACGGAAGTCTTTCAGAACTCGGTTCCGCTGGTCGACCATTCAGTGATGTCACAAGGGAAGCTGTACGTCCCCAACCTCTCGGTGAACCCGTTCAATCCCGGTGGTAACCGACAGTCCCTCACCGTTTTTGATCTCGCCAGCGGAGAGTCGCGAGAAATCGGCATGCAGAAGTCGGCAGGACAGGTCGACTTAGTGGCCGATGAATCAGGCCTGTGGGGCTTGAACGGATCGACCGTGATCCGCATCCAGGGTGACGATGTGCAAGAGATATCCACTGGAACCACTCACTCCAGTGAGCCGATCTTCATTTACCAAGGCAAGCTGGCAACTATCGTCGAAACGCCATCAGTCTCTGGTGATAGTTTGCCGATTTCACGTTTGCATGTCTGGACGGGCGGCGCCTGGCGATCAGAGGGGCTCGTGCTGCTACCGCCTGCGACAAGTGATGAACCTGTCGCTGATGTATCTGAGGATCCTGCGAAAGAGTCCGCCGTCGAATTTGGCGGGGTTGTCGAAACGAAAGTTGTGAATGCCAACGGGCAGATCCATCTCTTCTGCTCCGACGGCACGAATGTGCTTTACTCAAACAAGCTGGAACTGTTTCCCGAGGGAACCGCGTCGGCACTAGTGACCGAAAATGCGCCGAAACCTCTTTCTAATTGGATCTCTGCGGGAGAACACTCTGAATTTCAAGTGGGGGTCGATGCACAGGGCCCGCTGTTGATCCATGAGAAATCAAACTTCAAAGCGGGCGGAATGAAGACGACGTTTTCCATTTCGCGATTGACGGAGGGAGCTTGGAAACAATCGATTGAAACCGAACACTCTGGACTCATCCTGAATTCAAAGCTTGTCTCTGATGGCCAGACCGCCTACCTGGTCAGTCAGACGCTGGGGAATAAGTTGTCGCTGGACGAGATCCAGGCCGATGGAACCAAGACCTCCAAGCTGTCACTGAAAACGGGTCTTGTGATGGAGCGACTGACTCAGACCATATCACAATTATGGTGGGTTGCCTTCATTGTGATGTTGATCTACGCCATCCTCGTGACCTGGCTGATGAATGCTTATTGCAGCAGCCGTTATGAGTACGGAAACTCAACTGTCGAACTCGCGCCGTTCTTGCGGCGAATTCTCGCCAAGGGAGTGGACTGGCTCCTCATCATGGGGCCGATTGTGGCCCTGCAGTGGGCGTTCATCGGGTCCCAGGCCGAAGCGCAAGAGTGGTGGATGGAGAAGTTTTCAGAGCTCGATCTCAACATCATGAAGATGCTGGTGTTTGGTGTCCTGGGATTGCTATTGTATTTCGTGACCTGGCTATTTGTCTTGGGAATCGGGGAAGGACTATGGGGAATTAGTCCCGGCAAATGGTTGTTCAACCTGCGAGTCGTCCGCACGACGCTGCGGCCATGCGGCCTTTTGCGAGCGATGTTCCGAGAGATCCTGCTGTTGATCGACGCAGTCCTGTGCTTCGGATGGCTACCCGCCGCGTTCACAGTCACACTCAGCCGCTTCCGCCAGCGCGTCGGTGATTTCGCTGCCGACACGATCGTGATCAGGAAGCCAGTCTTGGATCGCCTGCCTGCGGATTCAGAATTCGCCAACTCGTGATTGAGCGAATTGAATGCTCGAGTTTGTGTGTTGCCTGATAAGATTTCCATCGAGATCGATGTTATGCCGTAATTTTCTCTTATCATCGGCTTCGTGAAGCGACGTGAGAACCCACACGCTCCAACTGGTTGTTGCGGCACTGGCTCTGATTCTGAACCAACTGTTCGGCGTCATCGGCATCTGCTACCTCCGGCTTGTCGACAACGATCCGCTTCCGAATGCGGAAACGGTGGTAGCAATCGAGGGCGACTCGATCACGCTAGGGGATGGACGGGCCATCAAGCTCGAGCGCGAAGCTGATTACGAACTTCGGACTCGCATCCAAAAGTCAGCGAATCGAATTGGTATCGAAACGACTGGAGCAGGCGATAGCACTCTGTTCGTCAGAGAACCCCGTTTCATCTGTGGCCTCGGGATGCCGATGATCACGCTACCAGTGATCCCCATCAACTCGCCCCGCTATCACAGGAAAATGCTCGCGTTTGGCACGATCGATCGCGAGCGGAACGCCAATCAAGACTGATCGTCTCCTCGAAGGATGGGCTTCAAGCCGGTCGCTTTGATCTCGTTTTGAGTTGCCTTGGGGGTGCCACGGTGTCGAAGTCCTCGACGTCGCCGGTCTTCTCTTTCATCACCACCGCCACCCCAAGACGATCAGTCTGTGGCCCCCAGATCGAATCCAAAACAACGATCATCACCCACGACCATTTCGCAAGATTAGAGCGCATTCCACCTGACTGTGGCGTCCCGCGAGCCAAAACCCACTGCGTCTAACCCATTCTTCAACGCGACACGTAAGTGCGACCGCACTAAGGATCGCTTGACCGCATCCGAAGCGGTCCCCAAGATACCCACTTCGTCGTACTCATTCAGAGCATCTTCCAGGATTGAACAACATGAAATCGTTGCGACAAAGGCTGGCCGCCGGGCTGCTGTTCGGATGCTGTGTCGCAGTCATCGGCTGTGAATCATCGTCCAGGCCAACCGTCATCACCAAGCCATCCAAACAAGCACCAGACACCGCGGAAAAGAACATGCTGACCGTCCAACGCGAACCATTTGGCGAAACTGCCACCGGCGAAGAAGTCACCCAGTACAGCCTGCGAAACCGCCAGGGAATGAAGGTCGGTTTGATTGACCTGGGCGCAATCATCACTTCGGTCGAAGTTCCCGATCGCGACGGCAAGCTGGAGAACGTGACACTCAGCCATCCGGACTGCAAAGCGTACCTCGAAAACGCCCCCTACTTTGGCGGTGCCTGCGGTCGCTTCGCCAACCGTATCGCGGGCGGCAAGTTTTCGCTCGATGGCACCGAGTACGAGCTGTTCCTGAACAATGGCGCGAACACGCTGCATGGGGGCAAAGAAGGCTTCATGAAGAAGCTGTGGGCTGCCGAGCCATTCCAGAATGACACGCAAGCCGGAGTGAAACTGACCTATGTCAGTCCCGATGGCGAGGAAAACTATCCTGGCAAACTGATCACCACTGTCACGTACACACTGACCGACGACAACGAACTTCGCATCGACTACAAGGCCACCACCGACAAGGCGACAGTCCTCAACCTGACAAACCATGCCTATTGGAACCTGGCGGGAGCCGGGAATGGCTTGGTCCTCGATCATGAATTGACACTGACTGGTTCCAAGTACTTGCCGGTCGACGAAACCGGTATCCCGACTGGTGAGCTCGCCACGGTCGAGGGAACGCCGATGGACTTCCTGAAGCCACACAAGATTGGCGAGCGAATCGAAAAACCAGTCAACGGCTCCGGCGGCTACGATCACTGCTATGTGGTCGACGGAAAGAATGGCGAACTGCGACCGGCCGCCAAAATCGTCGAACCCAAGTCCGGCCGAGTCATGGAAATCTCCACGACCGAACCCGGCATCCAGTTCTACACCGGCAACTTCCTCGAAGGAAACGCCAAGACCGGCAACGCCCCCAAGCACGGAGCCTTCTGCCTGGAAGCCCAACACTACCCCGACTCACCGAACCGCCCCGAATTCCCGACCACACGTCTGAATCCTGGCGAGACCTATACGCAGACGACGGTGCACAAGTTCTCGGTGGCGAAGTAGGAATTTGTGATAACGAAATGGGCTTCACAACCGAAGTATGCTGCCATTGACTGATTGCTCTTTTTGCCGGGCTTCAGCCAGCAAGAAGAAAGTAAGAATGACAGACTAAGGGCTGCCGCTCGCGCCAGTCGCCCGGTCGACTTTCACCGTCTTTGTCGCAGGGATGAACTCAATGCGGCGGCCGCTGGCTTCGTGGCGGCGGCCGTTTTTGTCCTCCTGGGCGATCGTGGCATTCTGGTTGCCGTACGAACGCAGCATATACAGACCCTTCGCGCCGTCGTAACTAATCTCGCTGGCATTCGCATAAAAGCCGCGGCCTTCGATGCGGGCATTCACCTTACCCACCAACTGCTGATAATCCACAGGCTGATTCGGCCCCTTGGAATGGTGTGAGAACTCCAGTTCGTCGCAGCGCATACTGCCTGCCAGCGGGGGAAGGTGATCTGCATCAATCTTGTCGGTCGTCCGTTCGACGGGGCCATGCACGATCAGCACCGAGTCGTAAAACGTCGAGCTTTGTTCGCGAATCTTGCCAATCATGCGACCTTTGAAATCGATCCGAGTGAATGTCCATTCGGAACCGACGGAATTGATCGGTCGATTCGCCTGCATCACGTCTCGTTGGGCAGGTGCATCCCCTTTACCTCGTTGCAACACCTGAATCCACCCCGGCCCCTGCGCGGACGTTATTCCTTTCAGGTGTTCGATCGTAAATTCGGCCACCTTTCCTCGTTGTACTTGAACCAGTTTCGTCCCTTCATTAGCTGAACTGTCAAAAGTCACATCCTCCTTGCAGTGGACGGTACTCAGTTCAGGTTGCTGCTCGCGTTGCGTTTCCGTGAACGACAGGCGGGACGACAGGCCGACATCCATCTGTTCGCATTGCATCCGGCTCAGCCCGAGTTCCGCTCGGACCTTCCCGATAAACTTGGCGGTCTTGCCGTCAAATTCCATCGACTCTTCCCACCACACATCCAGATCGGGATCGTTGGCAGCCTGGCCAACCGATTCAAGTTGCGTCCCCGGAGGAACGGGCAATTGCAGCAATCCATTCCCTTTCACCCAGACACGATTGGCAGCGCGGTCCAGATGAACTTCACGGCCTTCGACATGCAGACCGCGATCTCGCAGATGAGCAGGCTGACCGAACAGATGCACGATTTCCCGCTGCAAACCCCGGTTCTGCAGACGCAGCCGATCCCCTTCCGCTGTCAAAGGAGCCTCGCCGTTTGGACGCCGCTGAGCGATCTTCACACGCCCTTGCGTCTCGACTTCGACTAGCTCAGGCTCGGTCTTCCCTTCAATTCGTCGCATCTGCACGGCGATGCGATCGGCAACGATTTCGAGTGGTTCCTGCGATTTCGGCAACTGGTTGGCTGGTCGAGATTTGTTTGGCGCTGCGCCACCGGTCGTCAGCGGAATATCAATTGGTGGGCCCAGGGAATCGCGCGCGCGATTGACCACAGAGTGATTGATGGGCTGCACGTCGCGATCTCGCGGCGCGACCTTTGGCTTAGGCTGTGGTTGCTGTTGGGGTCCAAGAGGCTCTCGCGCCACTGACTGCTGGACCGGGACTTCGAGGGCCACCAGTTGCAGGGATTCTCGCGAAACTTCACTCGTCTCTTGCGACGCGGTATCACTCTCAAACCGGACGTCCAGCTCGCCAGCCTTGGCGATCAGTTGCGGACTAACCAGCGCGACATTTCGTTCGGCAAACAGTCGCTTCGGCTGCGGATCAGGCGACTTCTCGCCCGGGGCCGCTGAAGGCTTACCGCTATCGGCAGTATTGTCGATAGGACTAGCCAGCCAGAGTTGGATAACCTCGGCTAGCAAGCCGGTATGCTGGCGAGGCTGGCGAAACGAAGCTTGTTGCTGAAGCTGAATGAAGTCCAGCCCGCTGATGGAGGGGGACGATCTGGTCAGCTTAAGCTCCCCCGCCCAGCTCGCCACGAATGCCAGTTCGTTCGTTTCCGGACGGATCATTTCCATCTGTCCGGCCCCGCGACAAAAGACCTCTTCTGGCCAGCTATCTTCTCGCATGCGAACGTCGACTTCAGGCACCGCCAATGTTGAGCCGCGTTGCGTGATATAGACCGCACGCGGGTCGGTCAGTTGCAGACGCCGTTGGTCGGCATCGTAAACCAGGCGTTTCATCGTCGCACTCAGATTCCGCTCGGTCGACACGATCTTGACCGTCTGACCTTCGGCGATCAGTCGGCTGAAAGCCAAGTCCGTCTCCAGCTTCTGGTACGGAGGCTTCTCGATCGGCGTTCCATCTTCGGGAGCTGGCACCGCAGCCTCGGCACCGGGTGCTTTCGTGAATTGCAGCCATAGTTTGTCGCAATCGAGCGCATCGTAACCGCTCGCACTGGTCATGCTGTGAGCACGAACGGACTGCGAAAAGAGAGCTGTATGAGCTGCGACATCGTACTCCAGGTCGCCATTGCAGCGGACTTTGATCAGCTTTTGCTGACCCTGCTGTGGCATGCGGACATCCAGTTGTACCGGATCCCATTTCTTGGTCACGGGATTCGTACCGGCACCCAGTCGAATCGTACGAACGCCATAGACATGAGGGCGATCGCGTCCCGGCGGTCCTTCCGCGGGAATCAATTTGACGTTTAAGTTCCGTCCGTATCCCTTGTGAGACGCATACTGGAACTTGACGGGATTTGTACTGATGAGCGACGGCGCCGATTCGTCAAATACAAATTGCTTCCCCTCGATCGCCAGGCCGTCGGACCCCTTCATCTGAACTTCCCCGTCCAAGACGGCCCCCACGACACGACCGGGATTGGGATTCGACCCATCGAAGCCCGAGGCGAACCGGACCAGTGCGGAATCGCTAACCAATGAGACGGCACTCTCGCGACCCTCTTTGTCCTTTTGCAGCCAGACCATCGCGAAGGGGATAAAACGAATTTTGTTATCGCCAGGAATATGTTCAAATTTCTCGGTGTAGATGAACGACTGCCCCGATCGCATCATGTACTGCGATTCTGAGGCCCAGCTCAACTCGGCTAGATGAGCCTTCGCCACACGGACATTCTCTGCCGGGCGATGCGCCATGGCATGCTCGGCCATGTCGACTCGCTTCTCGGGGATCTCCGGAATCACCACGAATGGCCTGGTGACGACGGCGTAGACAGCGTACGTCCCCAGCAGGCAGGCGACTGTCGCGATCGTGAAGAGCAGGCGGGCATGCATGGAAGGATCAGATACTCACAGTGAGCTCGACGAGGGCGGGATCAGCTTCGAATCGGTACTTCAACCGAGTCCAATCAAGTCGGTGATATCGATCAGTCCCACGGGACACCCCGCAGCATCAACCACTGGCAGTTCGCTGACATGACGAGCCCCCAATAGCTGCAAGACTTCTTCCAAGATGGCATCAGGGCTGATTGTCAACGGCTTGTTCGTCATCACTTCGGAGATCGGCCGATCGAACTGCTGATCCCGATGATGCTCCAGCAGTCGGGCCAGATCGCTGTCCGTGAACAGTCCTGACAGGCGTCCGTCGGCATCGACCAGCATCACGGCACCCGTCCGCCGGCCCGGTCGCGCCAACGTGACAAACACTTCGCGAATCGTGGCGGATTCACTGGCAATGCGAACCTGATCACCCGCCCGCATAATGTCTTTGACCGATGCCAGCCTGCGGCCCAGGCTACCACCCGGATGGAACACGGCGAACTGTTGCGGTGTGAAATTTCGCACCTGACTGATCACGAGCGCCAAGGCATCGCCTACAGCCAGCATCGCGGCGGTGCTGGTCGTCGGAGCCAGTCCATGCAGCCCGGCTTCCACCATCCGCCCGAGTTGGATCGTCACATCTGCTGCCGCACCAAGCGTACTGGCATCGCTGGCCGTAATGGCGATCACGGCCAGCCGCTGATCGGCGATCAAGGGCAGCAACCGGCAGATCTCTTCTGTCTCCCCACTGTTGGACAGCATCAGCCAGACATCGTCCGGACCGATACATCCCAAGTCGCCATGCAGCGCCTCGGTGGGATGCACGAAATGAGCTCGCGTTCCTGTTGAAGAAAGAGTCGCTGCGATCTTTCGTCCGATCAGCCCTGCTTTGCCGATGCCGGTCACCAGCGTATTTCCACGACAACTCGCCAGCATCTCAACCGCATCACAGAACCGCGTGTCTAAACGACGAGCCAAAGCGAGCAGCGCCTGGCCTTCATGTAAAATGATCTCGCGCGCTTCACGCAGTTGCGCGACGCGTGAGGCAGAGACAATCGAAGTTTCGGGGACCGCACTCATGCGCGCTTCCTTGCCAAGCGGAACGCGCCTTCCTGGCGCGGGCCGGAAGTGTATCTGCGGTGAGGAGTTCGGTCAACGTGTCCCTTGTGACAGGTAACGTATTACTCAATAGGGACTTGTGTCACAGGAAGGGAGTGACAAACACCGATCTCACGCGAAGCGGCGCTGTCGCGGAGGGAATGTGACCGGTTAAATGCGGCTGCGTCGATTTGTCGCCTATAGCGAGCGTCTCTAGCCCAAAGCCACCAAGCCGCCACGAAGAACGCGAGCAGCCGTCTCAGGACTTGTCCGGTTTTCCTTTGCTACTCCGCGCTGATAACCGCCTGCACGCGAGTCACATCCCGACCCAAGCCCCGCCGCCTTTTTGGATTTTCACCTCTCCGCATTCTTCGCGTCACTCGTCACTGCCTTCGAATCAGTCTTCGTTCGCTCGGGCAGCCAGTGCCGCGAGATCGACGGGCGGTCGTGGCTTCAATCCCAGTTCGATGGCGGCTTCATTGAGTTTCGCAGCGAAGTTCTTTTCGTGAATCGATTCCGTGGCAAAACCAGCAGCCACCATGCGCGGGATTTCATCGCGAGACGCCCACAACAGACATTGCTTGGCGGGTTCATAGGGGCTGGCTTTGTCTTTCAACTCGGCGGCCATCTCTTTCCCTACCTTCGTCATTTTATTCTGGATGGCTGTCAATTCCGCTGGACTCGACCGCTTCGACTGGGCTTCCTGCAGCAGCTGCGTCAAGACCTGATAGCGTTTGATATCCGCACCGCGGCTCTTTGGCAGATATCCCCAACCGAAAATCAAGGCGACGAGTGCAATGGCGCAGGCACCGCCGATTGCCTTGGGCTCCTTCAAGGTTTCCAGCATGTCCGAAAACCAGGTGCTGTCCGAAACCCGCTTCTTGGGATAGGACTTCACGGGAGTCGGCGCCGGCCGGTTCATTCCATAGGTGCTCATCGACGAACTGGACCCGCTCCCCATGGAGGCGTAGCCACCACTCATCGAACCCGCATAGCTTGGCCGACTTGGTTCGGGAGCAGGCTCGGGAACGCGATCCGGTTCAACAGGCGCGGATGTTCTGATCGCGATCTGGGGATCCGATATGGGTGCCTGACGGCTTGGTGATGCCGTTGCATTCGACGCTGCCGCCGTTGGGATCGGAATAGTAGGATTTGACTTCGGCTTGGTCATTGGCTCGCTGACAGTCGACATCACTGCCGACTTGATCGCTTTCGCGGTGTCGGCTGCAGAGGGAGGAGTGGCGAGTGACGCGGCAGCCTGAGCTTGTGACCGCGCCAGATCTCTGGCAGCGGCCGCTCGAGTAATGAGCTCGACCGCTTGAAGCAGGCCGGGAATGTTCGAGGCGGGCACGTATTGCGAGTACTGCCCGTTGCGGACGAAATCCGATGGCTTCAATTGACCGGATTTGGCCAGGCCATACACCTGCGTGAATTCCACAGGACCGAATTCCACACCACCGGACCAGCCCCACCAGAAGCGATCGACGTTCGGAGCAGTGGCCCAAGCCACCAGACCCTGCGCTTGCTCTTCCGCAGCCTTAAACGTCGCGTCAGCCTGCGCCAGCATCGATTCGGCGACTTTCGCCTTCGCCTGTTCATACGCCAGGCGGTAGGTCATTTCCGGGTCAGGCATCGCGACTGGTGCCGGAGCGATAACGGGCGCTGGTGCGGCCGCCGCCACGACAGCCATCTTCGGATTTGACTTGGCGGGCTTCTCGACCGGTGCAGGTCTGCGGACAATCGTCTTTTCATGAGCTTTATAAGGCAGCGCGGCCATCAGTCGACCGATCGAACCGGCGCGGCGCCATTTTCCGCCAGATCCAAGCTTCACCTGATCGTCGGCACTCAACTGTTCTTGTTCGGCATACTTCAAGATCTCATCGAAGCTCAGCGGGCCCAGTTCATGATCGCCCAGCAGGCAAAACCACTCGTCACTCACCGCTTGCGGAGTCGAAATATCAAAGTCCGAGAGCGTCGCCACCGCCAATGATCCACCGCGTTCGCTGGTCGAGAGTTCCAATTCATCAACGGTCGCCGCAGCGACCCACGATCCGCTGGAACCCAGACGCACTTGATCCAGCGCCTGGATCGTGCCGCTGTCCGCCAGATCTTTCAGCTTCTCCAGCGGCAGGGGACCGAATTGTTCGCCGAACATACGGTAAAACCACTGATCTGACATTCCAGAACTCCTTCAGGGACTCGCCATCTGCCAAGCCGCCACGCCACTGCTTCGGCAGCGCGAAACGAAAATCAAATTGCCTGACGGATGGGATAGCGAGAGCGAGGGTCTACGGACCGCGACCGCTCTAGTGCGGATGGCGCAGATTTTCCGAAATCGCACCGCAGGGGCAAGTACTGCCCGGCCATACTCACACCAATTTCACAACCTAAACACAAATCTCACATTTCGCGAGATTCGAGGTGGTGGCGGAGTGGCCAAAACGACGGTTTGAGCTCAAACCATCGGCACAAAATGCTGCGTCGCGACACCAAAACGGCATTCCGCGACGCTCGCGATTACTCGGCGACGAAGTACCGCTTCAAATCCGTGATCAGCCGATTCGCCTGCTTCTGGAATTCTGCCGAGTTTCGCACTCGGCGATGTGGGCGGATCGTCACCCCAAACTGGATGCGAGGCACCCCACGTTTCGCGATGGCGTCCGCGAGGCCGTCCAACGCCAGATCAAGCTCCAGCGCGAATTCGCGATTGAAGGGATTCATCGAAGCCAGCAAACCCGTGTCGCCGATCAACATTACCACGCGTTCGGTCGTCACAGTCTTCAGCTTCGCCTTGTGATCATTCACGAAGCCCCCCAGCTTGTACGAAACCATGTCCGAAGCGACGATCGCCGTGAACCGTGTTTCACACAAGAATGGATTCGCCGATGGAGCTGGCTTACTCTCAGGCTTGTCTGCATTCAGCAGATCGACCGTCGTGAACGAACAGGTGCGATCGCGTCCTTCTGCCTTCGCCTTGTACAACGCCTTGTCGGCTCGACGAAGCAGGCTGTCGACCGTATCGCCTGGTTCCGCCTGAGCGACCCCGAATGACGCCGTCACTCGCAGCCGATCGATGCCGCCAATCTTGGACTTCCGCAACGTCGTGCGCAATCGCTCCGCACGGCGGAATGCCTCTTCCAGATTCGTATCCGGACAAAGCACCACGAATTCCTCGCCGCCGTATCGACCGACAAGTTCCCCCGAATAGGTCTCTTGCGTTAGCAGACGAGCGAAGTCAATCAGCACTTGATCACCGACGCCATGACCGAAAGTATCGTTCACGCGTTTGAAGTGATCCGCATCGGCGAAGATGACACTGAACTTCTCGCGACTTCTGTCGTTGAACTCAGTCACCATCGCATTCATTTGATTCTCAAGCTCGCGACGATTCGCCACATTCGTCAGGGCGTCTCGAGTCGCAGCCAGCTTGAGATCGCGGAAACTACGAGATTGCCGACCGCTGTCATCCGTCAAGTTACGATAAAATTCGGCGACCCCCTGTAGCTTTCCCTGTTCGTCGAACAACGGAACCGCTTGCAGTTCGATCTGCACCGACTGCCCGTTCGCATTACGAGCCAGCATCGACATCAGCGATGTCTTCCCGGTTGAGATGGCACGCAACATCGGCATCTCGGCCGTCGGCATCGGGCTTTCGTTCAGATGGCGGTAACCAAGGGCATCGCCCGACCACCGCTGACCAAGCATATGTTCGGCCGATCGGCCCAGCAGTCGTTCCGCGCGACGATTCCAGATCAGAATGCGACCGTCTGTGTCAACCAGATGGAAGCCATCGTAAAGTCTCTCGACAGTGTGCAGATACGAAAAGATAAGCCCAATCGAATCGGCTTCAGACACCTCGATCGGACCATTCGAGGTCGGAACCAGGTCGTCATCGGCAGCAGAGGCCAGCGGCGGACCGTCCTGTTGAACCCAGCGAGCCAGAGCACTCACCACATTGGCATCAAACTGCGTCCCCGATCCCTCCGTCAGAACTTCCATGATCTCTTGATGTGATTTGGCCCGGCGATGCGGCTGCTCCGTCGCCAGCGAATCATAGGCATCCGCCACGGCCAGGATGCGAGCTCCCATGTTCAGCTCGTTCCCCAACGTCTGGTCGCGTGACTCCAAGTCCGGACAATACGACTGCTGTGATTGGCTGATCACGTCCTGAACCTGACGGTCTACACGACAGGCCTGCAGCAGGTCGAATCCGACGTTGTTGTGTAGCGTAATCAGTTCCAGTTCGTCGGGACTCAGACGAGCCGGCTTTTCGAGCACCGTGTCGGGAACGCCGATTTTTCCGATATCGTGCAGCAACCCGGCCACTTCCAGAACTCGCAACTGTCGCCCGTCCCAGCCCAGATGATTGGCCAGCCCAAATGCGACCAATGCCACCCGGCGACTGTGCCGCAGCGTGAGGTAATGACGGTGGTGCAGTGTCCCCAACAACGACCGCAGCACACTTTTGCTGATCACGCCGGCAAATGTCGCATCGGCCGTTCCATCATTCAGTTCGCTGGCCGCCGTTTGCGACAGCCTGAGCAGTCCCAGCAATGCGCGAGAAGACTCGGACGAATGCATCCGCGGCACCCGAATCTCGGCGTTGGATCGAGGTGGACTCGTCCGCCACGCGGGAGCTGGGGTGATCTCGTTCGTCGGAAAATCCGCTACAACGCTCATATTGCACATCTCATCCGGTGAGGCGAGTCTGACAGATTTGGGGACAATCTTTCGTCTGACGTTCGCACGAGTAACGAATCGAACTTACGTCACATCCCTCACAGGTCAAATCAACGTGGCCCCCCACATCAAATAGTCCAAACTGATGCGTTAAAACTGCCGATTTCGCCGCCTTCTGAACGCACAACCATCATTTCACGGCGCAACTGGCGTCCCCGCCGCACAATCGTCATTCCCGCGGCGGCGAGTGGCAAGCCCCTGCCGCTTTGGGAAAGGCGTGGTTTGCGCTTTGTCACTAAAACCGTCACGATTTCAAATCGCCGGGCAAATGGGCCAACCGATTTTGCCGGCAAAGTTGACCCATTCACCCGCGCCCATCAGAATGCAGTTCTTTTACAATTAGACCCCGCCGGAAGCCGACAAGTCACGGTAGAGTCTGGAATGCTATTTAAATTGCCCGCTGGGGCTGCCCGATAAAAATCAGCCGATGCGGTTGGCGGAAGGATGGACGGATGAGTGGCTCGTTGAGTCTGGCCCTGCTGGAGGTTAACTATCTCGCGCCGTCGTTCATCGTCGCCGATGCCTGCTCGAAAATGGCCAACATTCGAATCATGGGCATCGAAAGCACCGACGGTGCTGCTCAATGCCTGAAGCTGGTCGGTTCGGTCGCCGACGTTCGCGCCGCAGCCGAACATGGCATGGAACTCGCCCAGCGGATGGGAAGTTCGGCCATGTACTCGGTGATGGCCGCACCGCTCGATGTCACCCTGAAACTGGCCAACTCGAAACCCGTTCTAAGTCCCCTGCTTGGTGTTTACGATTCGCGAATACCCAAAGAGAATGCCACGATCATGACCAATGCCCTCGGATTGCTGGAAACACAAGGTCTCGTCGCCGCTTTGCATGCCACCGACGACATGCTGAAGTCATCGAATGTGACGCTGGCCGGTAAAGAAAAGATCGGTGCCGCCTACGTCACGATCATGATCCGTGGCGACGTTGCCGCCGTTCAAACCGCGATCGAAGTCGGTCGCCAGACCGTCGAACGCCTGGGTGGCAAGCTGATCCTGGCCGACGTAATCGCTCGCCCACACGCAGACTTGGCTGCCCTGCTGCCCAGCTGATTGGCTGTTGCCTTATCAAAGTAGTAGGCACACTCCGTGTGCCGTGTCTTCAAGTAGCCTTCTCGCTCCGGCGAGATGTAAGCCAACTGCGAATCCGCGCCCCCCTGAAACAGCGGAACGGGATGGCGCTGATGGCGTCGCAGACACCGGCTTAATACTCGCAAAGCGAGAAGTCTACTTTAAGGAATCTCAGCCCGGCTGCCACCCTATTCCATTGGCAGCGCCGGAGCCGGCGGTGACGCTTCAGCCGGCGCCACGACTGCCGCTGGTGACGGCTTTTCTGTGGGCGTCGCCGCAGGCTCGGTCGTTTCCTTAACTGGTGCCGCAGCACTGAACCCCGTGACCGGGACGATCGCCGACTGCAGAATCGCACGTCCAAAATCGGGGCGGCTGGGGTTGAGCTTGTCATTCTGAACCATGCCGATCAGGTACAACGGACCCCGAATGGCGGGCTTTGCACTCGCCGGCAATTGGATCTTGTTTCCGGTTTCGTAGCGACTCAAGTATTCGTCCAATCGCTGCTGTAGTTCTCCGACCGGCATCGACAGCGAAAACTTCAACTCGCCCTTTTTTACCGCCACACCGCGAGCTCCACCCGGCATCTCTCGCACCAGCATCGCATGGTGTCGCATCCCGTTGGGCAACACGGCGTCGACGGATTCCTCAGCCAACACCAACCGTAGCCGCAGTGACGGAAGGTCTTCTTCTTTCATTCCGGTGGCCGAAGCTTCGACCATCAACTCGTCGTTTTCGACTTTGCCCGACAACTGAATGCGAATCGGCGTCGACTGCTTCAGCCTGGCGTCAATCACGGTACGAAAGATCGAATACGCGGTCGCACTCGCCTGCATAAAACCGCTGTAGGGGACTTGATCGGGATTCAACAACGCTCCGTCCAAGGCCACCAGCGGCACGCGACCCTGTTCATAAGAAGCGAGCCGATCCTCGCTGTCCTGATTCACCAGTCCGTCTGGCCCAGGAATATGCTGGTGATAGCGCAACGTGATCACTTGCGATGTCGGATACGTTTCTCGCACGGCGTCCATCGCGATTTCCGTCGCAATGGCGGGCGGCATTTGTGCTCCGGTGAAGAATTCAACCAGGACCGTGTGATCGCCGCTATCGGCTGGCGGCACTGCCGGCCCTTTGCCGCGCAGCTCGTCTCTCATTTGAGACAAAGCCTCGCTGTAGACCTTCTCGAGGTGCTCTTGCAGGCCGTCCTCATTGGCGTGCTGGTCCGACCACAGCTTGCGCAGGAGATCACTGGGGGTTGGATCACCAGGGGGTTGGCCGGCACGTCGAGCGAGAACGAACTGTTCCAGCAGCGGCAAGGCGACGACGGACGAATAGTAATTGATCGCCGCTTCTCGTTGATCATGCGCCGCAGCGTAGTCACCCAAGGCGACCAGGATCTCGGCGTTGTAGGGCTGCTTCTTCAATGCAGGCAGTAATTCTGTGTTGGCCGCGGCACGCTCTTCATCAGATTTCGATCGGCTCTTGGCCAATGCCAACGTGATCTCGGCCTGTTCACGGAAGACCTGAACTCGCGACTTGATGGCCGTGTTACCTTCACCAGCCAATTTTTCAGCTTCATCCAAATGCTTGATCGCTTCGGTCGTCAGCCGTCCGGAGGTGACCAGTTGTTGAGCCGTCAGCAGTTCGGCCTGCGCCTGCATGCGCGGTCCCCAGACCTTTGACAATTCAATGTATTGGTTGATGATTTCCAGCACCGTGGGATCATCAAAACCAGCACGAGAACTCAGCGACAGCAGTCCGAAAATCGTGTCCAGCGACAGCGGGCTGGTGCGATATTCTCGAGCGATCTGCAGAATAGCCTTTGGTTCAGGCTGATTCCCCATTTTCTTGATCGTGGTCATGTAGACGTCCGCCGCGGGGGGCAACGCGTCTGTGACATAGTCCGCCAGCTTGGAAGCATCGGCCGGCAGCAACCGCGCAGCATAGACTTCACCATTTCCAGGCGACAGCGTGCCGCGAATCGCCCCTCCCTCGAACTCGCCCACAAAATCAAGCACGGCCGACTTGTTGGTCACCTGCAGATGCACCGTTTTCGCAGTCACTTCCGCCAGATCCAGCTTCGGTTCCAACGGAGCCATCTGGCCCGCGTCCGTCAGCTTGACCTCGATCTTGCCTGCCGAATCCTTCTTGAAATTGCATAGCCAGATGTAATGATCGCGCCCCTGCTGAGTCACCACCATGACCCAGTTCCCGTCCAATTCCTTCACATCGCGCCGAATCGGGATAATGCGTTTGCTGGTTGTTTGCGCGTCCTGTTCGCTCACTTCGCCGGTTTCAGCCGAACTACCGCCCCCAGCGGGCGTCTTGTTACAACCGCAAATCGCGGCCAAAATCAGCCAGCACAACAGTTGCTTCGACATCGACCAGCGATCTGACATCTTGATGAATTTCCACTTCGCTAAAGGACGTAACCACCTGCCCGGCAAGAACCAATGTCGCCGAAGGTGGTTGCGAGGCCCCGTCCAATTTACCAAAAGACGAGCCTTTTGAATGCGTTCCCTACGCCGATCAGAACAGAACTGCTTGAAAATTGGCGCATCTTCGTAGGTTATGCGTCAGCATAACTTTTCGATGTATCATCGACGTTCGACAATCATCTTGACCTAGTTGCGCGCCGGGGGCCACTGGCGGCAGCTTTGAGCCGCCAGTGTCTTCGCGTCACTACAAAGAAATCTGAGTGCCGCAAAGGCCACTGCGACCATCCGGTTTCATCTCTCTACTCCGCGGCTTCGCGTGAAAACTCTTCTTCGCACCTACTTCTGACGCAACCAATCCGCCATCCACAACTGACTCGTCCCATCCGGCGTCCGAGTCGATGTCCACATCATCTTCTTCCCGTCCGGACTAAACACCGGCAACACATCCGCCGCCGTACTATGAGTAATCTGCTTTACTTCCCCAGCCTTGGGCTTCTCGCCGCTCCAATCCAAATCCAGCGAAAATAGATTGAAATGAGCAGTCGCGGGCCCGCGAGTGTAATCGGCCCCCGACCAGATCAGGTACTTGCCGCTCGGATGGAAGTACGGACACCAGTTGACCTGCTCCAGATTGTCGGTCAGTTGCACTTCGGTCTTGCCGTCTGCCGAAATCATGAACAACTGCAGCATGTGTTCCTTCTGGCGATCTGATCGGAAGATGACCCATTTTCCGTCCGGCGAAAAGAACGGACCGCCGTCATAACCGGGAGTGTTCGTCAGTTGGCGAACGTTCGATCCATCCGCATCCATGACGTACAGATCAGGGTCACCGTCACGCGATGACGTAAACACAATCTGCTTGCCATCGGGCGAAAAACTTCCTTCGGCGTCATAGCCGTCGGTATCCGTCAGACGACGCAGGCCGGTCCCGTTCAACTTGATCTCGTAAATATCCATATACGGATCGAAGTCCCACATGTACCGGCGACGCCCTCCCTTGGCCGCTTCTTCACGAGCTTTCAGTTCCGTCTCCTCGATCTTTGGATCCAGATGGCTGGACGCAAAAATCAGCTTTTCGCCGTCAGGCGAGTAATAAGCACAGGTCGTGCGACCGCGACCAGTACTGAGCAATCGAGGAGTCGGTTCGTCGAGTTTCTGCAGATAGATCTGATAGAACGGATACCCGACCGGGTACGCCTGATAGACAATCGATTCGCCATTGGGCGAGAAATAGCCTTCGCCTGCTCGAGGCAAACCGCTGGTCACCTGCCGAATATTTGCCAAATGTTTGGCCTCAGCCGCGGTATCGGTTTCCACAGGCCCGGCAGTTAACAAAGCGATCAGCAACGGCAACATGCAGAATTCTCCTTCGCGTTCTGGCTGTAACGAGTCTGCCGCAGTATACGCCCGATCTGTTTGCGCCGCGAGCAGATGCTGATTGCGTCCGGTCCAGTCCCCCTCCTAAAATCACAGTTCCAAATTCGGCAGTCCCCGATTTGTTAGCACCGATTTGCTTAGATTGGGTGCCACGGTTTTGGAGTCTTCGACAAGGCCGTGTCTTCGATTGCAGACACGGCCACCCGAAACCGGTGAAACAGTGTCACCGAACTAATGCAGCCGCCCATAGATAATCCCGAGCAAGCCACTGATGTCATCGACCGCGACACCTGCGAAAACCTCCACGGCCTCCCTTTCCCGCCTTGGGAAGTGGATGCTCGTGATCGCGGTCTGCCTGCTCGCTTCCACCTCGATCATCTTCGTCGACGAAACCGAATTCGTCATCGTCGCCCGTTTCGGCCGTCTCGTCGCCGTGTACGACCGCCCCGAGCAATGTGGGCTGCAGTTCAAGTGGCCCTGGCCCGTCGATACCGTCCGCCGATTCGATCGCCGACTTCAATTGCTGTCCCCTGCGGGTCGCGAAGCGTTCACGCATGACCGCAAGAACGTCACCGTCGAAGCCTATGTCCTGTGGAAAGTCAGCGACGGGGACGCCAAGAACGCCGAGTCCCATCCTGTCGTCCGGTTCTATCGCAGCCTGGGAAGCATCGAAGTCGCGGAGGCACGCCTGTCGAGTCGCCTGCAATCGATCATGACCGAACAGATCGGCCGCAGTGAACTGACCGACCTGCTCGTCGCTGCCGATTCGGAAGCCGCCCCGACCGCGTCGCCAGGCGCGCTCGAAAAGGTCTCGGCCCAGATTCGTCGCGAACTGATGCAGCGCGCGGATGAATCGGATTCCCTCCAGGACCGACAAGGGATTGAGATCGTCGATGTGCGCATCCGTCGCCTGAATCTTCCCGTCGGCAACATGCGAGCCGTCTTCGAGCGAATGCGCAGCGAACGGCAGAAGATTGCCGAACGCTACCGCAGCGCGGGCCTCGCCGAAAACCGCATGATCCGCAGCCAGGCCGATCGCCAGGCGGGCGAACTGCTCGCGAAGGCGAACGCCGAAGCGGAACGCATCCGAGGTGACGGCGACGCCGATGCCATCCGCATCCTGAACGAAGCCCACGCTCGCGATCCTCAATTTGCATCCACACTGCAGACACTGGAAGCATACAAGCAGATCTTGAACGAGCGAACGACCCTGGTCCTCTCAGCCTCTAACAGCCTCTTAAAACTATTGGTCGATGGCATTCCGACAAGTCCTTCGCCGGAACGTCGCGCCACGGAACCTGCCCCCTCAGCAGTGGAGCCAGCGAATAGTCCGACCGGTTCCGCGGCGGAGAAATCGCAGTGACCGCGTCGACTCCTCAGAAAAGTCCTCTGGCCGGCAGAATTGCTTGCGTCGGACTGATCATCGGCTACTTACTCACGGGATTCTTTACGGTCCCGGCAAACGAAGTCGCGGTCGTACGTCGATTCGGCCGAGCCACCTGGCCCGCCCGCAGCAGTGGCCTGCAATACGATCTTCCCTGGCCATTTGCCAAAGTCGATCGAGTCAACTTGAACGCGATCCGCACACTCACACTGGGCGAAGCAACCGACACCGCCAATGCCTTCTTGTCCCCCGCCACATCGCAACCCACAACCTTTTTAACCGGCGACCGCAATCTGCTGCAGTTGCAGGTCGCCGTGCAGTATCGAGTCTCCGAAGAATTCCTCGCCCAGTGGCTGTATGGCAGCGACACGCCTGAACAACGACTAAGATCCCTGGTCGAGACCATGATCGCCGACCTCGTCTCACGCAGTGGTGTCGACTTTGTCCATACACAAGGCCTGGCGGAACTCAACAACCGCCTGCTCACCGCCGTTCGATCGGCAGCGCGCGAGCAACGCCTGGGTTGTGATGTCGAGCAGGTCACGATCGATCGCGCCGAACCCCCACCGCGCGTGAAGGCTGAGTTCCTCGACGTCTCCAACGCCCGCGCCGACATGGCCCGCTCCATCAATGAAGCACGCGGCTACGCCGAACAAAAGCTCGCCGAATCCCAAGCCGACGCCCGACAGATCGTCGACAACGCCGAACGCGAACGAGGCACCAGAATCTCCAGCGCCAAAGGCTCCGCCGACCGCTTCGTCAAACTAGCAGACCAGATCCAACTCGACGCCACTTCACGCAACGGCGACTATACCGAGTCACGCGATCTCACTCTAAGACGTCTCTATATCGAAACCGTGCGAGAGATCCTGAGCCGAGTCAAATCCAAGATCGTGCTCGACGGCCCCCAACCCGCGAATGTGATGTTGCCCGCGAAGTGATGAGGGGTGGTCGGCTGACCCAAGATTGAGGATCGTCCTCCGAAAATGAACCTGAGGAATGTAGCGGACCGTCAGTCACCTTTGTTTTTTGCGCTGCATCATGAAGGCCCCTACGATGATCAGGGTTAGGGACAGCAACAACCAAATCAGCGGGGACACCCACAACAGCAACTCCCAAAACGGATAGGCGCTCTCTCGCCTAGCAAGAAACGTCTGCACTCCTCCTCCTGCCGGGCTTCAGCCGGCATCTTCGTCTGCCACCAGCTTCAGCTGGTGGTACATGTACTCCTCTTTCTTTTCTTCCAGCCGGACTTCAGCCGGCTTCCTCTTCATCAAACTCAGTTCGCTCTAGCCGATCAAAGACATGGCCAACGGCATGATGCTGCTTCTGATTGGCAATATAGTCCTGAACCCAAGGAAGTTGCTTAAGCCCAAAACTCACGACACCAAATCCTCGCTGCCATTGCAGAGCCTTCATTCGCTGCTGTTCATTGATTTCATGTGAGCAGGCACCTTTCAGCTCCCCAACCAAGGCGCTGATTGTGACAAAGGGCTCAATGTTTATTGCAAGATGAACATGATCTGCTGTGCCGCCGATCCCATGGAAATAGACGCCTTTGGTTTGTCGACATCGTTCCTTCAGATAGTCATGAATTGCTGGCTCAAGGTGTGGAGTAATCAATGGTGAGTTGTCCTTGGTGTGCCAGTTGAGGTGCAGATAGATTTCGTGAAAGACATGGCTCGACATTGTATGACCTCCCACAACAACTATTAGGTAGTCGGAAGAGCATACTATATTAGTCTCTGATCCATGAAATCAAATCAGAGGAAGCCGGCTGAAGTCCGGCTAAAAGAGACAGAGGGAAAAGCAGAGACCACCAGCTAAAGCTGGTGGCAGACACAGATGCCGGCTGAAGCCCGGCAGCAGACAATTACTCATGCCAACAGGACCAAACTCCTGCCGGTGAGCCAGACTTTGCATTGAATGCACCTGAGGCTCAGGCATTGACCATCAAGATGAAGAGGCCACCACCTATCACCGAATCACCACCGAATCACCACCGCATCGCACCAATCCGCATAGTCAGAAATATCAGCCTTCGCCCCGAAGTCGACAATCAGAGTCAGCTTCTTGGCGCCCGTCAGCGAGACGGGGCGGACTAGCAATGGTTGCGACTTCCCTGTCAGTTCCGGGCTGTCCCAGACTCGTTTGCCATCCAGTTCAATGCCGAACCGAACACTCCCCTTCCCGCCCGCGCTGTCATCAATCCCGACGACAGCTCGAAACTCGCGATCCTGGGGATCGAGCTGATAGGTGACCAGTGAACGACTATGAACCCCCAAGCCGGTGCTATATGCCACACCGCGCAATGCGAGCGGCCCGCGCAGGACGTTGGCATTCTTTATCACGGGCCACTGATTTGAAAGGTACGGAGCGAACACGGTCTCAATCGGCTCGCGATCGGTGAGCGGAATCGCTCGAGCCCCATAAACGTGGCAGGCCAGGCAATCGGCGACGGGTATCAGTAAGTCCTGTTTCGCGAACGTGGTGCATTTCAATTCGCGATCCAAAAGCTGAATGCTGCGCGCAGTGAATTGTGATCCATCTCGCAGCGAGACCACTTGGCGTCGCCCTGCGATTTTGGGAGCACTCGTCAGATCGGGGTTGATGCGAATCGCCAGGACTCGACTGCGATCCATCTTGATTAATCCGGAGGGACTCTTCAGTTGCACGAACGCGCCGTCGAGTCGTTCAAACTCCCCCTTCACGCGGTCTCCATTAGCCAGCAAGACCACATCTTCACCAGACGGCATGGTTTGCAGATCGGCAAACAGTCGTTGGCGATCATCCGCCGCGGCCGGCAGATCGAAGATGATCGCCGCCACATTTTCCAGCGGCAACTTCAGAGCTGACTTCGACGCGATCTTGAACCACGTGGCTGTCAGCACATCTTCGAACACACCGACCGGCCGCACGACCAACCGATCGCCGTTCGCCAGGATCACCAGCGGATCACCACCCGCCAGCGGCAAGCCCTCGTGATGAAAGGTCATCGACAACAGGTCATCCAGTGGCAACGTCACCGCAGCCTCGGACAGCACGACGACCTGCTCGGCAGACCACGCCGTCAGTGTGGCATCGGCTGTCGTCTTACCCGAAGCGTCGGTGACGGTCACGACCTCCGCCGCGGCCGCTTGCATCGCCAGCAGGCCCCAGACCAGCAGTCCCAGCTCAATTCGTGTGTGCATGCTATCGCTGAAAAATCGGCAGGTAGTTGTTGGGCATCTGCAACACCAGGCAGGCCATGGCGGTCGCGTATTCGTTGTTGATCAAGGAATCGGACCAGCTTCCCTCGGGAAGTTGACGCTTCGTCAATTCATCGCGAATCGAAGGATACCACTGCTGCCATCGCTCGTCCCCGGCATGCCACATCGCCTGGACGGCATAGTATTGTCCGTAAAAATAGTGAGCGTCGTACCGAACCAGATCACCTCCGGGTGGAAAGCGCAGCAGATACGCCAAGCCGCGGTCGATCTCCCGGCCTTCAGACATCCCCGCCGTATACAATGTTACCACGCCCGCTGCCGAACGTGGAAAATCACTCTGCGGCCGCATCAGCAGTTGGTAACGAAACCCGCCATCCGTGTTCTGGCACTTTTTCACATACTCGACACATTGATCGACAGTCGTCTTCGGCACCGCAATCCCGCAATTGCGAGCGGCGCGCAGGGCCATCATCTGGCAAACCGTCACCGAGACGTCGGCATCTTTACCATCAGGATCATAACGCCAGCCCCCTTCGCGGTTCTGCGAATTGACGATCAGTTGCACCGCCCCCTTCAGCTTGTCTCGCACGTCCTTGCTGGGGCTCATGCCATAGACTTCCGCCAGAAAGAGCGTTGCGAACCCATGGCCATACATCGGGCCATGTCCCGTGCTGTCGTCGCGCACGATATAGCCACTCGGCTTGGAACACGACAACACGAACTCAATCGCCTTGTCGACGTTCTTGCCGTAGGTACCTCGCCCTGGCGTATGACCCGCCGACAGAAAGGCCATTCCGGCCAGAGCCGTGACGGCCACATTGCGTTTATAAGTCGTGCCCGAACCAAACGACCCGTCCGGATGCTGGCGGTTGGCAAGGTACGCCAGTCCGCGATCGATCGCCTTTTGCGTCTCCGGCAGAATCATCTCTGCCGCTTTTGATTCCAGATTGCGAGTCGTCGCTGGCTGAGCAAGGACCGGCTGAATCATCGCGCAGACGAGCGTCACTGCCAGCAACAATCGACCAGCCACAGCCTGCCATCGCAACGGCAAGAAATCAGTGAGGAACCACGTTGTAGTGCGGTGACGTATCGTCCCAGAACCCTGGCTGAGATGCGATCGGGACACTACGAGGTGGCTGTCGCCAGATTGGCTGCGTTTGCACACCGGCCGTGACGTTGGTGCCGCCTGGACCCAGATAGGCCTGGACGGGGGGGTTAACGCCACCGGAAGCTTGGATGTTACGCAGATCAAAGCTCTTACGATCCTCGTTACGAGGCATATCAAATGTTCGCGGTCGAGTGGCGGTGTCGGGACCAATCGTCTCATCCGCAAAGGGATCGTGCAAATCGTATGATCGTGCTTCGACGCGCGGCTGCCTTGTGCGACAGGACAGAAACCGGGTCTCCTGGCAACCCAAGCCGCTTCCCACCACAATCAGCATCAACGCTAGCCAGCCGCGATCCATCGCACCTCCGCCCATGCCGGTCCATCGGCAATATCCGCCGCTAGGATTCTAGTCGAGAAACTCGCATTGGTATAGGCGGGAATTGCCCCACGACCGGGCGAGTTTTATGATCCGCTTCTCGAAAGTTGTTTTCACCATAAGCTTAAGCCGCCGAATTGCTTGGATTTCACATCCCGCAGCGGCTTTTGCTCCGATGAAACAGCAGCATGATGGAACTCAATCAGATCAGCGATGGCGGATTGCCATTGACCATAGCAACGTGACGGAAAGTGATCATGGGATTTTTTGACAAGCTGAAACTGGGCCTGCAGCGAACGAAGCAACTGCTGCAAACCGATGTCCGCGACCTCTTTAAGTCGGGCGACATCCTCGACGATGACAAGCTGGAACAGTTCGAAGCCCGCCTGATCCGCACCGACATCGGCGTCGCCGCGGCCGAAGCCATCATCGGCGAACTCCGCAAAAAACACTTCGGCCGCACCGTCGTCCTGCCGGAAATCTGGGGCACAATCAAGGACACCCTGCGTGAGATTCTGTGCGGGACAGACGGGGCGTCGTGGGATCCCAATCGTCCGCTCTCCCCCCTGAAGATGTCCGAACAAAAGCCCACGGTGATCCTGATTACGGGCGTAAACGGTGTCGGCAAAACCACATCAATCGCCAAGATCTCAAAGCTGCTGCGATCACAAGGCCTGACAGTGATGCTGGCCGCGGGCGACACCTTTCGCGCAGCCGCCGTCGAACAACTGACCATGTGGGCGCAGCGCCTCGGCTGCCCGATTGTGACTCGCCCCAGCGGCACCGACCCCGCCAGCGTTGCGTTCGCCGGTTGCGAAGAAGCCCTCAAAGAAGGAGTCGATGTCCTGCTGATCGACACCGCCGGCCGCCTGCATAACCAAGCTAACCTCATGAAGGAACTCGAAAAGATCCGTCGAGTCGTCGACAAAAAGATCCCAGGCGCCCCTCACGAATGCCTGCTGGTGATCGACGCTACCACCGGCCAGAACGGCCTCAACCAAGCCGAACACTTCTCCAAAGCCGCCAACTGCACCGGCATCATCCTTGCCAAACTGGACGGAACCGCCAAAGGCGGCGTCACAGTCGCCATCCGCCAACGCATGGGCATCCCCGTCAAATACGTCGGCGTCGGCGAACAGATCGACGACCTGGAACTCTTCAACCCCGACAACTTCGTCGATGCCCTCTTCGACGATGTAGGATGAAGAAAAGACGTAGCCACGGATTGACACAGATCAACACGGATTAGCAGCCAAGAGATAAATGCATGACGAGATCAAAGTAACGAGCGACCCAGAAAGTCAGACAGTCAGATTATGAAGAAAGCCCCGCATTTGAACGGGGCTTCCTCTTAATCACGTCTTCTCTTTATCCGTGTTTCATCAGTGTCAATCCGTGGCTAACTCTTCCTCTGTTTCTTACCGTGGCAAACTCGCCCGATCAGGATCGGCCGCCTCAAACGGATCGTCTTCCTGAGCCGCCTTCATCACCGGCCGCCGTCGCGGTTGTGGCTGAGCTTGTGGCTGCGCCTGCGGCTGATACTCAGCCGGATCCAGCAGTTCCGGCGTCGATCGCATCTGCCGCCGAACTGGCAGTGTCGGCGTGGTCGATGTTGGCGGTGGTGCGAACTCGGGTGTCGACGCAGTCGGTGTCAGGTTGAACAGATCACTTGGTGAATACGTCGGCGACGGTGCCGGATTCGGTCGCGGTGCCGTGGGAGCCGACGGTGTCGTCCCCTGGAAGCCATCATTCGTGTTGTTGAAGTCGATCGGCAATTGACCGTCGAGTTGTTTTAGATACGGATCGAGAATCGATTGCATCGCCTTCGGCAGCAGCGGGTACACTCGCGAGATCACCTTAGAGGCGATCGAGCTGCTTTCCGAAGCCAGGATCACTTCACGCATCTGCGGAAAGTAGATCAGCAGGGCGCACGTGGCAACCAGCGTGACCAGAATCCCCTTTATCCCACCCATGATCGCACCCAGGTGCCGATCGACTTCAGTCAGCTTCGCCTTGTCGACGCCGTCACGGAACGAGCGCACTAGCAGGTAAACCGTGATCGAAACCAGGATGTAGATCGCCACCAGAGCGAACAACCGATTGAGCGGCGGCGGCCCAAAGTACTGCGCCATCGTCACCGACATCGGCATCGCGACCATGTAGCCCAGCACCAGCGACATGATGGGAGCGACTTGCCAGGCCGCACCGCGAAAATACCCATGCACTACTGTGTACAGGACGATCAAAGCCATCACACCGTCATAAACGGTCATCTTTCAATTCCTTCGAGATTGCGGTGCGCAGGCTATCGCCACGGATCGTCCAGTCGAGTACGTCGGGATGTCGCTTTCGGTCGTTGCCACCCGTTATCCGCTGGCGAAAGTGCCGGTGAATCCGTTGCCTTCGGTGGCGTCGTCGGAGTTGCGGGCACTTCGACTGACTTACTCGCATTCTCCCGGATCGCCTGCATCGTGGTATCCACATGCCGTCGAGCAAACGCGGTCGGCGTGACGGGTTGAGTCCGTTCGTTGGCCGCAAACATCAGCAACAACGTCATCAGGCAATAGGTCATCATCGTGTTCCCCGTGTTTTCACCGAAGAACTTCAATGCCGTCCCAAACGACTTCTTCACCCGAGCGTTCTTCACATCGACGCTCCAGATTTCATCCAGAATCAGATGCACCAGGTACCCCAACCCCACGGCGAATGCCTTGTAAGTGTGAACCAGGTGAGCTCCCGAATCACAAACCAGATAACCAATCAGCCCGGCGATGACCGCAGCAGGAATGCTGTGAAACATCCCCCGATGCACGTTCGCCGACTTGAAGATGGTCCCCAATCCGTAGCGGATCAGCAGATACATCGGTGCCCCGAACAGCACCATTTGTTCAATCGTCAGGCCGTAGACTTGCAATTTATTGAAAATCAGCATCGGCACGATGGCCGCCGCAAAACCGATGGTCTCGCGAGCAGGAACGCCAGTATCACTGTCCAGATCGGGCATGACCCCGGCAATGGCGAGTAATCCACCAGCCAAAGCACAGGTGCTAAACGGCAAGTCGTATTGCGTACCGCCCCAGACGGCGTAACCAATACCGACGGCGGTACTCACGGTGATATGTGTTTGAAACCCAGGCATCGGCGTCCTTGCCCCAGCCAGACATGCGTTCCGCGCAGCAGTGTTCGCGACCGAAACAACGCGGCAGCGGAACGGTATCTCCCCCCGCCAGATCGGTCAAGACGAACAACGGCATTCACTGCCGTTCGTGACTCACGCCGAAGCGGTTCCTCAAGTCTCAGTGGACGGATGTCGGGTTGAAAAACTCAGCTTCGGGCGACAGCCAACAATTTGTCCATAAGGCAAAACTTGGCAGAACCTGAGTAATCTTTGATCTATGGAAAGAACCAGTACTTTTGGTCGGCACCATACACGTTTTCACGCAGTGGAGGTCGGCGATTGGTTGCCAGACGGTCCAGCATCAGTAGCATCTGCAAATCGACCAGCAGAATGTCGCGTTCGACCAAGTAACCGTGTCCCAGCCACGAAGTATTCGCCTTCTTACAATCGACGCATTCCAGCCGATTGTTCATGATGCGTCCTTGCCCGGCGCGATCCTCAGAATGAACACGGCGCGACGCCATCAGAGCCAGGTCATCTTCACAATAGTACAGGGTGACGTCATTCGACCGGCGAATCATCGCTGGCAGGGCTGAACCAAATCTGGAGGCGTCAACATCCGGCGCGGCGAACACGAGGTGCCCAAATAGCTTTTTTCCTGCCGGAAGTTTCTTGTCAATGATCTGCAGTGCTTCCGCCGTGACACGCCCACCCATGCTGTGTGACAGAATGTGAATCTTTCCGCCAGAATCAACTTGCTGCTCAATCACCTTTTGAATGAAAGACGCCACAACGTCATAGCTACCCTTCGCCTTATCCTCATCACGTTTGTACGGCCCCTCAAGATTCGACCAATTGAACGTGACACCTTCTGAGGGCCAGGAAAAGACAACCACGGTCCCGCTGAATTCCGTATCCTGCTTGATTTGTGCAGCAGTGAGTACGCAATCTTCAAATGTGTTGTTGAAGCCATGGATGTACAGCAGCACGTCGGTCGCGTTCCCTTTGGAAAGCGTCGTCTTCATCACGGCAAAAAAGGGATCGATTTCGAGGGCGTTCACTTGCTCCACGAGAAAATGCTGACTGGGATCCGGAGAATCCCACCACCCCGGGCGTTCGAGCCGACCGCGACGATGGACGACCAGCGGCACACTGGCCAGGCAGGATCCATAACTCAAATTCGCGAGTTCGTTTCCAAAGCGATCGGAGCCTCGGGACGCTGGCTTGGCAACATTTCGGTTCGTGGCGTAGTAAATCGGAATATGCGGCTGTGGAATCCAAGGAGCACGATTCTGCTCTGCGACAACCATTTGCTGACGTTTGGCGTCGGCCGAATTGGGGGAAGCAGCGGTGTTTGCGATTGCCGCGACTTCGAGACCGTCCGAACTCACTGCGATGACCTTGTTCAACGGATCGACAATCGTCAGGACGCCGATCTTTTGGGAATCGACGATGCGGCCGACGATTGTTATACCGTCACCAGTTGCACCGGCAATTTGAATCCCACCCGGCGCGGCACTGGCGATGTCATTCGGTCGTAGATACTTGCTATTCCTCGTAAAGGTCTCGAAAAAAGCTGCCGAGGTCGCTTTCTCTGTTTCGACAGTGTCCTTGGTCAGTATTCCGTCTGCCGAGACAACGAAAACGGTTTCATTCACATTTTTCGTCTCCATCACGTTCCGAATATCGATCACCTTGATGTCGCGGGGCTGATCGAGAATCTCAATCAACTTCAGCGAAGTCGCGGTCGTGAACTCAATGCTGTCGCCGTGAAAGACTTTGACCTCATATCCGATGTGATGAGAACCTACTGCAAGCTTAAGATGCTCGTACTCGATCTCGATATCCGCCATACCGAACGAAGCATCTTTTTCGGGTGCGAGAGTTAGCTTGTGCAGGAACGCTCCATTTGAGTCTCGGTATTGATCGCCCCGACCTTCAATCGGACGAATCTGTGCCTTGAGGGGATCTGCTGGCAATCGGTCGAGCGACTCGTACGCTCTCACCTCGACACGAATGGGTTCCTCTTTCGATCGAAACAACACCGTCAATTGCAGCAAATCGCGATCCGCATTTGATCCCAGCCGTAGCCGAACCAGCGACGCCGCTTGCGCCTCTGATGTCAACAGAAGGACAGTGACCATGAGCAGGATCTTCGCAAGCATGATGTTCCCCACTTGATAGGCGTGGACCGACCGTAAACCCATGACTAAAATAATGCCATGGCTCACTAAATCATATTTACATCCGCTTGTCTAGCTGCCTTACTTCCTCCTGCTGACTAGCCCCAGAAGTATAATTTACTCTCCAATACTTCATAATATGTGGCAGAACGAAGTCTCGGTCATATACTGCCCGCCTAGAACTCCCCAACCACCTCACCACCAGCCCGAGTCCCCAGCGCACGATTCACGTTCCGATCAACGTTTTCGCTGATAAATCGGACGCTGCCATCAGCCAGAGCAAACTGAGCTCCCCCCGTATGCTGGCTTCCAAATGCGTTCAGCCGAAGATTTTCCTCATTAGAACCGGTGACAGTCCCCAACCCGGCTGGAATCCGATAGTTGATCGGTCCGAAGCTGCTCATCGTCAGGTCCGTCAGAGCCAACTGCCCACCCGCCGATGCCCAGAAGCCATAACCGGCCATCGGACTCGTTGCCGCGCCAGCGGCATAGTAGGCGTCGTAAACGGGATCAAGATGGCTTCTCTCCCCCAGCAGCAACGTGTTGCTCGTTCCGTCGATGACATCCCGAATTCGGATCAAACCATGCTGGACTGTCGGCGGAGTCGTAATCGCGGGACCGGTCCCGGCAAAAATCCCGTCGCCGCTCGTCGATGCCGGTGGGTGCGATTGAGTCCCCCCGTTGCCTCCGTAACTAGTTATCGCGTACTTCACTCCGCTCGATTTTGTGAACGGGTTCTGAGTCAGCGTGGCCGACGGACAGACCAGCACGGGCAGAATGAACGCCGTATTCCCGTTCGATTCATTCGCCAGGGGATCAGCAAAATCCCACTTTCCATATAACGGGGCCTGGTCGAAATACGGCAGCAGTTGCACGTACATCGACCATCCTCTCACGCGCGGCTGAGCACTAAACGAAAGCCGAACCTGACCCGGCGGAAAACACATATGCGTGCTCTCATAGTTGTGAATCGCCAGCCCCAGTTGCTTCAACTGACTCTTGCATTGAGTCCGTCGCGCCGCCTCCCGAGCCTGCTGCACGGCCGGCAGCAACAACGCAATCAACACGGCGATGATTGCAATCACAACCAGCAGTTCAATCAGAGTAAAAGCTCGACGCTGACGGCTCACGATGCAATGTTTCCAGCTAAAGTAGTCTTCTGGGAGGGCGAGGCGGGCGAGGCTCCCGCCGAGCCGTGCACGTTATTGTGAAACCGCCAACACGTGCAGGCATGACAGCCTTAAACATCCTCTCCCCGTCTTCCAATTTTCAATTTGCATTTTGCAATTCGCAATTTGCAGTCGCTTTTCTTCCTCAACTCCAACTACTCCACAAACAAATCCAACTGCTCAGCCTCATCAACTTTGATGTAAGGCCGTTCATCCTCGATTACGACGTCCCCAACGACCCGAATCATCTTGCCTCGGTAATATTCAGACGGCTCGTCCACGTTTCGTTTCTGCTTCAAATCCGACACACCCTTTTCCGAGATCGCGATCCCCAGGTTCTTCTCATCCCGAAAATCGGCTTCCGAATCGAGGTACACCGTCTTCCGCTTCAACGAGTTCTTCGAACCTTTCACCTCAAACACAACCTCGACTTTCTTCCCCACATTCTGCCGAGCCTCTTGCGGTTTGATGCGCGGCGGTTTCTCATCCGCTCCCATGACCGCCGCGGCAAATAACAGCAGGCCGCAGCCGAACAGCGGGATTCGAGTGACCATGACGTAGTCTCCCTGCAACGATCTGACACGAGACAATGACACGATTATCACATACGATGGCATTATCATGACAGACGCCTCAACACGCAACCGAGTGAAAGAACGCCGCACCGCGGTCGGTCTCACGCAGGCCGAACTGGCCGAACGGGCAGGGATTTCACGCTCGGCCGTCACGGCCATTGAAGGCGAGCGACTGGCCCCGTCCGTCACCGCCGCGCTGGCGATCGCCGCGGTCCTCGGGGGTTCTGTCGAAGAACTGTTCGGCCAGGCCGCCTCGACGAATTCGCCCGAAGTCTGGGCCTGGAACCCGACCGATTTGTCGGGACGGTGTTGGCGAGCGGCCGTTGGCAACCGCACGATCCTCTACCCTGCGGGCGCGACACCGATGCTCACACCACTGCCGGACTCGGGTTCCAGCAGTTTGTCGACAACCGCCGACGAAACGCTCGTCATCGCCTGCTGCGATCCTGCCGCAGGACTACTCGCCAGTCAATTTGCCGCGGTGACAGGCCTGCGGCTGCTGGTGCTGCCCCGCTCCAGCCGTCAGGCAATCGAGATGTTACGCGAAGGCCTGGTTCACTTGGCGGGACTTCATCTCGCCACCAAGGAAGACCCAGACCGAAACTCGCAAGTGATCCGAGAATCACTCGGTGACGGTTTTCGGCTGGTTCGCATCGCACGCTGGCAAGAGGGAATCGCCATGTCGCCGACAGCCAAACACCGTTCCGTGCGAGCCGTCGTGAAATCCAATCTGACATGGGTCGGCCGCGAGCCTGGGTCAGGTGCCCGACAATGCCTCGACCGAATCCTGGATGGCCGTCCTGCCCCCGCACGAATGACTCGACATCATCAAGGCGTGACCGAAGCAGTCCAGTCGGGCTGGGCCGATGCCGGCGTCTGCGTGCAACTGGCCAGCGCCGAAGCAGGCCTTCACTTTCTTCCCGTCCAGGAAGAAGCCTACGATGCCTGCTTCCCCGACTCGCTGTCCGACGACCGCCGAATCAAAGCCTTCCTCAGCGTGGTCCGCTCACCCGCCTACCGCAAGCTGCTCGGTGAACTCCCCGGCTACGACACATCAGAAACAGGCAACCTCTGGAACGTGAACTAATGCCTGCCTGAAGCCGCCGCACGGCAAGGTGCGCACGCAAAGTAGTAGGCACACTCCGTATGAAGTATGTCCTCACGAGCAAGTAGCAAATCATTCAAACACGTCGCTGGGGGCCAAGTCTTTGACACCCCAAGTCGCCTTCTCGCTTCGCGAGAAGTAAGCCAACTGCGAATCCGCGTTCCTGTTGAATCGGCGCGAAATGGCGATGAGCGCCGGTCTTCAACCGCCGGAAGTGCCAACTTGCGAATCGTGCCACTCTCCCTTCTGTCCTGTCTTCCCAATTTTCAATTTGCAATTTGCAATGGTGTTCCTGTCCTATGCCAACTCGACTTCCACCGGAGCAATCGTCTTCGCCGTGTGCCACGGTTTTTGAAGTCAATAACCAGCGCAAGTCTTCCCTGCCGGGCTTCAGCCGGCATCTGCGTCTGCCACCAGCTTCAACGGGTGGCCCCGGCCGCTGAAAGGCCAGCCAAACTCAACTGTAATCCCCTTCAGAACGAGATCATCAGCTTCGAAACTCACGCGATCCTCAGGATGCCAAGACCGCAGCCCGCTCAAGCCGACCGAAAAGGCGGCATAGAGGTTGCTAGGTCATGTCTGGACCAGAAGATTTGCGACCGCGACCCTGAGAATTGCTGCCATCCCCTTGGATTCAATAGTACTTTGGTTGTTCAGGGGTGTCAAAAAATCAGCCTGAGACATGAGCACCAGATGCCTGAGATGAGGTCACCTTACAACGACGTTAGATTACAAATGAGTAAGATGAAATCTGGCAGATGTCCGACTGGTCGATGAGGAAAAAGGATCTATGACTAACGGAGAAACCTGTGGCGAGAATAGAAGTCACACATCGTTTTTCTTTCGTGAATAATCGAATCGTTAACGAACTTTAAGGTGTAAAAGGACTCGAATGGTATCAATCAAAAAAGCATTGCGCGTGGAATCTTAAAAGCTTGCAAAGGACCGCATCCGCAATTGACGCACCCCGGATAGCGGACTAATGTTTCATGAAGTTCGTTTCGTGTATCCTGCGTCGCGTTTCTGACGTTAAATTAAGCGAAGCAAAGATATTTTGGATAGAAAATGAGCAAAGGCACTATGCAAGTCTCACGAATTCCGACCATCGCTGCAGCATTGATTTGCTTCTCGCTGTCGGCCTGCAATCACGAGAAGGCGGAGCACCACCACGAGGCCCATAAGATCCTGGCCACCCACCCTCAGTCGAAGGCTGTGACGCTGACTCAGGAGTATGTTTGCCAGATCCACTCCCAACGCCACATCCAGGTTCGAGCCTTGGAGATGGGGTACCTTGAAGCCATCAAGGTCAAAGAAGGGCAGCGTGTGCACGAGGGAGACCTGATGTTTAACGTCAGGCCAATCCTCTATCAGTCCAAGCTGGATGCCGAAAAGGCCGAGGCTGAACTGGCACGGCTGGAGTACGAGTACACGAAAAAACTGCATGAAGACAAAGTCGTCTCGGCACAAGAAGTGGCGCTCCTGAGCGCCAAGCTGGCGAAGGCTCAGGCCAAGATGAGCCTGGCCGCTGCGGAATTGGATTTTGCCACGATCAAGGCTCCATTTGAGGGCATCATCGACCGATTGCAGTTGCAACATGGCAGCCTGGTCCAGGAAGGTGAAGTCCTTACCACCCTGTCAGACAACAGCGTGATGTGGGTTTATTTCAACGTCCGCGAAGCCCGATATCTCGAGTACATGAACGAACTCAAGGAACATAAGGACGAGTTGCAAATCGAACTCATGCTGGCTGACCACACCAAGTTCCCGCAGGTCGGCAAGATCGGGGCGATCGAAGCAGACTTCAATAACCAGACCGGAAACATCAAGTTCCGTGCCGACTTTCCGAATCCCGATCACCTGCTGCGTCATGGCCAGACGGGCACCATCCTCATTAGCCGCGTGCAGAAGGATGCCATCGTCATCCCTCAACGAGCAGTCTTCGAAGTGCTTGCCAAACAGTATGTGTACGTCGTCGACAAGGATGACGTCGCCCATCAGCGTGAGATCACCGTCCAGGACGAACTGGAAGACATCTATGTCCTGAAGGACGGCCTTGCCGTGGATGAGAAGATCATCCTTGAAGGGGGCCGCCAGGTTCGCGACGGCGACAAGGTCGAATACGAAGATCGTGAAGCCGATAAGCTCGCCTACAAGTATCACGCCGAATAGTCACTGCTAAATAAACGTGCGCGATTCTCTTGCTGAAGTAAAGATGGTTTTGCTGGCGACGTTATCGCGATATCGTTGTGTTCGTGTGGGCCAGGCCTCGGTCGAGCCGCGCACGTCGATGGTCCGCAATAGCTTCGCGGCTCGGCAGCAGCCTTGCCGCCTGGCCCGATCAGGCTCAAATCTGAATCGTCCATCTTCGCGCACGGCTATTTAACCCACCTGCTGACTTACAGAAACCAAACGGACGCTCTCTGAACCATGTTCTCAAAATTCCTCCATCGACCGGCACTGGCGATCGTCATCTCGATCATCATCTTGTTCCTGGGGGGACTGTCGATCAAGACGCTGCCGATCTCCCAGTTCCCCTCGGTGGCTCCGCCGAGCGTGGTGGTGACGGTGGCTTATCCCGGTGCCAGTGCCAACGTGCTGGTAGATTCGGTGCTCGTGATCCTCGAACAAGCCATCAACGGCGTGCCCGACATGCGGTACATGGCTTCCGCGGCCACCAGCGCCGGTGAAGCGACCATCCAGATCGTCTTCGAACCAGGCACCGACCCGAACGTCGCGGTGCTCAACGTTCAAAACCGTATTCAAACGGTCAAGAACCGCCTCCCTCCCCTCGTGGAGCGTGAGGGGATCATCGTCATGCAAGCCATGACGAGTATGTTGATGTACGTGAACATCTACAGTACGGACGAAGCTCACGATCAGAACTTCCTGTACAACTACTCCTTCGTCAACCTGCTGCCAGAAATCAAACGCGTCCGCGGGATCGGTAGCGCGACGATCCTGGGTAGCCGCCAGTACGCCATGCGCGTCTGGCTCGATCTTGACCGGATGCGTGCCTACAACGTGTCGGCCGAAGATGTCATGAAGGCCATCGCCAATACCAGTATGATCGGGTCGCCCGGGCGACTCGGCCAGGCAACAGGGAAAAAATCCCAAACCATGGAGTACGTGCTCACCTGGGTGGGACGATACAGCAAGCCCGATCAGTATAAAAACATCGTCATCAAGGCCAATAGTGATGGCGAGATCATTCACCTGCAAGACATTGCCGATGTCGAGTTAGGCCCCTCCTACTACAACATTTACTCGGATATCGACGGCCACCCTTCCGCAGCGATCGTCCTCAAGCAGCTGCCTGGCACCAACGCTGCCACCGTGATCGAGCAAGTCAAAGAATTGCTGCACGAAGTTAAGGAAGCGAATTTCCCACCCGGCATGACATATGAGGTCAGCTACGACGTGTCCGCGTTCCTGGAAGCGTCGATCGAGCAAGTGCTGCACACCTTGCTGGAAGCATTCATCCTGGTTTCGCTGGTGGTGTACCTGTTCCTCGGCGATATCCGTTCCACGCTGATCCCTACAATCGCTGTTCCGGTCTCTCTGATCGGGACGTTCTTCTTCCTCCAGTTGTTCGGCATGTCGATCAATCTGATCACCCTCTTCGCGCTGGTGCTGGCGATCGGGGTCGTGGTGGACGACGCGATCGTGGTCGTGGAAGCGGTCCACGCCAAGATGCACGAGAAACATCTGTCCCCTTATTTAGCGACCAAAGAGGTCGTCAACGAGATCAGCGGGGCGATCATCGCCATTACGCTGGTGATGACGGCCGTGTTCGTTCCCGTGACATTCATGACGGGGCCGGTGGGGACCTTCTACCGCCAGTTCGGGATCACGATGGCGACGTCTATCATCCTGTCGGGGGTCGTCGCGTTGACGCTGACGCCGGTCCTATGTGCGATGATTCTGAAGCCGCACGCCGTCGGCGAGCAGAAACGTGGTTTCGTGGGAAAGATTATCTACTCATTTGGAATCTTCCTGCGACTGTTTGACCGCGGTGTTATCAAGGTCACGAACGGCTATGGTGCCTTCCTGCGGCCGATTGTCACACAGCGCCTCTTTACGTTGCTGGTGATCGCCGGCTTCTGCGGTGGTATCTACCTCGTGAATACCAAGCTGCCCGCTGGATTCATCCCACTGGAAGACCAGGGGATGATCTATGGAATCATCCAGACGCCGCCCGGGTCGACGATCGAATATACCAATGCCAAGTCGCACGAATTGCAGGACATTGCGATGAAGATCGACGGCATCAACTCGGTGTCGTCATTGGCCGGCTACGAAGTGTTGACGGAAGGCCGCGGTTCGAACGCAGGAACCTGTCTGATCAACTTGAAACCTTGGTCTCAACGCAAGATGACCTCGAAGGAGATCATTCAAGAGCTCGAGCACTATGGCCGAGCCATGTCCAATGTGAAACTCGAATTCTTCGAACCACCTGCAGTGCCAGGCTTCGGTGCGGCCGGGGGCTTCTCCGTCCGTGTTTTGGACAAGACCAACTCGATGAACTACGAAGAGCTTGGCCGAGTCACCGACAAGTTCATGGAAGCTCTGGGGAAACGCAAGGAAGTGAAGGGCCTGTTCACCTTCTTCGCCAGCAACTATCCGCAGTATGAAATCGAAATCAACAACGATGTGGCCATGCAGAAGGGTGTGTCAATCTTCAAAGCGATGGACAACCTCTCGACCGTTGTCGGCAGTACGTGGGAACAGGGATTCATCCGCTTCGGCCAGTTCTACAAGGTGTTCGTCCAGGCCAAGCCCGAATTCCGGCGCTACCCCGAAGACTTGGAAAACATGTTCGTCAACAATGAGGATGGCGAACCAGTCCCCTACTCCGCGTTCATGCAAATCAAGAAAAAACAGGGATTGAACGAAATCAATCGTTACAACCTGTACCCCTCCGCGGCGATTCAAGGGGCACCCGCTCCGGGTTACAGCAGCGGTGAAGCCATCGCAGCGATTCAGGAAGTCGGTGCCGAGGTTCTGCCTCGCGGTTACGGCCTGGGCTGGGAAGGTCTTTCGTACGACGAAGCCGGTAAAGGGAACCTGGCGATCTATATCTTCTTAATCGTGGTGATCTTCGTCTACCTGGTGCTGGTCGGACAATACGAGAGCTTCATCCTGCCGCTGGCAGTCATCCTGTCGCTGCCAGTGGGGATCTTCGGCTCCTTCCTGTTCTTGCAGCAGATGGGCTTGGCCAACGACGTTTACTGCCAGATCGGTCTGGTCATGCTGGTCGGCCTGCTGGGCAAGAACGCGATTCTGATCGTGGAATTTGCCGTGCAACGGCACCATGAAGGACTCAGCCTCAAGGACGCCGCGATCGAAGGCGGACAGTTGCGATTCCGGCCGATTCTGATGACCTCCTTCGCATTTATCGCCGGTCTGATTCCGCTGGTCCGTGCCACGGGCCCAGGAGCCATCGGAAACCGGACGATTGGAACCACCGCCGTCGGTGGAATGCTACTGGGGACCATCATTGGCGTCTTGGTCATTCCCGGTCTGTATTACCTGTTCGGTCAGATCACCGACAATAGCGGCAAGTTCATCCAAGACGAAGATGATCAGCCTCTTAGTGAGACCATCGAGCACCCCGTCCCACATCACCACTAGTAACGACGCGATTGCGACAGTACTCGTTCAGGTCGAATAAACGGAAGTCATGAACCGGGAAGACGTGATTCGTGAGATCGAAGAAAGATATCGACAGTCCGGTCGATCTTTGAACGAATTTCAACGCCGTCTCTGGGCCGCCACCGAAGCGATGAAACTGGGCCGGGGAGGAATCTCCATCGTCAGTAAGGCGCTACGAATTTCTCCGAATACCATTAAACGGGGCATTCAAGAAATCACGACCGGCCAGGTAGACTCGCTTTCGAATGCGAACGCCCGCATACGCAAACCGGGTGGTGGCAGAAAGCCGCAGAACGCTTCCTCTGGTCAGTTTACCAGCACGGGATCTACGAAGATCCCTGCGGATCCTGAATCAGAACACGATCATCCGGCTGTTTAGATGGTCATGAATAAGGTGCCCAACGAACCGGCATCGGCTTGACCATCTCTTCCTTACAGACACGAAATGATCGCCTCCAAAGAGGCCTCTTCTTTTCGCTGACTGGCCACTTATTCGGCTGACTTTAACGCCTCACCACAAATTGTGCGGCAGTCTCCGCCGGTCCGATGAGTCAAGATGTGCGCCTCAGAACAGCCTGTAGTCGGCAGATTCGTCAAATTATTCATTTTGACTATCTCCCCTCACTTTGGCTTTTTCTTCTAAATTGCGCAGTCGATCAAATAACGGTGCGAACTACGAAAGCACAGATTGAGAATCTGGTCGTGAGTTTGGACTCGCCTGACTGATCAAGAAGCGGTCAAGGCGTCATTTGAAACTTCAAATAAGCATGGAATTCACATGGATGGAATCCGACTGGCTTGGATGCCAGAAGCAGCCGCGTTTCTATCACTGATAGAACTCGAATCGAGCCACTCCGGTACAGCAGCGTATACAGACGCGCAAGCCCCGAGCGGTTCCAACGAGCGTTTGGTTTGCTGAAGTCGAAAGATCGCGGGCCAGGATTCTATGGCGACCCGCGCCAGATCTTGGTCCGAAAGACATGCGCCACCTCGGAGTAGCCGGGATTCAATCGCGGCCTACTCGTTCAGAGATACGAAAACTGATTACACGCGGATGGAGGTCTGACTGGGGCGACGTCAACTACGGATGCTAAGTCATTCCGGGCCTTTATCACTTGTTCGGTTCGATTTCCGACAAGCACAAATTCATCAAGGATGAGATAGATGAACCTCTTAATGAGAGCTTCAATCACGAAGCATAAGAAGTACGCTATTGCGACGGCGATCATTTGCGTCCTGGCCGCTTTGCCGGGATGTGGAATTCCTAAGCTGCGTAACCCGCTGGCGGCGCGAGACCTGCCGGACACCTTCAATGGTGAGGTCAGCTCGGAAAACTCGTCGCAAGTCTCAGTGGAAGAGTTCTTCGGTGACCCGCTTCTCCTGAGCTTGCTGGATCAGGGACTGAACGGCAGCCTGCAACTGAAGATCCTGAACGAGAACATCGAGATCGCCAACAACGAAGTTCTCCGAAGACGCGGGGCGTATCTGCCGTTCGTCACACTTGGGGGACGTGCAGGCGTCGAGAAGCCCAGCGCGTTCACTCCTTTGGGACAAGTTGACGACCAGCTTCAATATTTCCCCGGTCATACATTTCCCACGCCATTGCCGAACTTCCTCGTTGCCGCCAACGTTTCGTGGCAGGTCGATATCTGGAGACAGCTGCGGAATTCGAGGGATGCTCAGGCACTGCGATTCCTGGGAACGACGGATGGACGGAACTACGTCGTCACCCGTCTTGTCGCCGACATCGCCGAGAATTACTACCGCCTGATGGCCCTCGACAAAACGATGGAAAACCTGGACCGAACGATCTCCTTGCAAGAAAAGAGCCTCGAGTTTGCGATTGCCAGAAAAGAAGGTGCTCGTGGCACCGAACTGGCTGTTCAACGTTTCCGTGCCGAAGTTCGCAGGAATCAGAGCGAAAAGCTGATCATCAGACAGGACATCATCGAAACGGAAAACCAGATCAACTATCTGGTCGGTCGCTATCCTGAACCTGTTCAACGATCCACAGAGTTCTTCGACCTGAACTTGCACCCGCTGAGCGTCGGCGTCCCCTGCGATCTGCTTCTGAATCGCCCTGACATCCGCATGGCTGAGCGTGAGTTGGAAGCGGCGGGCCTGGACGTTTTGGTTGCCCGTGCTGACTTCTATCCAAAGCTTAACCTCTACGCCGGGGTCGGATATGAAGCGTTCAACGCCAAGTATCTCTTCATGACTCCGCAATCGTTGATTTACAACGCCATGGGTGACCTGACCGCGCCGCTGATCAACAAGCGAGCGATTCAGGCTGAGTACATGAACGCCAACGCCCGGCAATTGCAGGCCCTGTACGATTACCAACGGACCGTCCTGAATGCGTTCACTGAAGTGATCAACCGGATGTCCAAGGTGAAAAACTACAGCGAGAGCCTGGCGATCAAGAAGGAACAGCTCGACGCACTGGAAGCGTCGGTGGTCTCTGCAACCAGTCTGTTCCAAGGGGCTCGTGTCGAATACATGGACGTACTGTTTGCTCAACGCGACCTGCGAGATGCCAGAACCGTCTATATCGATACTAAGAAAGAACAACTGTCTGCCGTCGTGAATACTTACCAGGCACTCGGTGGTGGTCTGGTACGCTCGACCCAATTTATTGATGGCGGCATGATTGTGACACCTCCGCCAAGCCTGCCTTCGCCAACTCCCGCGATGGATGGCCCGGCCCCGACACCGTCACCTGACAAAGCCGACACTTCTGATAAGACCAACAAAACTGACGATTTGCCTTAATTCGTCATCTTGTCGGCAAATACTGAAAGAGCCCTTCCCATCGATCATGGGAAGGGCTTTTCGCTTTGAGTGAACGTCGCACGCATGGTCCGGAAGCTAGACAGTTGCGAAGAATCATTGATGAGTCGCGGGGATGCACCAACCTGTCGAGAAACCAAGGGATGACGATCTCGTAATAGACGTAACACCCGTTGCGACTAAAACGTGACGAAGGTATATTCACGACATGTGTGTCGCCAATTTTTTGTCGGTAATCTGCGGCAAGACGTGAGTCGCTGGTTCGCATCTTGCGATTCGATGCCATCTGATCTCAGATGGCCCACAAGCTTCCGCTGGCGTCTCTCGTTTCTCAGCGATTGAGTCGATCCCATGAAAGTTAATCGTGTCAAGCCGCTGGTGACTGCCCGGAAGCGTGCTCGCACTGCATTGCCGGAGGACTCGGCTCAGCCAGATCGAACTGAGGCCGCCGTAACGCCATCAGAAACGACTGGATCTCACTGGACATTTCTGACGAATCACTTGCACGTGTTGATCCTGTTGTCGAGAAACCCCTCCGTTGTCCTTCGCAACGTGGCACTGCAAGTCAAAATTACCGAACGCGCCGTGCAACGAATCATTGCCGACCTGGAATCTGGTGGGTATATCGAGCGCGAAAAGGTCGGTCGGCAAAACCACTATCGAATCCGACTCGATCAGCCACTTCGACATGCGATCGGATCGCATCTTAACATCGGCGACTTGTTGACGTTGGTCAACGAAGGTAGATAGTCGTCGTGACAACGATGCCGGTGAGCCACACCTGATCGCAGACCACGCTCTGCGAAGAATAGGGGATGTACCTCCGGCAGCGAGTCAACATTTGGTTTGTGGCGGGATCTGTGATCCTCACGAGATATCTTCCGGCGATGCCGCATCGTACCGAAGATAGCCCTCGGACCGCTCTTTCCGTCGAACTGCCAGCAAACCGCAATGTGCCGCCCCCCCAGCCAGGCTTTCCGAACGCCATGCTTCTGCGGGCTCGCGAACGGAAGCTGGATTTGTTGTTGAAGGTCCGCGGTCGACCATTCGGCACACCAGTCTGGCAGGAGTCACGGGGGCCGACCGAGAAAGAACCAACAGGCACGCCTGAATCCCCTGATATTGGACTTATCTCTTTTTCTTGTTCGCATCAATAATGTCGCTAAGTTCCCGCGACTGGGCTGGGGATCCAAGGAATATCAAATTCGTTCGTGAACAGGCCGGGAATTTGGCTGAGCATGGTGGTCAATTCCAAAATCGAACCACTGGACCATTGATCGATCGCCAAAGCCTGACTGATCCAACAGCATGAGGGAAACTAATGAAGGTTGATTGAAACAACGGAACAAATCAAAGAGGCCAGGATTTGCTGTCTGTCTTGTGGCGATCATGGAGATGCTGTGGGCCGATGATCGGATTTTACAAGATTGCAGCGGCCCTCACCAAGACGGATTAAGAGGTTGACGGTATCTTTAAGTCGAAGTGGGCCAAGGTGAGGGCGACAACTGAGTAATGTGTCGACCGATGCTGCAGGAACGTTGATGTGGCGATGAAGCGAATACTTTCCGTTGGGATCCTGTCTCTGGCGACTTGGGCGAGCGCCTTGTCTGCCGAGGAGATCGTGGCGGACGCCAGGACCGCGACGGCTTCGAAAGAAGATCTGGAGTTCTTCGAGAAGAGCATTCGGCCGGTGTTGGTCGATAAGTGTTATAGCTGCCATTCGGCCGAGGCCAAGAAGCTTAAAGGCGAACTGTATCTCGACTCGCGCGCGGGTGTCGCTGCCGGTGGCGAGGGAGGCGCGGTCGTCAGCGGTCGCGATCCGAATCAAAGCCGTTTGATTCAGGCCATTCGGTGGACCGACGCCGATCTGCAGATGCCACCGACCGAGAAATTGAGTGCTCAGCAAATCGCTGCGTTTGAACGTTGGATCGAACGCGGCGCGTCCGATCCGCGCGAAGCTACCACGTCCACAACGCCCGGTACTGCGAAGAAAAAGATCGACCTGGAAGAAGGTCGCAAGTGGTGGGCGTTTCAACCGGTCAAATCGATCGACGTGCCGGTGCTAGACGACGCGGGTTGGGCGAAGAAAAAGATCGATCACTTTGTCGTGGGGCAACTCCAGGAACATCAGGTGGTCCCCTCACCCGCTGCCGATCGTGCGACGCTGATTCGGCGAGTCTATCTGGACCTGATTGGCCTGAGACCCACGTTCGAACAAGTAGACGCGTTTGTCCACGATGACTCGACCGATGCCTATGAACGCGTTGTCGAGCAGCTTCTCTCGTCGATGCACTATGGCGAGCGATGGGGCCGGTACTGGCTCGACGTGGTCCACTATGGCGAGGACAACTACACGGGCGAAGCGACAACGCCGCCGTATCCGTTCGCCTGGCGATATCGCGACTGGGTCATCGAGGCTATCAATAAGGACGTGCCCTACGATCGGTTCGTTAAGTTGCAATTGGCCGCGGACCTGATGCCGGGTACCTCGCGGCAGGACCTGGTCGCGCTGGGGTTCCTGGGTGCATCGCCCGGCTATCACAAAGATGGGCGGCTGTCGAAAGATGTCGTGGAGACACTTTATACCGATGACTGGGACGAGCGCGTCGACACGATCACGCGCGGATTGCTGGGACTGACTGTCGCCTGCGCCCGCTGTCACGATCACAAATTCGATCCGATCCCGACGGCGGATTACTACAGCCTGGCTGGTGTCTTCGCCTCGACGGTGCAAGCCCCGCGACCGCTGGCCGAGATCGATCCGGCAGCAGAGACGCGATTCATGGTGGACACGCAACGCATCTTTTATCGCAGCTACGTCGCGAATCTGCTGAGAGACGATCCAGGCTCAAAGCCGGACGAAGCTCGCACAAAGGTGAAACGCTACGCTGCGGAAATGGAGCAGTTCAAAGAGGAGAACGCCGGGCTGCGTGAATCTCACCCCAGGCTATACGACCATCTGTCGCAACTGGCGAAGCAGCCGAACCCCTACCCTGATGAACCCAAACGCGAGCCCATGCAGCGGGGTGACAGGCGTCGCGGTACTTCCACGGAGCCGATGTTTCAGGCGGTGTATGACGCGGGCTTTTGGATTGATGGCTCGGACACCGATCTGACGATGCTCGAAATTCGACCCGGAGAGCCGCGCGACTTGAATGTCCTACAAGGTGGCAGCGTTACCAAGCCGGGTCCAGTCGCACCACGAGGCTTCTTGTCGGTACTGGCGAACGGCGATCCCAAGTTTCACCAGGGATCGGGTCGCAGTGAATTGGCGGATCGGATCTTCAGTGACGCGGCCGGGCTTTCGGCGCGAGTGATGGTGAACCGAGTGTGGGCCTGGCACTTTGGTAAGCCGCTCGTGAGCACACCGAGTGACTTCGGTGTTCAGGGCGAGAAGCCGACGCACCCCCAATTGTTGGACGACCTGTCAGCCCGCTTCATTGAGAACGGCTATTCACTGAAGTGGCTGCATCGTGAGATCGTGTTGTCGGCGACGTACTGCCAGTCGAGTCGACCGCGCGAGGATGCCGCGCACGTGGACCCGTCCAACCGATTGCTCTGGCGAATGAACCCACGACGGCTCGATATCGAGGCGTATCGCGACTGCCTGCTGCAGGCGAGTGGCAGTCTGGACGAGCGATTCGGGGGACCATCGATGGATCTGGATCAGCCTGGCAGTACTCGTAGGACGATTTATGGCCGAATCGGCCGGGAACGACTGAGCACGATGCTGCAGCTTTATGATTTTCCCAGTGCGGCCATCCACAGCCCTCAACGCGAGAGCACGATCTCGCCGCTACAGCAACTGTTCGTCATGAACAGTACGTTTCTACAAGATCGAGCCGCGGCGCTGGTGGGTCGCGTCGAGCAGGAACCTGACAACAGCGCGAAGATCCGCACGATGCATCGCCGGTTGTTCGGACGCGAACCCAGCGAACACGAACTGCAACTCGCGGTGCGGTTTCTAGAAACCTCGTCACTCGCACAGTACGCCCAGGCATTGCTGGCCACCAATGAGGTGATCTTTTGGCCCTGATCCCACCCACACCACGACGTGCGTTCATCGAATCCTTGTCAGCGGGACTGGGATCGATCGGGCTGTTGAGCATGCTCTCACAGCAGACGGCGCGTGCCAACACCGTTGCGAACGTCGGCGGCCCTGCCCCGTCGCAGTTTGCTCCCAAGGCCAAGCACAACATCGTGCTGTTCATGGCCGGAGGTCCGTCGCAGATGGACCTGTTCGATCCGAAGCCTGCACTGCAGAAATACGAGGGCCAGCGGCCTGTCGAGGCTGACCTGCGAACCGAGCGGACGACCGGGGGAATCCTGCCGTCGCCGTTCGCCTTCAAGAAGCACGGCCAAAGCGGGATCGAAGTCAGTGAACTGTTGCCTAACCTGGCAGCGATCATCGACGACATTTGCGTCGTCCGTTCGATGCATACGTTTAATCCGACCCACAACCCAGCGCGCGGCCTGTTTCACTCGGGCAACATCGGTGCGACGCGGCCTTCGATGGGGGCGTGGTTCGATTACGGTTTGGGAACCGAGAATCAGAACCTGCCCGGCTTTGTGGTGCTGGGTCCTGGCGGTGGAGGAGGCGCAGGCGCACGCAGCGGGTTCCTACCGTCAAAGCATCAAGGAATCGGGTTCGATTGCTCGCAAACTGAGCCGGAAAAGATGATCCGGTACCTGCAGAACAAGCAACTCGCCGCTCCTGATCAGCGTCGGCAACTGGACCTGATTCAGCAACTGAACCGCGAGCATGAAAGTTCGTTTGGTCAGGACGAGTTCCTGGAAGGACGCATTCAGGCGATGGAGACCGCCTATCGAATGCAGTTCGAAGCGACCGATGCCTTCGACATCCGCAAGGAGCCGGAAGCAGTCCGCCAGGAGTATGGCAGCACGTCCTTTGCCAATGGCTGCCTGCTGGCTCGGCGACTGGTGGAGCGCGGCGTCAGAACCGTGCACGTCTATTATGGTCCCGGCCAACCGTGGGACGATCACAATCGAATCAACCAAGGTCTACGTGGACGCTGCCCCGATATGGACCAGGCCGCCGCGGCCCTGATCCGCGACCTGAAACGTCGAGGACTCCTCGACGAGACCGCAGTTATCTGGGGCGGCGAATTCGGTCGCACGCCCGTTTCGGAAAGCAAAGACGGCCGCGATCACAATCCGTTCGGGTTCACCATGTTCATGGCTGGCGGAGGCTTCAAAGGGGGAACTTGCTACGGTGCCACGGACGAACTGGGCTTCCGCGCCGTCGAAAACCGAGTCTCAGTCCACGACCTGCACGCCACCTTACTGCATGTGCTGGGGATCGATCACGAAAAGTTGACGTACCGCTATGCCGGTCGCGACTTCCGACTAACCGATGTTCACGGCCAGGTGATCCACGACTTGCTGACCTAGCGGAATGAAGCAGACCGGCTGGGCTCGCTGGAAGGCCGATGCTCGTTCAATCCATTCGCGTCACTTTGCTAATGACTTGCTGGAGCGAGCGATTTCGATAAAGGCCTTGATGTAGTCGATCTCCAGATCTTTGATTCGCAGGCCGAGAAAGATTTGCTTGGCTATTCCCTGCTTGCCCAGTCGGATCGGGAACAGATCGAATCGTGCCTGCTGTTCCTTCACCAGCCATTTTGGAAGTGCCGCCACGCCGCGGCCGCAGGCCACCATCTGCAGGATGATGTCTGTCGTTTCGATGAGCTTGTGTCGCTTGGGGATGACCCCACCCGGAGTCAGGAAGAGACTGAAGATATCCAGGCGATCCACGGACACCGGATAGGTGATGAGGGTCTCGTCAATCAGTTGCTCGGGTTCCACAGACTTTGCCTTCCGTAGTGGATGGTCCCGACCAACGACCAAAACCTGTTCGTAGTCAAACACCGGTTCGAATAGAAGCCCCGGCTTCTTCAGCGGGTCCGGCGTGACCAGCACGTCGATGTCATTGGCATACAAGGCATCGATGCCGCCGAACTGGAATTTCTGAATCACATCCAGATCGACACCAGGCCACGCTTTCAGAAATGGGGCGGCGATCTTCAGCAGCCATTGGTAGCAAGGGTGACACTCCATGCCGATGCGCAGCGTGCCGCGTTCCCCTTGAGCGAACTGTTCGAGCTGTCGTTCCGCTCTTTCGAATTGAGGCAGTAATCGATTGGCGACGGATAACAGATGCTCGCCCCCTTGCGTCAGTCGCAGTGATCGACCTTCCCGCGTCCAGATTTCCAGGCCCAGTAATTCTTCCAGTTTGCGAATGGAATGACTCAACGCGGGTTGAGTCACATGCAGCGAGTCTGCTGCCGCTGTTAGCGACCCCAATCGATCGATGGCTCGGATGATTTCCAGGTGAATGCGTTCAATTGTCGACATCGTCGAACCTCACGATGCATGAGCAGAAGTTATGGATATGTGAAACAGTATCATTTTTCGTAATGGAGCGAAAGTACTAGACTTGGCCCCATCGATCCTCCGCCTCACGCCAAACGTCAGAAAAAGAAGGTCTCGCCATGGTCAGAACGCACAACCTTGGATTTCCCCGAATCGGAGCAGACCGGGAGCTCAAGTTCGCTCAAGAAGCTTATTGGAAGGGGCAATCGTCGCGAGACCAGTTGAAGGCGGTCGGCGCTGACCTGCGTTGCCTCAACTGGGACGCGCACCATGGCATCGATCTCATTCCAGTCGGAGATTTCTCGTTCTATGACCAGATGCTCGACATGAGCTTCACGCTTGGGAACCTCCCCGAGCGTGTTCGGGGCTATCGCGGCGATGTCTTGGACAATTATTTCCGCGTCGCCCGTGGTCGGTCGGCACCTGCGGCCGCTGGCAACGACAACCCTGACGGTGTTGCGGCCGGAGAGATGACCAAATGGTTCGATACCAACTACCACTACATCGTTCCTGAATTCCGAGCCGACACCACGTTTGATTTGGATGCTTCCCGCCTGATCGAGCAGATTCGTGAAGCGACGGCTTCGGGTATCAACGTCAAGCCCGTCATCATCGGGCCAGTCACCTACCTCGCACTCGGTAAGGCGAAGGATGATTCCGGCAGATTGGCGCTGCTGCCGAGATTGCTGCCGGTGTACCTGCAGTTGCTGGAGGCGATCGCGTCCGAAGGGGTCGAATGGGTTCAGATCGATGAAGCGATCCTGGTCACAGAACTGGAACCGACGTGGAAGCAGGCTTTCGAGACGGCGTACCAGTCATTGAGTTCCAGCAGAAATAAGCTGCTGCTCACAACTTACTTTGGCCCCCTTCTGGAAAACCTTTCCTTGGTGGCGGGTCTGCCTGTGGCCGGCGTGCATCTTGATGCGGTGAATGCTCGAGATGAAGTTCAGGCGTTGATCGAACAGCTACCGGCCGATCGCGTGCTTTCGTTAGGGGTCATTAACGGTCGCAACATTTGGAAGGCGGATCTCAACGGGCTGCTTGACTGGCTGGAACCTGTGGCTAAACAGTTGGGGGACCGGCTCTGGATCGCTCCTTCCTGCTCGCTGCTGCACGTCCCCGTCGACCTTGATAGCGAGCAGAAGCTGGATGGCGAGATCAAGTCATGGCTGGCGTTTGCGAAGCAGAAGCTGGAAGAACTTCGCACCTTGAAGTCGGCGTTGAACGACGGGCGCGATGCCGTGCGAGCGCAACTGGATGCCAATCAGGCCGCGCTTCAGTCGCGCCGTCAATCGCCTCGGGTCAACAACCCCACGGTGAAAGCTGCAGTCGCCGAGATCACTTCGCAACTGGGTCAGCGCAAGAGTTTGTATGCCTTGCGAGCGACGAAACAGGCAGCAATCCTCAAGCTGCCGAAGTACCCCACGACAACGATCGGATCGTTTCCTCAAACCGCCGAGATCCGCCGGGCGCGGAGTCAATTCAAAGCGGGAACGATCGACGAAGCCACGTATCGTGCAGCGATGCAGAACGAGATTGCTCGTTGTGTGCGTGAACAGGAAGCACTGGGACTCGACGTGTTTGTTCATGGCGAAGCCGAACGGAACGACATGGTCGAGTACTTTGGTGAACAGCTTGAGGGATACGCGTTCAGTGAACTCGGCTGGGTTCAATCTTATGGTTCTCGCTGCGTCAAGCCACCGATTCTGTTTGGCGACATCAGCCGTCCGCAGGCGATGACCGTCAAGTGGATCAAGTACGCTCAGTCGCTGACAAAGAAGCCCATGAAGGGAATGCTGACCGGTCCGGTCACAATCCTGAACTGGTCCTTCGTCCGCGACGACCAACCGCGATCGGTGTCGTGCCAACAACTGGCGCTGGCCATTCGCGCCGAGGTTCTCGATCTGGAACAGGCCGGAGTCCAGATCATTCAGATTGACGAAGCCGCACTGCGCGAGGGCCTTCCCCTACGCCGTTCACAGTGGCAGGAATATCTGACCTGGGCGGTGGACTCGTATCGTATTTGCGCGAACGGAGTGAAAGATGAGACTCAAATTCACACGCACATGTGCTATTCGGAATTCAATGACATCATCGCAGCGATTGCCCAGATGGACGCGGATGCGATCACGATTGAAACGTCCCGTTCCGATATGGAATTGCTAGAGGTGTTCGAGACCTTCAACTACCCCAACCAGATCGGCCCCGGCGTTTACGACATCCATTCGCCCAACATCCCCAGTGAACAGCAGATCATCGCCCTGATGCAGAAAGCGGCCGAGCGGATTCCTTCGGAACGACTGTGGGTCAACCCGGACTGCGGCTTGAAGACCCGTCAGTGGGAAGAGGTGATCCCGGCACTCACCAACATGGTCTCCGCTGCCAGAAAGCTTCGAGCTGGTGACAGGAGCAATACGTAGGACAGTGTGCGGTTTTGCTCACCAAAATCGTAAGCAAGGTTGCCACACTAGCAAAGTCCGCAAATGTGCAGTTGTTCGAGCAAACCGACGTTAATTCGAGAGTTTGGAGGTGACGAATGTGAATGCTTTCATCTGGCCGCTTGGTTGAGCGCCAGCTGGATAAATCGTGGTGGCATCAAACACCGCGGTTGGATCGAGTACGCTGCAAGGCTTCACACAAATATCCATGTTGGTGCCATTGCCAGAAACGCTCGTGACGGTCACTCCTGCGAATCCGACGATGCTGTAAGTTGTGTTGCTGCCATTGCCGCTGGCGGCCTGGTAGGGACTCATCGTTTTCGGTTGGAATAGTGGTAGCAATCGTGGCTGGCCGATGATCGCAGAGAAGGCACTTCCCAGCGTTGATCTGAGGCCGGGTGTTCCCTTCCAAGGCTTGGGAGCACTCAGGCTGACCGGATACGCTCCCGAATTCGCGAGGTACTGCAGGTCGCTGGCGCTGGGGCCGTTCAGAATCCAGTTCTTGTAGGTCGGGTCGGCATTTGTCCACGGGCCGATGCACAACAATCCGAAGTTACCCGGCGATTGCTTGGGACTGGGGTAGATATGGATCATCGGCGTTCCGGTCGCGTCTTTCGTGATGGATCCATCCGGCGAAACTCCGGTTGCGAAGAAACTATTCCACGTATTCACGTCAAACGCGACTGGCAACAACGTGCCCTTCAAGGTTGAGCCGTCGCTCCAATATGAATCTCCCCAAGTGCCGCCCCCAGTTCCTCCGCCAGAACCAGAGGCAACGCCAGTGCCGACTCCGCCGGAACCACCCGAAACCTGTGAGACAGGACCGAAGGCCGTGATCAAGCCGGTATAAACCGTCGTCGATGACGTGGCCGTGAGAGGGGCGTCCTTCTCGCCGATGGCCGGAGCGAAGAAAAATGGCAAGCGTCCGTTGGCACTCGCATCACGGCGAACGGTAGGCGGAGAGGAGCGTCAGTGGGATGGCAATCGACCAATAGGGAATCGTGACGATGACAACGCGCAATGACAGCTCTTTGTCCTCAAACGTCGCCTGCCCCAGGCCACCGAATCTGAACGCCCACGCATACGGAGTTCCTAGTTGTGAACGATTCATTTCGTCAGCGCTGAATGCGACGTTTCCCGGACTGCGTTTGGTGGGAGGAAAAACTCCCAACAACAGTATTCGGTCTGGCCCAGCCTTCGCGGTTCCCACGCGGAAGCGAGAAACGAACTTCCTCACGGTCAGCGCTGATTTCTGAGAGATCAATTGGAGTGTCGCTTCGTTCCCAAACGGGAAGAAAACATCGTCCACTCGAGACAGGCTCCTCACCCACAGCGTCGTGACAATGCACGCCAGCGCCAGCGTCACACATCCTAACTTCCGTCTCCAGCCCCGAAAGAATTCACGCATCGGTCAAACTCCGCTGGATGGCCTTGGACGTTGGCCTGGCTTCGACAGGAGTAGCCAGCCGGAGAGCAGTGTCAGCGGCAGGACGATGGCCCAGTGGGGAATCATGACGTCTTGATACCCAGAAATCACTGGTTTACTCGGCCTGCCGATTCGCGACCGGCTAGCAAGTGTTTGTCTCGTCGCCTGACAATGGCCCCTAAAACGGAACCAGTCTGATAGTGCAGGCAAATGGACCGAGCAAAGCGCCGACCATGCCACAACACTTCCAGCCGATCACGATGCCAATTGGGATCGACAGAACGACGAGCGGCAACACCACGAGCCATCCCAAGGCGTCGAATCCCCCACCGTCTTTGCAACAACCCATGTGAGCCTCCTAACACGTCAGCTTACATGCGTCGAATCCGATTCGCCACGGGTACGAGCGCCGTCGCAGCCGGTCCAATACGCGTCATTCACCTGCATTTCCGACCCACTCAGCGTTCAGTCCACTACGACGAGGCCCAGTGGATTGCCGCAGTCTGGGTTCCACGAATTCGGAGAATCCGCCTCTCCGGAGAGAAAGGCCTCAAGCGAGATGTGCAGTTCGATGACTGAAGCTCGCAGAGTGGCGAACGTGGATTCTGCTTCTGCGAAGTTTCCGCTCGAGAGATTCTCCAAGGTGGTCACAGCGTGCAGAGCCTGGCTTTCTCCGAAATTGCCGAGTGAGCCTTTGAAGGCGTGCGCGGCTCTATGCAGGGCGTCAGTGTCCTGGCGACGGATCGCGCGGTGAAGATCGTTCAGGCGAACTGGCAGCTCTTCCATAAAAGTGTCGACCAACTCCTGGAGGAACGACAGATCACCATCCACGCGTTCCAATAGTAAGGCTCGATCAACGGACGGTTGGTGCGAAGGCTTGTTCGAACGGACAGGTGCCGAACTGGCCGCTACCTTTTCGAGGGCGGTCCACAGATCCACGGGGCGAATCGGCTTGGCGACGTAATCGTCCATGCCGGCCGCCACACAACGTTCACGGTCCCCTTTCATCGCATGGGCGGTCATCGCAATGATCGGCAGGTGTTTGCCAGTCTTGCGCTCGACTTCGCGGATCTTCGCCGTTGCTTCGAAACCACCCATTTCCGGCATTTGGACATCCATCAGGACGACATCGAACGACTGCTGTTCGACAGCTTCAACCGCTTCCTTTCCGTTGGCGACGACAACGACATTGTGCCCCCGCTTCTCCAGCAGACGAACTGCCAGTCGTTGGTTGATACGATTGTCCTCGGCGAGCAGGATGCGTAGTTTTGCGGTTTCACCTGCTAAGGCTGGTGCAGATGCAATCGGTAGCGTCGGCCTGTCGTCGATCGAAAGTCCCAGCACTTTCAGGATCGCGTGCAGCAATTCTTCTTGAACGATCGGCTTGATGATGTAGCTGGCAATTCCCAGGTCGCGGCAACGAGCAGCATCGCCTCGCTGATTCAACGACGTCAGCATCATCACCGTCGACTTCGAGAATTCCGAATCCTGATTGATCCGCGCCGCCAGTTCGAAGCCGTCCATGTCCGGCATCATTCCGTCGAGCAGAATCAGTCGGAACTGGCGCTTGGCTTTTGTCGCCTCTCGCAGTGCCGACAACGCTTGATACCCTCCTTCGACAACGACCGGCTTCATCCCCCACCGCACGAGCGTATCCTTCAGAATCCGCCGGTTGGTGGCATTATCATCGACCACCAGCACGTCCACTCCTGCCAGCGTCGATCCCAGTGAAGAGCGACCGCGTCCCTTCGCCTCGTGTGGGCATCCAAACTGCAGCGTGAAGTAGAACACGCTCCCCCGCCCCGGCTGGCTGTCGAGCCAGATGTGGCCGCCGAGCATCTCGACAAGTTTCATCGAGATTGTCAGGCCCAGACCAGTACCGCCGTAACGCCGGGTCGTCGAAGTATCGGCTTGGGAAAAGGCGTCAAAGATCGTCCGCTGTTTCGCGACGGGAATGCCGATCCCCGTGTCGCACACTTTAAACAACAGCGTGGCTTCCGAGTTCACTTGCGATTCGACAGTGATCTCAACGCCGATCTCACCAAATTCCGTAAATTTCAGGGCATTACCGACGAGATTGATCAGGATCTGCCGCAACCGAGTCGGATCGCCGAGCAGCATCTGCGGGACATCATCTGCGATGCGGCAGGTCAGTTCGAGTTGCTTCTCATCAGCTCTCATCGCCAGCGGCTTGAGAGTGTTGGCGATATCCGATCTCAGGTCAAAGTCGACGACATCCAGATCGAGTTTCCCGGCTTCGATTTTGGAAAAGTCGAGGATGTCATTGATGACGTTCAGCAGCGAATCGACCGATTGCTTGACGGCCACCAGGTACTCGCGTTGCTCAAAGGTCAGCTCGGTATCTAAGGCGAGTTCCGTCATCCCCAGGATGCCATTGATGGGAGTCCGGATTTCGTGGCTCATATTGGCCAGAAACTCACTCTTGGCCTGGCTACCCGCTTCGGCGGCTTCTTTCGCACGTTGCAGTTCATCCAGGAATCGCTTGCGTTCGGTGATGTCTCGCATCGTGGCCAGCACGGCCCGCTGCTGACCCAACAGGAACACTTGAGCGCTGATTTCCACAGCCAGATGCCGCCCTGTCGACGAGACCAACGTTCGCTCGACAACGTATCGATCGTCGAGTCCGAAGTTCTCGAATGCTCGCCTCGTGTTTTCAGCGCACTCGGGCGGCTCGATGTCCAGCGGGGTTCGCTGAAGCAATTGTTCCTCGGTGTACTCCAGCATGCGGCAACCGACATCGTTCGCTTCGATAAAGTTGGTCGGGGCCCCCTGCTCGTTCAGGCCGAAGACGAAGACCGCGTCATTGATGTTGTTGAACAGTTGCTGGTACCGCGCCTGGCGTTCGGCGATCTGTCGCATCTCGCGAACACCCTGAATGCAGGAGCGGATCAGAAACAGATCTTCGAAAACGACCCAGCCCGCATGTTCCAGCCAGCGCCAGCGTTCAGGATCGGCTGTTCCGAAGACCGATTGTGGCCAGAACAAGCCGCGAACAAGATGGTCGACCGCCACCACCGCAGAAGCAGAGACCAGCACACGCCAATCACGGTAAAAAGCCAGGAACGCGAGTGATCCAAAAACATGAAAATGAGTTTCAGAACGACCACCGGAAAGATGAATCAGCAGTGACCCCATGAGCATCTGGGCGATCGCCAGGGCATGGCGAGTGATGATCTGACCCGGACGTATCACCGTCAGGATCAACGGCACACTGATCACCGCGGCCCCCAACAGGCAGGCCATCCAGACGTGAATATGAGTCTGGCTCGCCGCGCCGATCCAGGTCATGGGCGAAATCCAGAGCGCCACGGCGATGGCGACCAGCCATTGGAACACGAGCAGACCCGCAAACAGATGATCTGTCTGCCGGGCCACAGTGTCCCAATGCTTGCGAAACAGATCTTCTGCGCTGGAAGTCGCGACAGCTTCACGAAGTGACGGAGATCAGCGAGCCGCCCGGTCAGGGCCTGCGCGGGACCGTTTCCGGCCACACCGTGCGAATTACGAGTCGAGGGGCGATTGCCAAGGCACCTACGGGGAGTGGAGCTGATCCCTGCTCACGCGGAGGGCCTGGAGTGCTTCGTCGTCATTGATGAACAGTTTACAGCAGTCTACCGGTTCCGCGATGAGCCGCGCAGTGAAGGTGTTTCCTTCATTAAGCATTTGAATCCCCGGCACCACATTGACCGGCTGATGATCGTCTCGGGAGACCGAGAGTCGGAGGTACGTTATCTAGCGGACCAGGTTGGCATCAGCGAGGTCTATGCACAGAAGACACCAGAAGAGAAATTGACAATCGTCAGAGCGGAAACGCTCAAAGCACGGACGTTGTACGTGGGTGACGGAATCAATGACGCACCTGCGCTGATGGCGGCCACCGTTGGAATTGCGATCGGGCAGAACAGCGATATTACGACGGAATCAGCCGGTGTCGTCATCATGGACAGCTCTCTCGAGAAGGTCGACGAGTTCATGCATATCAGCCGTCGCATGCGACGGATTGTTCTGGAAAGTGCCGTCGGTGGCATGGCACTGAGTATCATCGGGATGGGCCTCGCCAGTTGCGGCCTGCTGTCTCCCGTAGCCGGCGCAGTCAGTCAGGAGGTCATTGATGTCCTGGCTGTATTCAATGCCTTGAGAGCAGCTATCCGTCCGAAGGAACTGACGGATTTTGGTTTTGTGCCAGGAACTGCTCACTCCCTGCCGACTGCAACTTGAGTCGCGTGTTCATTGTCGATCGCTGCATCCAGAATGCCTGGGTTGTGGCACATCTAATTGACATCAAAGGGGCAGGCAGTGCCAACCCGCCCCTCCGCGAGGCCAACGGCAAACTCGTCGCCCGAGGCGAAAAATTCTGAGCCAGAATCTTCGAAGTGCTGGGGTAGGGCAGGTTTCGCGGTACGATACCCTGAAGTCATGATTCCCGATTAGGGCTCGAACCTAGGATCTAAGGCGTCCAAAAGCCGTGGACCTGCCAAAGCGGATACGCCACGCAATCGTCAAAACTTCTCAGCGGCAGGCTGTGGTCTTCCACGAACCTCGGCACTGAAGGAGGGGTTGCGAAAGTTCGTCCCGCATAGTTTACCGCCGACAATCGTTTGTCGCAGGAATCAGGCAATCCCCTCTCTTCTGCCCTGAAACTTCGCAAATCTCATTGCCACATGAACATCCGGTACGTCACTCGTGAAGCCATGCGGGTCAATCTCGCCGTCCTCGGCTGGCTGCTCATGCTGGTCGGGGGTCTGTTGTACTTCAACAAGTACGAGACCACGCCGGGATCTACTCGCCCTAGCTCAGACCGATGGCCGACTAACGGCTCCGTCGCCTTTTCACCGGGCAAAGTCAATCTGGTCGTCTTCGCTCATCCGCGATGTCCCTGTACTCGTGCCAGTCTGGCGGAGCTGAAGTCCCTCTTGAAAGACTGCCCCGGGACCGTCTCGACGCACATTCTGTTCTGGGTTCCGCCCAACGCGTCGTCGGCCTGGACGACATCCGCTCTTTGGAAGCAGGCCGGAGCGATCGCCGATGTTCACTTGGTTGCCGACAAAGGGGGCCGGCAAGCCGACTGTTTTGGGGCCACGACTTCCGGCCATCTGATGATCTTTGCGCCCGATGGAACTCGCATCTACAGCGGCGGGTTGACGAACGGCCGGGGTCGGCTGGGCAATGACTCGGGCCTGGCCGCGATTCGCACCCTCATCATCCAACAACAGTCTCTGCCCACAGAGACGGCGGTTTACGGATGCCCCTTATTCAACTCCCCATCATCGTCCGAGAATGGAACCGCATTGTGTCAGAAGCCGCTCTGAAAGCGATAGACCTGCAGAACTCGCTGCCGTGAGGATCGCTTGAGCGAGCGGATGCTTTGAATAACGCTCGAGACTCGCGACGAGTCCAAGAACGTAGACTGCTTCCATACCCGGTACGACAAACTGATCAGTCAGGCGAGGCCGGCCATACCCGCCCAGTGGCAACAGCGCGCTGCTGTTGTCGGGCGAATGGATGCAGAGAAAACGCTGGCGACTGACATATCGGGCAAATTTCCTCCCACCTCTTGAAAGACGCACAATCATGAAATCACTCGCGTGGGTCGGTTTGTTTGTGCTGGTCGGTTTCAATCGGGCGGTCTCCGCAGAACCTCCTGCCGGGTTTCGAGCGATCTTCAACAGCAAGGACCTTTCAGGATGGTACGGTTGGAATCCGCACGACGGTGAAAAGCTGCAGGGGGCTGAACGAGAAGCCAATCTCAAGCACCAGCGTGAGAGCTTTTCGAAGCACTGGTCCATTGCGAATGGAGAACTCGTCAATGGCGGTACCGGCCCCTATGCGACAACTGACGATGAATTCGGCGACATCGAACTCCTGATTGAATACAAGACTGTTCCCAACGCCGATAGTGGGATCTACCTCCGGGGAACTCCCCAGGTCCAAATTTGGGACATTAATCAGAAAAGTATTCCTGACAAGCCACATCGCAATCCCAACAAAGGTTCCGGAGGATTATTTAACAACACGCCACAGTCACGTGGCCGAGACCCACTGGTCGTTGCCGACCGACCATTTGGCGAATGGAATTCATTCCGCATCCGCCAAATTGGTAATCGCACCTGGGTCTGGCTGAACCACAAGCTGGTCGTCGACGACGCCGTCATGGAAAACTACTGGGATCCCTCGAAGTCGCTCCCCGCCAAAGGTCCAATCATTTTGCAGACTCGCGGGGGAGAAATTCGCTGGCGAAATATCTTCGTCCATCAGATCGATCAGACCGAAGCCGCGAAACTGATTCAGGAGGCTGATGCGAACCCAAAGACTCCCGATCCCGTTACTCCCGATCCGAAATCGCCGCGACCGATTGCCACTCGCGACACAGAAATACTAGTTCAGCTTCCGAAAAACTTGGATCTGCCGCGGGCGCATGTACTGATTTACAGGATACCCGATAACAACAGCGATTGGCCGACGGTTCAGGTCGACGTGGCACGGGAGTCGGAAACCGAGGTCAAGACCTCGCTGCCAAACGGTCGGTATATCGCGGAAATCGGGGCGGTTGTTGGTAACGAGTTGACGCTGCTGCGGAGTTCGCCCTTTAGCGTGCCTAAGACCACGCGCGTCGCCATGTTCGCCGAAAAGATTACGTGTGGTGCTGTGATCTCTCGCGAGGCCGCACACATCCGGCAGTTGGCGTTGCGACGACTGGGAAACGGCGAAGTGCGATGGGCTGCCGAGAACTCGCCACCGCCGACTGTCGTCACATCACCCGGTCAGCCTTACGTCGCATCGTGTATTGCCGATTTGGGCCAGAAGTACATGGCGCTTTGGACAAGGAAGGAAGTGATCAAGGCGTCCAAGTTGACCTTCTCGGAAAATGACGCACCTTTGCAATTGAGATTTGCGCTGCGCGAAGGGACTCCAGCTCTCTCACACAGTCACGTCACCCTCCTGTTCCCCGAGACTTATTTCACAGTTCACGATCCCGCGCAGGCGGTCTTCATCACCAATCGACCGCGTTTGCATTGTAACTACCAACTGGAAACGGACGCCAAGGAAAAACTCACCTTCATTGGAGGCGCGTGCCTGATCAAGAATAAGGCGACGTTTGAGATGGGAGGGCCGCTTACACCCCGGATGTTCGCAGGTTTTATCGGGTCGGAAAATGGCAATGGGTGGGATCCCGGTGCACTGCGAACCCATGTCAACCTGACCGACGCAGGGGGGCTGATATTTGACAGCAACAGCTCACAGCCGAATTTCCGCACGGAACTGTTTTTTGCTCCGGGTAAACAAGATCCCGTCCCGCTGGAGGGACACATGCCAGGCTCGGGCGGATTCGCATCGGACTCGGTACTGGCCAGGGTTCACTACATGTACGGCGGCCGCGCCATCACGTCGGAGTGTCGAGGCGAAGGTGCCGTTCGTGTCTACTCCGAGCACTTTTCCATCGCGACGCCGCCGATGTGGAAGTTCAAGGCCAGGCAGTTTTTGAGTTGCCTGGAGGCGATTCGAGTGCTGACGATCAACACTACGGGCCGCCCCGGTCCAGCGTCTTTCCACATTGACTGGCGGGGCAATGGCGACAGCGCCAAGTCCATTGTTGGATCCCCCGAGGGCGGCGCACATGACATCTGGATGAGCTTCCCGTGGTGGACCTTCGATAACTTCTGGGATCCGTTCTCAGAACCCTGGTTCGGCAACGGAGACCCCTACGTCTGCCACGAGATTCTGCACACGTTCGGCTACCATCACGGCGACGAAATGTCTCAACTGGAATGGCGCGCCGAAGACCAATACCGCTCACTCCGCTGGCGCTCAGCCGAAACCGGCAATTGGATCGTTGGGCAGTTCCCATTGCGAGGTGAAACGAACAGCCAGTGATTGAGATATCATTCGTGACTCAACGGGGGGCCGGGGCTGGAGCGTTTCGCGAATCCCCGGTTCGTTCACGCTGCGCTTGCTATCAAAGTCGATCGACCATCAACCAGGGCCTCCCGTTGGTCCAGCCTGGTCCAGCCACGGCCACTCGCCTAAATTGGCGAAAGTCCTAACTCTGTTTTACTCTGCGTCTACTACACTCCGACTTCATACTCTATTTCCGTAGAAGCATCACAAGACTTTGTATGGATAGGCGTTGGCCATCTTAAGCCCCCGATGGTATTGTGCTGGCAGAGTTTTTGTTTTGACATAAGGAGCTCTGCCGTGGCTGACATAGTTAAAGAGATCCAACTTGGATCAGTTGATTACTCGAAGATTGTCACAGAAGAAGATATTGTCAACGAAGCGAAGCGACTTCTGCCAGATGCCGCACGGAACTATGCGGCTGCAGTTGCTGAAGCTATGTGGATCGGCCTTGAACCGCTGATGGGTAGAAGCCAAAAAGGCAGTTTTATTCGGGAGCAGACTGATAGCCTGTCTTGCGGAAAGGATATCAGGGCGCAGGTCGAGGACTGCATAATCGCGAAATTGAGAGAAGAGAAAGCAAACTTCAACAACGACAATGCGGATCGCAAATCGGTGGATGTGAATAATCGAGAAGAGGTTATTGAGGGAAGTAGCGAAAAGAAGCAGGCAATGAAATCGATTGATTGTCAGAAATTAGAGCTTAGGTCATCCTCTGGTACGAGGATCGCTCAAATCGTGGCAGCCTCAGTGGGTGAGGAAACGTTAGACCCTGCCGGAGCGTTCATTCCGGTTTTGGTTACGATTGACGCGGTGGTCAAGGTCGATCCTGGAGATTGGCTAACAGTCTGGAACACTGCAAATGATTGTCTCACTTTTAACTTCCAAATTACGGCAGTGGAGATGCAGTTTTTGACCGGCCAAACGGTAATCGAAGGCGAAAACTTCATCACCAATTAATCCCTTCGCGACCTGCTGCAATCGTGCTCGCAGCCTTCGAACTGTGTACGACACCGTAAAACCGCTGCAAAGCAGCCGAGGGCCGCAGTGGAGTTGGATCCGAGGCCATAGGACTCTTGAAGATGGCCGGCACAATTCTTCGATGTTATTGTTTGAGCGGACCCTGGCCGTCAACTGTCTATAGATGAAACTAAGAGGGTGTCGTGAAAAAGCCGAAAATGCTCGTGATCGGAAACAGCGGAAGTGGCAAATCGACCTGCGTAAATTTGCTGGCGACGGACAAGATCAAAGCATCAATGGATGATTCATATCTGGTAAAAAAATATCTCGGTTTACAGAAGACGGTCGATTGGATCCTTAATGACACCGGCGATGAATCGGTCATCGCTTCTAATGCGCATGAGACGCTGTTTTGGGATCTTGCGGCAGCTAAAAATCGACGCGACAATTCTCTGGACAAAATCTTTATTGTGTACCTCTACAATTCAGTTCCTTCCAGCAGGTACGAGAGATTGAAGTCTTCCGGCCGTGCACCAGATCATTGCGCGATTCCAATGTCTTGGGATCCTCTGGTAAATGATCTATGCCGTCTCGCAGCGGACATTTCAATTAACACTGTGGACATGACGCCTGAGGAAGTAGCTGGCATTCTGAAAACTCTTTCCGCTCACCTTAAGGCATAACCGCGAGTGATTGGACTGGTGTGTACGCCTGGTCGAGCCATTTTCGGCTCTTGAGCATCCCCTCACCTTGGCTGACCGCCCTCCCAATGTTTGCGACTCCGGCACCAGTAATCATGCCATCGTCGTTTACAGGAACATCAGCCCATGCGAAATCCACCCACCCGCTACCAATCATTGCCTCGGGGCGCTCGATGGCAAAACTTGGCTGAATTCGAGGCTCGCGCAGGAGTCGCGAATCCATTTGAAAAATGAATAGAAACGCCGTCCTTCGATACTGGTATTCGCACCGCGACATTGTCGAGTGTTTCTATACACCTGATGACCCAGCCAACAGTGCATAATTCATGTGCGGTCGTCTCTGCCACCAACTTGCGCATCTCGTTCTGCATTGTTTAGATGTTGCGCAATGCAAATCGGTACTTGAAGGAAAAACATGATCTACATCGTCCTCGACACAAATATCTTTGTTCGCATCTGGACTCAGGCAAAGCGCGGCAATGAAGTAGAAATCCTGGATTCCCTTCTCGAACTTGCAGCGAAGAATGTTCTCCGAATCCTCGTCCCGGAAATCGTGAAACTCGAAGTCGATGCTAAATGGAGAACCTTCCCCAATGATCTGGGCAATGCTGT
>CAIMFH010000145.1 GCA_903840265.1 uncultured Schlesneria sp. | reverse complement strand
GCGGTGAGGGAGACCTTTTTCAGAACTCGTTGGGCTTCATAGGCAAACCAGCGGGCGAGGGCGATGCCGTGCTGCATGCTGGTGGCGTCACAGAGGAGTGGATCGACTTCTTCTCCGGAGGCGTAGCGGGAGAGGTGGATGACGAGAGCTAAGCGGGCGGCTTGGGCTGTCAGGTGCGAGGACCAGTGGAACAGGGCTTCGTCGATCTGGGATTGGCGGGTGCCGAGGTCAGTCATGAACATGTCGATGTGATTCCGCGCCTCGGGGGAGAGTGCGACACAACCGGTGCGAGGTGCGCCCGACACAACCTCGGGGAGTGCAAACAGCTTGTTGATCACCCCGGCAAAACCGTCTTCGGTCGCCTGATCGACTTCCTCATCGGTCCAGCATTGTGGACGGGCTTCGGGTGAGGCGATGAGGAGTCGGCTGGTCAGTTCGCAGGCTCCGCCTTGTTTGGCGAACTTCTGGGTGAAGAGGTCGGCGGACAATGTTCCGGTCAGGCTGACCGCCGCGGGAGTGAGTGTCGCCGTGGTGCGGCCTTCGATGGTGACAGAACGGCCGCCGTAGAGATCGAGCCAGGCTTGCCGTTGAATGGCGGCTCGTTCACCGGCGCCGGAGGTTCGCTTCAGCCAGCCATCCAGTTCCTGGGGACAGACGAGAAGGCCTTTGGATTGGCGGGAGAGTAACCGACTCAGTGAAGGGAGCGACCAGTCGACGGTGAGCGATCGCTCGGCAATCGGTTCGGGAGGTGGAAGCAGGAATTGCGGCTGGCGGCGCTGGTTGTCGCGGTAGACGGCCAGTTTGCGACGATAGGGCATGAACAGTTCCTGCCGTTGCTGTTCGGCGACTGCTTGGCGGGCTTGGAGGGGAACGACGGCAGCGTCGATGATCGCCTCGTGCGGGGATGGTCCTTCATTGACGAGGGCCGTCCACAGGATCGCGGGTTCAGACCAGCCTCGTTTCAGTTCGATCCGGCGGGTTCCTCCGATGGCCGAGGCGAGGACGGACAGGACCGGCAAGGCGACAGCGGAGGCATCACAATTGAGGGAGTTGGCTTGAGCGGTGACGAACTGCTGAACCGGTCGCGGCAGGGATTCGACGGGGAAGGGTTGGGATTCGGGGACTTGGCCCGGGACCAGATACTGCAGGTTCACCCAGGGGAGTCCATCGTCATCGGGCTCATCCGGTGGCCAGCATTGGGCGGCGGCGGAGACCTTCTGAACGGGTGGGGTGCCTGGGGTCGACCCTGGGGAGTCTCCAGAAATGGAGTCGAACGGCGCATCACTGGGGGCTCCCGTTGGTCGATCCCAGCCACACCTTTGGTCCAACTCGGCGCCATACCGTTCGCGGTATCGTTCGTCGGCGACCATCTCTTTGAGGGAGCGGAGGGGTTCGTTGTCATCGCCCAGTAAGGCGGTGATCTCCTTGAGGCGGGAGTCGGGGAACATCTCAGATAGTTTTGCGGGACGACGTAACGGGCGGGCCATGGGGGTCTCCAGGAAGGATCAGGTTCGTGTTTCAATGTGAATGATGTGGGTCATGACAAGGGATGTCATCGGGACCGAAATGGCTTGAGGGGCCTCTTGAACGCCAAAGGCGTGGCCTATCGCAGCCCAGGGCAACGCCCTGGGTTTTTGCCGCACAACAATCCGGAGAGCCCTGAAGGGGCGATCTAATACGGGACGTGAACGGCGATAGTGATGTCACCACAAACGTTATCGGCGTGAAGCTCATGAATCACTCCCACACAGCTGATTTGCTGTCAGTTGGAAGAATTAGGTCGCCCCTTCAGGGCTTCGTAAATACGGGGCATGCGAACCCAGGGCGTTGCCCTGGGCTACGATAGGGTGCCCCTTTGGGGCGGAAGGCGGTTGCTGTGATCGGTCATCCTTCCCGTCCAGATCGAGGCTGAGGGATTACAGACCGCACTTGATGAATTGGTCGACAAAATTAATGTCCAGCGGAAGGTGATGTGTTCGTTCGAATGCATCGATCCCGTCGGCATCACTAATAATATTACGGCGACCCACCTTTACCGCATTGCCCAAGAGGCCGTTAGCAACGCGATTCGGCACAGTGAGGCCAACCAGATCGTCGTTTCGCTCGCTCAAGTGGACAATGATGTCATTCTGGAAATTCGCGATAACGGTGTCGGCATTGATGCAGGTCTACTGGATCAGGCAAACGTCTCGAAACGGTCGAGTGGTTTTGGATTGGGAATTATGGACTATCGCGCGGAACTCGTTGGCGGAACGCTGCATATCGGTCGGCAGGACAATAGTGGGACCATCGTCAGAGCAGTTTTTCCTCGGGAAGTGTTGAATGACTAGTTTGTCTCCCGCCAATATTCTGATTGTCGACGATCACCCGATGGTTCGCGAAGGGCTGACGATGCGCATTTCGGCGCAACTGGACCTGCAGGTCTGTGGCGAAGCAGCAACCGAAGAAGAGGCCCTGGCGCTGATACAGCAAAGAACTCCCGATCTCGCGATCGTGGACATTTCGTTGAAGAGTGGGAATGGGATCGATTTGATCAAGCAGGTGAAGGCGGGGTTTCCCTCCGTGAAGATGCTCGTCCTGTCAGGACATCCTGAAGCATTGTACGGAGAGCGTGCCTTAAGAGCAGGCGCGATGGGCTACGTCAACAAGCAGGAGTCAAACCACAATATCCTGATTGCTATCCGACTTGTCCTCAACGGATTGCACTATGCTGGCACGGAGGTTACTCAACGGCTGATGGGGCAGGCGCTCGGAAGAGAGTCTGTCCCCAAGTCACCACTTGAGAGCCTCAGCAAACGCGAGATGGAGGTCTTCCGCTTGATCGGTTCAGGCATGTCGAGTACGGCCATTGCAAAGCAATTGCAATTGAGCTCTCACACCATTGATACGCATCGCGAGAACATCAAACGAAAGATTTCTGCAAAGAATGCCAGCGAATTGAGTCGCGCCGCAGTCGAGTACGTCATTGGCAACCCTTGACCTCGGTCTCTCCTTTTAGGTGTAGTGGCACGGTTTCTTAAAACCGTCCAAGTCGCCACTTCGTTGTGCTATCCCACAAGAAAGTGGAGCGCCACGTTGGACGAAGCGAGCCTGAACGAGGGCCGCAGCGATTTAGTTGGGCAACGTTGCGACCCCGCCGTGGTGGCAAACAGTAAGACCACGCCCTTCTCAATGCGTCAGGGCGTGCCACCCGTCCGCTTGGCGCGCTTTTCTGGCGAGCCGACCGAAAGTCATTTTCGGCTAAAATGCGGGTATAGTCCGGCATTTGTCTTGGCCGGGTGGTCGAGTCAGTCTTGAACGCCGTTGCTTAATTCAAGCATCCTCGCGACCAATTCCACCAAGGTCTGCGACATTTCTCCAGAACGCTCGAAGAACGCGGCGATCGCATTGAAGACCGCTTGCACTTTTACGGTTGTCACTGGGGGCTCCCGTTGGTCGACTCCGGCCACCCTACCGATATGGTGACAACTTCGAATGACGTAGCCCAAGGTCTTGGCGACCTGGGCTACAACGGACCTTGCCGCTATGGCGTTGGGGTGTCGAGGAACTCGTTGATCATGGCTACGACGAGGTTGGGGATGGCGTCGGGCTTTTTTGCTGAGTCCGCTGGTGAGTCGAAGGTGACTTGTGAGTTTTTCATGCGGGCGGCGGTGACTTCGCCGATGTAGGTGCCGTGGCCGCCGGGGAGGATTGCCAATTGGGATTTGGGGAGCAGGCGGAACATTTCGACGGCGTGTTCGGGGCGGATGCTGTCCTGGTCGCCGGTGATGATCAGCGTGGGGGCTTTGATCGAACGGACGACGCTGTCGGGCCAGTCCTGGAAATCGATCATGCGTTTGGCGCATTTGTCGTGGAACTGCTTCAGCCAATCGGGGTGCGGTGACAGCTTTAAATAGGCGTCCTGATATTCCTTCGGCATGTTTTCGAGCTTGCTTTGCTCGATGAATTTCCAGACTTCGGGATGGAGTCCGCTGCGCTTGGTCATCGCGGAGGCGACAACCAGTTTGCGGACGAGATCGGGGTGGCGGATAGCCACTTGCATGGCAATGCTGCCGCCGTTGCTGAAGCCGAAGAAATCGGCTTGTTTGATGTTGAGGTGTTTCAGTAAGGCCGCCGCGTCGTCGGCAGATTGCTCGAACGTGAAGGGACGATCGGCGATGTCGGTGGTGTGGCCGTGACCTTGCTGTTCATAGGCAATGACCTGTCGCGATTCGGCGAGCAGTGGCAGGATCTTGCCGAACGTGGTCTCGATTGTCGATCCGCCGCCGTGGAGCAGAATCAACGGCGTGCCTCCGGTTCCGTGAACCTCGTAGTAGAGCTTCAGGCCGTTGAAGTCGGCGTATTGGCCTTGTGATTGTTTGGCGGGTTTTGGAGGTGGGGCGGTGTCTTCGGCGAAGGATGGGATGGTCGCCCAGGTCAGGGCGATGACGAGGAGCAGGGGGATCGGAGAGCGATTCATGGTTGGGGCCTTGGGGGGCTGATTGGAAAATACGAATGAGGTAGACGGCTCACTTTGTGAGCCTCAACGGCATTCGGAGCATGCCTGCTACTTTGTGAGGTGTTCGGCGAGTCGGTCGAGCATTTGGAGCCAGCCAGGGTGAGCGCCTGTTCGTTTCGCGAGTGACTCGTCGACTGTTTGGCGGAGCGTGAGGCGGGTGCGGCCGTCGAGATCGGCGAAGGCCACTGTCACGACCGTTTCCCGGGGCCAGTCAGGATCCATACCGGCTTCGACGGGTTCGAGGGCCTGCCTGCGTTCATTGCAGACGACCATTGTGAACTCGATCAACTCGGGCTGGATGATCCGGCGGTAATGGCCCATGCACCAACACTCTTTTCCGGTGGGAGTGCGAATGCAGGAGTGAAACTGGCTCCCCTCGCGAAACTCGAACGAGCGGAAGGCGATGTCGCAATCGCGTGGGGCGTACCATTTCAACAGGTGCTCGAGATCTGACCAGGCGGCGAAGACGAGATCGCGCGGGGCGTCGAAATCGCGGGTGATGAGAACGTGGTGACTGGTCATGTCAGGAGCTTCTGTTTGAGTTTCGCTGTGCGGTTAATTAACCGAAAGGTAAAATATAGGGAAGGGTGTTGTTCGTCAAGCAAATTGTGGAGGTGGCGACGTCGCGGGGGCTGTCGTTGGTCGACGCGAGGCACCTTCCGGGCTTGTGGTTCATCGAAGAGCACGGCCTTGTCGAGGACTCCAAAACCGTGGCACCCGGCGAATTGAAGGGACGTGGAGTCGTCGCTGGGGGCTCCCGTTGGTCGACCCCAGGAACCCGTGGGGCAACTTGGCAAATGGCTGTTTTCCAACCAGTCTCCCCTAGATAGCGGCGAATGATGGGAAATTTGGTGTCGTCGTTGCGGGCTGCCACACTTGGCGGCGACTTCTGGCGCTGCAACCGTGTCCGAAAGTCTCTGCTGATTGACACTTCGTGCGAGGCGACCCTAAAATTGGGGTTTTTCCTGTGCGAACTATTGGTTGGATTGTCTGATGCCGCAGAATTTGGACGAGGCTGTTCATAAGGCCAATGTTTTGGTCGAAGCGTTGGGCTGGATTCGCCAGTTCCACGATCGCCACGTCGTGATCAAACTCGGCGGCAGCGCGATGGAAGAAACGGAAGCGGTCCGTAACTTTTTGACCGACGTGATCTTTATGTCGTCCGTCGGGATGCGGCCGATCCTGGTTCACGGTGGCGGCAAGGCGATTAATGCGGCGATGTCGAAGGCGGGGATTCAGCCGCGATTCGTTCAGGGTCGCCGCTATACCGATGATGAAACGCTGGAGATTGTCGCGAAGACGTTGTGTGGTGAGATCTGTCAGGGTTTGGTGGACGAGATCACTCGGCAAGGTGCGGATGCTCGCGGGTTGCATTATCAGACTGTGAACTGTTTGCTCGGTCAGAAACTGATGCTACCTGGCGACAACGGCGAACCGATCGATCTGGGCCGTGTCGGAGAAGTAACAGATATTGATCGCGATTTGCTGTTGATGACGTGCCGTGAAGGAGAGATTCCCGTCCTGCCATCGGTCGCTCTCGATGAGGCTGGAGGAAAGCTGAATGTGAACGCCGATACGGCGGCTGCCGCGGTCGCCCGGTTGATTCAGGCAGAGAAGCTGGTGTTTCTGAGTGATGTGCCGGGGATCTATCTCGATCGCAAAGATCCATCGACGTTGCAGTCGCACCTGACGGCGGCTCGTTGTCGCGAGCTGATTAAAGAGGGTGTGATCGATGCGGGGATGGTTCCCAAAGTGGAAGCGGCCTTGGAGGCCTTGCAGGCGGGAGTGAAGAAGGTGCATATCATTGACGCTCGCATCCCGCATTCGGTGCTGCTGGAGATCTACTCGAACCAAGGTATTGGAACGGAAATTGTCTTGTAGGTCGTGAGAAGTTCACGACGACTGTGTTGAATCTTGCTTTTCGCTTTAACTGGTTAACGAACCATGCATCCCGCCGCCACTCGATCCAGCCAAGCCACTATTGAGCAGTTCGGAAAATATGTGATTCCGAACTACAAGCGCTACCCCGTTTGCATCGTCCATGGGGAAGGGACGGCTGTCTGGGATGCGGAAGGGAAGCGGTACCTGGACCTGTTTCCGGGCTGGGGCTGCAATATTCTGGGTCATTGCCCCCCGAAAGTGGTGAAGGCGGTTCAGAAGCAGATTGAACACCTGATCCATGTGCCGAATACGTGGTACACGGAAGCTCAGGGTGACTTTGCCGAGGCGATTTGTACTCGCAGTTTTGGCAAGGCGTTCTTTGCGAACAGCGGTGCCGAAGCGAATGAAGGGGCGATCAAGCTGGCTCGGTTGCATTGCGGGCCGCAGAAGTTCCGCGCGATCACGTTCACCAATGGATTCCATGGGCGGACGTTCGCGGCGGTGACGGCGACGGCTCAACCGAAGTATCACGAAGGCCTGGGCCCGCTGGTTCCCGGCTTTCGATACGCACCCTTCAACGACCTGGAAGCGGTCCGACAATTGGTCGATGACGAGACGTGCGCGATTCTGCTGGAGCCGGTTCAGGGCGAGGGTGGCGTCAACATCGCCGATGAGTCGTTCCTGAAGGGGCTGCGTCAACTGTGTGATGAACGGGGCATGCTGCTGATTTTCGATGAAGTGCAAACCGGGATTGGTCGTACAGGCCAGTGGTTTGGATACCAGCATTCGGGAGTGCAGCCCGACATCATCACGCTAGCCAAGGGTTTGGCTGCTGGGGTGGCGTGTGGGGCGTTCGTTTGTCGGGATCACATCGCTCCGAGCTTGCGGCCTGGCATGCATGCGAGCACGTTTGGAGGGAATCCGCTCGCGATGGCGGCGGGGATCGCGACCATTCAGACGATCGAAGAGGATGGACTCTTGGATAACTGCCGACGGATGGCGGACCGATTCCGTCAACACTTCACCAAGCTGCGAGAAGAGTTGCCGATCATCAAGGATCTGCGAATTCGCGGCATGATGATCGGTGTCGAACTGGCGATCCCGGCGACTCCGGCCGTGGCGAAGTGTATGGAGCGCGGGGTCCTGATCAATGCGACGCATGATACCGTGGTGCGATTGTTGCCTCCGCTGAACATCACTGCGGAACAAGTTGACGAAGGTTGTGAAGTCATTGCGACCGTGCTACGGGAAATGGCCAGCGAGGCCTGATGACTGTTGAGTAACAGCCAGGCGGCTGAGTCCGAATCGAATTTGAAGCTGGAAAGTTGACGAAATGAATCGCCGCGACCTGAGACCGCCGTCTAGCAGGGCCTTCGCGACTCACCTTGGTGAGCGTTGTGAAGGCCATTGCCGTGCGGGCCGCCGCTATCGGGATTGATAGCGACAAATCGATTTATTTCTCACAGCGGATTGGACTGAGTTGTCATGCGTCATTTGAATTCGTTGCTGGACATGAGCCCAGCCGAAGTGGAAACCATTTTCGAAACCTCTCACGAGTTGAAAGCTCGCTCGCTCAAAGGTGATCGCCCGCCAATTCTGAAGGGCCTGATCCTGACGCAGTTGTTTGAGAAGCCGTCATTGCGGACGCGACTGAGCTTTGATTCGGCGATGATGCAGTTGGGCGGCAACAGCCTGTTCCTGACGGCTCTTGAGGCTGGCATCGGCGGCCGGGAATCGGTGAAAGACGTGGCTCGGGTTGTTGGAGGCTACAGCGATGTGATCACGCTACGAACGTTCTCGCAAAGGTTGATCGACAACTTCATCGAGTTCTCGGGCAAGCCGATCATCAATGGACTGTCCGACGAACGGCATCCCTGCCAGGCGCTCACCGATGTCTTCACGATGCGTGAGACGTTTGGCGATGTGAAAGGACAGAAGATCGCGTTCATTGGTGACGGCAACAACGTCGCCAATTCGCTGGCGATTGCGGCGGCCCTCAGTGGTGTCGCGATGTCGGTCTGTGCTCCCGAAGGTTACCGACTGGAAGAGGACTTCTTAAAGAAGCTGAAGAAGAAGTTCCCTTCGTCGAATGTGACACAGACGGATGACTTCAAGACTGCTTTGAAGGACGCGTCGGTCGTGTACACCGATGTCTGGACCAGCATGGGGCAGGAAGCGGAAGAGTCACAGCGTCGAAATGTGTTTGGCCCATTCCAAGTCAACGCCAAGTTGATGAAGATGGCTCCGAAGTCTGCTCGGTTCATGCATTGCCTGCCCGCCAAACGCGGGTTGGAAGTGACCGATGATATTATCGATGGGCCTCAAAGCATCGCGTTTGAACAGGCCGAGAACCGCATGCATCTGGCCAAGGGGCTGATCTTGTGGGTTCTGGAAAAGACCGTGAAGTGATTCTGTTTGCTTCGCGCACCGCAATTCGCGTCCGTGAAGTTCCGTTAGTCATCGATGTAACTTCATCGAGAAAGTGATTTTTGTGCGCCACGACCAACGTCAGTCTGATGAATTGCGAGCGATTCGAGTGCAGCGGCATTTCACGGGTGCCGCGCCGGGGAGCGTTTTGATTCAAGCGGGTCGCACGACCGTTCTGTGTACCGCGAGCATCGACACGACGCTGCCACCTTGGAAAGCGGCCGCCAATCCTGCGGAAGCGGTCGGTTGGCTGACGGCTGAGTATTCAATGCTTCCCGGAAGCACGTCACCACGAAAGAAACGCGAACGCGAAAAAATGGACGGGCGATCGACGGAGATCCAGCGTTTGATTGGTCGCAGCCTGCGCTCGACGGTGGATTTCAAGGCCTTGGGACCTCGGACCATCACGATCGATTGCGATGTTCTGCAAGCGGATGGCGGAACGCGGACGCTGAGTATCACCGGTGGGTTTATCGCTCTGTGTGATGCGATCGCTTCGATTCGCGGCGACCTTTCTCCGGAACGCCCGGTGATCACTCGCAGCATTGCGGCGGTTAGCGTCGGCGTTGTCGATGGGGTTCCGGTTCTGGACCTTGATTATGTCGAGGACAGCCAGGCCGAAGTCGACTTGAATGTCGTCATGTCTGGCGAAGGTGAGTTCATCGAAGTGCAGGGGACTGCTGAAGGGAAGCCGTTCTCGCGCGAGTTTTTGAATCAACAGCTCGACCTGGCGACGAAGGGGATTGCTCAGTTGGCGCGATTTCAACGAGAGGCACTCGGACCAGAATGGCCGTTCAAGTGATGCCGAAATTCGTTCGGTGATGAGACGACTACTCGAGTGTTCGCAGGCCGTGCTGCCTGCGCCACTCGTTGACCAGCAGGAACGCTCGTGGTTCCTGCTTCAAGAATTTTACCAATTGCGATGTCGTGATCCCCAACTGCAATGCCGAACCGGGTGTCTGGCCCTGGTGGGTGAAGACGACATCCAGTGCTTCGGCCAGCAGCGGGGCAAAGTGTTCGTGATCGGAACTGCAGCCGAACCGACCTTCGTGACGACGTGATTGCCAGAGTTCTGTCGGTGCGGCCTCGGCGAGTTCCGGACTGCGAACTTCGAGTGCCAGGTTGATGCGCAGGCGCTTCACTGCCATGCGGTGATTGTCGTGTTGACTTCGACGCTCGGCGGCTTGAGCGCTGACTCCCGTCGGGAGATGTTTGAGCACGACGGCCGATTCGGTTTTATTGCGATGCTGGCCGCCTGGTCCGCGTCGCCGCTCGTGTCGAACTTCGCAGTCTCGCAGCAAGAGTTCAGCGGGGGTTTGCACGGGATGGAGATAAATAGCCGACATCGGGGATCCGGAGATTCTGCAGGTCCTACATTTCGACATCAGTTCGTAACAACTCCGTTTGCAAATTACCTCACACTGGCGGAGAATCCGCAGTCGTTCCGCACGATTCGTGAATCCTCGAAGGAGATCGCTTGATGCGTCGATTTACGTGCTCGCTGGCCACTCTGGCTGCCGTTGCTTTCGCCAGTGTTTCTTTTGCCGATGATATTGCTCATCTGGTTGCCCCCGGCGCTGAAGTGAAGAAGGTCACCGGTGACTGCAAGTTCACCGAAGGCCCTGCCTTCTCTCCCAAGGGTTTCTTGCTGTTTAGCGACATCCCGAACTCGCGAATTGTTCGCGTCGATGCCGATGGCACGGCTAGCGATTTTCTAAAACCATCCGGAGCCGCCAACGGCTTGGTATTTGATGCTGCGGGCAATCTGTATGCCTGCCAAGGTGGTGCTCGTCGTGTCGTGAAGATTGGAACCCAGGACGGAAAGATCGAGCCGCTGTGCGAACTGTTCGACGGAAAGCCGTTGAACAGCCCGAACGATCTGGCCCTGGATGGACACGGTGGACTGTATTTCACAGATCCACGTTATGGTCAGGATATGAAAATCGATCAGACCTGCATGGGCGTCTACTACGTCGATGCCGCCGGCAAGACGACTCGCGTGATCGATAACCGTGAACGTCCCAACGGTGTGCTTGTTTCGAATGATCACAAGTCGTTGCTGGTGGCCGAGCCGAACAAGCGGGAACTGTGGAGCTATCCGATTACGGCTGCGGGCCAAGTGGGATCTGGCAAGCTGGTCTATACCGGTGACACAGACCTGGACGGCGGTGGACCTGACGGCATGGCGTTGGATGCCCACGGCAACATCTATGCAACCTACAAGAGCGTCGTCGTGCTGAAGGCCGATGGGACGTTGATTGGTCGCATTCCCGTTCCCGAGCAACCTGCCAACTGCAAGTTTGGCGGTGCAGACGGGAAGACGCTGTACATCACTGCGCGGACGAGCTTGTATTCGCTGTCGATGACGGTCGCCGGCGCTCCACTTGCTGCGGCAGGGCCTCGGCCAGCGCCGCAAATCTCGCGGCGCGAAAGCTCGTTCCGCGGTGTGGCTCGCCTGACCCAAGGGGATAAGGAAGCGGCGGCACCGAAAGAAGTGAAGATCGACGACGACATGGCGTTGAAGGTTCCCGCCACGTGGAAGCAGCAGCCTCCTGCTAACAAGCTGCGATTGGCTCAGTTTCTGATTCCACCGGCAGAAGGGGACGAGCATCCGACCGAGTTGGTGATCTCTTCGTTTCCCGGTGGCGGTGGCGGCGTGGATGCCAACTTGAAGCGATGGACCGACCAGTTTGCAGGTGAAGAACGCAAGGTCAAAATTACTGCTGGCAAGTCTCCTCAAGGGGACTACGTCGTGCATGATGTGACCGGAACTTACATGTTCTCGGCCGGTGGTCCTTTCGCGGGTGGTAAGAAGGAAGCCCGCGCGAAACATCGCTCGTTGAGCGTGATCCTGACGGTGAAGGACAAGGCTGTTTACTTCCTGCGGCTGACTGGTCCTGACAAGGCTGTCGATGCCGCTGCCGAAGCATTCCGCACATCGTTTGGCGCTGATGCCAAGTCGGAGAAGCCGTACGAGATTTGATAGCTTTCCGTGCTGATGGATTTTGGAATCTAGTTCGGGTGTCACGGCCATCTCTTTAAGGCGGCCGTGTCTTTGGCAGAGGACACGGCCATGTCGAAGACTTCAAGTCCGTGGCACCCATTTTCATGGATTCCACGACCTGATTCATCTGTCGTGCTCAAGTGCTGCCTGAGTCTCTTCATCTCCTTCTCTGTGACTTTGGCATATGGTCAGGATGAGGATGACGAGCAGCCACCGGGCTTGCGAGCTCGCTATCAGGTCGTTGACGCTGTCGTCGAGCGTGTTGACGCGGATCTCGCATTTCAATGGGGGCAATTGCCGCCGGACCCTCGTTTGCCCGCAGGCAAATTCACCGCGAGCTGGTCGGGGACGTTGCTGCTGCGTAGTGCCGAAACGTACCAGTTTCATGCGTTCGCTCAGGGGCGAGTCACCCTAAAGGTCAACGGCCAAACCTTGTTAGAAGGGGAGGCCAAGGCCGCACGATGGATTAGCGGCCCGGCCACGGCGCTTTCATTTGGTGATCAGCCGTTCGAGGTGACTTATGAACGAACGGGCGACTCTGGCCAACTCCAGTTGTTCTGGTCGTCTAACGACTTTCCGCTGGAACCGGTGCCGTACCATTCCTTGTTTCAATCCAAGCCCTCGCCGGAACTGTCGCTGGTTGAACAGGGACGAATTCAGTTTGACGCTTATCGCTGCGGCAATTGTCATGGGAGTAGACTCGATCCCAATCGACTGCAGGCGCCTTCGCTGAAGAACGTGGGCAGTGGGACATCGCGTGAATGGCTGATTGGCAAGCTCATGCGAAGCGGTGCCCCCACGGTGGTCGAGGGCGAGAAGATGCCTCACTTCGGATTCAACCGAAGCGAAGCGGAATCCATCGTTGCGGCGTTGGTGTCTCAGGCCATAGCGCCGGAGTTCGTCAGCGCAGCAAAACTAAAGGAGTCGGAGCGCGCCAAGGATCTACAATCAGGACGGACGCTCGTTGAGTCGTTGGGTTGTCTTGCATGCCACACCTGGCGTTCACTGGGTGAGGTGACACCGTTTGGCGGTGCGAAGCTGGATGCGATTGGTGAGAAGAGATCCGCTGAATGGCTGTCGACCTGGCTGCAGTCGCCGAGTCGGCTCAACCCAGCTCATCGCATGCCGGTCTTTTCGCTCACCGAAAAAGAGCGATCACAGATCGTGCTCACTCTGGTGGAGTCATCGCAACCATTTGACCAAGGGAAGCCAGCGACTCCAGCAGGCGCGCTGGTTGAACAAGGCCAGAAATTGATGGCCGCGGCCAAGTGTGCTCATTGTCACGACTTGCCTGGAGCCAAGAAGGACGTGGCGATGGTCGCCCCGCTGACGAATCCCGATCGGGATTGGAAGCGTAGCTGTACTGCGCCACTTGATCGCGCGCAGAACCGCCCTGAATTTCCGAAGGTCGATCCCGCCGCAATCAATGCTTACGTTGCATCCTGGACGCGTGAGGCTGCTCAAGCGGAAGTGGCGACTGAAGACTCGCAATTCGGACGAAGGTTGCTCGAGCGGAAGAACTGCACCAATTGCCATGACCGGGATGGGGTTCGGGGCATCTCCAAGCATGCCGCGGCGATCGCTAAAGCCGACGAAGCTCTTTCCGGCCTGCACATGACGTTGATCCCGCCGCAATTGAATGCCGTGGGGGACCGCATGCGTGACACAGCGCTGGCCGAGGCGATTCGGGGCGAACAAAAGAGTCCTCGACTGAATTGGCTGCGAGTCCGCATGCCGAAGTTCGCTCATTCCGATGCGGAACAAGCGGCGTTGCTGAAATACCTGATTGACCACGATCGTATTCCCGCAAGTGGTCCTGTTCCCGACAAGGCTGCGGAGCAGATCCCGGAGAAGCCGGATGCGCAGCAAATTCTTGCTGGTCGCGAACTTTTGGGCGGGAAGGGATTCAGTTGCGTGGCCTGCCATGCGGTGAAGGAGTACACGCCGAAAGTGACCGCTCTGGGGACGCGAGGGTCAAATCTGCATTTGATCGGCCAGCGCATGCGCAGCGAGTACTTCTTCCGGTGGACGCGTGCCCCGCTTCGCGTGATGCCCGGGGTCGAGATGCCCAATTATCAGCGTCCGCACGAGTACATCCTGCCAGGGCAACTGAATCAACAACTCGTTGCGATCTGGCAGGCCTTGAATGATCCCAATCTGACCGCCCCGACGAATCCGGCGGTGGTTGAGCAATTGCTGTCAGTGAGTAGCACCGATCATCCCAAGGTCGTCCGCGATGTCTTCACAGTCCCTGGTTCCCCGGATGAAACTGTGTCGCGTTCCTATGCCGCCGGCGTACCGGGTGGCCACTCGATCCTATTTGATCTGGAGACGGGCAGCCTTCGTGGTTGGACATTGGGTGATTTCGCTCGTCAACGATGTGAAGGGAAACGTTGGTATTGGGATCTGGCCGGAACGAAGTTGGCGGCAGGGTTTGAAAAGCGGCCGGACACCTTCCTGGTCGACATCAAGACACGGCAGATGCTGGGGCCGGAAACGGGCTGGACGGTCGAATACAGCCTGCACAAAGACCAACGAGAAGATCGCGCCGTCGAACTGCACTACGACATCAAAGTGTCAAAAGAGGACATCACGCACTCACTGAATAACGTGGTGGAACGATGGGAGGCAACTCCCGAAGGATGGGATCGACGTATCACGGCGACCGCACCGGCGGGGACGGAAGTCTGGTTTCGAAATTCGACGCCGAAGGTTCACTTTGACCATTCGCAAATCAAGGTTGAGCGATCGCCGCAAGCTCGCGAGTCGCAGTTGCCTGTAGAATCCATCGCATTCTGGAGCGACCCGGAACTAGGTCGAAAGGTAATGAAAGTCAGCTATCGAACCTCACTCAAGTGGGAACTTGGCAGGCAAGCTACGGCAGTGCCGATGCTAAGCCCCGCAGATAAGATCACGTCTGTTCCTGGCTTCGACGGACGACGATTGGCATTCCCTCGATCCATCATGCCGACCGCGCTGGCGTGGGATCACCGCCAACGACTGATGTTCACGTCCCTAAAAGGGCATCTGTATCGCCAAGAGTCTGAAGATGACGATCAGTCGCTTTCCATCATAGAAGGGGGCCTGGCGGCTCCTTTTGGGCTCATCGAGATCCCAATCAAAGATGGGGCCAGTCCTGGGGAAACACAATTCTCAATCGTCGTGGCTCACAAGCCGGAACTGCTGAATTTGAGGCTGGACAATCAGGGAGAGGTCCAAGGTCGTAGAGTGCTGGCATCGGGCTGGGGGGTGACCGACGATTACCACGACTGGACCTGCGGGATTGTCAGAGACTCGCTTGGCAACCTGTTTGTTGGATTGGGCAGTGACTACACGTTTAAGAACAGGCCGAAAGCGAACTCGCGTTGGCGCGGTGACATCTTACGAATCGAACCGGACGGCAAGATCGAATCCATCGCTCATGGATTGCGATATCCCACCGGCCTGGCGATCGATGATCAGGACCGCTTGTTCTGTACAGATCAGCAAGGGGTTCAGAACACGTTCAACGAGTTGAACTTCATTCAGGCGGGGCATCGCTATGGCGTTCCGAGCCGGCATGAAACCAACCCTGATGCGCCAGCCGATGCGCCAGCAGTCCAGATCCCGCACCCATGGACTCGCAGCGTGAACGGAATCGTCTGGGTTCCAAAATCCGGCTCGACGGGGCTTGCTCCATTCGCGGGGCAATTCCTGGCTTGTGAAATGAACAATCATGCGTTGATTCGGATGAGCGTTCAGACCGTGGGTGATGTGGTTCAGGGCGCAGCGTACGCATTCAGCAAGCCCGCCAAAGAGGGAGACCCGGCGAATTTTGTCGGTCCGCTGTGCATCGGCCTGAGTCCCCTCGGCGAGATCTATGTCGGTGGTCTGCAGGATGGTGGCTGGGCTGGCGGGCTGAACGTGGGGGACATCGTCAAGCTGACATCGAAGGGAGAAGTGCCGAACGGCATACGCGAAATCCGCGTAACGAAGAGCGGTTTTGAGGTCGAGTTCTTTCATCCAATCGACCCAGATCGCGCTGCTGAATCTGATCGGTTCAAGATCTCGGGTTATACACGCGTCTGGAAGGGCGACTACGCGACGCCAGATTCGGGGAACCATGCTTGCGAAGTGAAGTCGGCAACGTTGAGTGCGGACAAGCGAACAGTGGCTTTGATTGTCACGGGACGAAAGCCGGGATACGTCTATGACGTCTCCGTCGGGGAGATCGGCGCTGAATCGCAGCGTGTTCTCTGGCCATCGCTCGGACACTACACACTCCATCGAATTCCTGATTGAGGAACCCTCGAAATGTCTTCTCAAATTATCGTAATCACTGGCGCCACTCGAGGATGTGGGCGCGCGATGGTGGAGCGATTTGTCGAGGCAGGTCACACCGTGATCGGTTGCGGCCGGTCCGAGGCGCTTGTTGCGGAACTGCGAACGGAATTCGGTAGCCCTCATCGGTTTGACGTGGTTGATGTGGCCAACGACGATCAAGTGCAGACGTGGGCTCAGTCAGTCCTTGCGGCGGGCTTTGTTCCTGATCTGCTCATTAACAACGCCGCGGTTATGAATAATCCCGCGCCCCTCTGGGAAATCACGGCGGCGGAGTTTCAGTCGTTGATCAGCGTGAATATTGTCGGGACGGCAAACGTGATTCGCCATTTCGTGCCGGCGATGGTCGGGCGGCAACGGGGCGTCATTGTCAACTTCAGTTCCGGCTGGGGTCGCGTCACGGCTCCAGAAGTGGCTCCGTACTGCGCGACGAAGTACGCCAGTGAGGGGCTGACGCTGGCACTAGCCCAGGAGTTGCCTCGCGGGATGGCGGCGGTGCCGCTGAATCCAGGGATCATCAATACCGAGATGCTGCAGCAGTGTTGGGCTGACGGTGCGAGTGCTTATCCGACGGCAGAGCAGTGGAGTCAGGTTGCAGCGCCGTTTCTGCTCTCGCTGGGTGCGAAGGATAACGGCAAATCGCTAAGCGTGCCGTCGTGAATGACCGTGCGCGGCCATATCACAATGGTAGAGGTTCTTAACGCAAAGGCGCGAAGGCGCAGAGACGCAAAGAAAAGACTGACTGAATTGATAGCTCGACAGCACCATTTTCTGGGGGCTCCCGTTGGTCGACTCCAGCCCCCCAGGCCGTTTGCCGTATCAGTTGAAAGAGCTAGGTCGCCCTTTCAGGGCTAGGCAATCGAGGGGACTCGAACCCAGGGCGTTGCCCTGGGCTACGATAGGGTGCCCCTTCGGGGCGGAAGACGAGATTTGCTGCGTGACGACGCAGATTGCGTAGGTGAAGACGACATTCGCTACATGCAGACAAGGTTGGCTGCAAAAGAATGAGTGCGCGGATCGAACTAATCTTCGGTTTCGGTGTCGGCTGCTTTTGTTCGCTTTTCGCGAGGGATCAGCCGGTCGAGGACTCCATTGACGAAGGAGGATGAGTTCGCGCTGCCGAAGCTTTTGGCGAGTTCCAGCGCTTCGTCGATCGCCACGCGCGGGGGTGTATCCGTGTAGAGGAGTTCGAACGCCCCGAGTCGCAGGGCATTGCGATCCGTGGGAGCCATTCGGCCGACGGTCCAATTCGCGGCGACCTCTTCGATCTTTTCGTCGATCGCGACTCGACTTTCAGTGACGCCCGCGAACAGGCTCCAGGCAAATCGGCTTAGTTGTTCGTCCTTGAGGGCTTCCTGAATCTGTTCACGGATGATATCGGGCGCAACGTCCGGATTCAGATCCTTTTGGAAAAGCATCTGCAGGGCGACTTCACGAGCTTTATGACGACGAGACGACATTCCAACACGACTTTCAGCTTTTGATCCGGTCGACCGATTTCGGGCGAGGACAAGCAAAATTGATCAAGGGCGGCCGATACGCAAGATATCGGCCAGCTAGTACTCTAATGTTTCGCGAATGGCAGAGGAAAGAAAAGATCCGTTTTCCTCAAATGCCTTCGGCTTTCATCGATCGCAGCAAATTCGCCATCTCGATGGCCGCCAGCGTCGCCTCATGACCCTTGTTGCCCGCTTTTCCGCCGGCTCGGTCCAGAGCCTGATCCATGGTCTGGCAGGTCAGCACGCCAAAAGTGACCGGAATTCCGCTGGAAATTGATGCTTGTAGAACACCGGCTGCCACCTGGTGATTGATGTACTCGTGATGAGTCGTCTCACCTTGAATGACCGCTCCCAGGCAAACAACCATCGTGAACTTGCCGCTGTGAGCCAGGCGATGCGCGGCCAACGGCAGTTCGAACGATCCCGGGACATGCACCACGGTCACGCGATCGGCAGCCAAGCCGTGGCGACGCAGCGTCTCTTGCGCGCCCGCCAACAGTCGCTCGGTCACCAAGTCATTAAAGCGCGAGACCACGATCGCGACTCGATCGTCGCCCGCCATCAACGAACCTTCCAGTACCTTCGCCATATTTGTTTTCAATCTCGAGTTGAGCCTGAGTGTTCGTTGGGACTAGCCCAAGTTCATGCTCAGCAGGAATTCTTCGTTTGTTTTCGTACGACGCATCCGGTTGACCAGCAGTTCCATCGCTTCGACCGGATTCATGTCATTGATGACTCGTCTCAAAATCCAGACCCGACGCAGTTCTTCTTCGGTCATCAGCAACTCTTCACGGCGAGTTCCTGACTTGTTCACGTCGATAGCTGGCCAGATTCGTTTTTCGACCATACGTCGATCGAGGTGCAATTCTGTGTTACCTGTTCCCTTGAACTCTTCGAAGATGACATCGTCCATCTTGCTGCCGGTATCGACGAGCGCGGTCGCGACGATGGTCAGGCTGCCGCCCTCTTCGACGTTGCGGGCCGCACCGAAGAATCGCTTGGGATGCTGCAGGGCACTGGCATCGACGCCGCCTGTCAGAATCTTGCCCGAGTGAGGGCATTCGGTGTTATAGGCTCGAGCGAGTCGCGTGATCGAATCGAGGAAGATCACCACGTGCTGGCCATATTCGACCATCCGCTTGGCCTTCTCGATCACCATCTCAGCAACCTGAATATGGCGGCTGGGGGGCTCATCGAATGTGCTGCTGATGACTTCGCACTGCTGACCTTTCACCTGACGTTCCATGTCGGTGACTTCTTCGGGCCGCTCGTCGATGAGCAGCACGATGACATAAACATCAGGATCGCCAGCCAGAACGGCCTTGGCCATTTTCTGCAACAGGATCGTTTTACCAGCTCGCGGTGGCGAGACAATCAGTCCGCGTTGCCCCATTCCGATCGGAGCCACGATGTCGACGACGCGCGTGCTGAGTTCACCGGGATCGCCGCAGAGCTTCAGGCGTCGTGTGGGATGCAGCGGAGTCAGATCGTCGAAGAAGACCTTTTCGGTCAACAGATTAGGATCTTCGTTGTTGATTGCTTCGACGCGGAGCAGCGCGAAGTAGCGTTCATTTTCTTTGGGTGGACGGATCTGTCCTGCGACCGTCGCTCCGGTGCGCAGTCCGAAGCGGCGAATCTGGCTGGGTGAAACGTAGATGTCATCCGGGCAGGGGAGATAGTGGTAGTCTGGACTGCGAAGGAAGCCGAATCCATCCGGCAGGATTTCCAAGGTCCCTTCGCCAAACATCAGACCATTCATCTTCGTCCTCTCTTTGAGGATCTTGAAGATCAGGTCTTGCTTCTTGAGGCCAGTATATTCAGTGATGTTTTCCTGTTTCGCCAGGACGATCAAATCTTTCATCGTCAGGCGTTGGAGTTCAGCGATGTGAATATCGGTGTCGCCGCGTTTGATCTCTTCGTACCGTCCATCGGCGACGAAGGCGGTATCGTCGTCTTCGTCGTCGTTTGGCGGCGGAGCAGCAGCAGTAGCAGGTGGTGGTGCAACCTCACGTACTAACGAAGCCAGTGGCGGCGCTTCTTCAGAAACATCCCAACCTGCAGGCGTGGCGGGATTGTTACGCTGAATCGTGGGACGTGGTTTCATAGCTGGGACTCAGAATCAGGTAGCAGACGCTTGGTTCGGTTGTGACAAACTTCGCGATGGACAGCGACCGATAGTCGAATGCCCAATGGAGACGAAAGGAGAAATCAGCGGATATCGACGATCATTCAATGAAATTGAAATGGCAGACCCGCGTCCATGCGGCATACGGAAGGCTTGTTGGATTAGGACGTGTCTTACCCGAGAACAGAAACAAGGATCGGGAAAACCAGCATCAGGGTGGGAGGAACTCAGATGAATTCTAGAACTGTTTTGACGAATTTGGCAACGGTTTGCAACAGATGCCCCAGCTTCCACACAAAAAATCAAGCAACTCTTGTCCGCCATGCGAATCGTCTGATTCGTTCGATATGACCACATTACTAAGCCGCTTTTTCTCGACCAGTGGTAGCTGGCTAGATTCGCGTCGCCTTAATTCTTCCTGAGACCAACCGCTGCGAACCGCAACTCGACGCTGACGAACATTATCTGAAGCATCAACAAAGACAACTGCGTCACATTGTCGCTGCCAGCCCGCTTCCAGCAGCACTGCTGCATCGAGTAAGACGGCTTCACGTCCCTCGAGTTCCGCCTGATTGATCAATTCCACCACTCGTATTTCTATGGCGGGATGAGAGATCCGCTCCAATTCTTGCCTGGCTATCAAGTGTTCAGGTGTGCTGCCGAAGACAACGCGCGCTAAGGCGCCGCGATTAACGTCACCGCCTTGATCAAAAACTTCGTCACCAAACCGCTGACGGAGTGCTGATTTCACCGAATCCAGTTGCAGCGCCTCGTGTCCCAACTTGTCGGCATCGATCACCAGGACGTTCGCTCTGGCAGCGACCCACTTGGTCACCGCACTTTTTCCGGAGCCGATGCCGCCAACAATCCCGATGACAGGAATTCGATGCTGCAACGAATCAAAGGCCATAAGTTCGATCTTAGAAAAGAATCGATAGGGGACACTTGGTTCGGTCATCGTGATTGGCTGGCGGCCCCCTGTCAACAAGCTCGCCGATCGTTAACATGACGCCGACAAATCGATCGACAAGCAGTCTCGCTCATGCAAAGGTCTTCGAATGGTTTACCTGAACCGCATCTACACCAAGACTGGCGACGGCGGCGCGACTTCGCTGGGGGATGGCAAACGAGTCCTGAAGACGGACCTGCGGATCACGGCTTACGGCGGGGTCGACGAACTGAATTCGATCTTGGGCGTCACCTTGGCGGCGGGACTGCCCGAGAATATGTCGACCATCCTCTTCCGGATCCAAAATGACCTGTTCGATCTGGGTGCTGACCTGTGCGTGCCCGAGTCCGACACCGCGCCGGAGTTCCCTGCGTTGCGAATCACCGCAGCGCAGGTCGAGCAACTCGAACACTGGATTGATGCGGCGAACGAATGTTTGCAACCGCTGACGAGTTTCATCCTGCCAGGTGGTAAGCCAGGAGCGGCGCATCTGCATCTGGCCCGGACAGTCTGTCGGCGAGTTGAAATTGGAGTCTTGGCACTCGCCGCACGCGATCAGATCAATCCGCAGACCGTGATCTATCTGAACCGGCTTTCGGATCTGCTGTTCGTGCTGGCACGCGTGGCCAATGACGAGGGCCGTGGGGATATCCTGTGGGTTCCTGGTGCGAATCGGGGCTGATCGAACGGCAGGCATTCGCCTCATCCGAGACGCTACTCGTCTCCGGCCAATTGGCTCCATTCGACATCGCGCAGTCGGGCAGTTGTCGCGGCGGCTTTCAGTTTCTGGATAACGAAGCTTTTGTGATTCGCCACAGACTGCTCGCTGATCTCAAGTTTCTCGGCCACATCTTTGTTCGACCAGCCCAGCACGAACAGGAGTTCGACGCATTTCAATCGCTCGAACTCGCCGCGGCTGTACCACGATTGGACCAAGCCGCGCATGCATTCTCCGAGTACTCGTTCGATGACCGTATTGCGTTCGGCGCTGCGAGCCAGACTCGATGCCTTGCGATCCCGGCCGGCGGGTTCCGGGGCACCACCTGATTCGGTCGGTAGAAGAAGGGACAGGGCAGGGCGGCGACCGGTGCGGCGAAGTGCATCGGTCAACTTATGAGCGGCGATGGCGAACAGGAACGATTCGAGCGGGGTCTGTTCGTCATAATTGGGCAGCGAAGTGAGAAACCCGAGAAACGTTTCCTGAACAACATCCTGAGCGGTGTTGTGATCCGATAATCGGACTTCGACGAATGCCTGCAACCGACCTTCGTAGCGGCGAATCAACGATTCCCACGCGGTGGCTTCACCACGGCGGACACCAACCAGAAGTTGGCTATCGCTGACATTCATCACAACCATCGCTCAAAGGCGAATCGGATTGCCAGGGCCCACGCCGTGACGGCAGCCAAGCCGCCCGCGGCGAGACCGAGTCGTCGAGTTCCCTGCGTCAGGACATCCAATCGACGATAGATCGCGATCAGACTGGCCGCCAGAACCAGCGATGATGCCACGATGCCGACGCGACGAATGCGGTGGGTGGTGATTCCTCGTCGCCACTCTGGAAGAAACTCGGTTCGCACTTCGGGAGAGAGTTCTGTCTGCCACCACACGCGGTACATCGGATGGACGAAGTTGCCAAAGTCATGATCGGCCGCTTCGACATAGCGCTGCTTGACCATGAATCGCTTGATCGCGTCCTCTGTCGGGGTCCAATTCTGCGGACGCTCGGTTCCAGGGCGAAGCTTCTGCAGATCTCTCATCAATAATTCCGAGGCCTCGGCAAATAGCTGCTGCTCAGCCTCTGCTTGAGTCGTGTACTTCTGACTCGCCAGCACGATACGTTCAGAGATCCCGTCGCCAATAAATTGTTGGTCAACCCATTTCGGACGCTGCGTCAACGTCTTGGCGCTGACAAGCTTTGTTCGATCATCGGCAGGGCGGGGGACTACTGCTTTGGTGCTCACAGGAATTTGGTAGTTGAGCGGAGTCGTGACCGTCCGCGATCGATTCTCTTCACGACTGATTGCCGTATGTTGGAAGGCCGACATTCCCGCGAAAGTGGCGATGACCACTGCCGGTGCGGACAACCAGCCGAGTTCGTTGATGCATCGCGACACCGAGCCGACGGGATTGTTGGCTGCGAATCGGCGCCGATAGGCAACACCAACGATCGCCCCCAAGGTCAATGTGATCAGTAGAAGGGAAATCATGGCCCAGTTGACGACGAAGACTGTGTTCATCTAGCACCTCTTTCCAGAAACGCGACGATCAGACGACGCGATCGGGGTGGCAAGCTGAACTGCCGCAGAGATCGTCAAAGCCCACAGGATTGCTGGTGTTTGGGGGAATGCGAAGATGATCGTCATGAACCAGGCGGCGACTGCGGATGTCGCCAATCGGCCGATGCTCAGCTGACGTTTTCGCTTGGGCGACATATCTTGCCACCAGCGGTGCCAGAACATCATCCCACCGAAGAAAACGGCAAACCCCAACCAGGTGGGATGCATTTCCGAGTTAATCAAAGGATGCACGCCCAGCGAACGGACGGCTGGCGAGTATCGAGCCGAATTGAAATAGTCGACAAGTAGGTACTGATCCAGGTAATAGGCCACCGTGGCCAGCAGAAGCCCGATGGCGAAGAACGACTTCCGAGGATTCCGCTGCCACCAGGTCCAGCGCTCCCTGGCTTGGTTGGCCAACAATAGCAACCACGTTGCGGCGAGTGATGTCGTAGTAAACATCGCCACGAACTCGGCAGTCGGTGCCTTCGGGATCCGTTGAAAGAATTCGGGGGCGAAGATGGCGCCGGCGGAAATCAGACACGCGCTGACACTTCCGACGGCCAACGATGCCGCGGCGTCTGCAACTGCTTGAGGTGGTTCTGGAGGTTCTTGACAGACTTGCACATCGACAGTCGGGTCGATCGAAACAACGCTGCTATCCAGTCTTCGCCCGTTGCGGCCACGTAGTACCCAAGTGACAATGCAAGCCGCGCCGATCAGTGCGGCACCGGACCATGATCGTCGAGTCCCCGGAGCAAATAACAGCAATCCGACACAGACGACAGCGAGCAACTTCCAGTTCACTGGCGATTGCGATCGAGCGGCTGGTCGATTCGTGGATGTCCTGTTTGATTGGAACTTCCGCTTCGTCGCGGCTCGTGGCTCGGGAGGTGTGCTGACCGACACGGGCACGGCCTTTGGTTCAGGGGGAAACTGCGAATACGCTGAAGCGGCTCTCGCAGGCGACACGGTCGATGTTCGAACGGTATCCGCGTTGATTCCATTTGAATGGGGGGTGTCAATCAGCGTCGCGTTCTTGTGGCCGTTATGTTTTCCGTTGTGTGGAAGGCTTGGTCCCTTCCCGTCCATTGATCTCAGTGCCTCCGCAAATTCGTGTTCGATTTGCATTACAGAAGCTTGTCGCTGAGCAGGATCCTTTGCCAGTGATTTGCCAAGGACGCCACGAAAGCTCGCCGGAACTCGCTCTAGATTGGGCGTGGCGGTGAGATGCTTCATGAGGACTTCACCGGTGGTTTCGCCCATGAAAGGGAGTTGTCCCGTCAGCATTTCGTACAGCATGATCCCCATGCTGTAGACATCGACGCCGGGTCCGTACTGGCCGTTCGCAACCTCGGGAGCCATGTAGTACACGGTCCCGACGCTTTGCGTATGTGCAGCTCGCCGGTCAGATCCCAGTCGCTTTGAGAGGCCGACATCGCCGACTTTGACCGTGCCGTTTTCGCGATAGATATTGGCCGGCTTCAGGTCGCGGTGGACGATTCCGCGCTCATGCAGGTATGTCACTCCCGCTGCGATTCCCTTGAGCCATTCTTGAACTTCGCTGAGCGGCAAGCCGTTTGGAAACGATGCCAGCACATCTTCGAGACTGGTGCCGTTTACGTATTCCATGACAACCCATTGCTCGCCCGCATCATCAGAGCGCACGTCGAATAGGTTGATCAGATTCTGATGCTTGAGGTTGAGGCACTGGCGGACGCCGCGCAGCTCGACTTCTTGTTCGTGCTGCAGCAGTTTGAGTGCGACCTCTTTGCCGCCATCGCTATGGGCGTAATACACCTCACCGAATCCACCGCGATGAATTCCGCGCTGGATCGTAAAGCCCGCCAGCGGCTGAGCTCCAGGCTGGTGAGTGAATCGCATGGAAGGATGTCCCGTGTGACGGGAAGGGGAGGTCGTCGCTGTCATTCGCTTGGCTTCAATCCATCGAGGCGTACATCAGACTCGATGCGGCGACTCGACCACCGCATTGTACGCTGCCCCAAGACTATCGAAAGGCCCTGCGAAAAATCACCTGGGCACGATCAAAAGATCGCGCCCAGGTGAACTCAAGGTCTTAGCGTTCAGCGACATTCGTCGCATCGGCCGGCTGGGCGAAATAGGCTTCGATCTGATGATCCAAGTCAATTGGCACAGCGGGAGTCGCCTTTTCCACCGGGATCAGTCCCGTAAACTTCACTTCGGCATCCAAAACTCGTTGCTTCACATCGAGCTGCTTGTTGAGGTCTTCGATCAACTTACGAGCATGGCTCAGGTTGGAATCGTCGATTGCCAACTGGCTGACTGCTTCCGCCGCTTTGACGGTGTGCAGTCGGGCTTGCAGTTGTTCGAGCTTCACTTCCAATTCCTTCTTCGCCGACATCAGCCCGTCGAGCTTTTCGCGATTGGCGGTCAAGGTTTGCTCACGAGCGGCCAGGATCTTGTGATCTGCTGTCAGCAACTCTTCCGCAGCCTTGTAACGCTCAAAACGGGTCGCCAGATCACGCTTGACGTCGCCGGTCGAATATTTATGGCTGGCGTAGGTGAAGGTGCTCTTGCCGCTGCCCAGATCTGTTTTCAGCGCGAAGATGGCGTCCTTCTGCTTGGCGAGATCGCCTTCCTTGCGGTTCAGAGCCACTGACATGTGTTCGATGTCAACCTGTTGCTCGGCAATGACATGCATGCATTGACGAATATCGGGAACGAGTTGATCGACCAGCGTGCGAGCTCGTTCGATTTCGAATTCCACGGGGACTTCCGCCCGGACGGCGTTTCGAACGTTGTGGCAACCGACACGGACGTAGCTAACCGCTTCGCGCCCAAAGACAAACGTCATCAAGCCGACGCCAATGGCACTTCCAATTATGATTTTCTTGAGCATTGCAGCGACCTCCCTAACCGAAGAACTGTTCGCGGCTCGGCTCAACTCGTCCGGTCGCGTCGTCCTGGTTATTCGCTGCTCGTCACAGAATCTTGGCGGATATTATTCTTTTTTCTGTAACTGCTCACGCATCCAGCCCGGCCGATCCGTTGTGAGGCCTTCGACACCCGCGTTGATCATCTGACGAGCGAGAGCTGGATCGTTGACCGTCCAGACAGCCAGCTTTAAGCCAGCCTCGCGAATTTTCGATGCGTAGCTGCGATCAATCGATTCATGAGCGGACAGGTCGAGGCCGTCCACATTTGCTTCTTTGGCACCCCGAATCAGCTCTTCGACGGGCGGAGATTGCTTGCCTGTCTTGGCGTTCGGTTTGATGTCGACAATCCAGTAGACCTGCAATTCGGGAAACATCTGCTTGGCATCTGCCATCGTCTGTGCGGAAAATCCAATCAGCGCGGTCTGTGCGATCGGACGTTTGGCAGCAGTCAGTTCTCGTTTCAGTTCGGGCAGAATCGCGGAGTCACTCTTGATTTCAATAAACAGACGCTTCCCCTCGGGGATTGAAGCCAGCACATCACTGAAGAGCGGGATGCGTGTCCCTTCCCAGTTGGTTGCTTTCCATCGGCCCACGTCGAGCTTGCGAAGTTCTTCAAAAGACTGATCCGCAACAGGACGATCAACACCCGCCAGCCGCTTGGTATCCTTGTCGTGAATCACCACGATCTTGCCGTCTTTCGACAGCATGATGTCCAACTCGACCGCATCGGCATTCTGCTTCCAGCCGAGCTGAAATGATTCGAGCGTATTTTCGGGAGCATCAAACGATGCACCTCGATGCCCGATAATTTCTACTTCGGGCGTATCAGCGGCATTCACAAGAGTCAGCCTTAAGAAAACATTCAGCAGACAGAAGACCGTCGCAACGGATGCATACTTTCGGGCCGGATGCTGATTCATCAGAGAGACACTTTCAGGTTCGAATGAGCCATCAAATTGCTTTGCCTACAAACCTGAATGGTGCCAAATCGACGGCCGTTATTTCCATGCTCGTCGGAAAAATTCAACAAAATTTCGCCACATAATTCGTTCGACATCGTCCGTCGAATAACCACGGGCAGCGAGCAGTTCAGCCATCTTCCCGAGATCCGCGATCGTGTCCAAGTCGGAAGGAGACTGCTCCTTACCGAAGCCACCATCTAAATCGGTACCCATCCCGCAATGATTGGCATTGCCCGCCAGCTGACAGATGTGATCGATGTGATCGACAATGTGTGTCATCTGTACGGTCGACGGATCCGAGACCCCGATCTTCCAACCGGGCCGAATCATCCAGTTGTCAAAAGCAGCACCGATGACCGAACCGCGGCGAATCAGTTCTTTGATCTGCTCATCGGTCAATTGGCGATCCGCCGGCACCAACGATCGGCAGTTGTGATGACTGGCGATGCAAGGCCCCTGATAGATCTTCATCGCGTCCCAGAATGATTCGTCAGCGAGATGAGTGACATCCAGCAGCATCCCCACGCGATCCATCTCACGCAGCATTCGCTTGCCGTCTTCGTTGAATCCCCCTTCGCTCCCCGTGCCGAAGCAGTAGGGGCCGGGACCATAGTGAGCAGGCCCCAGGAGCCGTAGGCCGGCTTGATACCAGTCGGCGATCTGTTCGGGATACAGGATCGGCGTACTCCCTTCCATGCTCAGGATGAACCCGATGGGCGGTTGTCCCATTGGCAAGTCACCCGCTGGCAACGCCAACCACTCATCAACGTGTTGATTCAGCGCCGCCTTGTCGGGAATTTCTCGCAACACGCCGCGAGCAGTCATCGCTTGGTAGTACGCCAGTTGACCGTGGGCCATGGCATAGCACGCTTCGCGCGATTGCGGAAACGTGAGCGGTTTATCTTTGCGATGGTGGCGTGGCAATAAGGTCGCGATGATCAGGCCGACTCGGCCGCCGTGCAGTTCGGGCCAGGAAACCGTGCAAGGGCCGGGAATGATCTTGTCATAGTGCTGCTCAAATTCGCGAATCTTGGCGGCAGGCAGCATCAGATCGCGCACCCACTCGGTTGCGTTCCAGGCCATATCCAGATGGGCGTCGAAAATGAACATGCAAATTTCCTTTCGAGAATGAATGTGCCAGACGCTTCTCTGCAGCGATTCAGCCTGATGTCAGGCAGATTCCTTGCCGACCGCGGCATCCAGCGCCAGTAGAGACCAGCCAGCGAGGAATGCGACTCCACCAAGCGGAGTGACCATCCCCCATTTGGTGACGCCGGTCAGTGTGAGTATGTAGAGGCTGCCCGAGAACAACACGATGCCCAGCGTGAACGACACTCCCGCCGCTGTAAGTCGCCAGGAGTGATGACGCTGAGCGAGCAGCCCGACTACCAACAACGCCAGGCTGTGATACATCTGGTATTCCGCGCCAGTCTTGAAATCGTCGAGGAACTTCTTGGAAAGCGGCACTGTCTCACCGGCAACGACGCGAGTTTGTCCCGAGTATTTCTCGACGAAGACTTTGTCGAGACCGTGTGCGGCAAACGCTCCCAGACCGACGGCCAGGCCACCCAGAATTGAACCGACGACTAACCAACGGGATGCGGACATTGGAACTCACAATCGGACTATCAGGCGGGGAGATTCGGCAGGCAAATCAGGCAGGGGCAACGGGGCGTGACATCATCGGGTTAACCGAGTGCTTTGGCAAACAACCGCAGAATGGCTTGATGGGCAGGCCAAGCGGGAGCGGTGATCAGGTTGCCGTCAGCATAAGCTTGATCCACAGGGACCGCGACATACTGGCCCCCGGCAAGCGTGATCTCTGGGCTGCACGCCGGGTAGGAAGTACATCGCCGGTTCTTCACGACGCCCGCGGCCGTCAGAATTTGAATTCCATGGCAGATCGCAGCGATCGGAAGATTCTTGGTCGCGAAGTGGCGAACCACGTTCAGGACCGCTTCGTTCAAACGCAAGTACTCGGGTGCTCGTCCACCGGGGATGTACAGGCCGCAGTAGTTGTCGAGCTGCATGTCTGCAAACGACGCATTCAGTGTGAAATTGTGCCCTGGCTTCTCGGAGTAGGTTTGATCCCCTTCGAAGTCATGAATTGCCGTTCGGATCTGGCTTCCCGCCTGTTTCCCCGGACAGACTGCATCGACGGTGAAGCCGAGCAGCGGCAAGGCCTGAAACGGCACCATGACTTCGTAGTCTTCGACAAAATCTCCAGCCAGCAGCAATACTCGCTTGGTGGTCATACTTGGTCCCGCGCGGCGACGACGATTTCGATGCGGTGTGAAGCGAGATGCGTTCACACGAGCAAGTTATGCTACCGGTCAGGATGTGGCGCGGCTACTGTCGGTCGAGCATTGCCACGGTTGCAAAGTCAGCTTGCGGAAATCACTGGCTGCAAACGAGAACACTCCGGTTGAGGCCGGAGTGTTTTCTTCATCTCGTACGAATTGCGATGTCAGCGTGCCGCGAGTGGTGTGACACGATCAAGAACATAGAGTGGCTTGCCACGTCCATCGACTTGACTGCCGTCGATGGCACCTTCGACCAGCACGATGTCACCGGTGCGACAGAGCGACAGGTCAGCATGATTGGCCAAAGTCAGGCTGCCGCCGTTGCGGTCGCGTGGATCGGGATTCCCCGAGTAGGTGATCTGCCAAGTCTTCGATTTGCGATCAAATTCAAGCACGCCACGCAGCCATTCGGGATTGGCATGCTTGGTGTCGCGACCGTAGGGGTTTAGCCCTTCCGGAGGTGCGACATAGTTGACGTTCTGCAGCATGGCGGGCTGCGAATTGCTTGAGGGACGTTCCGGCATCTCAAAGGGATCGTCCGGCTCTTCCGTAATTCGGGCAGGCTGCACTTGCCGTGCAGGGGCATTGTTCAGATTCGATTCTTGTTCGAACGGCGACTCCAGGCCATTGTCACGCTGAGACGAAGAAGTCGGCTGCAATCCACCAGGGTTGGACGCCGCTGGCCCGCTGCCGGTTCCCAAGTCATCTCCGGGAGCCGGAACCACTCGGTTTCCGCCCGAGCTTCCCGCCGGAGGATTCGGATCGAACGTTGGCGCATTGCCACCGCTGGAGCCGCCACCAGAGTCGTAAGTCGACGGAGGCGTGATCGGAGTGGGACTGCCGGTGCCAGGTACCGTTCCACCGGGGACATACGGCTGTCCTGGAGGAGCGGTATAGACCGGATTTCCTGGGTACGCGGGCTGGTATGGCTGACCATAAGGCTGATAGCCGTAAGGGCTTTGGTTGCCATATGGCGAATAACAGCCAGCGGGAGCCAGAAGTCCGACTAACACCAACTTTTTAAGGGAGGCGGATGGCATGCCCCAATCCTCGCAAGGCGAATTCCAACAAAAACAACGCGTCGTCGCACGGCCCCCCGGCGTCGGACGGTCGGGATGTAATGGAAGCGTGAAATTGTGTCCAGACGACTTCGGCAGAATCAGCCGAAAAAGTCGACGCAGATTTCCTATTCGCCCTGATTCGCTGGTGAAACTGCGACTTTGAATTCAGAGTTGAGAGTGACGAGATGAATGTGGCCACTGACGATCTGTGGTCCACGAAGAACACGACATGCGAAACAGGGCGGCAGTTAGGCTACTTTTCCGCGCCGTCGCGGGTACTCATCTTTTCTAATAGCTTCGGATCGGTCTTGTTGGGGAAGAATTTGACGGTGCCATCCCCCAACAAGAACATCGAGCCCTGCTTTGATTGACTGCCGAAGCCGTCCCCATCCTTGTTGAGTCCGCGGCCGATCTTGCGCCAGTTTTCGGGATCACCCCACGGGGGATAGGTTCCCGCGAGTTCCCCGACGATCAGCGTATTCGAAAGACCATCGGTCACTTCATTGCGCTTCACTGCGGCATCACGTTCAAAGATCCCGAGGTGCGCTAATCGATTGGCTTCGTTGATTTCGCCACCCACACCGGCATAGTGAGCAATGGCGAATCCATCCCCGTTGCGCGACCGATCTCCGCCAGCCGCGAGGTAAATACCGATGTTGGTCCCCATGGCGTTTCGATTCGCGGCATCATCGAACGGCTTCGCCTGGTCGATGCGCTGATAGAGTTCGGCTTCGCCGACAAACGGCAGCAGGAACGTCATCCAGCCGTGCTGCCCATGAATCACACCCGCCTCATTGCGCAAGAAGGTTCCTCCGATGGGATAGGCGTCGTGCTGCTTGTAGTGGAGTTCCAAGCCGTCGCTGATCTCTTTCAGGTGAGTCCGCGTCAGTTGTTCTCCTTTTGGTTCGCGCAGGCTTCGTCCGAGACCTGCGATCAACAACGGTCCCAGGAAGATGCCGACCGTGCCGCACAGCATCCCGACAATTGAAAGTGCGCGTGAACGCGACGAGAGGTGGCGGCGTCCCGGCCCGGTGATGACCAGGAAACCTGCGATGATCGCTGCGAAACCCAACGCAGGTGCAGGCAAACCAGCGAAGACGCTGGGAAGCAGCGATAAGAATGACGCGGACAGTGCCGTGACGCCGCAGACAGCGCTGATCTGAACTTGCTTGTAGGCCTGATTCTCGATCAAACGGTGGCGAGGAGACTCAAGCTCATCCAGATTGATGATCTCCATCGGTTCGGGGCGAGTCAGCACCACGTCAGGAAGCGGCTCAACCTCTTCAACTTCCTCCGGATCCACATCGGGAGGGTTGACCAACTCCATTTCTATTTCTTCTTCCTGGTCTTGTTCCTCTGCGGTGGAGTCTTCGTTGAACATGCCTGAGATCGAGACTCGATTGATCCGCGCGCCGGACTCGCTGCTCGCCTGATCCGTGGCGCGCGGCATGATCTCAAACAGTCTGCGTCGTGCCGGAGGACCATTCGACCAGGACTCGATTTCCGGCGTCTTCGGTTCGGTATCAAGCTTGGGGTCCGGTGTCGCCGGAGCGGAGCTGTCCGCCGAGGCTTTTCCCATGATCCCCCACAGGCCGCGTTGCCTTGGCGAGGGTGCCTCCGGGATGTCGGGGATCTCAGCCGGAGGCGGTTCCTGAGCCGAGGTCTCTTCATCGTTTTCAACAGGCGCAGCTGGCTCGGCAGGTTCTGGGACGGGTCCTGCGGAGGCTCCCATCAACGACCACAACCCGCGAGGTTTGGAGGGAGTCGAGTCCGGTGGCGAGTCAGTCATGCGCTACTGAACCTTGGTGATGGCGGTGACTCGCAGCCTGGCAGTGTCCAGCCTATCCCTTCGGCACGACGGTTCGTCCCAAAGCCGTATCAAACTCGCTGATCGCCGGGACCAGCATCGCGATGACCGTGAATCCATACGCCGCTACTACAAACAAACAGACCCCGAGAGTCTGCCCCAGCAGGAAGCTGGTGATGGCGTAAAACGTACAGAACGGCAAGATTCCCGCCGCCAAAGTCAGTGCGGGGGAAGGATTGCGATGAGTCAGCGACGCCCACAGCCCCAGGCTGCCTCCCAGGATAAAGACCAGGAAGCTGGGCAACTGCAGTCCAAACGATGCCCTCGCCTGCAGGATCAGGATCATGCAGATGAAGATGCCGACGAACAGGAAGAAGACGGTTCCCAGGCTGTTGGCAATCGCCGTGCGGGAATTGCCGTAGCTCAATCCGGAATGTAGTCCGAGCATGGCGCCGAATAGCACCAGCGTCAGTAATCCCAGGCTGATGTAAACGAAGTTCTCCAGAGAAATCACGCCGCGAAACGCAAACCAGCCCATAAACAGCAAGGGGGTGATGATCAGCTCTTTGCTGTTAAACAGCACGCCCCCCAGTTTCCCGAGAATGAACTCTTTGGCTGTGACATCGGTCACGAGCAGCAATTCCAAAGTCCCCGCGTCCCGCTCGGTGGTCAGCGAGGTGACAGCCTGAGCATTGACCAGCAGCATCGTCAGTAAGCTCAGTCCCACAAATGCCGCACCTGCCGGAGAAATCATGCCGAGAACCAGACCGCCCGTTTGAGGCGAGATGGCGATCGAATAGATGGCGAAAGCGGCCACGACGAGATACGCCAACTTGATCAGGATCACCTTGCGACCATAGGCCTTGGTCATCATTTCCCGCCAGATCACCGGGCTATTCCAGACCACGCGCGGTGGCCGAATGACACCTTGAACTTTTTCGTCTTTCGTCGCGGCCTCACCCAGCGTTCGCGAAGGGTTCCAGATTCGAAGTCGCATGACCGCGACAACGGACAGCAAGATCCCCACGGCTACCAGTTCAGCGATCGAAGTCATGGCCGCGGTGACAAAAGTCGTGCTGCCGATGGCATTCAATGGATCGAGTACGCGAATCATCGACCGAAACGGATTCAAGCCAGCCAGGATCAAGCCCAGCGAACTTGATGACCCACTAATCAACAGAGCCCCTTCGATGGCCCCCAACGACAAGACGATGCCGATCAGGCTGATGGCGAGTGTCTGAAATGTTTTTTCACGCCAGAACGCGACCAGAGAACCCCAACAGCCCGCGAGAAAGCCTGTCGCTGCCGAGATGGCGATCGCGCAGCCAATCTGAGTGAGTGAAACTCCGCCCAGTAAATGCACGAACACAAATACGGGGATCGAAGAGGCCAGCAGAACAGCCGGCAGCAGCAGGCTCGCCGCGAGCTTTCCGAGCACGAATTCGCTGTCGCTCAAGTCCGTCATCAGCAGCAGCAACATGGTCCGCCGATCCTTCTCCTGTGCCACGTTCCCTGCGGCGAACAGCACTGAGAAAAAGATCATCAGAGTCAATTGGATCAGTGTGAAAACTTGAAACAGCAGCTGGCCGAATCGAGCGATCTCACCCAGATTACGAACCTGCTGCCACCCGAATGTCGTCTGGGCCGCGGTATACATCAACACGAACAAGGCCCCGACGTACCCTGATCGCACCAGGAAGTGCTTCAGTTGGCGGGGGACAGTTAGTGTTTCACGAGAAAACAGCGGGCCAGCTAACAAAATACGCTCCGAATGATCGCCAACCGATTCTTCAAAAACCGGGCCGGACAGGGAAGAACTATTTCTCGACAACCCAGATGTTTCGGAATCGGACCGGATTACCGTGATCCTGCAAATAGAGCGGACCTGGTTCTTTACCTTCGGCAAGTGGTGCCGCGGTCGTCGACTTGGGGACGGCGACATCTTGATGAATCACGACGCCATTGTGTTTCACACTCATCTTGGCGTCGGCAGTTTTCTTGCCTGAGTCATCAAACTTTGCCGCCGTGAAATCGATGTCATACGTTTGCCACGACAATGGTGGGAAGCACATGTTCACATCGGGCTTCTTGACCGTATAGATCCCGCCACATTCGTTGTTTTCGCCCGCCAGACCGAACGAATCCAGGATCTGGACTTCGTAACGCCCTTGAGCGTAGCAACCACTGTTGCCGCGTCCTTGGCCTCGAGCCGCTGGCATGTAGCTCAGCATGAACTCCAGATGCAGCTTGTAGCTTTGAAACTTCTGCTTGCTTGTCGCCCCTTGAACCAGCAAATTGCCGTCGAGTTTGCCACCGTCGAATTTGTCGGCAGATGTCCCATCGAACAGGATGACTGCACCTGCAGGCGGCTTCTCGCCTTCGGTTGGACTCTTTCGCGTGGTTTTCTTGAGTTCGCCGATGCTGTTCCCGGAGGCATCTCGGATCGTCATGACACCGTCACGGACCTCAGCACCGGCTTCACCGGCCACCTTGAAGAGGGCTGCCCCCCCCGAAAGTTCGCCATCGACTTCGCGTCGATCAGATCCATCCCATCCATCACCGGGCAGCCCACCCATGAAGCCAACCGCATGGAATTTGCCGCCCCCCAGGGCAATTACTTGAACCCCAAGTTTGATCTCGTCGCCATCGATCGTAATCGCCCCTGCGAATTCCCCCTGGAAAGGAAAATCAGCATCCGCCTGCTTGCTGTCCAACGCGGGCTGTTGCGCCGAACTGCTTGAAACAAGCGCCGCCAGCAGAAGTAGGGTCATCGCCAAGTTTGAACGGCAGGACATCGAGAAGGCTCCTTAGTTGTCGCGCAGGGAAGTCGCATCAGATCGAGGTCGTTGGCTCGGAAGAGACAACATTGTGAGAGTGCGCTGCCAGATAAGCAACAATCTGGGCATTAACCGCATCGAGCGGACCTGAGTGCCTTACCGGACCGGATTATTCCGGCTTCTGACCGCGAATAACTTCCCAATGTCGCCGGATGATCTCGGCCGCTTGCTCCTTAATGGTTTTCGGCGGTTGACGGACCGTTGGTACCACCCGTGCTACGACCGGCGATTCGGCGGGCGCTGGTGCTACGGGCTGCGGAGGAAGTAGGGTATCAGCGGACATGGTCTCCACGGGCGTGGCGGATTGGCGCCCCTTGATCACAGTAGTGTCGGGTGCTGCCGCTGTTTGAGTTTGCTCGTCTTCAGTCAGCCAACTGGAAATATCATCGTCAGAAAGCCGATCGTCGACGGCCTTCAATTGCGAGGGGCGCAGTCGAGGTACTTGAAACAGGGCCGCCCCGATTCTCAAGACGTCCCCTGACTTCATCAAATAGGGTTGGCTGATCGCGACATCATTTACATAGGTTCCATTCTGGCTTTCCAGGTCGCGCACCCAGACTCCATTCAAGGCCCCCTTTAGAGAACAATGGCGGCGACTAATCAGGCTCGACGCGATTCGCATGTGACAGGATTCGTCGCGGCCGACGATGACTTCGCGATCAGGCAGAATCAGTCGCTGCCCCTTCATTTTTCCGGAGAAGATGATCAGATCCGCCATGAATTCACCTCGTCGTCTCTCGACTGTGAAGGTCGAGGTCTGGCCCGAATCACTAGAACGAAGATACCGACAATTGCAAACCACTGGATTAAGTGCGAGGGACAGCAACAGGCTCGCCACATTGAGGGCAAGTCAGACTCCTGCCTCGATGCGTCGAACTCACTTTAAACTTCTTTCCACAGGAGCAAACGAACCGAATCCGTAGAGGATCAGCCTCGTGATCAAGGTGCGTTCTTTCCCACAGCTTGTTCGCTATTTCACGCATTTTCGCGATGAGCTCAGGCGGTTTATAGGGCTTCGTCAAGTAGCCATCGGCCCCGACTTTTCGAGCCAACTCGCGGGACTCCGGCAGATCGATCGCAGTGACAATTAGAATGGGGACCGCATCATCGGTGTGCTTCAGTCGTTCGCAGATTTCGAACCCGCTTTCACCGGGCAGAATCAAATCCAGAATCACGAAATCCGGCTTCTGCATGACGAATGTGGCCTGAGCCTGCCCGCCATCTTTTGCGATGCGAACTTTGAAGCCATCGCGTTCCAGGATCGTCTTCAAGACATCCGCAGAGTCCGCATCGTCTTCGACAACCATCACCAGATTGATGGGGAGTTCGGCACTATCCAGGCTTGCCCAGCGTTCTTGATCCATCACTTAAGATCCCGCTTGCTGGTAAGGGTGTGCATCGCGAAATGGTGGGCCCGATGCAAATCGTCCATGACATTCGATTCCAATCTGTGTTGGATAACCAATTTCGGCCTTTAACGCAATCATTTTCAGAGCGGGCGATGACAAGTTTTCGCAAGCCGGCAGCAATCGATTCTCATCCAGAACACCCCCGTTTTTGATTCACTTGATGGTCATTTTCTCGCTTCAATGTGTACTCGGTCACACGCGATCTATCACGTGCAAGATCAGAATGTCAGGGTAAGCTGCAGCTCCTGTTTCAATAATTCCCCGAGAAAACAAGCAAAAAACATTGATTCGATCATTGACATTCCTGCCGGTCGCCACTTTACTGACGCCCCACTGGGGATGGGTATTCCTCCGGGAAACAAGGAAGTTTGTTTCGAAATGGAATTCGGCCGCACAGGCTGATTGCACCAAAGGAGTCGTAAAGATGACGGAAGCCAAGAAGACCAAGTCCAAGACCGAAGTCCTCAATGCCCTCGCTGAATCAACCGGTCTCAGCAGGAAGGACGTTGCCAATGTTTTCACTCAACTCAGTGAATTGATCGGCAAAGAAATCGGCAAGAAGGGCCCCGGCGCTTTCAGCCTGCCAGGCCTGCTGAAGATCCAAGTTGTGCGAAAGCCAGCCACCAAGGCATCGACTCGCGAAAACCCTTTCAAGAAGGGCGAGATGATGGTTGTGAAGGCCAAGCCAGCTCGCAACGTGGTCAAGATTCGCGCTTTGAAGTCACTGAAGGACTTGGCATAGTCCGTTTGCGACTAAGCATCCCGTGCTGGCGAATTTTCTGTCACGCCGGGCTTTGGATCGGTTGAGTTTGATGTGAAAGTCGAATCGGAGAGAGGATATCGTTCGAGGAAATCTCGGGCCACTTGACCGTAATCCTTGTAATCTCTACAATCTCTGTGGCGAACCGTGAAACGGTGCGGCGTGCGAACGTCCTTAGGGAAGTCCACCAGCACTGACTGTAGATCGCTCGCGGCTACCAGTTCGCTGACAGGGATGTAGAAGCTGCAAAGAGGTAGTGAGCACCGGGAGTCTCCAGAAATGTTGGTACTGTCGCGGAAAAAGAACGAGAGCATCGTTATCAACGATTCGATCGTTATTACGGTGGTTGAGATTCGCGGCGACAAAGTTCGCCTAGGGATCGAAGCTCCGCGCGAAGTACCCATTCACCGGAGCGAGGTGCATGCCGCTATCGTCGCGCAGGAGGCTGCTGTGGCTCCTGCGCCAGTCGAACAGCCCTGTACCTCTCCCGAGGTCTAAATTCATCATTTTTTTGATGAGTTTGGGATGCGCCGGCCGGTTGATTGTGCCTGCGTTTTTTGTTAATTTGGTTGATCTTGGGATTGAGTTTTTTCGTTGAGCAGTCGATCTCTCCGTACACAAACTTTCAGACGCGGCCCCATCGTCTAGAGGCCTAGGACATCGGATTTTCAGTCCGAGTACTGGGGTTCGAATCCCCATGGGGTCAGTCGCGAAACAGCCCATGCTCTTTTCAGAGCATGGGCTGTTTTTTTGTTGTGTGCCGAGCATGTTTTTCAGCTTGAGGGTGCAAGTCCCTTATCCAACCTGATGGAGGTGAAGGATTAGCGAAGTGCAAGGGCGACTTCCGCGAGGGGTCGTCTGAAAGAAGCATGG
>CAIMFH010000144.1 GCA_903840265.1 uncultured Schlesneria sp. | reverse complement strand
GGGGTTGTGTCACGCGGCCCGGAGCGGGGTTGTGTCACGCGGCCCGGAGCGGGGTTGTGTCACGCGGCCCGGAGCGGCCCATTATACCGTACTCCGAACTGCGCACTCAGTACTGCGTACTCAATCGTCCCGCCTTCCGACCTCACCGAGAACACCTCTCAAAATCCGTGTCCTTCCGTGGCTCGCCTTTTCTTTTCCTGTGCGTCCCTCGGCCCTTACCCATTCAATCTCCGCCGCGATGGCGATACGGCCGTAGACCGCCTAGAATGCCGATCTCGGACACATTCTCATTGACTCTGATGCGATACGGGACTGAATGACCACCGCGCTGGCCGAATCTTCGTCGTCATCTGCTCGATCTCAGCCCTTGCTCGACAAATTGCGCGCCATTGTGGGCAAGGACGGGATCCTGGCCGATCATGAGGACCTGCTGGTCTACGAGTGCGACGGTTATGTCGTCGAAAAGAAATGTCCCGACATCGTCGTTTTTCCGACTTCGACCGAGCAGGTGGTCGAAATCTTCAAACTGTGCAACGAATATCAGATTCCGTTCGTTCCGCGCGGAGCGGGGACCAGTCTGGCCGGGGGATGCTTGCCCATCGGTGGCGGTTTAATGATCGCCCTGACGCGCATGAAACGGATCCTCGAAATCAATCTGCGAGATCGATATGCGATCGTCGAGCCCGGGTTGGTCAACGTCCATCTGACTCAGGCCTTGAAGGGAACCGGATACCACTATGCCCCGGATCCGTCGAGCCAGGGGGCTTGCACAATCGGCGGTAATTTCGCGACGAATTCCGGCGGACCGCATACACTGAAATACGGTGTGACCGTCAACCACGTCATGGGGGCCGAGATTGTCCTTCCTGACGGCAGCGTCGCCCAACTGGGTGGGACTGTCGAGGACGTGCCGGGCTATGATTTGACGGGTCTCTTCGTCGGCAATGAAGGGACGTTAGGGATTTGCACGAAGGTGATCGTCAAGCTGACTCGCGATCCCGCCGCCTTTCGCACGATGCTGGGTGTCTTCGAAACGGTGACGGATGCGACGCGAGCGATCAGCGAAATCATCGGGGCCGGCATCGTCCCCGCGGCACTCGAAATGATGGACCAGGGGATCGTCAGCGCTCTCGAACAGGCGTTCCACTTCGGCTTCCCTTTAGATGCGGGTGCTGTGCTGTTGATCGAAGTTGACGGACTCGAAGTCGCCGTGGACGATGAAGCCCAGCGGATCATCGCGCTCTGTAACCAAACTGGCGCGCGAGAAGTACGGCAGGCCAACACCCCTAAAGAGCGAATGCTGCTGTGGAAATGCCGTAAGCAGGCCTTCGGTGCGATTGGGCGACTCAGCCCCAGCTATTGCACGCAAGACGGCGTCGTCCCTCGAACAAAACTGCCCGAGATCCTGGAATTCATCACCGCGTGCGGTCTGCGACATGACCTGCGAATCGTCAACGTCTTTCATGCGGGCGACGGCAACATTCACCCGATCCTGCTGTTCGATGAACGCAATGCCGAGCAAGTCGCCCGCGTGCTGCTGGCCAGCGACGAAATCCTCGCGAAGTGCATCGACCTCGGTGGCAGCGTCACGGGAGAACACGGCATTGGAGTCGAGAAGATCAGTTTCATGAACAAGCTCTTCACGCCTGAAGACCTGGCAGTCATGGGTTTGATTCGTGACTGCTTTAATCCCAAGGGACTGTGCAGTCCCGGCAAGATGCTGCCGACCTCGGCAGGCTGCGGCAATGAGCATGTCCCCAAGGTCAAACCGGGCCGACGCGCTGCCATGTGACGGCCATTTGTTCCAACCGCCAATTCAGTAGACATAGATCGCCAGTCGAAGGAATCACGGGTTGAGCCCTCTAGAATTTACCCCCGCGACACAATTAGAGCTGTCGCGATACGTGGCAGAGAACGCACAAAATGAGCGCCGCACATTGTGTCCCGTCGGCGGTCGCACAGCGCTGCACTTCGGATTCTCAGCACCCGAACCCGGTGTGCTGGTCTCGATGTCGCAACTGAACCGGCTGGTTGACTATCCCGCGCGCGATATGACGATCACGGTCGAAGCGGGAATGCGAATCATCGACCTGCAGCGAACGTTGGCTGAGCAGCGCCAGCAACTGCCGATCGACATTGCTCAAGCCGAGCGGGCTACGGTCGGAGGTGCCCTCGCGACGAATACCAGCGGACCACGGCGATTCGGACACGGGACGTTTCGCGACTTCGTCATCGGGATCTCAGCCGTCGATGCCGAGGGACGACTCTTCAAGGCAGGCGGTCGCGTTGTGAAGAACGTGGCTGGCTACGATATCTGCAAGTTGCTGGTCGGCTCGCGCGGAACACTCGGGATCGTGACTCAGGTGACGCTCAAGCTGCGTCCGCTCCCTGAGACAACAGCGCAGCTCTGGATGACGCTGGATTCGTTCACCGAGATCGAAGATCGCCTGCAGCGGTTGTTGACATCGCAAGCTCGCCCCAATGCGGTGGAGGTGTTGAACCCGGCCGCGGCAGCGTTGATTGTGGCGTCGGCTCGTTGCGAACTGCCGACCGATGCCCCAGTGCTCTGTATCGGGGTAGAAGGCTCACGCCGCGAAGTGGAATGGCAGTTGGATATGCTGACCCAGGAATTGACATCGATCGGTGTTCAGGAATGCCGACAGGTCCGCGATCACAATGCCGATCGGATTTGGGAATCGCTGACTGACTTCCAGACCTGTGCCGATGACCCGCTGACGTTTGAAGCGAACCTGCGACCGTCACAGTGCATGGCGTTTGCCGAACGGGCGACTCAGTTGGGGGTGGCCGTGCAGGTGCACGCCGGGAACGGCCTGGTCATCGGTCAACTGCTCGATGAAGCGGCAACGATTGACCACTCCACGGCAATCCTCAACGAACTACGGCCGCTCGCCAGATCACAAGGGGGCAACCTGGTCGTGCTGCATTGCGATGCGGAGTGGAAAGCTCGGATGCCGATGTGTGGCGATGCCGAGCATTCCTGGCCGCTGATGAAACAATTGAAGCGCAAGCTGGATCCACAGGGATTGCTAAATCCCGGTCGATTCGTGGATGTTGCCGTCACAACGTGAGCTTGCCATGGAATGTTAATAGTCCATCCACATCCCCGCACCAGCCAGCGTTTCTCGCCTGCCAGCAAACTCCCACTGCATGGCAGGCCCTTTATAGTATTGGACACCAATACGGTAGGTGTGGTTGGAATAGCCACGCCATTGCCAGCCGGCTGCGATGTTCACGCTGGTGATGTACCCAAAATCTTGTCGCGTATGTCCATTGATCGCGGCAAAAGGAGCACCATGAAGCCCGAAGACCATGGGGCTATATTGAAGGCCATATTGCAATTCGAGTGGCTCGGCACCGTCTTCGTGGTTGAATGCATAAGCCACTTCGCCATACGCCTGAATATCGGGAGTCAAATTCCGAGTGTAGCCCACAATCGCGGAATCTCGCACATAGTTCAGACGGGTATAGCCTGGGTTGCGAATCATGAACTCGTCTCCCAGATGCGAACTCAAGTGGTAGTAACCCACTTTGTATGCATTGGCACCAGATCGCCAAGTCGAGAGGAAGCCCGCACGAAAGTCAGCCGACTCCAAGTCCGAATTATTTTGCAGGTCAACTCGCGGCATCGCTGCCCCTTCAAGGTCGAACTGCCAGCCTTCGGGATTGATGGCATCCGTGGTTCCATATCGCAGCAAACCGACGTGCCCACCCAAGGTCGTTTCCCAGATAATGCCTGGTCGCCCCTGGCTCGCAAACCAGACGGCTTGCATGCGAGACTCTTTCTCACCCGCCAGGTAGGTCTTGTACATCAGACCCACCGGCAGAACTTGCCATTCATAGGCACACTCCGTCGTCAGAGGAGCCATCTCTCCAAAGTCATGGGTTGGCTCCTGCCAATTGGCGAGGTCCGTCTTGTTGGAGTGGACCTTGGTTGAGTCCACTGAATGGTCGGCTCCGACCACGTCTTGGGGTGCTGGTTTGGGTGGGACATTAACGGAGCCGTCCTTATCAAACTCGACTCTCGTCCCAAAAGTGGATGATGCGATCTGAGTCTTGCGATTAACCTTAGGAGCGCCGGCATATGGGCTTGCGCTCAATTCAGCCGTGATTCCGAGCAGCAAACAGTAGCAGCCGATCCAGCGAAACACGGGGGCTTCCTCCGGAGATCTAACGAAAACGACATCTAGCGACGCGACCTGATCTATCGGCCGGATTTGACAGAATTGCACGGCGAACCGGTCGTAGCGGCGGTGATCGGAGTGATTCAACGTCCGGATGTATGCGACATAACGAAAGCGAAAGCTTGGCAAGCTGCAGTGACTTGAGCGGCACAGAAGACGCGTGCGAAATCGATCCGCGACCCAATTCGCCGTGAGGCACCAAGCCGAATGAGATGAATTTACCCACCGGCATTTGCGACTCACTGAGGAGTCATGGGATGTGCAACGTTATTCAATCAACCGCAAAGATGATCGAGCTCAATCAATCAAGTGAACTTTCCATCGGGGAGGACTGTCTATGCCAGCGGTGTTCGTAGTGTAGAGGTCTCGCACGTCGGTTTGTGATACCGAAAGTGACGGTTCAATTCCGTTCGAACACCCTTTTCAGTCTGCTAGTTTGAACAACTGTGATTCGGATTGCACTTCGTGCGATATCTAACCAGTTTCAAACGATCGGTGGCGAGTGGCCCCCACATGTGATATCCGTCGGGGGGAGACCTCTTTTCCGAACTCTCTTGCCGATCACGTGTCTCCTTTGAGTATCATGCGTTTCGATCTGTTGCTCTGAATTCAGAGGGAGGGTTGTCATGTGGAAACAGCAATTGCGCGATGACTTGGTGTTCGTCATCCACGATTTCTTATCCGCGAAAGAATGTGAGGAGTACATTCGCATCGGCGAAGCGAAGGGATTTGCCGATGCCCCGATCACCACATCCCGTGGCTTCGAGATGCGAAAGGACATTCGCAACAACACTCGAGTCATCATGGATAATGTGGAGTTGGCCGCGCAATTGTGGGAGCGTGCCGCGCCGTGGATCACTCCATATCGACAGCGAACGCCGATTGGACTGAACGAGCGATTTCGCTTCTACCGCTACGAGCCAGGTCAACGGTTCGCCCCTCACTATGATGGGGCTTTCGAACGCGATAATGGCGAAAGCAGTGAGTATTCGTTCCTGATCTATTTGAACGAGGGCTTCACTGGCGGGCACACGCTGTTTGACAGGCCTGCACTCGATATCAATCCAGTCGCGGGATCGGTGCTGGTCTTTCAACACCATCAATTGCATGAAGGGGCCGTGCTGGAACGGGGCGTGAAGTACGTATTGCGATCCGATGTCATGTTTTCGCCGCGAGTGTAGTTTCGGAGGGTTTCCACCAATCGACGCAATCTCCCCGAACCTGTGTCGCGTTTTTGCATCTGATTGGCAATGATCAAACACGATCGCAAAGGATGTGTACTGTGACGACGTTGACTTTGGAACGACCGACGCTGGTCCTGAATCGCAACTGGCAGCCAGTTGGCGTGGCGACTGTGGCCCGCTGTCTGACGCTGGTGGCTGCGGAACGGGCTCGCATTGTCGATCCAGCCGACTATCAACAGCATACGTGGGCCGATTGGGCTCGGATGATTCCTCGTGACGATGAAGTCACCATTCAATCGGTCACGTTTCGCATTCGCGTTCCGGAAGTGATTACGCTGACGCACTACGACCGAGTTCCCATCAACTCGGTCACATTCAGCCGGCGTAACATCTACAAGCGCGATCGCTATACCTGCCAGTACTGTGCGGCTCAGCCGGGCAGCGAGGAATTGACGATCGACCATGTGCTGCCCCGTTCACGCGGAGGAACCAGCACCTGGGAGAATTGTGTCCTGGCGTGTATGGAGTGCAATCGACGCAAGGCCGACCGACTGCCGAGCGAAGTCAATATGCCACTTCGCAAGGTTCCGACTCGACCCGCGTGGCAACCTCTGTACGCTCGACATGATGTCCGCATGGAAAGCTGGTCCAAGTTCCTCAGTGAAGCCTACTGGACTGTGGAACTGGAAGAATAGCGCTGAACGCGCGTCAGGCAATCGACATCCGCAATCCTGTTGGTCATGCCGACGGACGGGATTGTGGGTCGATGCCGGTCGGTGATCTTACGAGCGACGCTCCTGGGAGAGCCCGCAGCTTCCAACACTGCTCGATGGGGTTCGAATCCTCACGCTCGTGCTGCCACTACGCCACCAGTAAATAGGACTGGTGCTTGCGTGAGACATTCCAAGTCTTTGAAGTGTGATGGATGCACGCGACTCTGCGAAGGTCGAAGATCAGGTTCGATTCCTGACAAGGACAATTGAAGACGAGGCTGTCGTACCTGAACGCTGCTGGGTGATCTTACGAAGATAGCCCTTCGCGGAGTGCCTGCAGCCCTTTCCGCAATCCGGCTTGATAAATCCAGAGATCGCCGCCGTAGGCGACCATGCGGAACCCAGTCTGCAATTGTGCCAGTCCTTCGGAAATGCCGGTGACCAGCACTGCGGGGATCTTGTTGTTCGCCTTGCAAGCTGCCAGCACACGCGCGATTGCCGCCAGCGTGTCCGGATGCTGCAATTGACCGGGGATGCCGAGCGAACTGGTCAGGTCGAACAGGCCGACCCACAGCACGTCGATTTCAGGGACGGTCGCGATCTTTTCGACGTTCTCCAGTCCCTTAGCGGTCTCGATCTGAGCGATCAACAGGACTTCTTCATTTGCTGATTGCATCACCTCGGGAATGGGATCGCCTCGGTAGTCGTCATGAGCGATGGTGAATGCGGCACCGCGACGACCCATGGGAGGGTATTTTGCCGAACTCACGAGCAATCGAGCCTGCTCTTCGGTCTCAACCATCGGGACCATGATTCCCATCGCACCGGCGTCCAGCACTCGGGCGACGAAATGGTATTCACACGCCGGAATGCGAACGATCGGGACCATCTGCTGTCGCGGAGTCGTGGCGATCAGCATGCGAATCGTCTCGATTTCCCAGCCAGTGTGTTCCATGTCATAGACGGCGAACTCGGCTCCGGCCACGGCTGCGAGCCGGCCGATCCCGGTCGTGGGGAACTCGAACATCATCGTCCCCAGGCTGACGTTGCCCGCGACCAAGTTGCGCTTCACGTGATTGACATGCACTCGACGAACTCCCCCAGGACGTGATTCAAATTGGGAATAGGACGGACGGCGACGCCCGTGCGGGCTGAACTATTCGGGCTTGGGGTCGGGAACCTCGATGCGACAGCAACCGAGATTCAGATACTGTCTCGATCGGCCACTGGCCTTCTGCAACAGATCGCTGCGCAGGCTGTAAACCATGAACCGGCCTTCGCGCTTCACTTCGACCAGATCCGCATGCTTCAGGATCTTCAGGTGATGCGACACCGTGACCAGTTCCGTTTCCAGAAATTCGGCAATGTCACCGACGGTCATCTCACCATGGCGCAGCACATCAATGATGCGCAGCCGAATCGGCTCGCTGAGCGCCTTGAGCTGGTCTGCGCAGGACTTCGATTGAAAGGCATCGTTTTCCACGGATCCCACCGGCGAAGTGATGACAAAAGGACGGAACGCGACGGAGTGGATGATACGCCCCCACATGGCAAGCGCCAAACCTCTTGGCAAACTTGACGCCGAAATCAGGACTGAATCGAGAACTGGTCGTTCCAGGTCCACCCCACAAACGATCCCTGGGACACTTTGGCCAAACTAGCTCCTCGATAATCATCCAAGTCATTAGGACGATAGCGTTAATTGCGTGCGTCTGAGTGGGCCAGTACAACAGTAGAGGTTTGACTTTCGCCTGATGTTAAGCCCGGTTGAAAATGGCGGCGCTTTCCGGGGGAAAATGGCGGCGCGAGGTAAGGGGATATTTACAAGTTGGGGCTCCGGGTGAGCCTGGGAATGGGATCGGCTCGGGGCCTTGGGTGGCTTGAGGAGATACG
>CAIMFH010000143.1 GCA_903840265.1 uncultured Schlesneria sp. | reverse complement strand
TGCCGATCTGGATCAATCCCGATGATCCGACCGACTTCGATGTCATGGGTTCGCTGGCCGAACTGAAGGAACGTGCGGTTGAAGGCTGGGATGATTTCCAGGGGCACACGCCTCACAAGCCATGGATCGATGGGGTCAAGATCCGCAGTGAAAAGACGGGCGCGGTCATGAATCGCGTTCCCGATGTGGGAAATCCGTGGCTCGACGCCGGGATCGTGTCGTTCAGCACGATGGGCTTCAATTCGCATCCTGACTATTGGAAGAAGTGGTATCCCGCGGACCTGGTCACGGAATGCTTCCCCGGTCAGTTCCGTAACTGGTTCTACTCGCTGCTGTCGATGGCCACGATGATGAACTACGACCGGACCGAAGACGCCGACCAGAAGAAGCCGTTCAAGACGCTGCTGGGACATCGCCTGGTCATGAACGAAGCGGGCAAGCCGATGCACAAGTCGGACGGCAGCGCGATCTGGTTTGAAGAGGCGGCCGAACAGATCGGCGTCGACACGATGCGCTGGATGTACCTGCAGCAGAACCCCGCCAGCGACCTGCGGTTTGGGACTCGGCATCCTGAGCAAGAGGTCACACTGCAAACACCAAACGGCCCAACCGATCTGACGATCGATGGCGTGAAGACTCACTTGGTGACAAGCACGCCGGCCGATGAGACACGACGCATGGTGTTGATTCCGTTGTGGAACAGCTATGCGTTCTTCATCAACTACGCGCGGCTCGATGAATTCGATCCATCAGCGCCAAAGGTGCCGGTTCAATCGCGTCCGGAAATCGATCGCTGGATCTTGTCGAATCTGCAGGCTCTGACGACGGGCGTACGAGCGGCCATCGAAGACTACAGCTCGCCCGAAGCATGTCGCTTGTCGGCTGCGTTTATCGACGATCTGTCGAACTGGTACATCCGCCGCAATCGTCGACGCTTCTGGCGATCGAAGGATGCCAGTGATACGGACAAGCTCGCTGCATATCAGACGCTGTATGAAGTGCTGGTGACACTGTCGAAGTTGCTCGCGCCGATGATCCCGTTCCTTAGCGAGCGGATGTATCAGAACCTCGTTCGTCACGATGGACATGGTGCGTTGGAGCCAGAGAGTGTTCATCTGTGCGAGTATCCCGTCGCCGATTCCGCACTGCTGGACGAGGGGCTGAACGCTCGCATGGCGACGGCGCAGGCTGTGGTAGCGCTCGGTCACAAGTTACGTGGTGGGGATTTGCGAGTCCGCCAACCGCTCGCTGAACTTCGTGTCTCCAGTAGCAACGATGCTGCGAAGGACGCAGTCCACCGATTGAGCGAAGTGATTCGCGAAGAACTGAACATCAAGCAACTCACGGTCTGTGACAGCCTCGCTGACATCGTCAAGTACACGTATCGAGCGAACCTCAAGACGCTCGGCCCAAAGTACGGCAAGCTTCTCAGTGTCCTGCGAGAAAAGCTGCCGTCCGTCGACGGAACATTGCTGGCACCGCTCCGCGCGGGAATGCCGGTGACGATCACACTCGAAGGGAATGAAATCACACTCGCCCCTGAAGATGTGCAAGTCGGGACCGAGCAAGCCCCCGGCTGGGTCAGCGGCGACGACCAGGGGATCCAGCTTGCGCTGTCGACCGTGCTGACCCCGGAACTGATCCGCGAAGGGATGGCTCGCGACTTCATCCGCCAGGTTCAGCAACAGCGAAAAGAGGCGAACCTCGAAATCGAAAACCGCATTCAGATCACGTACGCGACGGCCGATGCGGAAGT
>CAIMFH010000142.1 GCA_903840265.1 uncultured Schlesneria sp. | reverse complement strand
GGGAATGTAGCGCTGGTGCGCCCGGATCGACCGGTTCCGGAAGGTGGACGACTGCATTGAGCAAACAAGAAGCTAGTGCGGGTCGCACTTCCGTGTCGCGTTGAAACATGGGTCAGACTGAGCGGATTTCTGCTCGCGGGACGCCACAGTTAAGCAAGAGCATTCTAAGAAGCGCCTCACGGCCTCTGGTCTAACGCTTACGCACGCTTCTGAGTTGGTCAAGCATTATTTGCAGATGAGGCACCAAGGCTGGTTGTGCGGACTGCGCAACTTTCAACGCCTGCTCTGCCGTGTTAATAGCCTCATCAAGCTGGCCATTTTTTGAGTAGGCGGAAGCAAGGTTTTTCAGCAGATTCGGCTCTGCAGAATCAGTCAGGGTGACGGCTTGTCTGGCATAGACCACGGCATCGGACCAGTTTTCCATCTGCCCTAGGACTTCACAAAGCGACACATAGGAACTGACATCTTGAGGGTCAATTTTGATGGCGGCCTTAAATCGATCGGCCGCTTCTGACCACCGCCCCAGCTTAAGATAAGCCAGTCCCATCTGGTGATTGATCTTGCCACTGTACGGTTCAACTTCTTCGGCGCGCCGATAGTGCTGGAGTGCCTCGTCGAAGCGGCCGTCGAGATAGGCCAACCAGCCCAGCATCGCGAACGCATAGGGCTCGTCTTCATCGTCTTGAACGGCCTGTTCCAGATGCTTTTTCGCGAGTGCCATCTCGCCGGTGATCGCGTAGACGGTCCCGAGTTTGGCGTGCGCCATCGCATAATTGGGCTTGGCATCCAGAACACTCTGCAGCGACTCGATCGCTTCTCGATAGCGTTTCTCGGTGATGTGCCACTGGGCATCCTGAAAATCCGCATCGATCTTGCTACGGATTGCGATCAAATTTTGAAGTCTTGTCGCCGTGCCCGGCTCTGGGGCAAATTCAAGTGATTCGCGGCACGCATCGATGGCGGCGAGATATCGATACTCGGCCTGCAGTCGCACGGACTCGGCACTCCATGACGAGCCAAGTTCGTGCGCGAGTCGCTCGGCGATCGCTCGACTTTCTGGATCAGTTTGTGCTCGATACCAATTCAGCAGGACTTTCTGGCGCGCCAGCGGATAGATCGCGATCTTGTGCTCATATCGTTTGACAGGTGCGACATATTGATCGGTTTCCGTCCGAAAATAGACTTGGATCTTGCGACGTTCGGGCATGTGGCACCCGATGCAATCGTCTTGAATGGCAACTGGAAGCTGATGCCGGTCGGTGCAAGCTTCCTTTTGATGGCAGGTGTAACACGATGTCGCTCCCGCATTACTCTGTGAATGGGGTTGATGCGGGTTGTGGCACGAGACGCAGTTCAGTGTCTCGGTATTCTGATAGCACTTGCTCTGACGGAGATATGTCGTCTGGTTGGCAACATGATCGTCCTCCGGATGCTTCGTTCGGAGCGTGAAATAAAAATCACTAAGCGGTTGGCCCGGACGGTAGTTGAATGCCGGCCCGCGATGCTTGATCGCGTTGCTGTGACACTGAGCACAAAGATCCATTTTGCGTTCACGCGACAACTCGGCCGGTCTGACCACCGAATGCGGGTCAGTCAGCTGTGGATTGGCGCGATGGAAATCGACGTGCTCACGGCCAGGACCGTGGCAGACCTCGCAGGTCACTCCGAGAATATTTTTGTCGCGGCCATATTGGTTGCGACTGCCGGGAACATGCTCAAACCAGGTGTTATGACATTCGATGCATCGAATCGTCATGTCACGAGAAAAATCACCCGACGCGTGACGATCGAAGGGACTGGTCCCCCAAGTTTTCTCCGGAGCCAACCAGACCATCGGCAATTCGCAAAGTCTGTCACCGTGCCAGGTGAAGTACACTTCATCGTTCCCACCAGCAGACCCATAGATGAAAGCGATATCCGCTGTGGTCGACCGTTTTGTCGAACCTTGCGACTGCAGTGCCGTTTGCTGGAATCGCCCGAGGGATTCGGACATCTCGAATTGTAGAGACCAGTCGGGCAGACGATAACTCGTATGACCGGATGTGAAGCCTTCCGGCATGATGCCCGGATCAGGGACACGATTCGCGAGGTAATGGCGGGTTTGACGAAATTCAGCGACACGATCCGCATGGCAGTCGACGCACGCCGCGGGACCAAGATAACCGGGGTTTTCAGGTTGCCTCCGATCTTCGCTCGTTGAGGCAGTCGCATCAGG
>CAIMFH010000141.1 GCA_903840265.1 uncultured Schlesneria sp. | reverse complement strand
TTGCTGGTGTCGTGGTAGTTGTGCATGGCCAACCCCCACTGCTTCAACTGATTCTTGCACTGAGTCCGGCGAGCAGCCTCGCGGGCTTGCTGCACGGCCGGCAACAACAAGGCAATCAGCACGGCGATGATCGCAATCACCACCAACAATTCAATCAACGTGAAGCCGCGACGTCGTACTTGAGACATAGAGGATCTCTGCCAGCGAAACATGGGAATGAAAAATCAAGGGTATCCACCCTATGACTTCTGCGCGAGGATTGTCAATAGCCTTAGTTCGGTTTACCGTAAGCAAAAACGTATTGGCCAATCGTGTTACGACGACTTAATTGCGTGAACTCGCACATCACTTAATGGCAAACGACACAGTCACTCCAACCCGTAATTTCAGCATTCCCGGCTTCAGACCTGTCGCGTCATCACCTTTCGATTGGTCGGTGCCACCGCGATACGGAAGGCCGTACTGGCGATAGACCTCGAAATCCTCAGCATCGACGGCCGAATTGGCCTGCAAGCTTTGCAGGCGGCCCAATCCGACTTCGGCCGCCTTGGCGAGTTGTTCGGCTTCAGCCCGAGCCTTGCGAAAAGCCTCCGCCATCGCCTTCTCGCGATCTGCGGGCGGAATCTTCGCCGCGAACGTGAACTGCGGTTCCCCCGGTTTTGCCTGGTTCTGCCCACCCCAGTTATTGACCGGTTCTTCCAATTCTTCCGCGATTTCCGCCTCTTCGGCAGTCTGCTCTTCGGTCTCTTTCACCCCCGCCAAATCCGCGGCCTTGATGGCATCCTGCAGCTTCTTCGATTCGAGAAGTTGCGATGTCGCGTCGCCCTCTTTCAGCCGCCACTCTGCCGTCAATCGCAAGGCCACTCGAACCGGCTTTGCGATCACGTCTTTGGTCGGCTTCTTGCCTCGTTGCGACAACCGTTGGTGCATCATCATCTCCATCCGAGCAACATTCGCATCCTGAGATTCATCGATCCGCAGTTCACCGAATGCGATCGCTTTCTTGTCCGCTCCCAATGACTCCAGCACCTTCTCCACTTTGGTTCGTCGAGTTTTCAGTTTGGCCAAGGCGTCCGGCAGATCTTTGGCAGACTTCGCCAGGATTTCGACCTGCATCCGCATCACTTCCGCAGGCCGCTCGATTGTCGCCATACCACTCGCCTGAATACCCGTCCCGGCCGCAGGCTCCTGAGCCTGCAGGGACGCCAGCGGAAGACCGGCCAGACACAGCGCCGCCACAGTGAACAAAACACGATGCATCGGACGACCTCTCGCGACAGGGAATTGAAGTTCTGTGAAGTGACGTTCAGTTGGTTGCGAATCTGTACTAGCGAAGTTGATCCATACCGACTTCATCCCGGATTCGTTTCCGCAGCTTCAAAATCTCGGGACCGTGCATGGTGCGGATCGACCAATAAAAATCCCGCATCAGGTGGGATTCCTCTTTGTGAAACGTCTCATAGATCTGCTCGAGGATCGGCACATACTTGGCGTCGTCGCCAGCCGAGATTGCCTCGTAGGCCAGCTTGTTCCATTCGTCGTCCGACTTCATCTGCTTCCAGTAGTCGAGCAGCCGATCCAATCCGCTAGGATCCCCCAGCATCGCCATCAAATAGCTGGCCCGCGCCGCGGTTGGTGCATCACTACTCCGTTGATACGGCCTCAGTTGTTCTGGCTTCAGTAACTTAAGCAAATCTTTGCTGCCAGCCTCTTCCGTATGCAGCGCCACTTCGGCCGGAAGGTGGAAGTGACCGTCGGCAAACGCAGTCAGCTTCCGCTGAGTCGTCAGGAATGCGATGGCGGTCGGTGCGAACAGTTCGTTTCGCTCGGTCAACACGGCCACGGCGGCAGCTCGTGCCGCTGCTGGTTCATCGCCGATCAAAGTCGCAATAAAGGCATCGACGCGCAGTGGCTTTGCGGCCTGCTCGTTGCTCATGACGATCTTGGCCGATGCCACAGCCGATTCGACATCAAATTGCAGCAGCAACGCCAACCCCACCCGGCGCTGCCATCCGTGCTCAGACTTCGTCACCAAAGCGGCCACTTCGGCGGCATCAAACCCGATCGGCGTTCGTGGCACATTCTGATCGTAGTAGTGGGTGTACATCGACAGTCCGTGAGCCAGCAGCAGGCACCCATGCACGGTCTGCGCGAGTGCCACATCAACCCGCTCGTCCGCCAGGACGGACCACAACAGATCTTTGGCACGAACATCGCGCAATGCGACCAGTTCGATGCACAGCCGTCCCAGCGATTCCTGATCCGCGGCGAGCGACTTTAACTGATTGAAGGTCTGCTCACGATCAGTCCAAGGCAGCCACTTCAGCGATGCCGCGACCTGTACGACGGTCATCGGTTCGCGCGCCGCAAGCTCTAACAATGGGTCCAGAGTTCCGTCCACGCCCAACGCCACCAGAACCAGTCCGGCGTCGATTCGCTCGGCAGTCGCGGTGGACTCGGTCATCTTTTTCAACGGCTCGATCGCTTTGTCCAACCACTTCGATCGTTCACCTGATTTGAATTCCGATAGCCATTCCTCATAGGGCGATCCCTTTTCGGCGTCGGCGTTGTCCTTCGTGCGACTGATCACAGGACGCTCGGAATCACAAACCTGCAACAGCATGTTCGCCGCAGCCGTTCGAACTTTTTCGCTGGCATCGGCCAGTGCTGCGATCAACTGGGTTTCACCATCGAGTTGGCCGGCCTGATGCAACGAGCGAACCGCTGCGGCCCGCAGACTGTCGTTGGGATGCGTCAGCCACCCTTCCAGAATGGGTTCCCCTTTCTGCTGCATCTTGGACCCCGAAACCAATGCCTCGGAAACGACGGTCGCCAGCTCAGGATGCTGCTCCGCCGCCTTCGCCAAGGGAGCCGCCGCGATCGCAAAATCACTTCCCTTAAAGGCCAGCACCGCTCGACTGACGACAAAGCCATCGCTGTCGTTCAGCAATTCCAGTAACGCCGTAAAGGCGTCAGCTTTGGCTTCGGGCTCGATCTCCTGTTCACCATAATTGCGATCGGAAACACATTCGCCGACCGCTTCGGCGGCCTCGGCACGCACTTGCCAGTTCGCGTGTTGAAACAGCGTGATCAAGCATTCCAAGGCCGCCTCGTTCTTTACTTCTCGTAACAGTCGAGCGGCATGGACGATCAAATCGGGATCAGTTTCACCCGCAATGTACTTGGCAATCTGAGGTACCAGTTTCGCCGAGGGACTTTCGGCCATCTGCTTGAGCACCGCCGCACGAACATTCGGCTCGGGGTCCGCCAGCAATCGCGATAGCTCGGTCGCCGCTCGCGGACCGCCAACGTCGTGCAGCGCCTTCAGGCTAAGTTCTCGCACGAACGAATCGGGATGCCCGAAAAGTTCGATCAGCAACGGTTCGTCGCCGTGAGTCACTAGCGCGGCCAACTCGCTCGCGGCGTCACGCCGAGTCTTCGCATCAGTCGACACCAGCCGCAGCAGGCCACCCGGCCATTTCAGCACGAGTGCGTCCGATGCCACCACGCGATACCGCAACCAATCGAGTCGTTCGCGATCTTGATCGGACGCGGCCCGTTGTCGCTGCTCTTGTACCAGCGGTAATAGTCGATCTCCGAACCGAGCCAACCGAGCCCCGCTGGCTTCCATCTCCGCAACATCGACCGTCACAATCCGAGCAATCTCTGACTTTGCTTCCGAGAGCTGCTGTTCCGTCAGCGGCTCTGGCTTCGGCTCCGTTGTTTCCTCGTCGCCCGACAGTTTCGCCGCCCAGTCCTCCAATTCCTGCAAGCGTTCGGCGGTGATCGTTTGAGGCCGCCAGGGATCCAGATCCGCCACGGGAGCTTGCCAGTCGACCAGCAGGTCCAGCGCGGCCAGTCGAGCTCCCAGCTTGCCACGGATAAAGACCTCGGCGACCCCCGGCCCCGCCAATCCCTTATTCACAGCCAGTCGCCGGACGGCTGCTTCACGAACCGTCGCATCGCGATGAGCCAACAGCCTGGCAAGTTCCGCCAACGTCGATTCACTCAGTTCCGGAACCTCGCGAACATCTTCGACCATCTCGGTCGGTGGCTCGGCGTCTTCGCCTCGCAACCACAGAATTAAATCGTCCGCCGGCAGAAAGCCATCATGAGTTCGCACCGGCTGCCCTGCCGAGTTGAGTACACGCAAAGCCGGAATCGGCCCGACGCGCAGGCGTCGGACTTCTTCAGCATCCTCGTCGGCATCCAGCAAGACCAATGTCCATCCCGCCAGTTCTTTTTGCACAGCCGGACGCACGATCTCTTTATCCAATCGCTTACACCAGCCGCACCAATCTGCTCCGACGCGGACCAGGATCGAAGTCTTACGTCGACGCGCTTCTTCCACGGCAGAAGCCAACCCGCGGTGCCACACCAGCAACTTGGCTTCCGCAGGCTTCTCCGCCACGTCGATCGGACCCAACACATCGTCGTCGGCAAAGACAGAGACCGAGATCGCCACCAGGAAACCGGCGATCAACCCACGAAACGCGATCGAAGCAGTTTGCATCTCAGTCATCCTTGGGCGGACTGGCAGGTTGGCCATGAGTGATCGCGGACCAGAATTCGTCATAGTTGAACTTGGGACTGTTCTCGTGATCGTGACATTGGATGCAACGATCACGCGCATCGTAAAGAGTTCGCGTTTCCGGTCGCAGCACATGGGCGCGACCTGGTCCATGACAGCTTTCGCAGCCGACATTCTGTCGCAGATTGCCGAGCGCCACCGAACGGAAACCGCCCGGCTGTCCGTACCCCGTCGTATGGCAGTGCTGGCAATACGGGTCCATCTGCGATTGTTTGTCGACCAGCGTCTGCCAGGCATGGCCATGCCGAGTTTTCGACCATTGCTGACAGTCGTTCGGATGACACTTCTGACAAGCCTCGGTTCCCGCCACCTGGAAATTCGAGGGAAGGTCGCCCGCCAGGACAGGGGCGAACCCCGTTTGATCGGCCGTGAAATCGATCCGCGCTAGTTCATCGCGAAATCGCTTCAGGTTCTTAGCCTGCGTGGCGTCGTCGGCAATCTCCTCACTCAGTTCGACAATCTTTCCGTCCCACTGCCCGTTAAGAATGGGCCGCTCCAGGTGGACGAGGAACTTTCCCTTGTTGGTCGTCGCTCCCCAGATGGCAGGCCCGGTCCGACGGGGCGAGATCGATTGTCGAGTCGGGCCGCCAACAATCATGTCCGCTTCGGGAACCTGGGACACCAACTGTTCCAATTCGTCTTCCGGTAGATAGGCCAGCACGAGCAACTGATCGAATTGGCCATTTAAGCTCGGGATCAATCGCATCAGTGCATCGCGCGGATTCTCGATCTGCAGCCCTTCACGGGCGTATTTCTTCGACAACACCCCCGCGATCGCGATCCGCTGGTCGCCCAGTTTCGCAATGCGATGAGTCGGAACGATCTCCTGTCCGTCAGCGTCTTTCACGTTCGTGCTGATCAGCGGAGCCTTCAGTTTGTCCGCGAACTCCCGTAGCGACTTCGCCCCCAACTCGGCTTCGGCGGCACCGATGTTGTGGGCCGCCAGTTGCATCTGAATCTCGCCGCGCAGGACCGCCTCGAACTTCAGTCGGTCGTACGGCGAACTACCACCGGGCGCCCCCCCTGCATCAGCCAGCAGCACATCGGCTGTCTGGCGAACGCCGTCGACATAGGTCGCTCGCCTCAATAGACCGCCCGCCTGCTTCGACGAGCAGCCGCACGGAACGATCCAGCCTGCGGTATCACAACTGACAATCACGGCCGACGGACGCATCACCTTTGTCGGTGGCGTGCCTGTCTTCTTGCACCCCATCATCAAGCAACAAAGCACCGTCGCAGCGACCGCTACGGAAACCGATTGCTGAGAGCTCTGTCTATTGAGGGTCATGCGGTCGTTCAATCGGAACGGGATTACTCGCACTCATGAAAGACACGGCGAACCTTCAACGAATCACTTCAATACATCAACGCGTACGCCAGGATGTTGACATTCACATCCACGCAATTGGTGATCTCATTCCCGCCGCAACAGCAACAACCCTGGCTGTGTTCGGTGTCGTTCAGACCATCGGGCGAGTAGATCACTCCCAATCGACCGCCGATCGTCACCCCTTCCAGCGGCTTGGGCTTGCCGTGCTTCGCCTTCAACTCGGCAATGTCATAGATCGTGTGAAAGACTGCATGATCCATCGCCAGCGATCCGAGCTTGGCATCCGTAAAGACGATCGCCATCTCGCGACGAAACGATCGATCCCAGTCCGCAGACGAACAACCGGACGATGCCAATAGCATCCCGCCGCGCTCCACAAATCGTCGCAAGTTCTCGCGTTCTTTATCAGGCAGCGTGAACTCACCTTCCCCGGTCATGATCACCAGCGGATGAGCGTACAACTCTTCACTAGCCAGCTTCACGGCATGAAAACGTCGGCTCGTGGAGATCGCCGATTCCTTCTCGGCCTTTGCCAGGAAGTGATCGGAAAAACACTTGCTGCTTTTCGTCCCCGCATAGACCAGATTGGCCACCTGCACAATACTTTGTGGTTCGCCACCCGGTTGTTGTGGTTCAGGAACCATGACGTAGGCGGACGCCGTCGGCGTGGCGGGAGCTTTCACGGTTCCGGTTTGACCCAGGATCGTCGTGGCCAACAGAGCCAATGTGGCACATAGCGCGAGCCCCCTTCGTAGGATGGGTTTCCAACCCGTCATTCTTCGCAGCACGCGATCAGTCACGAAGTGCAGTATGCCAGTCAAAGCCCAAAACGAAGGCGACGGGTTGGAAACCCGTCCTACGGGGCCGCGGACATCCACAAGTCGATTTACTTGTGCGACACACCAATCGAATAGATTCTGCATGATCAACTCAGATCGAAAATGAGGGGAACTTGCGGCGGGCTATTTCTTCTGACCAGCTTCTTCCGCAATCCGTTGGAAGTACTCTTGCACGCGACCTCGATAACGAGCCGGGACTGCGGTTTCACTCACTCCGGACGACTTCAACAAGCCATGCGGATCGAGGCGGCTGGAGGGACTTTGATTGGTATCGGTGCGATAGCTGCCACCCACCGATTGAGACGGCTTGTTGCCGCTGCTGGCGGATGATTGCGGATTGCCGCGCGTTGGAATGTTGCCATACATGCCAATGTTCCTGGTGGCACTGCGACGCGCACTATAGCCGCCGCCCGACCCCATTTGTCCGGTCTGCCCTGGCTTCCCTCCCGGCTTGAATCCAGCGTCTCGCAGCAACTGGTTCAACGTGTCTCCCATCGATCCTTCGCCCGGCCCAAATTTCAGTCCGTCGCACGCACCCTCACATTGCTGTCCGTTGCCTTTGCACTTCGACATGAACTTCTCGAGGATATCGGCGGCGTTCTTCGCTTCGCGATGCCCACGTTCGCCGGAGAATTCTCCCAATCCCAGTTCGGCGTCAGACATCGCCGTTCCCGCCCCGCTCTTTCGCACTTCTTCGACAAAGTCGAGCGAGCTTTTCGCCAGTTTCTGCAGCTTCGGATCGTCGGTCGGCAATCGCTGGGCGTGCGATTCGATGTCGTTCAGCAACTGATCGAGATCTTCGCGGTTGCGACGCTGCTCGGACTCAAGCTCTCGCATTCGCGCCTTGATCGCGGGATCATTGGGATTTTCCTGCTTCTTCAGGGATGCCAGCCGTTCGGCCAGATCCTTCTGTCGATAAACCAGCTCTTCAAATCGATTCTGATCTTCCAGCAACGGATAGATCTCGGCGAGTCGTTCGAGTGGATCGTTGACCTGCTCTTTGAACTCATTCCTCTCCTGAGCCAGTTGTTCTTTCAACTCATTCAGTTTGCTGGCCGCCTTTCCCGCACTCGGCTTCGACGCAGCCGCCTTCGCGACTTCATCGGCCGATTTCTGGATCTTCTGAGACAACTGCTCTAACTCGTCATTCAACGCCCTATCGAGGTCATACGGCAACTTATGTTTGGCCGCTTCGCGAATCGCGTCGGCTTCGTCAGACATCCGCTTGGATAGCGTTTCCAGTTGCTCGCGTTCCTGCTCGCTCAGTTCTCCATCGGCATCTCGCTTTTCGAGTTGCTTCTGTAAGGTCTCAATCTCTTCCTGCAACGCTTCCATCCGACGCTGAGCCTGCTGGTACTTCGAGACCAGCGCGTCGACCCCTTCGCGGGCTCGCACCATCCGCTGCAACTCTTCGTCCGAGATGATCTGAATCACGACGACGGAACTCTCGGACCCTTTCGCCAGTGCCGGATCATTGTCTTCCGCCCGCGCAAACAGCTTGATCACATCACCGGGTTGCAGGCCATACGCCGACAACGGCAATTCAATGATCTGCTCATGTCGACGCGGTGGTGGGACAGGCAGTTCGATCGACAGCGGCATCGCTCGTGAATCGTTCAAGCTGCGATACAACTGTAGCTTCGTCACGCCGTAGTCGTCTTCTGCCGAAATCACGACTGGGATCGTGACAGTCGGCGTCGCGATCGACTGGGCGGGTGGCTCGACAATCCGCACCATCGGGATTTGATCTTCGAGAAGATTGATCGTCCCGCTGAACGAATCGCGCGACTGTTGCCCCGCCACGTCGGTTACATTCAAATGAAAGCTACCTGCATCCGCGATCGTCCATTCGCCTTGAACTTCATGGCTGGTTCCGTCGCTCGTCACCGAAGCCAGTTCCACGTTCTCGCGCTTGTCGCCATTCACGAGATCGATCGAACCACTCTTCAGCGGACGATTGCTGATCGCACGCACTTCCACCTTCGACCCCGCCAAAGCCGAGATCCCACCTTGCGGCAACGGCCCTTCAAAGACAGCGTCACGCGTGTAGGCGGGCGGTGTGATTCGGAACCGAACCGATTCGATCTGCGGAACCGTGATCACACCCATCTCATGACGATGGCTGCGAGTTGATCGCGATTGCACGAAGTACTTGCCCGGCATCGTCACGGCCGAAATCGTCGCCCGCCAATTCCCCACTGAATCGAAGAACATCGGCAACTTCTCGTCGCGAGATGTCTTGCCGTCGGCGCTCGTTCGCAGGACTAGCTCCAACTCGTCCACGCTGGGGCCGGCGACTTGCACAATCACATCCAGCCCATCTCCGTAGCGAACCTGAGTATCTCCAGGCTCGATGGTGAACTGAGTCGGCGAGTACGGCGGGTGATCACCAAACGGATCAGCGAAGCGCAGCCATTCCGTGTAGGCCAGATGCGGCGCGAAGAATGCCACCACCAGGAAGGTGACGGCAATGACAGACGCGGCCAGACCAGCCCGTTGCGCTGGCTTCGCGGGGATTGCCAATGTCGTGGGGACCAATGCGGCCAGCGCAGCGGCTTGAGAGATCGCCAGTTCAGCCAGTCCCTGCGTCAAACTCGCGGTTGCTGCCGAGCGGCTATGTTGAAGTTCGAATCCCGTAACGATCTGCCCGCCCGTCTGACCGGTCTCGTCCAGTTGTCGGGCCAACACATTGCGGCGAGCCGACTTGGCGGCTTTCATCAGGAACCACGTCAACAACCCCACCGCCGCAGCAGTCGTCAGCCCCCAGGCCGCCATGCGGAAAGCTGACGACAGTTCCCAGACCAGATCCATCCAGATCAGAACGAGCAGTAAAACCAGAGCCCCACAGCAACCCCAGCCCAGGCCCGATAAGCCATGAATGGTAAATGTCCGGCGTCGAAGCCGCTCAAACGTCGTGTCGAACGAGGTGCTGGACATGGAATGGAACGTCCAAAACAGGAGCGGAATCAATCGGCCAGCATTGTCACCGCCAGTGTTTGGAAAGTCCAATACGAAATGTCTGAAGTTGCGACCGCTTCGCATCGATAGTGCAAACGCAAAAGGCCGAGTGTCACTCGGCCTTCATTTGACATGCTGACTTCGCAGGAAGTCGATCCACTACGAAATCGCAGGGACAACCTTCAGCGAAGGCCGCGTCTGCTGACCGACACCGCGAAACCTCTTGACTGCCAGTGTTCCCAGAACAACGAACGCGACCAGTGCAACAAGTTGGGCGATCGCGAATGGCGGTTCGGACTGAGTCGGAGCTAAAGCCTTCAAGGCAGGGATCTTCTGGAAGCTTTGAGCGATCAGCACGAAGAAGTTGAAATACAGAGCCACCACCGAGTTCACGACGTAGGCCGACCGCCATGAACCAGCCAGATGTTTTGAGTACAGGCCATAGATCGCAAAACCCAGCACGATCAGCGACAGAACGCCCACGACCAAGCCAGGGGTCAGTCCGTGAATTGGGAACATGAAGCCCGTCACGCTGGTCAGCACGGTTGTCGTCAAGAAAAACGCCGTCCAACCGCTCCAGTGCCGCCCCTTGATCATCGCCCCAAGGACGACAAATCCCGCAACAATCGCGGCCAAACTGATGAGCACATGAACAACGGTAAAAGTCGTGAGGCTGAAAAACATGATCGGTCCCCTTAGATCAGGACGGATTTTCCACCGTCCAATTTGAAAAAAACTCCCGTTTCGGAAGGCTATCTCACTAAGCGGGTGAAGCGGACACGGCAGATCATTTAGTTATGATGCTGCGTGTCACTGTGATTTGCGACTCAGTTGTGAATCTTCATCGAGAATTACCGCCCGATTTCGGAAACCTTACAGATCCTGCAAAACTGTCGCCGGCGGGGGACAAAACATTGGCCGGGCTGTGTGGCACGTCCCTGAGTTTTCGAAGGGCGTGGTGAAGAAAGCGAAGACCACGCCCTTCCCAAAAGCGTCAGGGACGTGCCACACACTGGGCTGCAGACACAACCCCCGGCAGAACTTCGGCGAACTCTTCGGGTTTTCTCAATGCTTCGGGACCAGGATCTCAATCCCGTACTTTGGTGAGACTTCCAGCAGCTTTTCGATTTCCGCTTTCGACGGAGGGAGCGCCGTGGTCGCTCCGTCCGGCAACACCACGCCCACTTCAAAAAACATCTGTTCTGCCCCGGCCGGCGCGACCGAGATCAACATCTTCGCTGGTTTGTCGCTGGCATTCTTGAACGAATGAGGCACTCCGACCGGCATGTTGGCGAACATCCCTGCTGTCGCCACATGAGTCACACCCTCCACTTGAAACGTGATCTCGCCTTCGAGGATATAGAACCCTTCCTCTTCGCGGCTGTGAACATGAGGTGGCGGGCCGCCGCCGGGTGGAACGATCGCTTCCCACAGTGCGTACTTGCCATTTGTTTCGTCGCCCGTGGCGAGAAACCGGTACACATCCCCCACCACGGCAATTGTGCGGCCCTGAGCCGCCGTTCGCAAAACAGGCACACCAGTCATTATCGCTTCCTTACTTCGCTTCAGTCGGTTTCAAGCTCTCATTGAATCGAATGCGATTCCCAAACGGATCGATCACTTCGACACACTTCGTGTCATAAAACGTGGTCTCAATCCCAGGTCGCAGATACTTATACTTCTTCGTTCCCAATTCCGCATGAAACGCCTCGATCCCAGTCATCCAGACAAAGACAGTCGAACCCGGGCAGCAGTCGCCATGATGCTCAGATAGATGCAGCGTCAGGCCCGCTCGTGAAACCTGGAGGTAGGCCGGCGTGTTCTCTTCGAAATGATGTTCCCATTCCGACGTGAAGCCCAGATAGTCGACGTAGAACTCTTTCGCCTTGGCGACATCGAAGATCCGCAGGATCGGGATCGTCTTCAGGAATTCCATGGTGCTTGCCTCGTGATGCGTAACGAAGTTTGGTCGCTCAACGTTACGCCATGACCGATACCATGTCGAGAACCGGCAGCCAGAACCTTTCGTCTCCGCTGATCTGAATATCGAGGAACTGCTGCCGGACCAATTCACACGGAGGGTTCAAATACTATTCACGATCTTTTTTTCCTCCCTTCAGTGTATTCCGTGGTTCCCCTCCTCAGAATTCCTCCGTACCCTCTGAGCCTCTGTGTTTCAAATTCCTGCTATCCTCTAACGGCCCAGACGAATCGATTCGTTCGGTGGCCGTAGCTTCATTCCAACGCAGGCAAACCTCATGGATTCACTTCTCGCTGCCATCGTGGAAGATGATCGTCGACTGGTCCGCAGCCTGCTGAAGCAAGAACCTGCGCTGGCGACGCGGCTGATCGACACGGCACACCTCTATGACTCCTCGATCTACCACTGGATCTATGTCGGCGATACCGCGCTGCATCTCGCTGCGGCGGGCTATCGAGTCGAAATCATCGCGGACCTGATCAAGGCGGGTGCCGACCCCAACGCTGCGTCGAATCATCGTCTCGGTGCGCCGCTGCACTATGCGGCCGATGGCTATATCAATGGTCCCGTGTGGGATGCGAAGCGTCAGGTGAAAACGATCGCGACGTTGCTCGAAGCTGGAGCCAGGATCAATCTGCAGGACAAGAACGGTGCCACGCCTTTGCATCGCGCCGTTCGAACTCGCTGCGCCGATGCCGTCCAGTATCTACTCGATGCAGGTTGCGATCCCCTGCTCCAGAACAACTCGGGCTCGACCCCGTTTCACCTCGCCGTTCAAAACACGGGTCGAGGCGGTTCGGGATCGGACGAGGCGAAAGCCGCTCAACGGCTGATCATCGCCGCCTTCCTCAAGCGCGGTATCAGTCCGGCCTTGAAAGATGGCAGTGGAAAATCTGTGCTAGACTGTACAAGGGGCGAGCAGCTACGCGCGCTATTCACGTGACGAATCGTTCGCGAAGTACAGGGCTAACTGACCCCCCGCTTTCGGCGCTAGTCTATGGAGCCACATGCGATACGTCGGACGCATCATCGAGTGGAACGACGAACGGGGCTTCGGCTTCGTCACCCCGGAAGGGAGCGGCATCCGAACCTTCGTTCATATCACCGCATTTCGACGCGGCTCACGTCGACCAGTCGTCGGCACGGTCATCGACTACGAAATACGTATTGACGGCAAAGGCCGCTTCCACGCTTCACGCCCTGGATTTGTCACCGCTACAGTGCAGGCGGTTCAGCCGAAGGCCACGACACCAAGAGGCCTGCCCCGAAAAGGAATCGCCGCACTCTTCCTGATCGCGATCACCGCGGGTTGTCTGACTTCGCAGTTTCCGGCCAGCCTCGCCCTAGTCTACGCTTTCATGAGTGCCGTCGCGTTCAAGATGTACGGCCAGGATAAAGCCGCCGCGAACGACGACCGGTGGCGTACCCCAGAATTAAAGCTGCAATTTGTCGGACTCTTCTGCGGTTGGCCCGGTGCCCTGTTCGCGCAGGAGGCCTTCCGGCATAAAGTCAGCAAATCCGAATTCCAGATCCTGTTCTGGTTCGCCGTGACACTCAACTGCGCCGGACTGGCCTGGCTACTTTCCAGCGGTCATATGGAAACCATTGACCACGCCATGGTCGAGGTCGTCACTGCCGACTATTCTCACGTTGCTCAAGAGTTCAACTCTCACCGTGATCAAGAGTTCAACGTCCGGATTACTCCCATTCACTAGCGTGAGAATCCGAAGTGTGACCCGGAGGAGCAAGCATGCCAGAACTGGTGAGCCAGATACTGTCGATCATTGAGAATGGATCACTTGCAGCTTCCTTTGCGAACCTTGATTGCAACGCGGCATTAGATGCCCGTGATCACAACCGTGATTTCGAGACGAGCTGGTGCCGACTCTTGGAGGAGGTTGAACGCCGATGGCAAATCATCGATCTTCCACAACATCTCCGAAATCAAGTCGAAGCCGTCCGACAGAGATCCTTCTATGCGGTCAGCAGGGTTACAGGCCAGCATGAAATTGCGAGCTACGTTTCTGACGACTTAGAATTGATCGCACGCGCCCATCTGCTCTTGCTCGATTCCCCGTTGCTCAAGGAGCTTTGGGATGCTTATCATCGGGGCACCTTCCCACACTGATATCGATGTCCTCTAGAGACCGCTCTATGCGATGGATGGCAAGACACTCTCACGGATTCACACGCCGCCTTTTTGGATATGACATTCGTGTCGGTGGCAGAATCGCCGACGTGACGGCCGACTTCATCGTCTTCCCAGCCGACGGTTCGCACACCTTCTGCGACGATCTCGGCGACATGGCCGCCAGCGTCCCCAAGCCACGACTGAAACTGCTGCGGTCCCGCAAACTTCTCGAACCGGCGAAATGAACGACAAAGACGGATTGCTGATATCGGAGCGCCGCCCGATCGCTGGCTCGATGACTCCCGAGGACTACGTGAACGCGCAGCGACTGCACCGCCACTCGACTGTGGTCGGTTGCGACATTGCTTCTGGAGTGGCCGCCCTGATCGGCATCGCGCTTTGGGTTTCAGGCCAGGCCACTTTCGGTAGCGCACTGCTCACCTGTGGTATTAGCGGCATCGTCGCAGTCCTGGTCCTCGATCTGTGGCTGCTACCACGCCGAGACAGGCAGCGTCAGACTCGGCGAGGGTTTCTGAATGCGAGGTTCACCTACACTTGGAACAGCGAAAAGCTGGCCGCAGAAAGTACGATCTGGCAATCGGAGCGAGCCTGGACCGACTACGTGCAATTCAAAGAGAGCACAGCAGTCCTGCTGCTGTATCCTCCCGACAGCACCTACGAAATCTTTCCGAAGGCGTGGTTTGAAGATTCAAAGCAACTGGATGAGTTTCGCAGGTATGCGCAACAGACTCACTCATCCGCAGGTTCAACCGTTTAACGGCGCGAATTCTTTTTCCGACTCGGCGCTGTGATAGAAGTTCTTTTCCGGAACGATCTCCTGCGGAAACGCTTCCGATTCCCACCAGAGGTTGATGCCTCCGAACGAGCCGCCTTCGAAGTATTCGAGCGTGATCGGATGGTCGCCTGCTGTCAGTTCCAGTTCCACGCGGTCGTGGTGAACTCCGTCGTTCCAGTTGTCGACAACTTGCTTGCCGTCCATCCACATGCGACCTCCGTCATCGTGATCGAACTGGAACGTGTATTTCCGCGTCGTCGCGACCCGCATCACGCCCGACCAGCGAATGCAATAGTTGTCATCGGGCAGGCCTGGTGCCGCGGGACCGAGTCCGAAATTGGTGCGGATCTGCGGATCGATTCGAGCGTGAATCTTTTGCTCGAAGTCTTTGCCGTTGTAGACGACTCGCAGCAGGCCTGCTTTGAGACCGGAATATGGTGGTGAACTTGGTCGAGCGACCGCGGCAACAGGCGGCGACGACGCGGCGATCGCATCAGTGGCTTTGATCGGAGCGGGTTTCGGAACAGGAGCAGGAGCAGGAGCGGCTTGTTGTTTCGGAACCTCTCGACGATTCGGCTTTCCATTAGTCAGAAATGCCCAGCCGACAACCACGCAAACCAATCCCAGGATGCTACCCACCACAATACCGACTGGCGATCGTTTGGCCGGTCGACCGCGGCGAGATCCTATTTTCATTCCTCCGAACAGCGGCAGAGTCGGTTCTGCCGCTGACAACGTTCTTCGCAGGTTGTCGTCATAGGTCGCTTTGGTAACCGGCTTCAGTAGGCACAGGCGAGCGATCGCCAGTTCGTTCAGGATCCGCGCGGCCGCGTCGGCATTCGGCCCCGATTGATACTGTCTGATAAAACTCATCTGCCGATCGGCAGCACCGTCGATCACGTCCGAATCAGACTCGTACAGTTCAATGCCAAGCAGGCGATAGTGATTTGGCGGTTGATCCTGGGAAACAATTCCCAGCCACTTGTGATAAGCATTAAACATGAGCCAGCCCTGTAGTCGCGATCGAAACAGGCTGGCAGATTAAGAGATGCGACGATCAGCGGCAACGGCAGCAGAGCGGATGTTCACAACGCAGATCGCATCACTCCGCCTGAACCACGGCGGTCAACAGCACGTGATCACCGCCGTTGGTCGCGTAGATCACAGAGATCGGCTGCTTGTCAGCCAAGGCCTTGGCATCAATATCTTTCTGGACCAGTACGATCTTGTCGCCGGTCTTACGAGTCGACAGCGCCGAGAAGCGACTGGTCCCCGTCAGCTTAAACGTCGTGACCTTATCCGTTTTCTCCGTCTTGTGATGAACAACAAGCGTCTCCTTTTCCATCTTGCCGACGATCCCTTGAACCGTCTGCAGTTTGAGAGGTTCCTCGGCCTGCAGCGTGGCGACCATGAGAGCGGTGATGAATACAGCGGTGAGTGCTCGTGACATTTTGGGATCCTTCACAATGGGTCGGTAGACAACAGTACATCGAATGACAGGTGATTCGCGGAGAAAACTACCTCGCTGAAGACGGTGGAGCTTATGCATTTGATATGCCGCAATGTGATTCAGCACGAAGTGGCAGGTTCAGACACCAGCTTAGCCACTTGCCGTTGACGGTTGCTGACCGGTACCGCAGTGGAGGCAGCGCGGCTTACCTCAGGCCGATCGCTAATTCCTGCAGAATTCGCCGGACGGATCTCATTGACGCGGTTAAGGTTTGCGCAAACGGGAGCGTGCGGGATGTTGAACTTAACTGTCGTGACGGAACGCGCGGCGAAGACGGAAAGACTTCGGACGATCGCGACAGAATTCCGACTGGAGAAAGCAGTAGGGAGGTTGTCTCCCACGGTGTGTCCTACGGAAGGGAACCCTCATGTCTCGCGAGAATTGGCTGACCGGCTTGGGCGCAGTCTGCATTATGCTGTCGTTCGCACAGCCCCCTGCTCTGGCCAATGAAGCAGTCGAGATCACTCCCGTGGCCCAGTATCAAGCCACGCCGACACCGATGGTCATCCCGATGCAGCAACCCTATTGCAATCAGCGGCCTCGGTGTGGCGCCGGGGTCTATTGCTGGAACGGTTCCTGGGGACCGGGCTACTACCTGGCTCTGCCGAAGCTGCACTTTCATCGGACGCGATGCATTCGTCCAGACTGAGCTGGCGCAAGGGTCCAGTCGGTCTCAACTTCCCGCAATTCGCGCGAACAGCCGTGTCACTGCGTTGGCCGCTTCGGACAACCAGTGCGTTTGTGATCGAGCGCTGATCCAAACAGCGACTGGCCCTATTCGCTTGCGAGGGACGCCTTCATCCGCAAGCCGAAGTCAGTAGCCGGTGGGACTCGCGTAGGGTCCGCCGGTTCGGAAGGCTTCGTCAGGGATGCCCCCAATCTTGCAGTCCCTGGCATCGAGTATTCCTCGGCACCACAACGTTCGCTCGACCATCACACCCAGCACGGTTTCCAACTGCAACTGGGCTTCGCGGCTTTCGAGCACGCCGAGGGCTCGCGCGATCGCTTCCAGCGTACAGAGGCTTTTGTCATTCGGCTGAGTCCGCAGGCGATACTGCGAAGGCGCCCCTTCAGCAAGCTTCACGTGGCGAATGCCGGCCAAGGCCGGTTCGCGTCGGACGTACTTCTGGCACTGTCGCCACTTCCCATCCGGAACAATCAGGTTGACCGGCTCTGTCAGCGTCGCGACGAATTCGGGCGTGAGTTCCGTCGCGAAGGGACTGGGGTACAGCAGCATCGATTGTCGGCCGTCTTCGATTAGCCCGTCGGTCGACAGACGATCTTCCTTGCGTCCGTTGATGCGAATCTCACTGTTAGTGAGCGCCTTCACCGACAGCCGAGCGGTATTGCTCGGGAGGACTTCTTCGGAGGTATGCATCAACACAATGAGACGTGTCTGCAGAGCGATTTGCGGAATGTGTTCGCAAAAGCACAGCGATTTGCGGATTTCGCAGCCGGGGCAACGATGCGATGCCAGCAGATGGCGCGTACGACTCCCCTCTTGCGAAGGGAACATGCGATCCCAATCGACGGCCAACACGTGAGGAGGGAGTTCTGTTGATGGGCGAGTCATGATTCCAATGTCGTCAACAAGGAAGCGAACATCAAGTGCAGGGCGATGATTTGAACAAGAGTGGTACAGCAACTGCTTTGACCGGCATGTCAGTTCGCAGAACACCTTGGACTGTGATCGATCAGCCTATAGTCCAATAGACTTTTCCGCCTTCGCAAAATCTGCGGGATAACGAAGGTTAACCGAAATCGCTGAGGACGCGGCATGAAAATGGCAATTCAATTCGGAACGCGAAGAACGGTTCAAGAATCTGTTTGACATCCTGATACAGCGCGCATAATCTCGTTGGCGGAAGATGACCATGGCAATCGACGTGTGCACACAGCACTGCGACTTGATGAATTCAGGAGGAATTCGCTTCGATTCTGGCGGGCCGCTCACCACCCAACATCACTCCTGAAATACTCTCCCCTCCCGTAAGGAACCATCATGGCGGTCCGCTCTGTCTCACATCTGCTTGTCCCACTGGTCGTCGTTGCAATGTCTGCGGCTCCGGTCGCCGCGCAAGAGTGGGGCAACAAAATGTTCGATCGCACGGAGATCAAGTTCGGCTCGGTCGCTCGTCTGGCTGACACCACGTTCAAGATCAAAGTCCGCAACCCCTATGTCGAAGAGATTCAGATCACCAATCTGAGCACCTCGTGCGGATGTATCTCGTGGACCGACAAGCAGTTCCCGATCTCGATCCCGTCAAAGGGCGAGCGCGAACTGACGATCCGTCTCGATACGATTGGTCACTCAGGTGACAAGCACGTGCGTGCGTTCGCGTCACTGTCGGAACCAACTAAGGGCCTGACGGCTCAAGTCACGATCCCGGTGGATGGTCGCATTCGAACCGACTTTGAAGTTCGTCCCAGCTATGTCGGTTTCGGTCCGATCGATTTGGGAAAAGGTTACATCCAGCGAATTGGTATCACTTACAACGGTGGCCGTCCCGACTGGAAGATTTTGCAAGCCAAAGTGAACAACACTCACCTGACCGCTCAGGTTACGGAAAAGAGCCGCAACGGCGGTTCGGTCACCTACGAGGCGACTGTTCAAATTGCTGCGAACGCCCCCATCGGAGTCTTGCGGGACCAACTGATCCTGACCACGAATGACGTGGGCGGCGACTCGACGATTTCGATTCCGGTCGAAGCCAAAGTCGAACCGGATATCGTTGTGGCCGACGCGATGTTCGGCTCGCTGACTCCAGGTCAACCGAAGACGATGCAAGTGATCATTCGCGGGAAGAAGCCGTTCACGATCGAAAAGGTTGATCACGTCGTTCACGCAGGGGCTGCCAAAGCGACAGCAGACGGCACCGTGGGAGGCGCCGCAGCGGATACCGTCTCGCTGGGCGATGCCATCAGCGCGAAGACTCCTACGACATCTGCCGCGTTGCACATGGTGACAGTCACCGTGACACCGCCCACCGAAGGGGGCATGTTTGATGAAGAGTTTTCAGTCGTGATCGCCGGTCGGGCTCAACCGATCACCTTCAAGGCGAAGGGCCGCATCACCGCTCCTGATGGGACCGCTTCGAGGTAATTGCGATCCCAAGATCAGATTGATCAAGAGAAAAGGCAGGCGACATCGCCTGCCTTTTCTTATTGGTACATCTGTTTTTGATGACTTCAAGTCGAATTACTTGCGACCTTGAATAAACGCCATCACTTCAGCTCGGCTGGACTGATTCGTCTTGAACAGCCCCCGAACGGCACTGGTAATCGTGATGCTACCGGGCTTACGAACGCCCCGGATCGTCATGCACGAGTGAGCCGCTTCGATAACGACGATCACTCCCTTGGGATCGAGCTCCTGCTGCAGCAGGTCCGCGATCTGGTGCGTCATTCGTTCCTGAACCTGGGGTCGATGCGAGACCTCTTCGACCACTCGCGCCAGCTTCGATAGCCCGACAACTTTGCCTCGCGGCAAGTAACCGATATGGGCATTCCCGATGAACGGCAACAGATGATGTTCGCACATGCTGTTGAAGCTGATGTCCCGCACCAGCACCAGTTCATCATAGTCTTCGGGGAAGACGCGTTGCAGGTGCTTGGCGGGTGTGGCTCTCAATCCCGAGAACAACTCGGCATACATGCGAGCGACTCGCGCCGGCGTTTCTTGCAACCCCATTCGATTCGGGTCTTCGCCCACGGCCGCCAGGATCTCGCGAACGGCCCGTTCAATACGTGGCAGGTCGACCGGTCCCTCTGGGATCGGGTTGAGGATCGGCGATGACGAATGGACGCAATCGTCAGATTCAGAGGTAGAGTCGTTCACAGAGGTTTCCCGTTCAAAGTGGTATGGCTCTGTATCGTAGGAGGGTCGGCCACGCAGGTCAAACCGCGCGTACTTTGAAGACGACAATCAGCAAATTGGGAGGAAGTTCTAACCAAGCAACGGCTCAATCGGCTTGCCAATCTGGACGCGATGCGGACGACCTTGATTATCGAAGATCTCCGCGTCGTGAGAGATGCCGAGCAGAGTATAGATCGTCGCGGCGATGTCTGCGGGCGTTACCGGATCGCGGCTGGGATAAGCGGCCTGCTGGTCCGACGCCCCATAGATCAGTCCCGCTGGAACACCGGCACCGGCGAACTGAACTGAATAGCAATACGGCCAATGGTCCCACCCATTGGGAACCGCACTGTGAGATCGAGTTGGGAGGGCAATGCGTGTACACAGCCCTCCCACATCAACTGACTGCTAAGCCGTCACATAGCCCATGCGGCCCGATGGCAGCGACTGGCCGTTTCGCGATTCCAGCCGGCTAGGGGTGGCGACCGCGAATTCGCGTACCAATTGCGTGTGATGCAAATCGGCGATCGATGAGACGATCTTGTCGGGTCGATACGTGAAGCGAGTTAAATCTTCGCGACTGGTTCCGCCGCTGAGGACCAGGATCGTGCGGAAGCCGAGTTGTACGCCACCGAGGATATCCGTTTCCATCGTGTCACCGATCACAATCGTTTCCTCGTTCGTGGAACCGAGGTCGCTCAAGGCCGCTCGCAGCATTACCGGACTTGGCTTGCCGACGCTGAACGCTTTGACTCCAGTCGCCGCTTCCAGCATTGCGATCACAGCACCGCAGCCTGGACGAGTCCCTGTTTGCGTCGGGCAATTGGGATCGAGATTGGTGGCGACCAGCTTCGCACCGCCGAGGATCATGCCGACGGCCGCTTCCATCATCTCGAAATTCAGCGTTCGCCCTTCGCAGACCACGACGTAGTCCGGATCCTTGTCGACGATCGAATAGCCGTTCATGTGTAAGGCCGTCAACAGGCCCCCTTCTCCGATCACGTACGCCGTCCCATTTGGCTTCTGACGAGCGAGGAATCTGGCCGTGGCCATCGCGCAGGTGAAGATATGCTCTTCACCTACGCTGATGCCGAGCCGTTCCAATCGCGTCGCCACATCGCGCCGTGTCCGCTGGCTGTTATTGGTCAGAAACAGAAACGGAATCTGATTCTCCAGCAGTTCGCCGATGAATCGATCCGCGCCGGGAATCAATTCGTGTCCTCGATAAATCACGCCATCCATGTCGATCAGGTAACCGTGCATATAAGCCCTTGAGTCTTCAACCGAGTCGTCATATCTCGAAATGGAGTTCACTTCGGAACTCCCCACGTGAGCGTCACGACATCACTGGGACGCAAGTGGTATGCCGACGAGGTGAAGCACATTCATTCGGATGTCGATTTCCATTGCTGGATTGATTGCAGGATACTCGACTTAGAACATCCTAAGATCGCGCTGAAGAAATTGATTCTCGACTGCATTCTGCCACTGGTTTGAGCATGCAACACAACAACGGCGACCTCATTGAAACCCTATGATTTACGGGATTCCACAGCGATTACCCGAATGGACGACGCCGAACGTCGAGCATGGTGCAATCGTGTATTGACACGATGTGTCTTGGCAATTGCCCGCAGTGCGCTATCACGTCTTCGGCGACTCGGCACACGGAATACGCCGTCCACTTTGTGGTGAGCCGCACTGCGTTAGCACGCGGACCGATGGACACGAGACTCCGAAATCAGGACAAAGCAAGGTGGTGTCGATTTGAGGTACCCGCGTTGCAGTTGCAGCAGCGCAAAGTCCGCGTGCTAACGCAGCGCGGCTCACCTGAGAGATGAGGCGCACTCGCTTTTCAAAGTGCCGGCGACTCGACGGCTTGAGAGACCGTTTCGCACTTCGTAGCTTGTCAGCACATCGAGATTTGCCGCGTGAGGAGATTCAAATGCAGCGACTGCTATTCGGTCTTTTGACATGCTTGGTCGTCTCCACATCGCAGGCGGCGGTCGTGCGATTCGAGGTGAATCGACGTGAACCGTTTGCGAAGGGTGAGACTTTCGGTTCAGCGGGAGCGTACGAACGCATCATCGGCCGAGTCTACTTTGCAGTCGATCCGACTCTGCGTCAGAACGCCGAGATCGTCGATCTAGCGCTCGCCCCTCGGAACAGCCTTGGACAAGTCGAATTCTGGGCGGACCTGTTTATCCTGGCGCCAGTTGATCTTGCGAAGGGGAACGGCGCGTTGCTGTATGATGTCAACAATCGCGGCAACAAGCTGGCCTTGGGGATGTTCAACTCGGCCGGCGGCAATGATCCCTCGACGCGCGAACATGCGGGTGATGGATTCCTGATGCGGCAGGGATACACGGTTGTCTGGAGCGGCTGGGACGGTGAACTGCTACCCGGCGGCGACCGCTTGCGTTTGATGGCACCTGTCGCGAAATCCGGTAATGAATCGATCACAGGACAGGTGCGTTGCGAATTTGTGCCCTCACCCAACACGAAACGAATGGTCGTGAACTGGGCCAATCATGGTTCGTATCGTCCCACCGAGAAAGGTCTGCGTGAGGCGACGCTGACAATCCGGCCGCGTCCCTCGTCAGCAAGAGTCATCGTCCCGCGCGAGCAATGGACGATGCATGTTGCCGATGTCTCCAGCGATTCACCGACTCAGCTTCCCAATATCGAAGTGGAGATCCCCGCCGGTATGCAACCGGGGGCGATCTACGAATTGATCTACGAAGCAGCAGATCCACTGGTGATGGGGGTCGGCTTCGCCTCCGTGCGCGACTTGATCGCAGCATTCAAATCGGGAGCGGGAGACGCGAATCCGCTGGTGAAAGAGGGGCAACCGCTCATTCGTCGGGCTCACGGATTCGGGGTTTCGCAAAGTGGTCGTTTCCTGCGAGAATTCGTTTACTTGGGCTTCAATGAAGATGAACAGGGCAAGAAGGTCTTCGACGGAATCATGCCGCATGTTGCCGGGGGTGGGCTCGGTTCGTTCAACTATCGCTTCGCGCAGCCGACTCGCCATTCGAATCAGCATGATCATCATGACTATCCGCCAGATCGGTTTCCGTTTGCCTACGAAACGCTGACCGATCCGTTGTCTGGCCAGACCGAGGGAATCCTGCGACGAGCGGTCGTCACGCAGACAGCCCCGCTGGTGATGCACACGCAATCATCGGGCGAATATTGGACGCGCAGTGGGTCGCTGGTTCACACCGAACCCTTGGGTGTACACGATAGTGAGGTGCCCGACGGCGTTCGCATCTATGCGTTCGGCGGAACTCAACACGGTCCAGCCGGTTGGCCTTTGCCGGGTGGCAGCGGTCAGAACCTGCCGAATCCCGGCGATTACAAACCATTCCTGAAATCTCTGCTACTGGCCCTTGATCGCTGGGCAACCGATGGGACGGAACCACCAGTCAGTCGCTTTCCGACGATTCGAGACGGAACGTTGGTCGACTGGCGGCACAACGCGACCGGGTTCCCTAACATCCCTGAGGTGTCCTATCCCGAGATCATCCAGCAGCCTCATTTTCTGGATTTCGGTCCGCGCTGGCTGACGCAACGGATCATCGATTATCAGCCGCCCGTCATTCGTGGCGACTATAAAGTCCTAGCCCCGCGCTGTGATGTCGACGGCAATGATCTGGGGTGCCTGCAGCCACCGGAAGTTGCGGTTCCCGTGGCAACCTATACGGGATGGAATCTTCGCAAGGCCGATGTCGGTGCCGAAGGACAACTGGTGAGCCTGACGGGCTCGTACATCCCCTTCCCGAGAACGCGAGCCGATCGCGAACGAGCCGGTGATCCACGACTGTCCGTGCAGGAACGTTACGAGTCGCTCGATGAGTATGTCCGGCAATTCACAGCTGCATGTGACAAATTGAGAAGTGGCGGCTATCTACTCGAAGAAGATGCCGAGCGTCTGATCAAGCGGCATCGCGAACGAGTGAGTGTGCTATTTGACTAAGGGTACACGACAGTCCGTGTGCCGAGTCTGCAGTTGAGGCAGGTTCGTTTGGAAAGAAAACCTCGGCACATGGAGTGTGCCGTCTACTGTAAGAGATCCGCACGACATCACCACTCTCGGAGATCGCGATGCATCCATCTGCTTTGACACGACGTGAACTGCTGGCGTTGTCATCTTTGGGGTTGGCCGGTCTGACGCAACGAACGCCCGTGTTGGCTCAATCAGGTGACAAACCAGGGGCGCTTGCGCCACTGAATCGGTTTCCTCGAATGATGCAGGACTATCAGGGCACCCAGGTCGCGGCGGCACAGAAGCTGGCCGAGGCACGTCAGGCCAAGTTGACGACGAAGGCCGAAGCGGAAGCGCATGTGCAAACGGTTCGAGGTCTGATTCGCGAGTGCTTCGGTCCGTTTCCCGAGCGGACTCCGCTGAAACCTCGAGTGACTTCGGTGGTCGAGCGCGACGCCTATCGAATTGAAAACGTCATCTTCGAGAGTCGACCCGAGTTTCTGGTCACGGCGAATCTGTACGTTCCCAAGGGGCGTCAGTTTCCGTTGCCGGGCGTCGTGGGGTCTTGCGGACATTCGGCGAATGGAAAAGCAGCCGAGGCCTATCAGTCGTTCGCTCAAGGGTTGGCTCGACAGGGTTACGTGGTCCTGATCTTCGATCCGATCGGGCAAGGCGAACGCCTTCAATATCTGGATGATCACCACAGCAAATCGACCGTCGGCGTCGGAGTGCATGAGCACTTGCTGGGAGGCAATCAGCAGCTCCTGATCGGAGACTTCTTCGGTTCGTGGCGGGCGTGGGATGGCATTCGAGCGTTGGATTATCTGCTGACGCGATCTGAAGTCGATCCGAATCATGTGGGAATTACGGGCAATTCTGGTGGCGGAACAATGACGATGTGGCTGAGTGGCGTCGAGCCCCGCTGGACCATGGCCGCCCCCAGTTGTGCCGTGACAACCTTTCGACGCAACTTTGACAACGAACTTCCTGCCGACACGGAACAATGTCCGCCGCTCGCCTTGAAATTGGGACTGGATCACGGCGACTTTCTGGCGGCGATGGCCCCCAAGCCGGTCATCATTCTGGCTGCCGAGCAAGACTATTTTGACGCTCGCGGTTCGACGGAAACGTACCAACGATTGAAGAAGCTGTGGTCGCTGGTAGGTGCTGAGCAGAACATCCGGTTGTTCATCGGCCCGAATGAGCATGGGTACACTCAACCGAATCGTGAAGCGATGTATGGCTTCTTCAACGAGCAGACGAATGTGACCAAAGGGAGTGCCGAACCGAAGCTGATGATCGAGAAAGATGAGACGCTGCAGTGTACGCCGAAGGGCCAAGTGAAAGATCTGGGCTCGCGCACGATGTTTTCATTCACGCAGGCGACTGCGGAGGATCTAGCCCGTAAGCGAGGCGAGCTTGATGCGGTTGCCGTCCGCAAAGCGATCGAAGCAATTCTTCCTATGCGATCCGCGAGCCCGCCCGAATATGAAATCCTGCGGCCAGTCAGCGGCCGTAAGTATCCAGAAGTCGCTTTTACAACTTACGCCGTGCAGACAGAGCCGGGTGTCCGAGCGATCGTGTATCGCCTGGATGAAAAGCCACGCTCAGCTCGTCCCCCGGCCACACCAAAGCGATGCGTGTTATATGTGGCTCATCAATCGAGTGACGTGGAACTGCGAGAAGACGCGTTTATCAAAGAATTAATCGCCAGTGAATCTGAATCAGATTTCTATGCAGTCGACGTACGCGGCAGCGGCGATTCACGGCCCGACACTTGCGGACCAAACCAGTTCCTGGTGCCCTACGGAAACGATTACTTCTATGCCGCTCATTCGATCATGCTCGGCGCCCCCTACCCTGTTCAACGAGCATTCGACATCTTGCAGGTGATCTCCTGGCTGAAGTCCGTTGGCCGTGACGAGATTCATCTGGCCGCGAAAGGCTGGGGAACAATCCCGGCCACTCTGGCCGCGGTCGTGTCTGACGACGTGAAGCGAGTGACATTGAAGCATGCGCTCGCGTCCTGGACCAGCATCGCCGAATCCGAACACTATAAATGGCCGCTGTCATCTTTCGTGCCGGGGGTGCTGAAGAGTTTCGATTTGCCGGATTGTTATCGAGCCTTGTCGGTGAAAAATCTGCGGCAGGTGGAGGCTTGGGGCCCGAATGGTGAGGTTGTGAAGAATGGGACCGATGGGACTTAGGCGACGTATAAGACCTTGTTTTCGGCAGGCACCAACATAATCATAAGTCCTATTCTTCCCATAAGTCCCATTTGTCTTCCAATCAACGATCATGCCCGACTCACCCGGCTTCATCCCGCCACATGGCCACTACCAAGAGTTGCTTTCCTATCAGAAAGCAGAAGTTGTCTATGATTTGACGTTTCGCTTCTGTCAGCGATTTCTTTCCAAAGGAGATCGCACAGTCGACCAGATGGTTCAGGCTGCAAGATCAGGCAAGCAAAATATCGTTGAAGGAAGCAAAGCGTCGGGCACTTCCAAAGAAACAGAAATCAAACTAACCAATGTGGCCCGTGCAAGCTTGGAAGAGCTATTGGTCGACTACCAAGATTTCCTGCGTGTCCGTGATCTGAAGCTGTGGACGAAAGACTCGGCTGAAGCGCAGTTCGTCCGTAAGTTGGGGCAGCAGCCTGATGGGACTTATGAGACCTATCGGACCTATGTGGAAACACGACCTGGCGAAGTTGTCGCGAATATCGCAATCTGCCTGATCCATCAAACCAACTACCTGCTGGATCAACAGATTCGCCGACTGGAACAGGATTTCGTGAAAGAAGGAGGTATGCGAGAACGGATGACACGCGCTCGGTTGCAGCACCGCAACAAACGACGATCTGAGAATGAAGAATAGAGACCAAGAATAGGACTTATGGGTCGCATGGGACCTATAAGTCCTATTCTTCAGAACAATTCTGTCGGCCAACGCAGCAACTACGCCACCAACGGAATACAGATCTCTGTCAGCAGTTCTTCCGGCGGGGTTTGGCCGGCGTCGTTGAGATAGACTTCATATGGCGGGGCGTCAGCTGGCTCTCGGCCGCTGTTGGGGAGCCACACCGCGTACAGCCAGCGGTAAGAATCGCCGAGTTTGTCGTACGGGCCCTTGTGAGTCAGCACGGCGTGCAGCCCGCTGGTCAATGTCTGTACTTGGATCTCGCCCGTGGGTCGGAAGGAATCGGAAACGGTCACACCGACGTCGGCACGTTGTTTTTCCGGCGCAGTCACTTCGGGATCATCGTGGTAGACGCCGATGCATAGCGTGTCCTGATTAAAGATTCCGGCAGAGGCGGCCCATTGGCCAATTCGTCCAAAGGCCGGGCCGAGCGTTTCCGGACAGTAACGGCCGACGACGCGGAGGCAGGCGATGCGCCGTGACGGCAACGGCTTGATTTGAACATCGGCGGGGGCGTGAGTGACAACCGACATGATTTGCTCCTTCAGGGCCGGGGGTGGAAGTTCTAGGGTCTGGTACTCGGTCGGAGCCACGCCGAATGTTCGCTGAAAGACGCGAGTGAACGCTTCGTGCGACCCGTAACCAGAATCCAACGCGATTTCGAGCACCGATTTTTCGCGATATCGCAGCCACCGCGCCGCACGCTCCATTCGTAGCCGCCGGACGTAGTCGTCCGTACTTTCACCCAGCTGACCGCGAAAAATGCGGTGAAAATGGTAGGGTGAGTAGTCGGCGACCGCCGCCAAGCGGTCCAGAGGCAAATTCTCGTTCAGGTGCTGCTGGATAAAGAGCTGCACTTGCAGGATGCGAGCGGCGTAAGTGGCGCGGGTCGTGCTCATACGAAGGACTTTATTCTGCGGGAAACAGGACTTCTTGATCGATCTTGCGGAAACGTCAAAGTCGGGCAAAGTTGCCATTCCGCATCATCGCCGCACAGCCATTTCGACCAATATCAAACAAATCCAATGGAAGAAACCAAGAAATCTGAAGTACGGTGATACCTGATGAACTGTGATCGAGCGCCCAAACCCGGTAAAGTCTGGCAATGACTCACAAGCTATTTTCCGAATTGGGGCTGTCGCCCGAAGTACTGAAGGCCGTCGAACGCATGGGGTTCGAGCAGGCGTCACCTATTCAATCCGAAGCGATTCCCCCGCTGCTGGAGGGTCGCGACGTCATTGGGCAGTCGCAAACCGGCTCGGGTAAAACCGCCGCATTCGGCATTCCGGCCGTCGAACTGGCCGATCCTACCGATCGCTCGGTCCAGGTGCTGATGCTGTGCCCGACGCGGGAATTGGCGTCTCAGGTGGCAGAGGAGATCGCGAAACTCGCCGCCTTTAAGAAGGGGATTCGCGAGTTGCCGATTTTCGGTGGCCAAAGCTACGAGCACCAGTTTCGCGGCCTGAAAGCGGGACCGCAGATTGTCATCGGCACCCCCGGTCGCCTGATCGACCATATCAAACAGGGGACGCTGAAGCTCGATAAAGTGAAAATGGTCGTGCTGGACGAAGCTGACCGGATGCTCGACATGGGCTTCCGCGATGACATCGAGAAGATCCTGGAATCGGTCCCGAACGATCGCCAGACGGTTTTATTTTCGGCAACCGTTCCGCCGCCGATCCGCAAGATCATCGAACGGTTCGCTCGCAATCCGGTAACGGTGCGAATCGAAGCGACGGCGCTGACCGTCCCCGCGATTGAACAGTCCTACGTCGAAGTCGACTACCGCTCGAAGACGGAAGTGCTCTGTCGACTGCTGGACCTGCACGACGTTCGGTACGGGCTGGTGTTCGGGTTCACCAAAATTCAAGTCGACGGGCTGACTGAAGCTTTGATCGCGCGAGGTTATTCGGCGGACAAGCTGCACGGCGATATGACCCAGATGATGCGCGAGCGCGTCATGAAGCGGTTCCGCGAACGTAAGATCGAAATTCTGGTCGCGACGGATGTCGCCGCGCGTGGTTTGGATGTGGATGATCTGGAAATCGTCTTCAATTACGAACTGCCGCACGATGCGGAAGACTACGTGCACCGTATCGGCCGAACCGGCCGCGCGGGCAAGAGCGGACTGGCGATCAGCCTGGTCAGCGGTCGCGAATTCGGCCGACTGCAGCAGATCATCCGCGTCACAAAAGCTCGAATTCCACGCGTTGCGATCCCTCGATTGGACGAACTGGAAGAGAAGCACGCCAATCGACTGGTCGAGTCGCTGCATCACACGATTCAGGCAGGCGAATTCAAACGGCAAGACAAGCTGCTGCAGGATTTGATTGAAGCGGGTCATGCCCCTGGCGAGATCGTCTCGGCACTGATGCATCTTTTGTCGGGCGAGAGTGGTCGTGCTCCGGAGCGGATTCCGGAAGACGATCCACGCCGGCAACAGCGGAATCCTCGTGAACAATCTCGCGACGATCGCCCCATGCGGCCTCGCCGCGAGGAAGAGAATTCGTTTGAAGAACGTCCAGCACGCGCCGGCAAGTCTCGCGAATCTTCGGCGCGACCCGACGATGGACCGCCGATGCGCATCGATGAAACCGGCATCTGGCTGAAGTTTAATGTCGGCGACAATGCGGGTGCCGCACCGGGTGACTTCGTCGGTTGCATCGCGAATGAAGCGAATGTTCCTCGCACGGTGATCGGCGGCATTCGGATCCTGGCGACGGTCAGCTTCGTGCAAGTCGCCGCCGAGTTTGCCGAGCACATCCTGGCCGCCGTTGACGGAGTGAAGATCCGCGGTCGCATTATTCATGCGATGCCGGGTTTGCCTCCGCGTCGCGATTTCAATGCGGGAGACGGCCCCCCACGTCGCGGACCTCGCCGGCCGTAATGGGGACTTGTGAGTAACCGTTTGTCACATTTGTCCTATTCAAATAGGTCGAATGTGACCGAGGGGACCGATAACCAATTGACTTGGTTGGAGGCATTCCAGATGGATCCTGATGAAGCGAGCCCTTCGTTTGAAGTCCGCGAAGCTCCGCTGGAGTCCATCCCGGTTGATGAGGCGATCGAGATCACCGATGGGGATCTGATACCGCCTGAATCGCCGCGACGATCTCCCTTCGATGGGGCTTTCAAGCGACCTGGATTCTGGTTGTCGCTGCTGTGGATGTTTCTGTTGATGGCGGCCCAAGTCGGGATCGTAGCCGCGTTCCTGGTTGTGATCGTTGTGGGCTTGGTGATTCAACACCAGGGACCATTGAATTCGAACGACCTGTCTCGCGAAGTGGAACAGTTGGCGAGTTCCTGGATGTTGCCAGTCGCATCTTTTTCGACGATGGCAGTGGCATTTGCGGTCGTACTGGCCTTGTTCTGGAAGCAGACGGCTCGCTGCATGGGACTGCGCGGAATGTCGGCCGCCCAGGCGCTGCTGGTCGCGATGGCCGCCGTTCCGATGGCAGTGTTAACGAGCGAATTCACGAATTGGGTCCAGTACCTGTTCCCCAACCTTTCGATGCCGGAGATATTTGCCGACTTTTCGACCTCATCATGGTGGTTGATCTTCGCGGCGGGCTGCCTGTTTCCAGGGGTTGGAGAAGAGCTGTTTTTCCGTGGATTTCTCAGCCGCGGGCTGGTATCTCGCTATGGCGTGTACTGGGGATCGCTGACCACGGCGTTCCTGTTTGGAGCAATGCATATTCACCCGGTTCAGGCGAGCGGTGCGTTCATGCTGGGGCTGGTCCTGCAGTTCGTCTTCCTGACCACACAATCGCTATGGGGAGCTGTGCTACTGCACACCTTGAACAACGCGCTGGCATTCGGCGCGATGAAGTATGGGGAGCACGCTCCGATTCCGGGCTTTACCGCGGGAACTGAAGAAGGGATCGCTCATACGCCCATACTGCTGATCGTCGCCGCGATCCTGAGTGCCGCGATGATCCTGTTTGCGCTTTATCAAACGCGCACGCACTGGCGGCGAATGGACGGGACCGAGTGGTCACGCGGCTTCGTCACTGCGGAAGGGCCAACAGGCGACGAAGAAGTTCAGCGAGTCTCTTCGCCCCTGGGCCTACGCGAGTGTGCAGGAGTTCTGCTGACCTACGCGATTCTTGCGGCGGCTCTGTTCGCCAGCGTGGCCACATAGCGCGACGGTCGTCGAGCATCTCCACCACACAATTGCGTTCACCAATTCGTCTGCTTACTGTAGCGATCCCGCAGCGAGAATTACCTCCATCAGGATCGCCATCGTGATATTGAAGCTCGTTCCCCTGGTCACCTGCATTGCATTGTTCGCCAGTACGGCATTCGCCGCGGACGACGATCAGCTGGGGCCCGATTCGCAGGTTCAAGACGGGGTGCCAAAGGGCAAGGTTGTCCAAGGCAAACTGAACAGTGACAAGATCTATCCGGGAACGGAGCGAGACTATTGGATCTACACACCAGCCCAATATGACGGCTCAAAACCAGCTTGTCTGATGGTGGTTCAAGACGGGAGTGCTTACGTCAATGCGGGTGGCCAATTTCGAATGCCGGTTGTGTTCGACAACCTGATCCATCGAAAAGAGATGCCTGTCACGATTGCGATCTTCCTGAATCCTGGGACGATTCCGCCGGCCGAACCGAAACAGGCCGCGCGAAGTAATCGCAGCTTTGAATACGATTCGCTGGGCGATCAGTACTCTCGGTTCTTGATCGAAGAAGCCTTGCCTGGATTGACGGCGAAGCACGAATTGAAGCTGACCGACGACCCCGAAGGCCGCGCCACTTGCGGGATCAGTTCGGGTGGGATTTGTGCGTTTACCGTGGCTTGGGAACGGCCCGATCATTTTCGCAAGGTGATCAGCCACATCGGCAGTTTCACGAACATTCGTGGCGGGCATGTGTATCCCGCTGTCATCCGCAAGACACCCCAGAAGCCACTTCGCGTGTTCCTGCAGGACGGATCAAATGACCTCGACAACTTGCACGGTCACTGGCCGCTCGCGAACCAGCAGATGGCATCGTCGCTGAAGTTCAAAGGCTACGACTATCAGTTCGAATTCGGCGACGGGGGCCACAGCGGCAAGCACGGCGGGATGTTACTACCCGATTCCTTGCGATGGCTTTGGCGCGACTATTCGAAATAATGAATGGCGAGTGCAGCAGTAACGCATAACGATATCTAATGCGTCACTGCCACATACGTGAACTTGTATCGACCCGACCACTACAGACTAGACATGGAACTTCTGCTGGAACTCGACTGTGAGCTTGAAGAAGAAGAACTGGACGAGGATGAACAAGGAGCCACGAACTCGCTGCTAGTTACTGTGAACGTAGCTGAAGTATCTGAAATCAACCACACGACGAGATTTACTCCGTATCCCAATGGTGGCCAGACGGTCACACTGAGATTCGTCGAGCTGTCGTAGGGAATCTGCGTCCAAATCCCGCTACCGTCGTATTGGAATGGATTTGGGGGCAGTGACGGAACTGGGTTTGTCACTCCCGTGAAATACTTCCCCCAAAGCTTTCCGGCACCGGCCAGGTTGTTGACACCCAAGACAAACGATCCATTTCCAACACAAGTCGCTGTAACAGGCATCTACTTTAAACTCCGAGTGATCTGAGGATCTTGAAACAACATCGTTCCAGTATGCACGCATATTCCGAAGGGGCCATTAAATGGTGGATCTTGAAACTGTCGCTCCCTGAAGATGCATTCTTTAGAGTCAACATATATAATTGGAACGGCATTTGGCCTCAATACCACTTTCAGATCAATTTGATTAAGGTCTCGTGAAGCAGACCGCGTGTATGGATCTGTCGCAGTAGTGCCTGCCTGTGCTCCGTTTTCGGCCGTCATGAATCCGCGCAAACGATATACAGAAAAATAGTCCCTGCCGGAATTGGGCAAGAAGACATTGGCCTCATGAAACCACGACTGCTGTGGTCGATCTGTGTCCTCGACCTTAAAGCCTGTAAAGATTCCAAAACTGCATACGCGGCTCCGCGAAATTGCCTTGACTGAAAGTGTCACAACCTCATCCTCGCCAAGAATTCCCAGCTGAAACAGCCGCAAAATGTTATCGGTCTGAATGCTGAGGCCTCCCAATTCATCACTAAACCGCACTTCGGCACTGTCTGGCCGCCACCCCGGCCAATCCAAGACCTTCTCTTGTCTCCAAATTTACCTCGCCAGCGCGTTTCCACGACTCCGATCGGTTGTACAGGTGGAGGGGGCGGTGCCAGGTTCGGCACATTGTTACCAACGGCATCATCATTGGCGTGTTCGGGGGCTTGGGCTACTTGGGGCCCAAGGGAATCCCGCTCGATCACCGATTCTCTCGTAAACTCGCGAACCGAAAGCATCAGGATCAAAGCCACCATTCCGATGATCCCAACTGTGACCCAACGATGCTGAACGAAATACCGAGGAACCGCGGAATCTTCCGCAGTCACAACTTTTGTCGTGGAGGCACTGAGAGGGTCTGTCTGCTCTTTGAAGGTCTCGCTGCGAGGGAGATGCGGCTGAATTGGCGCGGTGATCCCCAATTTCCTGAGGTCCAAATCTCCGCGAAATGGCTCGAGTTCGTGCGCTAGTTCGATCGGGGTGGCATAGCGATCATTGCGATCCTTCGACATCAGTCGCTGAATGATTGCCGCCAACTCTGGCGGGACATCGACTCGCCATTGTTGAATATTGGGAATCGGATGAGAGGCGTGGGCCACCATTTTCTTAAGAGCCGTGTCATAGGCGGCTCCGCTAAAGGGAGGCCGACCTGCCAGCAGGCGATACAATGTGCAGCCGAGGCTGTATAAGTCGGCACGAATATCGACCTCGTGAGAGCCCTCGGCTTGCTCGGGAGCCATATAGTCCGTCGTCCCCAGCACCGTCTCTGTTCCAGTGAGGCGGTGATCGGTCTTGACCTCACGTGTCAGCAGCGCCAAGCCAAGGTCGGTGATTTTCACACCGTTCTTCGAGAGCAGCAGATTCGACGGCTTGAGATCGCGGTGGACCAGACCGTTCTCGTGAATATGCTGAAGTCCGATCGACGCCTGACGGATAATTTCGCAGGCGTCCGGCACCGGCAATGGCCCCAACCGCCGGGCGAATGAATCCACATTTTCGCCAACAACCAGCTTCATCGCCAGGTACAGCGTCTGTTCGTATTCGCCGGCGTCATCCGCATGAACGATGTAAGGATGATCCAGCTTTCCGATCGATTTCATTTCCCGAAAGAAACGAAGTCGGGCCACGCGACTGCCTGAGTACTGTGGCAGTAACAGCTTGACAGCAGCATCGCGGCCGAGATGGATGTGCCGAGCCCTGAACACATTGCCACTACCACCGGTCCCGATCAATGCCAGCAACTCGTAGTTGCCGATTCTGCGCAGAGGAACGTCTTGGTAATTGTTGGTGATGCCGTCCGGCTCGCCGGGAGTAACATCTGGGACTGGCGAAATGTCCCTGTTTTCAGGCGGCCTGTTGTACTCAATCTCATAGTCAGCAGCAGACTGAATCAGGGCTTCGAATCGAGACTGCTGCTGCCAATTTGAAATCCGGTCCTGGCAATTCCGACAGGTGATCATGTGCGACAGCCACTCGGTGGAACGAGTTTCCTGATCACTGTTCTGCAGAATCCCTCGTAGGATTTCGTCGGACGGACAGACGGGATTCATGGGATCGTCTCGTTCGGAACCATTTTCAAACGTGCGAGTCGACACGGACATGAAAGCCCTTTAAATTTGCCGTGATCTTTTCGAGTCGCAAGTGGTTGCGTTAAGTACGCCGGGCATGTTCGTCAGAGTGTTACTGGCCAAGAATCTTTTTCGACATCGCATCCACGACAATCGGCATATAGATGATGCCGGTGTAATGGTCAGCCAAAAGCTGGATGTGATGGTCGTCGGCGAGCCTGGCGGCCTGAGCCAGCTTGAACGCATGAATCGGCGGCACAACCTGGTCTCGAGTTGCGGAGTACATCCAGGTCGTCGCGGGATCGAGCCTGTGGGCCAACCGAAGTGGCTCGACCTGATTGAACAGATCGCGAAGCTTGTCGCCGGTGTAACCAGCCGTGGCCAGCATCTCTCGCAGCTTGCCTGCTTCGCGCTGACCGTTGACGACCAGACTATGAAGATCGCCGCCTGCCACCATGATGTGGACCGATTGGTAGCCATGGTCGAGTCCCGCGGTCGTCGAGGCGACAAACCCGCCCAAGCTAGTCCCCTGCAGCGCGATATTCGTGCGAATGATATGCGGAATCACGGCCACGGCGTCTCTGGCTCGCCGCACGTCGGCAATTCCTTGAATCATTGTCGCTTCCACGTGCCGGCCGTCCGGCCGAAATCCGGTCGGACGACGCAGCCCGTAGAAAGGCAATTGAATCATGAAGGCGTGTAGATTCTTCGCGTGAAAAGCCTTCGCGAACAAACGCCCGACATCCATTCCCGATCCTGATTCATGCACGACGACCACAGCGGGCGCGTCGATCATGCGACCTTGCTCGTCCCTGGCCGCATACCATTCCATCGCGACCAGATCATTCTGAGCAACGCCATTCGGCTTCGGTGACGGGAATCGAATATAGCCGTCAATCTCGGAATCACTAGCGGGCTCGATGGTGACTTTAAAATCACCCGGCTTCCAGATGAGATGGTCTATGCACGCTCTTGCATCGGGCGAATCATCGGGTTGCGGAGCGATTGTATCGCGCGCGTGAAATGTCTGAGTCGCCTTCGGAGAATCCTCGGCCCCTGCGTCAACTGGCTTTGTCACTCCAACGCAGACCAACGCCACCGCCAACAAAGTTCGGTTCAACATCTACTGCGGCCCTAGCAGAGAGTAGCGATCTTCGACATTGCACGGCGATTCTAACGCAACGTGGTTTAATACGCATGACCTATTAAGGGGAACATCAATCACATTTTCGGATCATTGCCGTTTGATCGATGGCAGGGTGATGAATTCAATGCGGCCAGCCTGCCGATCGCCGCCAATTTCCCTCCGGTCGATGCGAATCGCCAGTTGCTTTTCTACTTATGAATATTTGCGGAGAGCTGCAAGACACTTCAACAACAACACCGTAACACATTTCCCTTTTTCGACTTATGCAACTTCGGTTGGCAGAAATACGCTCCTCAGAACGATTGGCTTCCCGGACAATCCTTGTGGTATAGTCTCTGGCTCGTCGCAGCCGCAGTTGTTCGCTGCGGCTATTTTTTGCGGGTGCTGACCATGTCCATACTGACCATCACTGATCGCCATTCCGGCTCGACGGCGCGAATTGCGCCGGACTTGGGATTCAATTGCTTTGAATTCCGCGCCATGGTTGATGGGCAGCCGGTAGATGTTCTAGATGCGATGCCCGGCTTTGAAGGTGGTGGACTGAAAGCGAGCGGCAGCGGGATTCCGATCCTCTTTCCGTTTCCGAACCGGATTCGCGCCGGCAAGTTTACGTGGGACGGGAAAGACTACTCGCTGCCCACCACCGATAAATTTGGCAATGCCATTCATGGGTTGTGCCTGGATCGCCCCTGGCGCGTGATCGAGCAGCGAGACGATTTCGTCACCGGGCAATTTCAACTCAGTGTCGATGCCCCCGATCGCCTGTCGCTGTGGCCCACCGACTTTGTGATCGAAGTCGATTATGAAATCATCCAGAACCGCCTGCGTGCCAATTTTCGCATCGGCAATCCGTCAAACCGTCCGTTGCCGTGGGGTTTGGGAACTCATCCGTATTTCAAATTACCTCTGGGAAAGAACAGCCAGCCGGGAGATTGCCTGATTGAAGTTCCCGCAGCTAAGCGTTGGGAACTGGCCGATTGCCTGCCAACAGGAAACTTGCTGGATCTGGACGAGTCGTATGACCTGCGCAGCGGAGCCTACGTTTCGGTGCTGAAATTGGATGATGTCTACACTCGCATCGACTGTGCCGGTCCGCAGTTCGATTGTGTGGTGATGGACGAACGAGCCGGGCTGCAGGTGGTCCAGACTTGTCCGCCGATCTTCCGAGAAATCGTGGCATTCACCCCGCCAAACCGTGCCGCCGTCTGCATCGAACCGTACACTTGTCCGACAGATGCCATCAATCTGACGGCAGGCGGATTGCATTGCGGTTGGAGAACTTTGAGCGCCGGAAGCGAATTTCATACGTGGATCGACATCACGGCCGGTCGAGTGCTGGCATGATCGAAACTCAATCACGGCGTTGAACTTTTTGACAGTGTCGAATGGAGAGTCTTCATGTCCAAGTTTCCATTCATCGCCCTCGTGATGGCTATGGTCCCCTCCCTGGCCAACGCCGCCGTTCCCTGGCTCTTACCGACCGCCTTGGTCTTAATGCAAAACGACGAGGCCAAGCCCGAGCAGCCCAAGCAGACGGAAGCTCAGGGTTTGAAGGAGCTGCTGGAGCGAATCAAGAAGCTTGAGACCGAAGTCGAACGTCTGAAAAACGACGCACCGGCCGCTGGAAAGCCGGTTGGTGAAAATGGCGTGATGACGCTGCTGGACATCGCTCAAGTCGGGCTGGTTTACCTTCCCAGCGGACAATCTCGCTATGTCGCGCTGCACCTGATTGTCGCTAATACCGGCACGAAGCCGGTGCTGATCGCTCAAGACCAGATCACGTGCGAGATTGATGGCGAATCGCGCAAGCTGGAAAAGATCGCCCCTGAACTGGCTAACCATGGATTTCAGTACAAGGGACAAAACTACAACCTGCAGACAATGCAGCCTGAAAAGAACCGCACGGTTCCCGCCGGCGGACAGATCTCGTTCTGGCTGGTGTTCCCCAAGCTGGCAATGAGTAACACGATTCCCAAGTGCAAGCTGAAGTTAACGATCGGCGATGCCAAGAAGGAAATCGACGTCAATTCGGTTCAGCGAGCGATGCTGGGATTGGAGACCGAAAAGATCGGCCCGCGCGGTGCGCTGGCATTGATGACCATCACCGGAACAATGACCGTGTTCAACACGCAGGCTCTGGCCGATGAGATGGAAAAGGTTGCCGCCCAAAAGATCGCCCGCATTGTCTTGCGGTGGAATTCCGATGCACCCGCTCCCGATGGTCAGATCCTGAACTGGTTGCAGAACGCCACGAACTTGGGCCAAGCTCGCAACAACAACGAGCTGTTCCCTTCACTACCAGGGTCGCTGCGCGAATTCCACCTGGTCAGGTTCACCGAAAATGACAACGCCGCGACGGGCTATCGCGGCAATCCTGGCAATGGAGGACGGGTGCATGCGTCCGCAGCCGATGCCGTGGGAGCCGCACTGAGAACGGCCTACGTCGCCCTTCCGCGCGACGAGTTGCTGCAGGAGATCCGCGAGGGACATCCCCTGACGCGAGCCGCCGCACTGGCCTATGGGGGAGCCCGCCTGGATGCCGAGCATCTGCCGCTGATCTTCCAATGGGTTGGCGATCAGGATCCAGAAATTCAACGAGCCGCCTTGCAGACGCTGAGCCATTTTGGTGAGCCCGAAGCGATCGAGAAGTTGGTCTTCTACGCCAAGCGCAACGTCGAACCTCTGTCCAGTACGGCGATCGAAAGCCTGGCCGGTTCACGATTCGGAACGGCTCATGACGCGCTGCTGGATCTCTTGAAGAATGAACCGCCGGAATCCAAGAAGCGGATCGTGACGGTACTCGCCAAGTACCCGCGCCCTATCTGGTCCGACGTTCTCTATGAGTTTGCCAGTGATTCGCGTGCCGGTTTGAACCTGGACGCCGTCAAAGCACTGGTCGCCGTCGGGCATCCCAAGCTGGTCGACATCCTGGAAGCGGGCCTGAAGGGAAGTGACAAGCCGCTGCGAGACTTTTGCTTCCAGACGCTGGCCAATCGCAGCGACGAACGGAGCGAAAAACTGGCTCTCGACGCGACGCTGGTCCACTTGAAGGATTCGCCTCCGGATGGACCGATGGTGCAGTTACTGACTCGAACCAAGGATGCGCGGGCGCTGCCGCTCTTGCTGGAGCAATTGGAGAAGGTCAACGGCGATCGCAGTTCGGTGATCAGTCTGCTGGTCCAGATGGGCGATCAAACGGTCGCAGAGAAGCTGGCCCAGAAGTACCCCACGCTGCAGAACAATTCCGAAAAGGTGCAGATCCTGAATGGATTGCGACAGTTCCGCCATCCAAAATTCCGTGAATACGCGGGAGCCGCATTGCTGTCGAACGACAGCTCGCTGGTCTCGACCGCGGCCAACACGTTGATGCAGGAAGGACACCCGGAAGGCGAAAAACTGTTGATCGCCGCACTGGACAAGCAGACCACATCGCACCTGCTGCACAGCATTACCAACGCCCTCGCCAACTTCGGTACGCCCGACGCGCGAGCGGCACTGATGAAGGCCAAATTGTCCAATGATCCTCACAAGAAGAACTACGCGACGATTGCCTTGACCCAGATCCGACAGCGTTCGCCCGGCTTCCAGTATGTCAGCCAAGGTCTGCAGCGAATGCAGATGCCCGTCGACCCGAACGACAAAGATGCGAAGAAGCAACAAGAGAAAGATGCGATGGAGTTCTTCGACCTGGCTCTGCAGTTGGATCCGCAGATCCCCGAAGCGTATGCCGGGCGAGGCAAACTGTACCTGCGGCAAGAAAAGATGACCGAAGCAGGCAAGGACTTCGAGAAAGCGGTCGAGTTGAATCTGGAGCCCGAAGACAGTGAAGTCGTCACCGGACTGGCCCTGAGCCGCGTCGTAGCGGGCCGATTCGACGACGCGATCAAAACGATCGAAGCGGGTCGCGAAAAACATAAAAATACGCCTCGCGGGCTGTACCTGTATAACACGGCCTGCGTCTATAGCCGCTCGATGCAATATCTGCAGGAGCATCCAGAATCACCCGATGCTTCCAAGAAGATCGAAGAGTACAAAAAGAAAGCGCTCGCCGATCTGGCACAGTCGATCAAGCAGGGCTTTCCCGAGTTTGACTGGATGGCAAAGGATCCTGACTTCAAAGCCTTGAACAATGAACCCGAATTCAAAAAGCTGCTGGAATCGCAACCGGCGACAAAGCCGGACGATAAGAAGGCGGAGAGCGAAGAGTAAGCAATCTGCTTAGGTGAGCCGCGCTGCGTCAGCACGCGGATAACTTGGTGCGATGGCAATCCCAAAACGAAGTTATCCGCGTGCTGACGCAGCGCGGCTCA
>CAIMFH010000140.1 GCA_903840265.1 uncultured Schlesneria sp. | reverse complement strand
GTAGCCGCTATTAACGAGGGCTCGTTCGATGCGATGCGTGCTTTCTCGCACGGCCGCTTCGGCCAAGCCGACCAGGATCGTTTTCGGCAGGGCGCCTGGCGAAATATCCACCTCAACATCAACGGAGGCCGCGTCGATTCCGAGCAGTGAATACGTCGTTAACTTGGCAAGCACGCCGGTGCGCCTTGGCTGATGTTTTAAGAGGCCCCCAGTAGAAAACCCATTCTGGAACGCACACGGGTTCGTCGCAAGGGCAGAGGGAACGAATTGAATGATTGGAAGCAAGCGTTATTTGACGTTGTTCGCACGCGGACTTGGCCCAGTCTCTGGGCAAGATGGGATACGGGAGTAAATCGGTTCGTGGTCAATCAAGGTCGAAATTACGAAGGACCGGCGAAAATTGCCATAACCCCTTTGCGCAAAAGCGGTCTTCGCGTAATATCCGGGGACAGATCAGGATCACTCGACGGAACCGTCGCTGCATCAAAAGATAGCTTCAGGAAGGAACCCCCTCATGCCAGTTTTTCAGGATAACTCAGAATCCATTGGTCGTACGCCGCTGGTGAAGATCAATCGACTGACGGAAGGATTGAAAGCGACGGTCCTCGCCAAGATCGAGGGTCGCAACCCGGCCTACAGCGTCAAGTGCCGCATCGGGGCCGCGATGATCTGGGATGCCGAATCGACCGGCAAGCTGAAGCCTGGCATGCATGTGGTGGAACCGACCAGCGGGAACACCGGGATTGCTCTGGCTTACGTCTGTGCCGCTCGCGGTTACAAGCTGACGCTGACCATGCCCGAGACGATGTCGATCGAACGCCGGCTGATGCTGAAGGGCTTCGGAGCCGAGTTGATTTTGACTCCAGGTGCCGACGGCATGAAGGGTGCCATTGCCAAGGCGACCGAGCTGTCGACTCAGCCTGGCTACTTCATGCCTCAACAGTTCGAGAATCCGGCCAATCCGGCAATCCACTTTAAGACGACCGGCCCCGAGATCTTCAACGACACCGAAGGCAAAGTCGACTACTTCGTCGCCGGCGTCGGGACAGGTGGAACGATCACCGGTGTGTCTCGCTATTTGAAGAATGAAAAGAAGCTGCCGGTCAAGTCGATCGCTGTCGAGCCAACTTCGAGTCCCGTGCTGTCGGGTGGGGCACCAGGCAAGCACAAGATCCAAGGCATCGGGGCTGGCTTCGTACCGATCATCCTCGACCGCAGCGTGATTGATGAAGTCGTTCAGGTCACCGACGACGAGTCGTTCGCGATGGCCAAGCGATTGATGAAGGAAGAAGGAATCACGGCAGGAATCAGTTGTGGGGCCGCGATGGCCGCCGCGCTCAAGGTGGCTGCTCGACCAGAAGCAGCCGGCAAGACGATCGTGGTGATTCTGCCAGACAGCGGCGAACGATACCTGTCGACGCTGCTGTTCGAAGACCTCCGTAACTAGTTAGAAAATCAACGGACAAAGGCCGAGTCCCAGACTCGGCCCTGTCTCACGTGCTCTCAATGGATTGAGACTGCGTCGTCGAATTGTCTGTCATGGGACGAAAGGATGCCTCACATGACTCGTTACACATTTCTGAGTTTGGCGTTGGTTTGTGCAGTCGGGACATGGTTGTCGACGTCGCACGCTGATGAAGAACAGGCCGCACCCAGCGGTCCGATGACCGAGCTGATGGCTCGGATCGAGAAGCTCGAAAAGCGACTGGCCGTGCTGGAAGATCAGCAGTTGACTCGTCTGGTCAACGCCGTTGCCGACCCCTCCGAGTTGAAGGTGCCGCAACCGCTTCAACAAGGGAACGCCGTGACCCCTAAGGCTGGTGTCGAGGGGCAACGCCCGACTCCTCGAGTCTGGTTGCTGAAGCAGACGGAACTCAAGCCAGCGACGGCAGCAAAGTAGACCGGCACTCTCGGAGTGCCGAGTCTGCCGCACCAGTTTGCATGGTTACTCACGGGCCATCGATGGACTCGACGGGCGGGTCGTTGCCCAAGCCGAAGGCGACTTTGACGCTGTAGGTGCGGAAGATCCCTTTCCAGGCGTAAGTATCGGTAGAGTTCTCGGTGGCTGACCGCGTCGCCGACTGGAAAGACGTGATGGTCGGCTGACCAACCACGGGGAGTTTCTTGAGCGCGGACTTGTTGAGTTCCTGCATCTCGTCCTTGGTTCGCAGGGCCTCTCGCCAACCGGTGGCGGTTGTTGTTGCTTCTTGCTTCGACCTGTAATCGAGCAAGGCCAGGCCCAGCAGGATCACCAGGAGGGCGGCTATGGTGCCTCTGATGAGCCCGTTCCGCAGCGGAATATTCGAAGCCGGCTTGGCAGCCGGCGCAGCTTTCTTGGCAGCAGCCTTGGAGCGTTTCGAGGGCTTAGTCATTTCCATTTCAATCGTTAGCGGAAGAAGATCAGGGTGACGACGACAAACGTGGGGATCAGAATGCAGCCGGAATAGAGCATGTAGCCGAAGAAGCCGGGCATGCGAACGTTGTTCTCTTCGGCGATCGCCTTCACCATGAAGTTGGGGCCGTTCCCGATATAGGTGTTGGCCCCCATGAAGACCGATCCGCACGAGATCGCCGCGAGGATCTCAACGGCCTTGGGGCCCAGCTTCAGAAACTCTGCCAGATACCGGCCTTCTTCTGCGTTCACTCCCTGCATGCCGCAAGCGGTCACTGCAAACGTCAGATAGGTAGGAGCATTGTCGAGGAAGCTGGAGAGGATCCCCGAAGCCCAGAAGAACTGAGCGGGTGACTCGATCCCCAGGCTCTTGCCTTTCACGTTCAGGATCGCCAGCGCAGGGATCATGGTGATGAAGATCCCGGCAAACAGGACGGCCACTTCGATAATCGGCGCGAACCCAAATCGGTTCTTCTGGCGAATATCCTGTTTGGTCAGCAGATAGCAGGCAGCGGCCGTTGCGACCATCAACCCTTCCTGAATTCCGAACGGCCACGGTTCCTTTCCGCTGCCCGAGCAATAAATGATTGCCACGATCGCGGCCAGGCCGGCGAAGTTGTGCAGGCCGGCGATACCAAAGGCCTCTGGTGACGATGGTGTTTCCAGCGCGGCTTCCTCTGCGGGAGTCTTGGCTTCGCGATGAATGGCCAGTGTGTCCCAGATGAAGAAGATGACCAGCAGAATGCCGTTCACTGTCGCCCACTGTGGCCACAGGCGGAAGGTCCATTCAAAGGGGACACCCTTCAGGAAGCCTAGAAACAGCGGCGGGTCGCCCAAGGGGGTCAGTAGGCCCCCGCAGTTCGAGACGATGAAGATGAAGAACACGACGATGTGAGCAACTTTGTTGCGTTTATCGTTGGCTCGCAGCAACGGACGGATCAGTAACATCGAAGCTCCGGTCGTCCCGATAAAGCTGGCGATGGCGGCCCCCAGTGCCATGAACATCGTGTTGAGCAGCGGAGACCCCTTCAGCGATCCGCGGACATACACGCCACCGCTGACCACGAACAGCGATCCCAGCAGCACCAGGAACGAGACGTACTCTTTGCCGGCATGTTCGAGCGAGTGCCAGCCATGCTCGCCGAACGTCAGCAGGTAGAGGATGATGGGGACGCCCAGGACAGCCGCGATGATCCCTTTGTTCTGGTTGTGCTCCCACCAGTGCGGGTTGAGCAGCGGAAACAGCGCAATGCACAGCAGCAGCAAGCAAAACGGAGCGACGGCAGCTGGACTGATCAATTCGCCAAGCTTGGGGCCATGAGCGGCCGCCCCTTCGTGATTTTCACCATGCTCTGCAGCGGCTGCGGACTGTTCTTGAGCGAAAATAGATGAAGCGGAGACACCGAGGCCTATCGACAGCAGCATCAACAACGCCACTATCTTTACGGTGAATCTGTTCACAAACGTCGTTCCTTGGAATTCGCCGAGAATCGCTGACGGCGGACATTCAATCCGAAGGGATGGTCAAAGTCGAGCCTGCAGCTGGCGTTAAGGAGAATTGATGCTTTGCCCGCCTATTCCTCGCCGACACTGAGTCGTTAGACCTAACGATTTTGTGAGCTTTGAACCGCTGTAATCGCATACAGGAATGGAAATTGCGTGTTGCGATATTTCGCAAAGTTGTTGGCGGTCAGGAGGCCTCTTTTGGTCTATTGCAGTTCTGACCTGCCGGGGCCTACCAGGGAATCGTTCGATGCGAAGCTTTCATTGCACGTGTGGAAACCAGACTTTTTTCGACAACAGCCAGTGCGTTGCCTGTGGAAACGAACTTGGATTCTGTCCTAGCTGCCGGGAATTGGTCGCACTTCTGCCGACGGCGACAGGCGGTTTCCAATGTGGAAATTCTGAGTGCAACGCGGAACTTCAGAAGTGTTTTAACTACGTCGAACACAACATCTGCAACCGATGCGTCTCTGCCTCGACTGCGCTCGAACAGAATCTCTGCGACTGCTGCCGATTCAGTGAAACAATTCCGGATTTGACGGTCGAGGGGAACCTGAAAAAGTGGGCTCGCCTGGAATCGGCCAAGCGACGGCTGTTTTACGATTTGGATCAGCTTGGCCTGCCGTATGGCAAAGCGAGCGACGGCATCGATCCCCCATTGCGATTCGATTTTAAAGCCGACGTCATTCGACCAAACGATTTTTGGCGTTCCTTCGGGAAATCCGAGAATGTCTATACGGGTCACGACACCGGCCAAATCACCATTAATATCCGTGAAGCCGATGACGTGGAACGCGAAAAGCTGCGTGTCGACCTTGGCGAAGCCCAGCGCACGCTGATCGGCCATTTCCGACACGAGATCGGGCACTTCTACTGGGATCTGCTGGTCAAAGGCCGCTGCGAGCCTGAATTTATCGCCGTTTTCGGTGATCACAATCAGCCGACCTACGCGGACGCATTGGATGCCTATTACAAGAACGGACCCGCACCCGAATGGCGCGAATCGTACATCAGCGCCTATGCGACGATGCATCCCTGGGAAGACTTTGCGGAAACCTGGGCCAGCTATCTGGATATGATCAGCACGCTCGACACCACTTCGCATAACGGACTCGACAACCCCATGAACCCGATTGAGTCCGATCTGGTCGCAATGGTGACCGAATATCAGCGACTGGGAATTATCTTCAACGAAGTCAGCCGAAGCTTCGGGTTGCTTGATGTCGTCCCCGAAATCTTCGTGTCGCCCGTGGTCGATAAGCTCGAGTTCATTCATCAACTCGTACTACAAGGGCGAGAGATGAACGGAGCGCTGCAGCCGGCATTGAACACCCTCGCCACGGTTGGCACGTGAGTGTCACGGCGGTGCAGTCGTGCCACCGTCGGTTTGTCAGTTGCGTGAAGACGTGTACCATACATGAGGTTTCAGCGACAACAAACCTTTGGTGGATGTGATGGCACGCAAGCAGGACATTGAATCGATCGCCCAGACGCGCGAGACACTGGCGAAGGCGGGGCTGCGCAGCACGGCCGCTCGCACGGCGGTGCTGCAATGGCTGCAGAAGTCAAAAGCTCCGGCGACGCACGCCGAGATCTCGGTCGATCTGGTGCCACTGGGGTTCGATAAAGCGACTGTCTTTCGCAATCTGAACGATCTGGCCGAGGCGGGGTTGGTCTCGCGCACCGAGCTGGGCGACCATGCCTGGCGGTTCGAACTTCGCGATGCCGACCACGAGCACGGGGGTCAGCATCCGCATTTCGTTTGTGTCCGATGCGGCCAAGTTACCTGCCTGCGTGAGCTGGATCTGCCGAAGTCGACGTTGAAACAACTCTCGCAAGTGGGAAGTGTGACAGAGATCCTGGTGCGCGGTCATTGCCTGACCTGCAGTTGAAGTCAACGCAGTGAATTCCAAGATCCCATCAGAAATTGTGCGTTTGCACAATATTGCTTTTGCAAATCTATTGCATTACGCGTAGGATGGTCGCGCGGCGGGTTTCCGTCGGCGAAGATTGTCTCTTGGAATTCTGAATCGTGTCCGGTCGGCTGATGAAAACTGTGGCTCTAGTTGCGGTCGCCGCCCATGTCTGGGTGACGTTGATCGTTGCGCCATGGCATCAGCTTGACGAGCATGTGCTGCCTGCCGCGACCGGCGTTCGCGAATGCGGTGATTCGCCCTTGGTGAAGCGTTGTTCTTGCGGCCACCACTCGTGCGACCGTAAGTCGACAACGGGTGATTCGCGAGAACAGACTCCCGCTCAGACGCCTCACGCGCCGGATCATGATGAGCATTGCCCGCTGTGCCATGTATTGACGCAGCCATTCGCGTCAATCGTTGAAGCTCCTACGGTGGCCTACTGCGAACTCAGCGAAGTCCTCGTTGCCACTCCCGCCCCGCAATCATCGGCGCGGTTCCTCTGTCGGCCGGTTTCTCGCGGCCCCCCTCTCATTTAGACGCATCCCACGTGACTGTGGCGTCCCGCGAGCAGAAAGCCACTTAGTCAAACCGATGTTTCAACGCGACACGTAAGTGCTATCAGCACTAGTCGCCATTTGTTCTCGCGATTCGGGACGTTCCCGACGTTCGCGAACGATGTCTGACAGCGCCGGACCGCCTGCAGTCTTGCCGTGCAAGAACTTTGCTGGCTCGCGGTACGTCTATCTTTGGCTTCTTTGAGGGAATCATGTTAAATCGAAAATCCACGCGTGGATTCACGTTGATTGAATTATTAGTCGTCATTGCGATTATTGCCGTCCTGATCGCACTGTTGTTGCCGGCCGTTCAGCAAGCCAGGGAAGCGGCGCGGCGGACGCAGTGCAAGAACAATTTGAAGCAGATCGGCTTAGCGCTTCACAACTACCACGACACTCACCAGGTTTTTCCGCCGTCTTATCTGGTGCAACCGAATGTCGATCCGGTGATGGGGACGCCAAACGGCAACGGAGACAATGGTCCGGGCTGGACGATGTTGATGATGATGCTGCCGCAACTCGAGAAAGCGAATCTCTACAACTCGTTCAACATCAACTTGCCATCCTGGCATCCCAGCAACGCCTCTCAGGCTCTCACGGCCGTGTCGACTTATCGCTGCCCGTCAGATGTCTCTGCGACAGGCGTGTACAACGTCGTCGACGGCTGCGGTGCCGGGGCGAATACGCTGGCAACGTTCTCGCTGAGCAACTACGTGGCGAACGCGGGACAGATCGAGGTGTGGGGCGACGCGGGCGATCTCTCGGGTCTGGCGAACGGGCCGCTCTATCGTAACGGCCGGACGCGCATCGCTTCGATCACGGACGGACTGACGAACACCGTGTTCATGGGAGAACAAACGACATTTCACACCATCGGCGCGACCTGGGTCGGCATCGTTCCCAACTCGCAAACATGCCCCACCGCGCGGTTTGCCTACGCCGGCTCCGACGAAGCGGCCCCCCAGATCAACGTCCACTCAGGCCCCGGCGGACAGTTCGAGATCCCGCCGGTGATCCATCCCCCTAACAGCAACTTAGGCCTAGTCGATGAAATGTATTCACTGCATTCCGACGGCTGCCATGTGCTGCTGGGGGATGGCAGCGTCCGCTTTGCTTCGAAGTCGATGGACTCGTTGGTCTGGTCCTACCTGGCGACATCCGCCGGAAGCGAAGTTGTCGGCGAGTGGTAACGTCCAATTGAATCCAACTCAAAATCGATAGGGAGTTTCTCAATGATCTTATTTGTTCGCAGACCGTTGATATGCGCATTGCTGCTGATGGTATTCGTTGTGGGTTGCGGTTCGCAGCAATTCAGCCCGGCCAGCCGGGAACTGATGAAGCCGTTACAAACAGCAGTTTTCGCCAAGAAGCTGGACTGGGTGGCTGCGGCTGAGAAGAAGATTCAGGCTCAGTTCGATGCCGATAACATTTCGCGAGGCGAACTCGACGCTCTGCTGGCGATCGTGGAGAAATCGCGGTCTGGCGATTGGCCTGCCGCACAGCGTAATTTGACCACCATGATCGACAGCCAGCGCGCGACCGCATTCGACATCGCGCGACTGCAGGAGGGCCAACAGAATCAGGTCGCGATGGAGCATCGCAAGCTGGCCAAACAATCACGACGTTAGTGCTGATAGCACTTATGTGTCGCGTTGAAGCATGGGTTAGGCCAAGTGGGCTACTGCTCGCGGGACGCCACAGCGACGTGGGATAGGTTCTAAGTTCCTTGAGACGCTCGCCAAGCGGTGAAGTCTTACTGCTTGGCGGGCAACGTTTTCACAAACTCGCAACCTCGAAATAGCCATTCCTTCAGAGCAAGATCCTCTTCGATCCCCGCTGGATCGATCAGGATCCAACCTCTCATCGGCCTGCCAGTCCCGTCGAATTCGCGCACATGAGGCTCGTAGAGTGCCGACGCCCCCTCCTCAATGTCGAGGCGGACAATCAGCGAGTCACCCCAGACACCAACGCAGATGTTGCCGTTCAGCAGGAACGCGATCCCGCCAAACATTTTCTTTTCGGTGATCCCCGCCACCGGGACCAGACCTTCACGAATCCGTGCTGCCAGCGATTGATCGAATGCCATCGTCTTCTTCCAGTTACGGGCAGCTCGCTTTGATGCCCGCTCTCAATGACTGTGCTCGGTAACGCTCGTTTTGGATTTCAGATCGGGTGCCACTGGTGGCAGCTCTGGGCCACCAGTGTCTTCGCGTCGCTGGGATTGCTTTGTTCGGGTGACGAGGGTGTGTAACATTCAGCGTCACCTCGCATGGTTTACCCTTTGACACATCGGCAAGACACTGGCGACGCAAAGCCGTCGTCAGTGGCACCCGGGCGCGTGTTATTGTGAGTCCATCGACAGGCGCGGCTCGGCAGGAGCCTCGCCCTCCCAAATACAAAGTCGCAGCCTTGGCGACGAATCGGTATCGCGGTTTTTTCCATCCCATTCAAGTGATTCGATCTCGATCCTGATAATATGCCTGCCGCGAATTGCGATTGGGGTTCTTCGTTTCAAATCTGTTTCGACGATCTCCTTCCGCAAGAACGCATCTCTTGCAGATGAAGGAATTCGTGTTCGTGAACAGCTCTTCAGATCCTGTCGATTCCCTGGCTGCGGCGATTGCCTCGGGCAGGCAGATTCTTTCCGCGCGGTTCAAGCGAGGTCGGACCGAGTTCTTGATCGAGCATCTGCGGGATTCGCTCGGAGAAAATGGCAACTTCGTCGACGCAATAATCTCGGCCTTTGTTGAGCAAGGACTGATCGAAGAGCAGATCGCCGAACGGCCGCAGGGGGTCACGGCAAACTTGCTGGGACTGTCGTCGGTAACCTATCGAATCAATCCCAAGATTCAAGAGGTTCCCTTCAAGGCCCATCTGGGTCTGAGTGTTGATGAAACCCGGCTGACAATTCAAAGGCCCGACTTCTGCCGCCATGTTGTCACGCTGTCACCTACTCAGATGAAGCTGGCCGCGGCGATGTGCGAAGGGGGTGAAGCCGGGATCGTGGTCTCGGTGGCAACAAAACTGCGCGGCGGTGACAAAACCGGCGAGCGCCAATTCCGAACCTCGTTCAACCGAACCCTTGCTCTGTTGGGTGTCAGATTGGAACGATTCGCGTGGCGCATCGTCGAGAAGTAACGAGTGCCAAGATCGAGCCTCACGGCACGCGTTGGTCAGGAATTGACCTGCAATCCTTCTGCGCAAACACGGCGACTTCCGCCTGATCGCGGCTGATGTTTTCCAATCGCGAAACCCGCGGGTCGCCGCACATCTGATGATTCTGTCGACATTGCCTTCTTTCAGGCTAGGCGTCGGTCGATAGAAAGCAGGTTCGTCGTGATACATGTCGCAGGATGCGACATTCGCGACGAAACAGATTCAAACAGAAGGATTTGTCTGATGAATGGCAATGGCATGACGCGGCGAGAACTGATGGCCGCGGCAACTGGTGCGGTGGCCCTGCCGTTCTTGAACAACTCTGCCGAAGCTGCCAGTCCACCCCCAGCCAAATCCAGCGGACTTCGCATGAACCTGGTCATTTTTATGACAGACCAGGAACGGAAGATCCAGCACTTTCCGGTCGGCTGGGAAGAACAGAATCTGCCCGGATTAACTCGACTGAAGAAAAACGGGCTCACGTTCGAGAACGCCTTCACGAACGCCTGCATGTGCTCGCCAGCGCGCGCAACGATCCAAACCGGATTCTTTCCCGCGCAGCATGGGGTTAAGTATACGCTCGAAAGCGCGATGACGACCGCGCAGTATCCCCAAGTGCAATTGCCGCTCCCCAACAAGCTCAGCAATATCGCCACCGTAATGTCGGCCGCGGGCTACAACGTGGTCTATAAAGGGAAGTGGCATCTGGTCAAACCAAAGGGGACGGATTACGTTCCCAGTGACCTTGGCCAGTATGGTTACACACGCTGGAATCCTCAGGATGCCGGGGCCAATACTGCGGCCACCGAAGAAGGTGGCGGGACCTACGACAACGACGGTCGCTTCATGAACGATGATGGAGACTACCTCGACGGCGAGGAAGGAGTCATCGCCTATCTGGAAAAGGTCGCGTCCAATCAACAGCCGTTCTGCCTGATCGTTTCTCTCGTCAATCCACACGACGTGCTGTTCTATCCCAAGCTCATGACGAGCGGCGGTTATACGGACGATTGGACGATCGGGACCATCCAACCGCCGGCCACCGTCAACGAGAACCTGTCGACCAAGCCGACCGCTCAACAACAGTTTCTGGCACTCACGAAAGCGGGCCTGGGCGAGATCACTACAACAGAGATGCAGCGAGCCTACCTGAATTTCTACGGCAACCTGATGAAGGTCTCGGACGGCAACCTGGTCAGGGTGCTCGACGTTCTGGAACGGAAAGAATTGCTGAAGAACACTCTTGTGGTTCGCATCGCCGATCACGGCGAAATGGGATTAGCACACGGCGGTCAGCGTCAGAAAAACTTTAATTTCTACGAAGAGTCCATCAACATCCCCCTCGTCTATTCGAACCCCGTCCTGTATCCAACGGCTCGCTCGACCAAAGCACTGGTGTCTCACGTCGATCTGCTGCCGACGTTGGCGACGCTATTCGGTGCCCCGAAACTCGCCTGCAAGAGATGGCAAGGGGTGGACTATTCGAGCATCGTCCTGAATCCGTCCGCTCCGCCGGTGCAGGACTACATCGTCTTCACCTATGACGACTATCAGTCCGGGCAAACAGGTCCGCACCCGCTGCCACCGAACCACATCGTGAGCATTCGTGAATCACGCTACAAACTGGCCGAATACTACGACGCCGACTTTCCGCTCACCAAACGCCAGTACGAGATGTACGACCTGCAGAACGATCCTCTGGAAATCAAGAACCTCGCGCACTCGTCGTATGTCCGCACGCCAGCGCAGCAGGTCGAATTCGTGCGCCTGCTGGCCAAGCTGAACGTGGTCAAACTGACACGGTTGAGTTAGCAGCTTCCGGCGCTCGTTGTCTTTTGGGCGGTTCCCAGACGATCAGGTAGCCGGATAAAACTGCGAGCGGAAGCGCAACAGACCAGTATGGGATAGGGTATATCACGTCATCTTGTGCGAAGCCAAGGTTTCCGCCTCTCCATTGCCATGTGATAAGGCTTTCAGGACCGGCGTGTTTGACCACAACAATAGTTTCCTTCTTCGCGACTATTACATACCGCGATCCATTGTGCTCAAAAAGGATGACGTCGCGTCGAAGGAACTGGTTAGAACTCCGCGCATACCCCATTCCCATGATTAGACACGCGATCACGAGAGTGACACAGCCCGCTTTACGTCGCCAACCGTCGAAGCAGGCTTGCATGGGGCGTCCTGTGGAAGTTGGTCTCGCGGTCATGGCCAAGCACTTTCCCGCATGCTCATGACTTCATAGCTATCACGTTTCAGCGTAACGCCCAAGTAACAAGCGTGAAAGCCGAATTGGCCCCCTGATGGGATGGCGACTTCGACGGTCTCAAACGCCTCTTGATCCAGGTAACACTGGATTCCCTTGCTGTTGAATTCGAGCGGCTCTGCGGTGATTCGTTCCGGCGGGAATCGGTCCAGCATGTCAGCAGAGTTGACTGCGTCCCAAGCCACTTGTTCGCAACGGACTATTTCTGCTTTGCTGAGCTGAGTTCGCGATTCAGGAGGCACTGCCCCAACCGTGCGCGGCTCATGCGCGCACCCGGCAAGCTGCAGGATCAGCACAACGGTTATGGTTAAAGCTCGCACCAGCCACGACTCCACGTCCAATCACGTCTTCGCCGATCCGTGTCCATCGGTGGCTAAACACTCTTACTGCTGCCCCGGCAGGAACTTCTTCAGCTTGCCTTTGAACAGGTCATCGACCTTGTCTTCAAGAGCGCCGCCCAAAGCTCCTTCGATGGCGCTGCCGCCGATTTGCGTGGCCAGATCGGTGAGGACTCGCGGGTCGAGTTGGAATTGGGAAAGCGAGCCGCGGACGGGAACCTTCAGGGACTTCCCCTTGAAACCGGCCAGCAGCTTTTGATCTTTAATCCAGTCTTCCAGGATCGCGATCTGCAAAACGAGGTCGACCGATTCGTCGAGCAAGCCGACGGAACCAGACGAGACGACTGTTCCTTCACCGATCTGGAAGGTGACGTTCTGGTGATAGGCTCGTCCTCCCACCAGTTTGATGGGGATCGCTTGTTCGGGCATCTGCATCCAGACGCGGTCTTGCGGGGCACCGGCGGGCGCTTTGCGAGTGATGATGGATCTGATCTGGTCGACGAACGACGTGATCTGTAGACCACCCGGACCCGGACGGACGCGGACTTGATGGACGGACAGCGTGCCGGCCATGTCGCCCTTCATCGGGGCTGACAGTGGCAAGGCGCCGTTCGTGACATCCAGCGAGAACTGCCCGTCAATCTGAGTCGCGTCGGCCAGCATGGGGGCGACGTACTTCAGCCATTGATTGCACAATTCTGGCGTGATCTGAACTCCTTGAATGACCTTCTCGGTTGGCAGGACCAAAATCGATGGGTTGCTATCCAGTCTAATCTGCGGAGTCAGATGCACTTTGCCCTGGGCCACCGTCGTTTCGATCGGGGCGAACTGAGCGATTCCTTTTTCGAGCTTGGCGGAGATGTCGGTCGGGCCCACGGGCAGACCTTCGATCGTGGCGGAATCCCAGCCGATCCCGGCCGTTCCTGCCAGATCGGTCAGGCCGTTGGGACTACCGAGGCTGGCCAGCGATCCCTTGAGCGTGATGGGTCGCGTCTGCTTGCCCGTAAGTTGCACCGACTTCTTCAGCGAATCGCCCATCCGCTGACTGACGATCGCCCAGTCATAGCCGAGTTCTCCCTGGAGATCGACTTGCTGAGTCGTCGACAGTTGAGCCAGCGTTCCATGCGCATTCACACTGAGGCCATCCCCCTGAACAGACGCGGTTTCCAGTTGCAAGTTGTCTGCTGTCAGGTCGTAAGTTCCCTTGCCGAGCAGATGCAACTCGGGTTCGCGCCACAAGGCGACCCAATGCAATTCTCGATTGGCGAGTGTTTCGAGATCGGCAACGACCAGCTTGGTGACAGTCGCATCCAGATCGGCGGTGATCACGGTCCCTTCTTCGACCAGGTTCGCTCGACCTTCAAGCGTTCCCATCAAAGTATAGGAAGGAATTGGCAGCGCCTGGTTTTTCCAGCGAGACAGCTTGTCCAAGTCTCCTCGAAAAGCGGCATCACCTGTGATTCGTTCGAGTTGACCGTTCGGCTTCAGGTCGACCAGCAATTCGTGAACGCGAACCGCGAGGGCCGTGGCCGTCACCGTGGTCTGTGGCGAAGTCCATTGGCTCTGCGCGACCGACCAAATTCCGGCCGATTCGAGCTTCACCTGAGGTTCTTTGATCCACCATTGAGGTCCACGAGCATCCAGGTTGGTGACATCGCCCGTCAGGCTGACCAATTCAATCTGATCGGGGTTCGCGGTGATGGTCGTGTCGATCTTCGTCGTGCCACCGAGTTGCCATCCGGCAAACGAGACGAAAGGCCGCAGTCGGTTCTGCCAGGTCTGCAGGTTGCCTCCCAATGACGCTTTGACGGCATATGCCGGGGCTTTCGAAGTTAAGTCGACGGGCTGCTGCAGCGCGGCCACGAGTGTGTCCGGGCCGCTCGTCAGCTTCATGTCACCTGATTGAATCTGCGTCAGAGTGGAATCGCCGGTCGTCTTCGCGGCGGCATGCATCCCCAGGACCAACTGGGCTTCCTGCCAGACCGTGTCTTTCGACAGATTCCACTGGAAGTTATCCATCTGCACGACAGCGGTCAGCGTGACCTGATCGGCGTCGGCTCGTCGAATCTCGCCTTCGATTTTGAGTTTGCCAGCGATCTTGTCGATGCCCAGGTCGATGAACTGCTGCAAGTTTTCTTCGAGGCGATTCAGATCACCATTGGCCGTGAAAGTAGCATCGGTCAGCGAACCTTTGCCCGTCAGTTTGAAGAAATCGGACTGACACGTCATCTGATCGATCGTGACCAGGTCTTGCGCACGGTGAGCGAGCAAGTTCAGCTTGATGGGCTCATTCCAACTGACCGGCTTCCCTTGATTGGTGGCGGCCAGCTTGTCGACGGTGGCGTCGGCCGTCCAAGTTCGGGCACTGTTTTGCAGCTCGCTCTTGAGATTCACATCGACACTGCCGCTGGTGACCTGAGTTCCTTCGCGAACTCGCAGGGTGTTTGGCAGGAGCGCGGCGAGTCGCTGCAGATCGAGGTGTCCGTGAATCGTGTAATCCTGGTCGGCCAGGATCGAACTGAATGCATTCAGCGGTGACGCTTCGATTCCCGCCAGCGGAATATCACCTGTCGCCGTGAGTTCACCGACTTCGGTCTGTAGTTGCAGGCCTTGCATCGAAAGACGCTGTTGCTGAGCGGCCACGCGTCCTGCCAGGGATGTCGATTCGAGAGCGACGCGATCTTGCTTCAGGGCCGACAAACCAGCCAGCACGAATTTGCTGATGGTGATTCGTCCATCCCAACTCCAATCGTACTTCGTCCAGTCGGAAGGAGCATCAGCCAGGTTGACCTGGCTGCGCGCATCCGCGTCGATCGTTCCCGCGAGTTCCGAGGTTGGTTCGATGCGTGCCAGGGCCGGCAGCAGTTTGTCGAGATTCCAACCGACGGCCTTCAGGCGAATGTGCTTGGAACCGGGTGTCATCGCAACACCGTCTTGCGTCGGTTCGTTGCCGAATCGGAATGCGATCCAATCGGTGGCAGGCTGCAGCGACGCGGCGTCCTTGTCGGGAATGTCGCCGATCGTGACTTCAAACTCTTCGATCGCCCCCTTCTGGGACTGCACCACCAATGACAAAGGTTGAATTGTCGACAAGCGTGCGGTCTCTTTATGTTCCATTACGACGGTCGCGCCGTGGACTTCCAGATCGAAATCAGGGATCGGAGCTTTGCTGGGCGGGCCGCTCATCATTTTGGCGAGGACGTCTTCGGCATTCGATCCGTCGGCGCGGAACTGCAGATTGACTTTCGGTTCCAGTAGAATCAGTCGCCCCAGGTTGGCTTGACTGACGGCCAGCTTCCAGAGTGGCAGGCTGGTCGAGAATTCTTTCACATCCAGAAACGGATTGCCCTCGGCGTCCGTCGCATGCAGGTCGCGAACGACGACTGACTGCAGCCAGCCCAGCGAAGCCGAACCGATTTCGACTTTGCCGGGATACAGCGGAAACAGGAGCTTGGGAACTTGTTGTTTCAATTCGGTCTGGGCGACGATCATCGGCGCGAACCAACCCGCGACGACAAGACTGCACCCGAGCAGCATCAACAGACGGCTGAACCAGCGGCGGCGTGGTTTGATCGGCGCGGCGGGTTCGGCAACAACGGATGCCGGCGCAACGGCAGATGCGGATTTGACTTCCGTCATAATATTTCAGCCATCAAAACAAAGGACCGACCGAGGGGTGACAGGTCGATGGCGCGGACGACGCTCCATCGTCGCAGGCCGGTTTCCCGGCGATGCGAATGATAATGCAACCAGCTAGCTTACGTCGACGTCAGTTCGTCTAAGTAGCCCAGGTCGCCAAGACCTTGGGGCGGGGGTTAGTCGACGTTGTCCTCGCGCTAGGCGGCTTTGGCTGGCAGCGATCGCGGCTTGGGGAAGGCGAGCATGCGCAGGCCGTTCAGGATCACAATCACCGTGCTCCCTTCATGACCCAGGACCGCCACAGGCAGGGGCAGGACCATCACGAATGTCAGTATCAACAGCGTTGCCATCGTGCCAAATGCCAGGATCAGGTTTTGCCGCACGATCTGCTGCGACTTCCTGGCGAGCGCGATGGCATAGGGCAAGCGACGCAGATCATCGGCCATCAGGACCACGTCGGCGGTTTCGAGCGCGACATCGGTCCCGGCACCACCGAGTGAGAAACCGACACTGGCACCCGCCAATGACGGGGCATCATTGATGCCATCGCCGATCATTCCGACAGGGCCGATTTCCTTCTTGATGATTGCCAGACGTTGCAGCTTTTCGTCGGGCAACAGTTGGCCTTCCCCTTCTATGCCCAGTTGGCTGGCGATATGAGTCACCACGCTTTGATGATCTCCGGAGAGCATTGTCAGCGACTTTATCCCCATCGCTCGCAGTTCCTGGATCGCCAATGCGGCCGTGGGACGCAATGTGTCGGAGACGGCCAGGATTCCGAGGACGCGGTGTTCATCCGCGACGCCGATCAGCGTGTTGCCGATCGCCTGCAGACCAATGGCCTGTATCGACAACCCGGGCTCGCAGGGAGTGCCGGTGTCTTCGAACCAGCTCAACTTGCCGACCCAGCGACGTTGCCCTTTGATCAATCCAAACACACCGTGACCGATCACCGCTTCGACGTCATCGGCGTCCGGAATGGCGTTGCCACGCTGTTTCGCCGCTTCCGTGACAGCCCGCGCCAGGGGGTGTTCGGATAGAGATTCCAAGCCAGCAGCGATCGTCAATAGTTCAGTCTCGGAGATACCGGCCGCGGTGTAGATGCCGTTCAGTTGAGGTTGCCCGATTGTCAACGTGCCGGTCTTGTCGAATGCCATCGCCTGCAGCAACGCGGTCTGTTCCAGATGGCTGCCCCCTTTGAAGAGCACGCCACCACGAGCGGCACTGGCGATTGCCGATAGAATCGCCGAGGGGATCGAAATCACCACTGCACAAGGGGAAGCCGCAACGAGTGCCGTCATCGCGCGATGAAACGAGTTCCGCACTGAATCGCCCAGGATGTAGACGCCGATCAGGTAGACGGCCGCGGTTCCGACCAGCACGATCCAAGTGTACTTCTGACCAAACCATTCGGTGAACTGCTGCGAGACCGCTCGTTCCGACTGCGCAGATTCAACCATGTTGACCATTCGCGCCAACGTCGTTTCACTGGCGATGCGCGACACTTCCACTTCAATCGCGCCATGCTGGTTCATCGTCCCCGCGAGGACCGGGTCGCCGACTTGACGCTCGACAGGAATCGATTCACCGGTCATGGGCGATTGATCGACAACGGTGTGACCTTCCAGCACGACGCCATCCGCTGGAATTCGTTCGGAAGGACGCACCACGATGCGATCGCCGACGACAAGTTGGCAGACGGGAACTGTTTGCTGTTGACCTTGTCGAATGACTGTCGCTTCGTCGGGCGTCAGCTTCATCAAGGCCGTGATCGCGCCCCGGGTTCGCCCCATGATGATATGTTCCAGGGCATGCGATAGCGAGAACAGGAACAGCAACACGGCTCCCTCGGGCCAATCCCCCAATAGTGCGGCTCCCAGCGCGGCCAGGATCATCAGCAAGTCGATGTTGACTTCGCCATGAATCAGATCCGAGAGTGCTTCCCACAAGGTCCGACCGCCACCGGCGATAAACGAAATGGCATAGGCGAGCAACACATACCAGGGTTCATAGTTGTTCGACCCGGTGACGTGGCTGCTCGATTGAAACTGCAGGCCCAGGCCCACCAGCATCCCCACAAGGCAAGTTGCCGGTTCAATAAAGTCAAACCAGAATGGCACAGCGTGGTCGGGCGAGTCGTGGTTGTGAGCAGTGATGATTCAATCCTTTTCGGGCAGCAATGGTGCATCATTGTCTGCCCCGTCTTGCATCCCTGCACGTGGGCAATGTTGTCAACTGGATGATATTCGCTCGTGGGGAATCAACAAAGAGCGAATGAGAGATTCGACGATGATTTCAACGTCCGCAATTGTGTACGCGGAGGGTGGAAGCGCGGCACCCGGACAGGATGTCTTCCTAGGTCTTGCGCACGGATGTTGGTCATTGGTTGAAGACACGACCTTGTCGAGGACTCCAAAACCGTGGCACCCCAGAAAAGTTATGCTCAGCATAACCTACCTAAGAGTGGGGTCGTGGATGCCGCTTGTAAGTTGAATGTCCGATTGTCGCGTCAACGGGGCAGGCAGGTGGAAGTAACCGGGGCTGTTTTCTTCGTCGTCGAATCCTAAGACGCCCGTTTCTTCCCGTTCGCGCTCTCGTTTGGCAATTGTGGACTGTCCGTAGGTGTGACCCGCGATGGCTCCGCCGATCGCCGTGATCGGAACGGTTATCATCGGCAGGCCAGTTCTGAGCGACAGGGCCGAATGGCCTCCCAGCGCGACCTGGATCCCCATGATTGGATAGACCACACGATACAACTCACGCTCTGTTTCCCAATCGCCGTTCAACTGAGCATAGCCCAGTGTGTCGTTGACGGCATGAGTGTAGCGCCACAGCGCGAGAACCGGCAGTTCATTGAAGGACGCATAGGGACCTGGCAGGTGGCGTGCGTGAATGTCCTTCGCATAGGCGGCTTCACTGATTAACAAGGCCGGTACGTCCGAGTTGACGTAGAGCGAGTTCGTAAACGGGTTGTACATGTCTCCCCCGAAGACTCGACAGGGAAGCAGCGTGTAATTGAGCAGCCCGGCTGTTCCGAACGTGAATCTCCAACCCGGCGAGATGCGGTCGTTGCGGCACAACCGCTTCCATTCGCCGATCGGGTCGTACTGGTTCACTCGTACCAGGACATCGCCCAGATCGTTGTCCTGCATGTAGGCGGTTAGCTTGGTCGAGGTCTCGTCGGTGAACGCGTGATTGTTCACCTTGGGACTCATGGGCAGGATGCGAGTCGGGAAGCCGATGACCCACGACATTCCATCCAGAAATTTGTTCGGCTTGCCGTGTTCGAACTGAATGTCGGGCGGGGGCTGATTTTCGGCAATCGTTTCTGCAAAGCGGCCGTACCGATACGGAGTCGTGGCGCATCCGAGGCAGCTCGGTCCACAACCGATCATCAGTAGTAAAAGCAGCCGTAGCTGTGGTCCCATGACGCCGCTAATTGCAAAGGGAACGCACTAGACAAATCTCAACAACGCCTGCGGGGCCAGACGCTGCTGCGGACGATGTAACAAGAGCTGCCCAAGCCGATTCTTGACGTGGTCAAACTCGCCAGAGATTGGGAAATGGCGTGAAAAACGCCCAGTCCCTGGCGATATTGGCGACGACTGACAAATGTGAATGAATTGTTTGGAAGAATTCGTCGTCTGATAGTGCTTTTGCCACAAACTGGCAACAGAAGTTTGTGGTGTCGGTTGTTTTATGACCTTGGCAGGCCACGATTTGGCGTTCGAGTCGATTTGCCGCAATGAGTCTGCGACTGAACCGGCAGATTCTGCCGAAGCCGCCATCGTTCCATTCCAGATTGGCGGTCTTTAACTCTAGAAGTGTCACGCTTCAGTAGTTTCCGATTCGAGACGCTCCCCTGTTCGTTGTGGAACCCCGAAGTGGACGGAACTGCCTCCATTTTGAAGCCTGGTCGGTAACGGTTTCGCTCCACCACGTTGCCCGCAAGTGGTCTGCACAGGTAAAGTACGGACCGTCGTATCCACAACGGATCTGACGTCGCAACTTGATCAGACAACATTGAAATTGCAGGACCGAATATGTCGGCCGAAATTATCGCTGTCGGAACGGAAATTACCTCCGGCGCGAAGCTCGATACAAACAGTCAGTGGCTCAGCCTGGAGTTGGCGGAGATCGGGATTCCCGTGCGGGCTCACTGCACGATCTGGGACGACCTGGAAGAAATGGTCGCCGCCATCCGCACCGCCGCCGAACGCAGCGACGTGGTCCTGATCACCGGCGGCCTGGGCCCGACACTCGATGATCTGACGCGCGAAGCTCTCGCCAAGGTCGCGGGCGTCGAACTTGAACTGCACGCACCGTCACTGGAGCACGTCAAGACGATGTTCGCGCGGCGCAATCGCCCGATGCCCGAGCGGAATGTGATGCAGGCCATGTTTCCAATCGGGGCTCAGCCGCTCCCCAACCCACGCGGAACTGCCCCAGGGGTCTGGATGACATTGACTCGTAGCGATGGCAAGCAGTGTCGCATTGCCGCCATGCCGGGTGTGCCGAGCGAAATGAAGATGATGTATCGCCAGCAGGTCGTGCCGCGCCTGGATGGGGGCGGTCGATTCATCCGCCGCGCTCGCATTAACTGCTTTGGCGTCGGGGAATCGCAAGCCGAAGAGATGCTCGGTGAACTGACCGCTCGCGGTCGCGATCCCGATGTCGGCATCACCGTTCACGAGGCGACGATCACGCTGCGAATCACTGCCGAAGGACTCAGTGCGGAAGAATGCCGCGAGAAAATCGAACGCACGCGCAACGCCATCATCAACCGCATGGGCTCGTGCGTGTTCGGATCTGAAGACGAAGAGCTTGAGCACGCACTCGTGCGATTGCTGAACCAGCGTCGCGCATCGCTCTCAACGGCCGAATCGGGAACGGGCGGGCTGCTGTCGTACAAACTGACGGGCGTCTCCGGCTTCGACACCTGCTACAAAGGGGGCGTCGTCGCACCGACTCATGCCGCCAAACGCGACATGCTCGGCGTCGATCCCCTGATGCTGCGATCATACGGAGACATCAGTTCCGAGGCGGCGGAAGCAATGGCGCGAGGTTGCCGCCAAAAGTTCGGCACCAACTTCGCCCTCGCCGTGACAGAATGGGCCGACTTCAAAGCGGACGACCCTTTTGCCGCCGTCCCAGCCAGCTTCGTGGCCTTAGCGGGTCCAAAGGTGATCCAGGTCGAAAAAGTCCAGCATTTCGGCGATCCCGAAATCGCCAAAAGCCGGACCGCGAAGACCGCAATGAACATGCTGCGACTGCACTTGATCGGGGGCTGAAGTTTCTGGCTGATCGACACGTGGGAGGGGAAGAAACGCAGTATTTCGCGGTACGACTCTGGATAATCGTGAATTTGCCGCGTCAAGCGTTGCCTCGTACTAAGACAGGTGATCGAATACGGTCGGCGTGCCACCGTGGCATTCTAATTTCGAGTGTTCTCCGCTGCTGACAATGCAGAGTCGTTGAAAGAAGTAGTCATGCGAACCTTCCGACGCGCATCTTCGATTTCGACTCTTCCAATGTTCTGCATCGTCTTGGCAGCGGCTATCTTGGCTGCTGCTGCCGACGGGCAATCCCGATCACCAATCCCCTCTGTGGAACAACAGAAAGAGATCGCCAAGGTTCTGGATGACACTTACGGTCTGTCACGTTTGGAAGCGGTTTCCAAGAAGCAGGATGCTGCTAAAAAGCTAATGGAAGCATCTCGCGATCCGAGCGTTTCGTCAGACGAACGCTATGTCATTTTAATGGCCGTTCTTCCTTTGGCCAAAGACGCTGGCAATTTCTCGGTCTGGTCTGACGCGGTTGACGATCTGACGAGCAAGTTCGAGATCGATGCAACTCGAGAGAAGGCCCGGTTGCTGACCGGATTCTTGAGTGCTGCTAAGACTGTTTTGGTTTTGAAACCTGCAGTCGAAGAAGCATTGGCATTGGCTCGGGAAGTCGCTCAAGAGAACCGCTTCGCCGATTCAATCTCTCTGATCAATTCTGTAGACGCCGCAGTCCAACGAGTCAGCGGGACGAATGGCCTGAAGCCGATGATTGCAGAGGCGCGTGAGATCGTTGGTGCTCGCGAAAAGTTATGGAAGGGATATCAAGCGGCAAATACCAAGTTGATGGCGGACGCCGACGACGTAGTTGCGCTCCTGACGGTTGGGCGATGGCGTGTTTTCCAGGAATCCGACTGGAAGTCGGCGTTACCTTTGTTGGCGAAGGTAAGTGACGCCAAATGGAAGTCTGCTGCAACGCTGGAACAGGCATCACCAACGGATGCGATGGCCCAGGCGGCGATTGGAGACGCCTGGTGGGAGCTTGCTCAAGTCGAAACGGGGACTAATAAGAAAGTCCTGCTCCTCCATGCCGCCGAATGGTATGAACGGGCACAGCCGCAACTCACATCGGCACTCAAGAAGCAACTCGTTGCGAAGCGCCTGGATGAGATTTCGCCAATGAAGTCGGCTGGCGCGACAAAGCCCAACGCACCGCTAACCGCCGTCCCCAAAGCGTCCAATTCTCCGGCCGCGACCGAACTTGGCGAATGGGTCGATCTGCTCGGTTGGACGGCAGGGGTGAATTGGACGACTCGAGGGTTCGACTGGAATAAGTATTTGGAAAAGGAGCCCGCTGCTGATGAGATCGTCTTCAAAACTGGTGAGTACGGTCGGTTCCCTCTCGCGGGTTCGATTACTGGAAGCTACGAACTGGAACTCGAATTCGTTCGTCAGAGTGGTTCCGAGACAGTCGGCATTATTTTCCCCGTTGGTGATCATGTGTTGAACCTTGAACTCAGTGCTCGCAACGGATCAACCGGCGGAGTCGGCTACATTGATGGCAAGTGGTTCGACGAAAACGGGACCGCACATACTCCTTGTCCGATCACCAACAATGAGCGACATCAGATACGAATTCGTGCCAATTCGGATGGTGATCGCGCCAGCTTCAATATCGATCTGGACAAGGAACGCGATTACATTGCCTGGGAAGGAGCGGACGAATCCCTGGTGTGTAAGGATAACGGACCATGGTCGGTCTCAATGATTCGTCATGTCTGGCTGACTTCACATCTAGGGAGGGTCAGTTTCCAGAAAGCCCGCCTGCGGATGACGTCCGGTGCGATTCGGCGCGACTTCCCCTCTGAGGCGAACCGCGAAGACGATCTGAAGAATGGGTTTGTGCGACTAGTCTATCAGAAAATCAGCGACGGCCGGGCTTGGGGAGAATATCTGTCAATCAATCAAGTCCTCACGTCAACGCCGGAATATAAGTGGCCCCGCGTCACGCGCGACTTTAAAGCTTGCGACGATTACTACGGTGCCCACGCTCCATCACGATTGAAATGTCCGGTACCAGCGGGCGCGAAAAGTTTCTCGGTCGTTGGTTACAATTGCGCCAGCGGTTCGTCCAAGTACAGTCTGTGGATTGACGGGAAGCGGGTCGATGAATCGCAATCCGGCAATATCGCAATTATGAAGGTTGACGTTCCGCCCAAGTCTTCTGTTCTTGAATTAGTTGCCGATCCGAATGGCGATGGGTCGTTCGACCTGACGTACTGGTGCTACCCCCGCTGGCACTTAGTTCCCGCAGCGCGAATCACCGATAAGATGCTGGACGGCAAGGCCGGGGCCGCGCCATTCAGCGTCGCTTCGAGCACGGTCGCCGAGGGTTCGCTAACCCACAACACACCGCTTTCCAAGACGACAGTGATCAATTTTCGTGATGCACAATGCTGTGATGAATTCGTTCAAGCGCATGCCCCTTCGAGTATGACGTTTGCCGTCCCCAACGGGATGAATCGCTTCACTGCGATTGGCATGACTCCCTATCATCACCAAGTCAGATTTGAAGTTTGGGCCGACGCGAAACGCATCTACCAAAGCCCTCAAGGGGGGCTGGTCAATATCGACGTCAAACTGCCACTGGGGACGAAAACCATCGATCTGAAGGTCGACGAATTGGCTGATACTCAATTCGACCAGAGCATATGGTGCTATCCACGACTCTACCGAAAATGAGTCGCAGGCTACTTCGCGTTACGGTTCTGCCGTCGATTCGGCTGGCCGCCCCACAGCGGTTCGACCATCTCGCTGTTCCAGGCCTTCCAGAGTGATGTCAGTTCGGCCACCTTTTCGGGGTGTTTCTCGGCGAGATCGTGGGCTTCGCCGATGTCGTCTTTCAGGTTGTAGAGCCGTGGCGCGGTGACGCCTTTGGTTGGGTAATTGTCGACGTTCAGATCGTATTGGACCAGCTTCCAGTCGCCGTGACGGATCGCGTTCTGCTCACCCATTCGCCAATAGAGCGTCTCGTGAGGTTTGCCGCTCGCCTGGCCTTTAATGAAGGGCAGCAGGTTGACGCCGTCGAACTTCCATTCGGGTTTCACTTCGATTCCCGCCGCCGCTAGTGCCGTCGGTTGGATGTCGAGTTGAATCACGGGTTGATCGAGCACCGTTCCGGGAGTGATCTGCCCCTTCCAATAGACCAGGAATGGAACGTGAACGCCCCCTTCCAGCGTGGTTCGCTTGCTGCCGCGCAACGGAGTGTTGATGCTGCTGTTGATGGTCGTTCCCTGCATCGTTGGTCCGCCGTTGTCACTGATGAAGAAGATCAACGTGTTTTCTTCCAGTTGAGCGGCTCGCAGCGACTTCAAGACTTTGCCCACAGCATCATCCATGGCGGACAGCATCCCGGCGTAGGTTTGCCGAGGTTTTGATGCGATGGATGAGAACTTCGCCAGGCGATCCTTATCCGCTTCCATCGGCGTATGAACTGCATTGAAGGCTAAGTACAGGAAGAAGGGCTTCTTCTGATTGCGTTCGATGAACGACACCGCTTCTCGACCGAAGGCATCGGTCAGATATTCCGGTTCCGAGATCTTCGTGGTGCCGCGCATCACGGCCGCTTCTTGCTTGTCGAAGTAGGTGTGAGCCCCACCGAGGAACCCATAGAACTCATCGAAGCCGCGCTGCATCGGGTGGAACTTCGCTCCACTGCCCAAGTGCCATTTTCCCACCAGTCCTGTCACGTATCCCGCTTGCTGGAAGCGATTGGCGATCGTGGTTTCTGACAACGGCAGGCCGAGTCCATTTCCACCGCCACCCCCTTCGCCGCCGGGATTGAATTCGTGACCGAAGCGCTGCTGATAACGTCCGGTCAACATCCCGGCCCGGGTCGGACTGCAGTACGGTCCCGAAACATACCCGTTTGTGAATCGGGCTCCGCCTGCGGCGATCGAATCGATGTTCGGCGTGGGGATGTCTTTACCACCCTGAAAACCCAGGTCGGCGTAACCCAGATCGTCCGCCACGATCACCAGAATGTTGGGCTGTCGAGCCTTCTCTTGTGCTGACAAATGGGAAGCGTGCGCGGCCAGACACGCGGCCACCACAAACGCGAACTTCATTCCATCTCGATACATCTGTGCACTTTCCATTTCAGCAACTCGCGGGTCAATCTAATTGACGTTGGGCAATAATGCTCGTCTTGGCTTTTAGGTCGGGTGCCACTGGTGGCAGCTCTGGGCCACCAGTGTCTTCGCGTCGCTGCAATCGCTTCGATCGGGTGACGAGCGTGTGTGGCATTCAGCATCGCCACGCGTTGTTTACTCTTCGACACATCGGCAAGACACTGGCGACGCAAAGCCGTCGCCAGTGGCACCCGAAACTAGGTTTCTCGTGAGCAGAATCACGCACGCTCATCTAGATTCAATGCACGCTGCCAACATCGGCGACTGAGGTCGTCGCCAATGTCGGACCAACGTGCTGACTCAATATGTATCCGTCGCATCAGGCCTTTTCGCGTTTGGCGACCCAATCACGAGTTTGTGGTTTGCCGTTTGGTCGTTCATTCTCGGTCTTACCGGTGATCGTATCCCCTTCCAGCTTGCCCGAAAACTTGGTCACGACCTTCTGGTCGTTGCGTTCACGAGTAACCGTGAATGAGACCTGACCGTCTTTGAAGGTCCCATTTTCGATGGCGATTTCCTTACCACCCTGACCCGGAACGCTGCCGGTTAGCTTGTCTCCATCCAGCTTCAGCGTTGCCGACAAATCACGCGTTTGATTGTTGGTCGGATTGGTCACGGTCCATTTCCAGGTGCCGGTTGGATCGGCATCGGCAGCATGCACCTGGCTGACCAGACCAACAAATGCGAGGCTCAGAATCAACAAATCTCGTCGTCTCATGAGTAGCTTCCTTCAATTGAAAAGGGTTCCAATTCGTCATCACCAAAGTAGCAGGCACTCCGTGTGCCGTATGTTTTCCAGTTCGTCGCACGTCAATTCGTCCGATGGCTGGCACACCCCAGGGCCGGCGCAGGCAATGAACACACGCGGCATTGGCGAACATGCGAAGATGCGAAGAACACCATCCGACCAGGATGGAGCGAGCAGACATGGTCATGGTGAGACCCGCGGTCTCGTCAGGCACCTCCGGATTGCCGGTCAGCGCCATCACTTGCGATCATTCGACGGGAGTGGAATGCCCCCGGAACTGAACTGCACGTAATTGGTTTATCGAGTGAGACTCGACCCGTCAACGACCGCGACTCGTTTTTCAGATCAACTTCAGGTTGGACCCGCCATCGTCCACAATTGATCCGCGTTCGATCCGTCTACGCCGCTGACGACTGGTTCGCAGGTCGGAAGTTGCCGTCGTCGCTGACATCTTCGAAGCGGACGCTCATTCGTTTCGACACGCCCGATTCTTCCATCGTCACACCGTACAGCACGTCGGCCACCGTCATCGATCGCTTGTGGTGCGTGATCATGATGAACTGAGTCGACTGCTGGAATGCCTGGACGACCGCTGTAAATCGTTCGACGTTGGCTTCGTCCAAGGCGGCGTCCACTTCGTCGAGGATACAGAACGGACTGGGCTTGCTCTTGAAGATGGCCATGATCAGTGCGATCGCGGTCATCGTCTTTTCACCACCGCTCAACAGCGAAATGCTGCGGAGTTCTTTACCTGGCGGACGAGCGGCGATGTCGATGCCACAGTCGAGCACGTCGTTCGGATCTTCCAGAACGATGTCCCCTTCACCGCCACCGAAGACCTGACGGAACAGTTCCTGAAAGTTCGTGCGGATCGTGGCGAATGTTTCGGCGAACAGACGGCGGCTTTCCGTGTTGATCTTGCGGATGATGTCTTCGAGTGTGTTCTTGGCTTCGACCAGATCCTGCAATTGAGCCGAAAGCTGCGTGAAACGTGTTTCCAATGCTTCCAGGTCTCGCAGGCTGTCGGTGTTGACCGCGCCCATTAACTTCAATTGCTTACGCAGACGATTGACTCGCGACTCGATCTCTTCGCGCACGTCGCTGAACGTCAATTCCCCGGTTGTCGGTGTCGATGGATTCGAGGGCTGTTCGTCAGCTTCTTCATCAGTGGTTTCAGTCTCTTCGGCTTCCTGATGTTTCGGGGCCTTTTTCGACGCATGGCCAGCGGCTTTGGCCTGCCGCTCTTCGATGACGAGTTGCAATGCCGAGGCACCCGAGTCGACGACTTCGCTCAGCTTGATCTGATAATCTTCGTCGAGCCTTTCGTTCAGCACGTCCAGACCATGCCGCATATCGCGGACACGCATCTCTTCGGCGTAACGGCGATCGGAAAGTTCGCGGCGCTCTTTGCGGATTGCCAGTTCCTGTTCGACCAGTTGGCTGCGTTCGACACGAAGCGCAAGCTTCTTGCCGTGCAGTGTGGCGGCTTCTGTGGCGACGTGTTCGTTGGCCAGCAATTGTTCGTCGCGAACGGCCCGCGTGTTCAAGACGTTCAGCGTGATCTGCTGTCGCTTGGCGACTGACGACAGGCTGCGGCGTTCGGCCTCTTCATATTGCGAGATCCGTTGCTGTAATTCCTCGGTCAATCGCGAGGACTGGCTGCGCAACGAATCCAGCCGCTCGCCCTGCTTGGCAAGATCCAGTTGGTCGGCAGAACGTCTCTGTTCTAGCTGCTGCAGTTGCTGTTCAATCGACAACATGTCTTCGGTGGCCGCGGCGAGGCTTGCTTCCAGATGATGCAACGCTTGCTCGGCGGCAGCCGTTTGTTCATCGACGGCGGTTAACTCGACTGTGAATTTCTCGAGATCGCGTTCCGCCGTCAGCCGCTGCGTCTCCAGAGCCGCTCGCTCTTTACGCAGGCGGTCCAATGTTTGATCCTGCGCACCCAAGTCTGACTTCAAATCCGAGAGTCGTTGGTTGGCATAGTCGAGTTCTGCCGCGATCGACTCCAATTCGGAATCGGCCCCGGTCAAGGACTGATAGACCGACTGCAATGATGATTCATGTGCGGCGATATCGCGATCCAATGACACCAGATCGTTCTTCAACCGTCGCAGTTCGCTCTTGCGTGAGAATAACGCTGTCTCACTGCGAATCGTCCCGACGTACATCGTGCCGTTGGCTTCCAGCAACTCGCCCTGCAATGTGACGAAGCGAAGTCCCTTGCCCGCTCCCATCGCCAGCCGAGTCGCATCGTCCATCGTCCGCACGATCCAGGTGTCGGCCAGCAGCGACGCGGCTAAACCGGTTGTTCCTCGATCCGATAGCACCAGTCCATCCGCGCGAGTGACGACGCCCGGTTCTTGCGAGAGATCAGGCAATGTGGACGGATCGAATTGCATGTGGATGAAACGCGAATGGTTCAGCCGGTCCGGCATCGGTTGGCTGGCCGCGCGATCGGGAATCGCGACAAAGCCGACGCGGTTTGTCAGCAGCACGGTCCCCTGATTCAAATAGTCCAGCAGCGCTTGATACTCGCGCAATACAATCAACTGGGCACGAGGCCCCAGAGCCACTTCCAAAAGAGCGGCGTGTTCCAGGTCGACATCCAGCAAGTCAGCAACGCTGCCGACGATGGTGTTCCACGGCGGATAAGCCGATGACCGAGCCCGGCTGAGGATGTCTTTGACCCCGATCCCCAAGCCCTCTTGGCGGAGCTCCAAATCTTCCAGCAGACTCTTGCGAGCCAGCGACGCACTGCGCCGTTCACGCTGCTCGGCCAATCGCTGCTTGGTTTCTTCCTGCTCGCCCAACAGCGAGATGCGTCTCGACTGGGCGTCGCGAAGCGACTGCTGAGCCGCCGACTGGTTGAGCATTGCTTCTTCGACCCGCTGCAGACAGCGATCTCGTTCGAGCTGTTGCCCAGCGATGTCACCGTCCAACTGATCGATCTGCGATGCCAGCTTCGAACGAGTCACGTGGACCGAGTTGATCTGCGTTCGCAACGTGGCGACCGTGCCGGAAAAGCTGGAGACCATCCGCGTCAGTTCCAGTCGACGCGTGCGATCCTGTTCAAGCTGTTCTCGGCGTGTTACCAGATTCTGGCTGGCAGTTTGAAACGTCTCTTCCTGAGCCGAAACGCGATGCCGATTTTCCGCATAATCGAGTTCAAAGTCAGCCAGGCGCTGTTGATGCTGCGTGATTTCTTCGGCCGTTTCATGAACACGTCTTCCGAGCATGAGCTGTTGCTTGTGCAACCGCTGCAAGTCGATTTCAAGTTCCTGGAGACGAGCGAGCTGGTACTGAACCGTGGTGTCATGCCCCGCGATCACTTCGCGTCCGGCGGCATTGCGTCGATCCACGCCGCGCAGTTCGTCGTCCAGTTTCGAGAGATCGGCATCGAAGGCTGCTTCACGTTCTTCCAGTCCACGATGCAGTTCGGTCAATTCATCAACGCGGCCGGCGGATGATGCCAACTGCTGTTCGACGACTTCCAACTCGGCTGTCAGATGTCGATAGTCATCCGCCGCCAATCCGAACCACCACTGCTTGAGCGCAACCGACACTTCGCGGTACTTGGCCGCTTTGGCCGCCTGGCTGCGAGTGGAATTGAGCTGTGCTTCGACTTCGTCGACGATATCGGTCAGTCGTTCCAGATTCTGGGCAACACGTTCCAGCTTGCGTTGGGCTTCGACTTTTCGCGATCGAAACCGGCTGATTCCAGCCGCTTCTTCGAACACCGCGCGGCGGCTGGTGGGATTTGCCTGCAGAATCTGATCGACGCGACCCTGCTCGATGATGCTATAGGCGGACGTTCCCGCTCCGGTCCCCATGAATAGATCTTTGATGTCTTTCAGGCGAGCCGTATTGCGGTTCAGCAGATATTCGGCATCGCCATTGCGCCAGATGCGTCGACCGATATGAACTTCCTGGTCGTCGCTGGGAAGCCAGCCGGAAGCGTTGTCAAAGGTGATCGTCGCTTCGGCGTAGGCACTCGGTTTACGACTGGACGAGCCGTTGAAGATGACGTCGGTCATCTCTTTGCCGCGCAGGCTTTTGGCAGACTGGTCCCCCAGAATCCACTTCATGGCGTCAACGACATTGCTCTTACCACTACCGTTCGGCCCGACGACACCAGTGATGCCGGTCGAGAAGTCGAACCGCGTGCGGTCGGCAAAGCTCTTGAAGCCGAACAGTTCGAGGGATTTAAGCATGACGACAGTCGGGAACGGATGCGTTGGAAACGCAATTTCTGGATGGCACCAAAGCCCGGCTGATCACAGCCGGGCTTCAAGTCGATATGTCAGCAGTCAGGGACGTGGTGTGGTCGCAATGTCGTAGGCACACTCCGTGTGCCGTCTCTTCTCCTCTCGGAGATCAACGTTCTACTTCTCATCCTTGGTCCAACTCAACCACGAAAACATCCCCTTCTTTTCAGGCTCCTTTTTCGAATCGTCGCGACTGGATCGCGACGTTGGTTTGGATGACTTCGACGAAGTTTCCTTCGATGATTTATCATCCGATTTCTTGTCCTTATCCTTCGACTTCTGCGTCGATTCTTCCGTCACGTTGGCCATGTTGCCGCGAGGCTCTTCCTTCTTTCGCTCGGCACCGGGTGCGGGCGGCTCTTCTTGTTCCGGGAACAGGTTCGGGGTCATGTTGTCTTTACCGACCTTAGTCCTGATTCGCTTCTTGCCACCTGCCGCGTTGGGGCGGTAGTAGACGCGTCCCCCTTCGGGAAGTTCGTCGATGGCCAGCCGAGTTGGCAGGTTCTTCTGCTTCGAGGCATCGGCCAGCATCTGCACGATATCCGGGTAGCTGGCTCCCAGTTCATCGGCCGCTCGAATGACATCGGCCACCTGCAGCGAGACTTCGCGACGCTGGTCCTGCTGACCGACCTGAAACTTGGCCATCGAGATCTTGTTGTCGCCAGGCTGCGACGTGATGATGATGTGGCGTCCCGCGGAGAGATACAGCGGCGGACGGAATTCCTGGTTGGCTCCGAACAAGACCACTTCAGGCCGAGTCCGGGTCAAGGCGTGGATCATGGGATCGCCCGTCGTCTGCAGGGTATGCAGCATGAACGCCCCCGCCCGATTCTTGGGCTTGTCTTCGCCCTCGTCTCGAACACCCAGCATTTCGCCGCGGATGAACGGATCTTTTTTATCCAGGGTCCACAGCGATCGGAATGCCCCGTACTTCATTTCGGCACCGGGCTCGCTCATCAGCTCGCGAAGAGTGATGTGGGCATCCGCATCGTCCAGGGTCGAGATGGCCGCCAGAGCGAACACGCGGAAAGCTCGTTCTTCTTGAGCAGCTTCTTTCAGGGCTGGTAATCCGTCAGGTTCGCCTAAATAGGCCAGCGCCGTCGCCGCATAGAAGCGAACTTCCCGAAGTGGCGAGGTCAGGGCCTGCTTCAGGGCGGGGATTCCTTCATTGCCGATGGCTTCCAGTTCCAGGCTGGATTCTTCCGCTTTCTCCGCTTCGTAGATGTCCTGTTGCAGCTTCTGGATGCGGACACGAGTTCCCACCGGAGTTTCGCGGAATGCCAAATGGCGGATCACCTGCAGATAGCGGGGGTAGTTGTCTTTGTAGCGCGGATGAACGTTCAGCACGATCTTCTGATCGGTCTTGGCCTTGGCCATCGGCTTCTTGATGCCGTATTCATCGAAGTCATGGAAGCGACGACCGATAACATCGGCCAGACGCTGCGAGTTACGAACGCTACGGAAGTCGTATCGCAGGAACAAAGCCAGCTCGCGCTCTTTCAAGACGGTCGCGCCACCAAGGATGCGGCCACGCTTGAGAAGTTCTGGCGAATTCACCGCATCGCTGCCGACCCCGGCGGTCAAGATCGCGCCTGATGCGTTTGCGTAGGCATGCCCATGCAGCGGAGCCGATCGATTCGCAACAATCGCCTGTTCGGACAAGTATGTTTCCATCAGCCAGCCACCCGCCAAACTGGTGGCGTCGGCACTTTCTGGCAACCGAACTTCCAAGTCGATCTTCTCGCCCTTTTTCATCAGTGGTGGCAAGTAAGCGCGAACCAGGACCAGGGCCGTATTGGGAGACTGTAAGACTTGATTGGGGTTGGGAACGCCGCGGCGTTTCATCTCGTTCATCAATTCCGTGCGATAGAACGACGGAGCGGGATCGCCCCCGGTGCCGTTCAAACCGACGACCAGACCGACCCCTTCGATCACGACCGGCTGCAGCCCCGAGAACGTTGTGTAATCCCCGATCATCGGGGTATCCACTTTCGTCTCGTACTTCTTCTCGGTCGATTCTTCGTCTTTATCTGCCTTCGATGCAGCGGACAGGTACGTGAACGCACCCGTGACGGACAATCCGAAGAGTAACGACCAAGCCAGAGGGCGCCAGGGAGACATAGGCTGCGACTCCATTCGCGGAACGAAACACGAGCCGGTTCCAACCGGCAATCCCCAGTATTCGGCAGCCAGATTGCGTTGACGAACGAGTGCGCGTCAACATCGCGAGTAAGGCCAATGGCCAGCTCGCATCACCAACAGGACCGGGGAAAACAGGGAGGATCGGAGCGTATGTGGAGGTGGCAGGACGGTCAAGACGACTCAGTTCAAAGTCCGTACGTCAGCACCCACAGGATGGCAAATGCCACGCACATGAAGCCAACAATCTGCAAAAACAGCCGGAAGGCACGCTGCAGGATGTATTCTGGCAGCTCATATCGGCTGGCGCTGTAAACAAGGCTAATGGCCATGGCCAGAGGGACCATGTACCAGGTGACATTCGCTTGAGCGAGCAACAACGAATCGAACATGAAGATCCTTCACCTTGGCGACGGTAACCAGACAAGGTAGGAAAGCTGCGTCGCTTCCTGCCCCAACCGCAGATCCAAGTCCTTATACTGGCGTTTTCTGCACGGGTGCGATTTCCGGCCGAATCGGTTCTTCTTTCGTTCCCGCCGGCGGTGGGGGTCCAGCCCCCGCGACCGCCCGCGACTTCGTCTCGGCGGCTACCGTGTGCTCATCGCCAAACCCATAGGCCGGGCCGTTGACACAGTCCCAGATCGCCAGGAAATTCAGTAACCCGGCAATCCAAGTGAAGACTAGTGCAAGTTCGTAAGTCTTTCCCAAGCTGTCATTTAAATCCTGAATCTGAGCGGGATCGGGAGTCACTCCGTAGGAATTGAGCAGGGAACGGGGCACCGTTCCGATGATGGCTCGCCCGCGAAGATTCGACCCTTCGCCGGCGCCGTCGAGTAGGCCACATTCCAGTTTGCGTCCGGAGCCCGCCTTGATGGGGCGATCCAATTCAAATCGGGGGCCACCCAATTCCAGTTTGACCGGCTTCCCATCCAGCGTTCCGTCAAAAGTCCCCTTCACTTCAGGACCGAATTGTCCTTCCGCCGGATCCAATCGAACCGTTCCCACCAATTGACTTGGCTCGGTCCCTTCAGGGGGATTTAAAGTTCCTGCAAAGGGTGCCGTAAAAGGTGCCGTCAGCCGCCTGACGGAATGGTTTGATGCTTCTTTGGCTCGTTTGTTTTGAAATGCCGCTGGCAGTGAGAATCCGCCCACACCCAGTTGTGCGACGTAGCTCAGGGGACCGATGCGAGGGGGAGACAGCGTGACATCTCCGTAGACCACCATCCCTTCGCCCATTTTCTGGCCCCAGAAAAACAGACCCAGAATGCTGACGCAGTAGATGATCCCTTTGACCGTCCGACCCTGATAAAGGTGCCCCGCACCAGGAATCAGGAACGCGAGCACCCCGGCAATCCAAGGGTTTTTATCTTCCCATGGCCGAGGATGCGATGACGAACTAACAGGTGGAACAGACGACATGCGGCAGGCTTTCGCAGGATTCTCGCCCACAATGACTGGCGAATCCCTGTTTGCAGTAGGAAAAGCTGCCCAAGCAGTCAGGCAGGCGCTTTCAGCGGCGGAGATCTCCAATCTCCAGGACCGCCGATTCTAACACAGGTCCCTAGTGGCGGACTAGGTCGCCTTGCCTGAACGCAAGGCGTTTGAGATCCTCATGTTCCGGCAACGGGTCGACTCAGGTCTCCAAGACGGCTCGAACTTCCGACTCGGGAATGTCTCCAAATGTTTTGACTTCGCCGATCCGAGTCGGCAGGACGAAGCGCAGGCTGCCGGCAACGGCTTTCTTATCCAGACGCATCCGTTCCACGACAGCATCGGTCGATAGATTCACTTCTGCTGGGAGTGCCGTCGGTAAGTGGAGTGCTTCCAATAGACTCATCTGGCGATCCGTAATGCTTCCCTCGATCAGCCCACGACGTTCGGCCAACCGACTGGCATAGACCATGCCGATGGCGACCGCTTCGCCGTGCAGCAGTTGACCGTAGCCGCAAAGTGCTTCAAACGCGTGGCCAAACGTGTGACCGTAATTGAGCACCGCGCGCAGGCCGGTCGCTTCGTACTCGTCGCGTTCGACAACGTCCGCTTTTAAGCGACAGCTTTTGGCAACGATGTGACGCACTGCCTCGGGTTGCCGAGCGTTAATCGCGTCGACGTTGTGTTCGAGATACGTGAAGAACTCTGCGTCGAGGATCACGCCGTATTTGACGACCTCGGCCAGTCCCGCGCGGTATTCGCGATCGGGCAATGTCTGCAGAGCGGCCGTATCGATCATCACGCCGATCGGTTGATAGAACGCGCCAATCATGTTCTTGGCGAGTGGATGATTGACTCCCGTTTTGCCGCCGACCGAACTATCGACTGCCGATAGCAGCGTCGTGGGGATCTGCACGAACGGCAGGCCGCGTGTATAAGTCGCCGCGATGAACCCCGCGGCGTCACCGACGACACCGCCGCCGACGGCCACGATCACGGTCCGTCGATCGGCTTGCATGTTGATCAGTCGGTCATAGACTTTCGTCACGATTTCCAGCGACTTCGATTTCTCACCTGCGGGCAACACCTCTGTCTCACATCGCCAGCCGTCGGCGATCAAGCTTTGTCGAACAGCGGCCGCGTGTGAGTTCGCCAGATTGGAGTCAGTGACCAGCAAGGCTACTGGCTGCGGAGTTGGCTTGGCTTCTTTCAGCCAGACACTGCCCTGAGGCGGCGCTTGCTTGCAGGTCATGGACGACATGCCGTCCCGTTCGATCCACCAGCGACGCAGCAGCCGACCACAATCCGACAGCTTGTTGCTGACGATCGGAATCTCGTAGCTGCGTGGTCCCAGGTTGACGTGGACCAGAATTTCATCAGTTGCAGACACAATACAATCCATAAATGAGAGGCAAGAACTAACAAGCGGTCGACGTTGTTTCTTCGGCCACACTATACGTGTCCGAATCGCGACCAGTGTTGTAGACGATCAATTCGGCCAGCAATCCGATCGTAATCGCCTGAGCCCCCAACAGCGTCGAGGCGATTGAATAGGCCAGCAGCGGACGATTGCCAATCGGTGAGTGCGGCCACACAGGAATCACGTTCATCATCAGCCAGGCGATCGCCAGGTAACCCATGCCCGCAAAGCCCAAGCCGAAGCAGATCAGGCCGATCCAGCCGAGCATGTGGTGCGGACGCTGCCCGTAAACGATTAGAAACGACACCGTCAGCAGATCCAGGAACCCGCGAGTGAAGCGGCGGATTCCATACTTCGAAAAGCCGTGTTGCCGAGCCCGATGATGCACGCCAATCTCGGTGACGCGAAAACCGCGAGCATGCGCCAGCACCGGGACGAAACGATGCATCTCGCCGTAGAGACGAATCTCGCGAGCGACCTCGCGCCGGAACAGCTTCACGCCGCAGTTGTGGTCATGCAACTTCAGGCCCGTCATCCGGCTGACCAGCCAGTTGAACACTCGGCTGGGATAAACCTTATGCCAAGGGTCCAGCCGACGCTGCTTCCAGCCGTTCACCACATCAAAGCCTTCGTTCAGCTTGGCGATGAAATTGGGGATCTCGGCCGGATCGTCCTGCAGGTCGGCATCCATCATCATCATCAGCTCGCCGTCAGCCAACTTCAGCCCCGCGGTGAGTGCCGCCGCCTTGCCGAAATTGCGCCGAAACCGAATCCCCCGCACGCGCGGATCTTCCAGTGAAAGCTGGCGAATGACCGCCCACGAGCCGTCCCGAGACCCGTCGTCGACAAATACGACTTCGATTTCGAGCGAATGATCGGCCGCCGCGCGAGAAATCTGCGCGTGGAGCTCGCGCAAACTGTCGACTTCGTTCAATACAGGAATGACCAAGGATAGTTTCATGATGCAGAGTGTCGGCGTTCGCGCCGTATGGTTCAAGCGTTCAGCGAATTCTCGCTCAAAGAGTATCGAGCAGATGCAGCGAAAGGCTGCTGGTAGCCAAGGTGGCCCTTTGGAGTGCTCCGGCTTGACGGAGCTTTGGCTTCAGTCGCCAAAGAGCATCGAACGCGAGGACAACAGCCGACGACACGGAACGCTGACTGCTCTTACGCTTCGCGTTCAGATGTAACTAGGCCTCCACTTCGACGTGATCCAAAGCGGTGTCTGGCCACCGCACTCCAAAGGGGGCGACTTTGGAGTGCTCCGGCTCGTCGGAGCTTTGGCTTCTGGCCGTCCAATGCCTGTCAGGCGACAGAGCGATCAGCAGGTGTTAGAACTGTTTTAAGGCGTGATGGGGTCGCCATGCGGAATTCCTTCGGCGGGAATGCTTCGAGAATAGGTAACGTCGCACAATGACATCGGTGGAGAAACCAATCACGGCGGATGACAATTCGCATCCAGTTGCCAACCGGGGGATTGATCCGGCGGTATTGCTGGCCGTCTGGTGCAGTCTGTTCGCGTACAGCTTATTGGCTGCCCCGATCCCGGCGGTGAACGAACCGCACTATCTGTGCAAAGCCAAAAACTACTGGCAGCCCGATTGGTGTGCAGGCGATTTCTTTCTGCAATCGTCGAACGCTCACACTGTGTTCTTCGCGACTGTCGGTAGCTTGACTCAATGGCTGTCGCTCGAACAAACCGCATGGATCGGCCGAGTGATCGCCATCGTGATCCTCGCCCTGGGCTGGTGCAACCTGTTGTCGACGCTGGTGCAGTGCCGCTGGTCGACTCTGCATATTCTTTGGTTGTTTCTCGCTCTGCAGGCCTGCGGCAACTTTTCGGGCGAATGGCTTGTTGGCGGAGTGGAAGGAAAAGTCTTTAGCTACGGCCTGCTGTTTTATGCTTTTGGTGAAATTCAGCGAAGCCGCATTGTCATGGCCGGGGCAACAGTGGGGTTGGCAATCGCATTTCATCCGGTGATCGGCCTGTGGGGAATCTTGGCCTTCGCGGGTGCGATCACGGTGGAATGGATCTGGAGCCGGTTGCGATCAAATCACCAATCGAATGCTGCGATGGTTCCGTCACCGCGGCCAAACGTCGCGCGCGTGTTCATGGCCTGCGGTGTAATGGCGATTTGTGCCTTGCCGGGACTAATCCCCGCCATCCAACTGTTGGGCGAACCAGCATCGGCACAGACGAAGGCCGCCGCGAACTTCATTCAGGTCTACTATCGGCTGGCCCATCACCTTGACCCGATGCGATTCCTGCCGCGGGCGTACTATTGCTACGCCGCGCTGCTGGTGATCTGGGTGGTTGCGATGTTCCTGAGAGTACGATCGCCATCGCAGCGTCGGTTCGACACGATTGTCGCCTTTGCCGTGTTGTTCGCCCTGGCCGGAATTGTCATCGGCTGGGGGCCGCGACCCGCTCCGCAAATGGCATGGTATGCCCAGCGGGCTCAGCTTTTAAAGTTCTATCCGTTTCGACTGGCTGACGTGCTGGTTCCGCTGGCGGTGTCGATCGCAATCGTGTTGCCACTGCATGCGCGACTGCCGATCATCGTCAAGCATTTGGGATACGGACTGCTGTTCGCAGTGGCACTCGTCCAGTGTCAGGTGGGAGTCGATTTGAATCGTTACTCGGGCGAGTTACGCACAGACTGGATCGCGGCGTGTGGCTGGATTGATCAGAACCTCCCGAAAGATGTGCTGGTCCATTCGCCTCACAATGGTTGGGCGTTCAAATGGTTTGCACAACGAGCGGAATACGTCGCCTTCAAGGACTGCCCTCAGGATCCGAACGGGATTGTGGAATGGAATCGGCGATTGAACTTCCTCAAGCGCTGGTTCGAAGATCACTATGCGGACGAGTTCTATTCGGCTGACGAATTGCGCGACCTGCGTCGGCAAACCAACATCACGCACATCCTGACCGATCGGCTCGGGCCACTCGCACTGCAACCGATCTATCACAACGAGAGTTTCCAGGTCTATGACCTGAAATCGCTGGATTGACGTGTATTCTCAGTTTGCCGGGCAGTCGTAACCTGAATGTGGGTCTGTGGTTTACACTCCTTTCCAAGTGTGATTTCAAAAAGCATTTCTGTTTTCGCGATAGCTTTTGAAACACGTCCGTATCTCTGGCAGAGGTATCGATGAACAGTATTCCACCCACACAACCGACGTTGCTCGTTCGCATCCGCAATGCTGACGATCAAGAAGCGTGGGAGCGGTTTGTCGATTTGTATGCGCCGCTGGTTTATGGGTTCCTTCGCAAACGTGGTCTGCAAGATGCTGATGCGGCCGATCTGACTCAGGATGTGATGCGATCGGTCGCGGCGGCGGCGCAACGATTGGAATACGACGAACGGCGTGGACTGTTTCGCAGTTGGCTCTTCACCATCGTGCAGAACAAGCTGACTGATCATTGGCGACGTGGAAGCGTGCGCGAACGCGGAACGGGAGACACGGGTGCCCAGCAGGAACTGAATGCGATCCCGCAAACGAACAGCGATGATGCCAGCGCCGAATGGGATGCCGACTATCAACGACAACTGTTTCAGTACGCCGCCAGCATCGTGAAGCCAGACTTCAACGAAGCGACCTGGCAGGCGTTCTGGAGGACGGCGGTTGATGGTCTGTCGGGGAAAGAAGTGAGCGCGCAGTTGGGCCTGACCGCGGCGGCCGTCTACCTGGCCAAAAGTCGAGTCATGGCACGGCTGAAGGAACAAGTCCGCTATTTAGTCGGCGAAGATGAATTTGCTGGTCGCGCATAACTCGCCACCAGAAAGGGATCACGATGACAGACTTGAACACCTGCCCGACCCCGGATGAACTGCGATTGCTACTCGAGGAATCGCTTCCCGAACCACGGCAAACCGTCTTGCAGCAACACCTGGACATCTGCGAAGTCTGTCAAAAGGCATTGGCTTCGATGGTCGCAGGTAGCGAATCATGGGAGGCCGCGGTCGCCCATTTGAAGGACAATGTCGAAGGTCAACCAGAGCCGGGGCTGGAAGAAGTTGTGCGTCGGATCAAAGCCGATGAACCGCACAGTGAACACGGTACCAAGGCCAAGCCGCTCGATTTTCTGCAGCCATCCGATCAACCCGGTTCCATTGGTCGACTTGGCACGTATGAAGTGTCGCAGATCGTGGGTCAGGGCGGCATGGGTGTCGTGGTGAAGGCGTTCGATCCGACGCTGCATCGGGTCGTCGCCGTCAAAGTGCTGGCCCCGTATCTGGCTCACAATCCTCAAGCGCGGCGGCGATTCATTCGCGAGGCCCAGGCGATCGCGGCGGTTTGTCATGACCATGTGATTACAATCCATGCGATCGACGAATCGGAAGAACAACCCAAGATCGTGATGCAGTTCGTTTCGGGTCGCTCGCTGCAGGAAAAGCTGGACGCCGAAGGGGCGTTAACTCTGAAAGAAATCCTGCGGATCGGCATGCAGACGGCCGCCGGCCTGGCCGCGGCCCATGCGCAAGGTCTGGTTCATCGCGACGTGAAGCCCTCGAATATCCTGCTGGAGAACGGTATTCAGCGAGTCAAGCTGACCGACTTCGGGTTGGCCCGTGCCGTTGATGATGCCAGTCTGACGCAGAGCGGCGTGATCGCGGGAACGCCTCAATACATGGCTCCTGAACAGGCGAACGACGACGCGGTCGACTATCGAGCCGACCTGTTCAGCCTGGGGAGTGTGATGTATGCGATGTGTGTCGGCCATTCACCGTTCCGAGCCAGTACAACGATGGGCGTGCTGAAGCGAGTCTGTCACGACGCACCTCGACCGATCCGCGAAGTGAACTCGGACATCCCCGATTGGCTGTGCGCGATCGTAATGAAGCTGTTGGCCAAGTCAGCTGCCAATCGTTTCCAAAGTGCGCGCGAGGTAGCGGATCTGTTGGAACGCTGGTTGGCTCATCTGCAGCAGCCGACGATTGTTGCCAAGCCCCACGCCTTGGAAGGGTTTTCACCGGAGCAACCCCCGCATCGTGCAAACGTGAATGTCGTGGACAAGGTGCAGCAGTTTTTTGCCGGCCGCAATTACTCGAACACGATCTTTTTCCAACCCGTCTCGGGTCGGTTGTTCCTGATCTGGTTTCTGGCGAGTTCGGCACTCGCGTTGGTCGTCGGCATGGCTCGAGGTCGTCCCGGCGACGATGTCTTCTTGGTCGCACCTGCGTTCGGTCTGGTGATCACGTTCTGGGGATTGCTGTTGACTGCACTGGTCCGCTTTCTGTGGTCGAATCTGATGGATCTGATTCGCTACTTTGATTCACCACAAGCAACGGCAAGGCCGGCGGCGTCAGCTCGTTCCTCGCGGCCGGTGCATTGGGTGACTCCAGAAACGACATCGATCGCAGCGGCCGTGTTGTCGATGATGTCTGGCTTCGGCCCGATCGAAGCTGCCATCACCGGCATCGTCGTCTGGTGCGTTGGAAAATACGGCGTTCCCATCCTGAGACGCATTGCGAGGTCCACTGCCGCTGAAAACGCGAAGGCTGAAGCCCAGTCGGAGTGACCTTGGTAAGCCCACTGGTGCGCGAGGACCGATCACAACGGTCTATTTTCGTGATCCAGACAGGAATCTGATTGAGGTGGCGAATGAAGATTAAGCAGAATCGCCCGACCAATGCGGCTCATCCAGAATTGGTGCCAGATTTGCATCTCAAGGCTACGAACGAGCCTGTTTCCAGTCATAATGTGAGAACCTGATGATGTCTCAACACAACGAACTCACCATCGAAAAGACCGTCTGGGATGATCTGCCGGATTCCAAAAATCTGAAGCAAAAGGATGAGATTGAAGCGAGAGCGAAGCAAGGGACGTTGATCGTCAAAGAAGGGACGAGGAAGTATCGCCCGGTCGAAGTCCCCGAAGTCGGCTGGCAACTGGAACCATTGTCCAAGAGCTGACGCCGCTATCGGCGGCCATGGGTCACGAATGCGCGGCGCGGCGTAAACGATCATTGAGCGCCTGCCCGAGCCCTGCATCGGGAAACTGTGTCGCCAGGATCAGATCAAGTTGAGCTTGGTCGAGTCGATGGAGCGCCTGAAAGAAGTTGGCGGCCGCTTCGATCAGGTCTCCTCGTTGCGAAAGCACTTCGGTGATGGTGTAGCTGGTCGGTTCTTCCGTTGGCGACAGCGTGAGGATACCGGTTCGCCGCGAGGGGGCCGTCAGGGGGAGTTGATCCACGATCTTGAGCGGTGTTCGTGGCGCGTAATGACTATCGAGCATCCCTGGTGCCAAGGGGTTTTTCTGTGATCCCTTCGCCGGTTGTTGCACTCGGCCAATCAGGGCTTCGATCTCTTCCAAGGGGACGCCACCCGGGCGCAGCAGCGTGACGACATCACCTTGGATCTGGACGATGGTCGATTCGACGCCGACTCGGCAGGGGCCGCCATCGAGAATCATTTCGATCCGACTGCCAAGCTGTTGCCGGACATGATCCGCGGTCGTGGGGCTGAGTCGACCGAAGGGATTGGCACTAGGAGCCGCGACCGGAAGATCGGCCAGACGCAACAACTTCTGCGCCAACGGATGATCAGGAACGCGAACACCCACTGTCATCAATCCCGATGTGACTAACGGCGGGACCGCGGTCGCTTTGGGCAGGATCATCGTCAAAGGGCCTGGCCAGAACTTTGCGGCCAATTTGCGAGCGACGGGAGGGAAGTCGCTGACGACTCGCGGCCACCAGCTTTCTTCGGCAAGATGGACGATCAGCGGATCAAAAAAGGGGCGTTCCTTAGCGGCGAAGATCTTGGCGACCGCTTGGGCATTGAGTGCATTGGCCGCCAGTCCGTACACCGTCTCCGTTGGTATCGCGACGAGCCCCCCCGCTTGCAACGTTGCCGCAGCACGCTGCAACTCTACGGTCTCGTCATTACCCGTCATTATTGTCTGGCCCGTTTGACAGTCTGGAGGAAGTGGGCGGATTCTATCAATTGCGTCTTGAATGTCTGCTCAGTTTAGTGCTGATAAACTTCTGTTCTCGAAAAAAACAGTTTATGGTCAGTAAGAATCTCGCCTTGAGAAATAATTTACCGGTTTGACGGGAAGACGAATGCCCATGGATTACCAGAAGCGATCACTGGCTCTATTTCTGTTTGCACTCTTGTCCATCATTCTTGGAGGTGAGTCTTGCTCTGCCGCGGATAAGCCCGCTCCTATCAAGGCGGACCTGTCCTACGGCCCCTATCCGCACCAGATCCTAGACATCTATGTCCCTACCGAAGGGGCCGGTCCGTTCCCCGTGTTGATCTGGTACGGCGGCCTATGGAAACCGGCGAAGCATGTTCCCGACGTGGGCAGGTTCTTCAAGTCTGGCTGCGCCGTGATTGGCGTGCAGACGCGAGTCATGCAGGACGCGATCGACACTCAGATCCAACCGCCGATTTCGGTCTGCCTGCTCGATGGCCGCCGGGCGGTGCAGTTTGTTCGGCGGCATGCCAAGGAATGGAACATCGATCCTGACCGGATTGTCGTCGGTGGCGGATCGCAGGGCGCTCTTCCAGCTCTGTATGTGGGCTGCGCTGGAGAAAAAGCGGACGCCAACGCGAGCGATCCCGTCGATCGAGTTTCCAGCAAAGTGCGAGGGGTCGGCGCTTATCGTAGCCAGCCGAGCATCGATCCCCAGCGCATGCAGCAATGGGTGCCTGATGTTCAATGGGGCGCTCCCGCTTTTGGCTGCAGTTTCCCGGATTCGTTGAAGCGACGCGAAGAGTTTCTGCCGTGGATCAAACAGTGGTCGCCGGACCATCTGTTGAACAAAGACTCAGCACCAATCTACTTCGAAAACAACTGGGGGCTGACTCAGCCGGACACCGTCGAAGTGATGGACTATAAGGTCCACGCGCCCCAGTGGGGGCTGGGATTCCAGGTATTAGCCCAAGAACAGGGTGTCCCTTGCTACGTCAAATACCCGGATCACCCGACCGATAAATATGCCGACTTGTGGGACTTTTTGGTACAGCGAATGAAGAATGACTGACAGAGGCGCGTAGCCGAATTCTCGATAGGTGTTATCAGAATACTCTTGCGTTTGTGATGTGGCGAGTTTAAAACGGACTCGTCGAATCAAGAAAGATCTGAAGCAACGAACCGTCCGCTTGGGAACAAGCCGGGCGGTTTTTTTACGCGCCGGTTGAATTCGTCCTTTCTGGAGGCCCGAAAGATGAGCAAAGTTCGCTACTGCGAGATCTGCAAGCAACCGATCGATGCCGAGAGATCCGAAAGCATGGCGGCCACTCGCCTGTGCCAAGTCCATGCGGTCGAGATTCAGAAATACGGCGGCGAATTCAAGATGACCGCCAGCCAGGAACGAACTTCCAAAGAGGGGAGTTTGAAAATCAACTACGGCAGCATCGCGACCAAAGCGATTCGCAATCAGGAAGGGATGGATCGCCTTCGCGATGACTATCTCGAGCAACAATCTTCGTGACATTAAGTGGTCTTCTCGCTCCCGCGAGAAGAAAGCTGACGAACGCGGCGCCGTGATCGCCATTCCGCGCCGATCCAACAGGAGCGCGGATTCGCAGTTGGCTTACTTCTCGACGGAGCGAGAAGGCTACTTAGAAAGTCGCAATCCGGGCATTGGTCGACAAACCGACCTTTGAACGTTACTTGTGATAAGAGACTCACCTACTTGTTACTGCAGGACGTTTTGATGTCGACTGATTCTCTGCGTAGCCCGGAACTGCTGCATCGTGCTTCCAGCCGCTTGTTGATCGTGGATGTTCAAGAAAAGCTCGTCGCGACACTGCCCGAAGCGACTCGCGAGCGACTGATCGCGGGTTGCCGTTTCCTGGGCGAAGGAGCCAGGCTGCTGGGTGTCCCCACCTCCATCACCGAGCAATACCCGCAAGGGCTTGGCCCCACGGCGGCGGCACTGCAGGAGTTTGCTGCGGATCGCCCCGCGAAGAAGCGGTTCAGTTGCGTGGAATGTTTGAACTGGCCCACCGCGGCCGAAGCGATCGATGATCGTTTTCAGATCGTGGTCGCCGGGATGGAGACGCATGTTTGCGTCCTGCAAACCGTGCTCGATTTGTTGTCCAGCGGCTATCAAGTCTACGTCGTCGCCGATGCCGTCGCTTCGCGCCGCGAGATCGATCAACAGATCGCACTTGACCGCATGACCGGGAGCGGCGCAATCCTGACGACGGCGGAGGGGGTCTTGTTCGAATGGGCCGAAACTGCCGAGGCGGCTGAGTTCAAGCAGTTAAGTTCGCTGGTGAAGTCACGCGGACTATGAATGGTGATCACGTATGGACCCGCTGAAGAAACTGCTCGATCCACAGACACTGAATAAGCTGAAGGGCTTGGAACTGAAGGCCCGGCTGATTGTGGAAGGGTACGTCTCGGGCTTGCACAAGTCCCCCTATCACGGCTTCTCGGTCGAGTTCGCCGAGCATCGCGAGTACGTTCCCGGCGACGATCTGCGGTATGTCGATTGGAAGGTCTTCGGTAAAAGCGATCGGATCTATCTGAAGCAGTATGACGAAGAAACCAACTTTGCCTGTCACCTGCTGGTCGACAGCAGCGAATCGATGACGTACCGCTCAGAAAAGTCGGCCTTTTCGAAGTTCGAGTATGCTCAGCATGTCGCCGCGGCACTCGGCTATTTGATCGTGCATCAACAGGATGCCGTTGGGCTGGCGACGTTTGACGCGGCGGTCGGACATGTGCTGCGCCCGTCCAGCACCCCCGCTCAACTGCGGCAACTGTGTCATCTGCTCGACGAGACCACACCGGGCGGCGAAACATCGATCGGGCCGATCCTGCACGATTTGGCCGAGCGAATTAAGCGGCGCGGCCTGGTCGTGATCCTCAGTGATTTCTTCGACGACCCCGCGTCGTTGTTACTGGGGCTGAAGCACTTCCGACATCGTCGACATGATGTGGTGCTGCTGCACGTGATCGATCCCGCCGAACAGGATTTTCCATTTGTCGACCCGACACTGTTCAAGGGACTGGAAGGACTGGGTGATCAGCACACCGATCCGCGAGCCTTGAAAGCCGCGTATCAAAAGGAATTTGAAGAGTTCCTGCGAGCGATCCGCGGAGGTGCTCGCGATATGCACATGGACTATGTGCTACTACGAACGGATCAACCACTGGAGGTCGCGCTGCACGAATTCCTGTCGCGCCGGATGCACAAAGCGACCCGGCATTAGCCGACGGTTCACGATGACAGTTTGGACTGGTTTAGTGGCAGTGTTTCCGTTGGGCTTGCCCCAACGGGACCAGCAAGTTGGAGCTACTAAACTGGCCCTGCGAGCGAAGAACTCTCCGTCCGGGTGAACCGGACGGAGAGCAATGTCTACGTGAAATCATGCTGGTAGCTCGTGAGTTGTTGGCTCCGTTGGGGCAGGCCCAACGGAAGCCTCAAGAACGACTACTTGTGCTCAGAAGCATGTTGCGAATCCGATTTGGAGCTTCGCGAGGCAAAGTGCGGTGCGGGGACACCTTCGGCAGCGACTGCGACTGCGTCTGCGGTCGATGCGATGGACTTGGTCGCGGCAGCGGCCTTCTTCGGTTCGAACAGGTAGCCCAGCGGGCCTGCCAGCAGTTGCGGCATCAGGATGATATCGCCCAGCAAGGCCACTCCAATCATCGCAGCCATCATCCAGCCGAAGCGACTGATCAGCAGCAGTTCGGCCGGGACCAGCATCAGCAATCCGAACGCCACAGCCAGGCTGGTTTGACACATGGCGGGACCACACTTCACCAGAGCGGAAACGATCGAAGCCCGCCGCGTCTGACCGTTGCGCATCCCCAGTTGAACCCAAGTCAGATAGTGCAACGTTCCATTGACGGCGATGCCGAGGGCAATGGAAGCGGTGATCATTGAGCCGATGTCGACCTTTTGACCCATCCAGGAAATGCACCCGAACACGACAGCCACCGGGATGACGTTGGGAATCATCGCGACCAGGCCAGCCGCGAAGTTACGCAGCATGAAGACAAACACGCCCAGGATCAGGAAGAAAGCCACCGCGCAGCTTCTGATCAGACTTTGCAGAACGGCTTGCTGAGTCCGCAGGAACAATGACATCGTTCCCGTAACCGTGTGATCCGATCCGGGATGCATGCGCAGAACGTCTTGTGCGATCTTGTGAACGTCGGCCAGGACAGCCCCGAAATCGTTGTCCGCCATGATTGTGACTTGCGACGTGATCAGCCACAGTTCGTCACCAGCCTGGTTCAATTGGTGATCGCCCGGGGCTTTCAGATCGTGGGCTTCTTCGGTTGTCGTGTAGAAGGCCTTGGCGGCAGGAACTTCGCCTTCGCGAACCTTCTGCTGAATCGATGTCGCTCGCTTGAAGAACTTGCTGCGAGTCACAAAGCCCGAACCTTCGTCGGGGATCTCACTCACAGGCAGGAAGTCCGCCAGCGAGAGTGAACCCGTGATATCGGGATTAGCTCGCAGACGTTCCTGGATCTCGCGCACGATCTCCATGCGATCGAGAAAGGTCATGTCTTTCTGAGCTTGCAAATCGAATCGAACGACCGTTTCCACGGGCATGATTCCCGCGAGATTGGTTTCGATGAACGAGTAGTCTTGAGCGATCCGAGCCTTCGCGGGGAAGTAACGAATTGTTTTGGTTTCGACGCCGAATCGGGTCAGCCCGTAGCTACAGGCGACACAGATCGACACGAAGACCAGCGATTGCAACACTGGCCAAGTTGTTAGGCCGCGTCCCAGCAGGCGCCAGCCGGGATGATCGAGTTCATGTTCTGCCGGAGCTTTCCCCGGCCAGATCTGCAACAGAGCTGGCACGCAGAACAGGATGATCACTAGCGATATCATTGTGCCGGCGGCGGCGTACAGTCCGAAGTCGTGAACAGGAATCAGCGAACTGGTGCAGAGCGAAATCAGGCCGATCGCAGTGGTCAGACTCGCCAGGAAGCAGGGCATCCAGGAAGTTCGCACCGTCTGTGAGACTGCGGTGGCTTCATCTTTGGAAGCGGCGTGCTTCCAGTAATTGGCAACGTGGATCGCTCCGGACAGCGTCAGCACCATCAGTAGCGAAGGCATGACCACCAGGACCATGTTCATCGAACCGCCGGTGGCCGAGATCAACGCGGCCGATAACAACGTCGCATACAGCGAAACCATCAGCACGATCGTTGCCAGGCGAATGCTGCGAAGCAGCAGGAATGCCAGTAAAGAACTGAGCAGTGCGGATGTCAGCACGACCGAACGATGATGGAACTCTGTCAGCGGATAGGCGGGATCCCAGAAGGCCTTGGCAACTTCTTTGTTGAGCGATGTTGTCGAAACGGCGCTGCCACCCATGCGCAGCACATCTGCCGGAATTCCGACAGCGACGGCTGCTTCACGGATGACCGAGACCGTTTCATCTTTGTCGGCCAAACCCGCTTCCGAAATGGCCAGGGCAATCGTGACGGGAGATCCGATTGCGAAGAAACTGCGTTCGACAAGCTTCTGGCCCAGGTCTTTCTGGGGGACGAATTCAGTGAACCAGGTGGCGATTTCTTCTGTTTGGGCTGTGGCGGGACGAATCCCTTTCCAAGTCACCTGCAAGTCGTGATCGACAGAATCAATGTCGACTAGCTTTCCGGCAGCATTCATCACGGCCGGGGCGGCCAGATCACCTGCCGTTTCGCCTTCTTCAGGCGGTGGCGGGGGGACAGCGACTAATGACCAGAAATCGGGAATCGGCTCACTGAATTTCAGATCGACTGCGAACCGAGTCTTGGCGGCCGCGATCAATTCTTGCTTTGTTTGTCGCATTCCCGACTTGCCGAAGTCGGTCAGCTTCAACTTCAAGGAGCCCGCTCCGAGCACGACCCCTTGCAGTCGACGGACCGCTTCACGCGGTTCAACACCATTCTTCTGCATGATGTTCAGCAGATCGCGTGGTTCCAGCACGCGTGAGATATGGGGGACGCCGCCGCGACGAATGCCGTCGGCATCCGGCTTCCCTTCCAGCTTCTCGACAAATTTACGAATGCGAGGATCATTGATCGAACTGCCGTCCCACGAGACGAAGACGCGCTCTTCGAACGAAAAACGCTGATTCGCCCATTCCAGGACCTTAAGTTCCGGGTCATCGCTCGGGAGCCATTTTTCGACGTCATTATCGAGACGAGTCTGGCTGAGTGACCACCAGGCGAGCGGCAGGGCGAATACCATCGCCATCACCACCCACACGGCCAACCCATTGCCCCAAGGGCCTTTACGATCAAAGAAGTGAGTCATTCAGTCCTTCCCGCCACACCGTTTTCGGTGTCTGGAATCCCTTCACTGCGGTGTCGTTCGCACTGGTCCCGATGGTGCGATTCGACATAACCCTACGCATTCCGCGTAGTTGGCTCGTCTAGCCGAGCGTGGCCGATTCTAATCGCGAACCGGCGTTTGGAGGAAGACCGAGATTGACTGCAAAGTTTGTCAGGAAACTTCGGGGTGGGAAGGCCGTCGCTCCGATGCGGCATTCTTGACGCCATTGGACCTTGCGCCATCCCGACTTCCGCGCTGCCGCCAACGGCCCGCGAGCCGCAAGGTGAATTCAGATCGTGACCTATGTTTGCGTCGGTGTTCCGTAGAACCACCTGATCATGCGCCACAGAACTACCCCGCCGATAGCCCCAGCAACGCCGCCGATGATCACTCCCCCGAGCATCGGGCCGACGACCGAAAACCCGCAGACGAGGACATCAGGATCGATCGATTGGATTCGCTTGACGCCTGTCTGGTAGCCGTGCAGCCCAACAAGAGGTCCGATCAGAGCCCCTAGTAGACCAAACAGGCAACCGAAGCTCTCATCGGCTGATGAACTGCGAAGGCTCACAAGTTGTCTGCCTTTCGTCGTCAGCATCTCTATCCATATCTTTGTGTCTCCCTGAGGAAGCAATTCATCGCTCTCCGGGCGTCACGGCCGAACCGACTCGCTCCTCGGCTTCTTTTAACAGTGACTCGACAGCGGCACCCAGCGCTATCGGTTCCGTGTAGCCATCGAATCGCTGCCGGATCACTCCGCGGTCGTCGATGAGATAGAACATCGGGATGGAGTGGACGTTCCATTTCCGGAAGATGTCCCGGCCCTCTTGAGATCGCCCGGGGCAGACGCGCCAGGTGATCTCCTGACTCACCAGAAACACCTTCAGGTCTTCGGCCTCTTTATCCTCGCTGCGGTCGAAGCCGATCAGTGCAAACGGCCGTCCATTGAGGCGGTCTTGTAAGTCTCGCTCGTGTGGAATCATCATGCGGCAGGGGACGCAGTGTTGCCCGCTGAAGCTAAGCAGCATCACGTTCCCTCGGAATTCGCTCAATTTCAATGGCACCCCGTCGCTGTCGATCGCGGCGACTTCAGGGGCAACTTGACCGACCGCCAGACGCCGGACATCGATCTCCTCGATGGAGGCCAGGATGCCGGCTGCCGTCTGGCCCATCGTCGTCGGGGCGGGTGCGTCGTCGTCGTAGTTCAACCACGGTTTCTCGGCGTGACCGTCCATCACCATCTGACAGATCTCCTCGACTTCCTCGACCAGGCGGGCTTCTTCGTCGGGATCGAGGTAGATATTCAGCAGGCTCTCCCCATCCTGGCGCTTCCGAGCATGGTCGGCCAGAACCTGCCAACGGAGATAATGCGCGAGTGCCAGACCCGCTCGAACCCGTGTCGTCGTATCCGCGTGTTCCGTCCTGGCCGCCCGGAGAAATTGTTCCGCCTGCGGGGCCGGTGAGAGGGCCAGCAACGGGCAGTAATCCCCCAAATGAGCCTCGCGGAAGTAGGCATCACGAAGGCGAGCGAGTGCGAACGTCGCTTCTTGGGAGTAGGCGAAATTGGTAGCGATCTGGCAGCAGGCTTCCAACGTGGCTGGATCGCCCGAAGATGTCTGAACCAGTGCCCATGCCTTTCGCGCCCAGCCGTCTTCATCAACCTTCACGACCGCATCCCGCTCCGCGTCCGTCTTCACTGCATTCACATCCCGAAACCAGCGCCGCTGGTCTTCTTGGTAGGATGCCATGAGGTCGCGGAAACGCGTCTCCAAGCGGGTGGACACGACCGGCTGAGGAGCATTTTCGGCGGGCGGCTGGGAAAGCCAGGAAGACCAACAAACTGACACACCGGCAATGACAACAACCCCGGTGAGTACGGCCCATGTGGGGCGCGGCAGCTTCCATTCCATCGCCGACCTCCTTGTGACGCATTCAATCGTTGGCATAAACCCTGGGCTGTTGCCAGGATTGAGTAGACCGAGGCGTCCGAGGGGCTGATCGACGATGGCGAGGAGTCGGATCGATAGTGTTCAATGCATCGGGATCGTCGATGTCGGAGGGGATCGACGAGAGGTGCTGAAGTCGCTTCACCTTGCGCAAGGCGGTCAGAATTCCTTCAATCTGTCGATGAATCTTCTGCGTCTGCCGCACGACCAATGCCTGTGCATTCGGAAACGCAGTGACGCTTCCTCCTTCTTGATCGATGTCCACCCACTTACCGGATGTGTTTTGCTGGAAGACGACGATCAAAGTCGTATAACTCTCCCCCGCGGTAGGTGTATTGACCAGATCCGCAACCGGATAGATCCGAGTTGTCATGCTTTCGTCAGCCTTGGCTTGCGTCGTCACTTTTAGGACGCCGTCCTGATTGACCGTGGTCAGTCCCAGCGGTTCCAAGATGAGTAACAGCGCCGTCTGCAAGGTGATACTCGATTTGACAAGTGTTACCTGTTGATCCGTGGCCACACCTTCGTCTTGCAGTGCTTGCTTGTCGAGCCAGATGGAAATGCGGTGAGCTTTCTCCAGACCATCCAGGACTTCTTCTAGGGGGCTATCAGTCAAATCGACATTCACCGCCTCTTTGAGTGTCTTCTCAATTCGATTTGCCGATTCACGTACGATCGGGGAATCGCCAGTATCGACCCCGATTGTCGATGGTTCTTCCGCAGTGACGAGCGCAAAGCTGGCCAGCAGAATTGAGCAAACTATTAAGAAACGAGTGGTCATGGCTGGTCTCTCCTCGCTAGCATGATTCGACAAGTCAAGATAATCCGGACGATCACCGAATCGCAAGACGCTAATTATCAATTCGCCAATGCCAGCTACTGAGAGACTTCGCCATGAATCGCATTTTTGAGCGTTCTCGTTCGCTGTCCACGCTAGTTTTCAGCGGGTTCTTAGTGTCGGCGGCAGCTTGCCCAGCAGCGGACAATCCGCCGCCACTCCCGTTGAAAAGAGTCGTCATGCTCAATTCGGGCGTGGCCTTCTTCGAGCATCGCGGCGAGATCGAGGGCAATCGTCAGGTCGAGTTTCCGGTCAAAGCGGATGACATCAATGATCTCTTGAAAAGTCTGGTCGTGCAGGATCGTGGTGGCGGGCGAGTTGCTTCGGTGAATTATGGATCTCCCCAGCCCATCGCGCAGACGTTGAAGACCTTGGCGATCGATGTCACTCGTAGCCCGACGCTGACTCAGATCCTTCAGCAAATGCGGGGACAGTCGGTGGAACTCGCCGTCAGCAGCGATACCAAACCCGTCATCGGAGCGATCATTGGCATCGAACATCGTAAATTGCTCGGCCGTGATCAGCTTCCCATCGACACCGAGCACGTGCTGGTCCGAACCGATGCTGGAATCAGGGTCGTCGCGATCGAATCGATCCGAGTAACCAAGTTCCTGGATGAGAAAGTGAATCGCGAATTCGAGCAAGCTCTGGATCTGCTGGCCGAATCACGAAAACAGGACCAGAAACTCGTCAAACTGGATCTGCGCGGCGAGAAACAACGCGAAGTCAGTGTTGGCTATGTTCAGGAATCGCCCGTCTGGAAGACGACCTACCGGCTGGTTCTCGACGAGGAAAAGCCACCCTTCTTGCAGGGTTGGGCCATCGTCGAAAACACGACCGCCCAAGATTGGAACGAAGTCGATTTGACCTTGATAAGTGGTCGCCCCATTTCGTTTCAAATGGATCTTTATCAGCCTCTGTTCACGACTCGACCTGTGGCGAAACTGGAACTGCATACCTCCGTCGAGCCACGGGTCTATAACCAGGATCTGGCAGCGCGCGACCAAGAGTTTCGAGCACAAGCCGACGACCAAGCCAATGCTTCTCGGAAGAAACCAACCGGCATGCCTGGAATGCCCGGGGGTGGAGGCATGGGTGGTATGGGCGGAGGCATGGGAGGGGGAATGGGCGGCGGATTCTTTGGCGGCGGCGCAGGTGCAGCGGCATCGCCCGTCAAGACACCAGGTGCAATTGATCTGACTCAGGGAGTGGCCGCGGCGGCAACCACAGACGATCTGGGTGAGTTGTTCCGCTATGTCATTAAGACGCCGGTCTCGCTACGTCGAAACGAATCGGCGTTGCTGCCAATCGTCAATAGTGCAATCAAAGGTGACAAGGTTTACGTCTTCAACAATAGCGTGCATACCAAGCACCCATTGGCGGGCTTGAAGTTGATCAACTCGACCGATCTGCATCTTCAACAGGGGCCGATCACGGTCTTCGAAGGAGACGAATATGCTGGCGACGCCCAAATTGCAGATATTCCGCCAGGCTCAACTCGCTTAATCACCTACGCGATGGACTTGGATACCGAAGTGGTCATGGAAGAGCCGGACGAAACAAATGTCTTGGAGAGAATGACGATTTCTCAGGGACATCTGGTGCTGCGGAAACTCTCGACTCGGAAGACGACCTATTTGGTCAAGAACTCTGGATCACATCCGAAAACAATCTTAATTGAACAGCCGATCGACGAGCCGTGGGAAATTGTCGTTCCCAAACCAACTGAGAAAACCCGTAGTCTCTATCGGTTTGCCGTGAATGCAGAGCCTGGCAAACCGGTGACAGAGAAAATTGTCGAGACGACGAAGCAGACGGAACGTTTCATCATCCAAAACTTCGATATCGAAAGAACCAATTTCTACATTCGTTCTGACAAATCCTCACTTCAAGTTCGTGAAGTGCTGCAAAAATTCCTTCAACGCCGACAAGCGTTGTCCGAACTGACCGCGGCTCGAAACGCCATTGAGGCGGAAATCCAAGCGGCGACAGTCGATCAACAGCGGCTCCGTGAAAACCTGAAGGCGCTTGGCGAAACTGATGCCCTGCACCAACGTTACGTCCAAAAACTAGCCACATCGGAAGATGTATTGGAAAAACTGAAGCCCCAACTTGTTGCGGCCCAAGCCGAGGAAGCCGCGTACAAAAAGGCCTTTGAGAAATCGATGGCGGAAACATCGGCCGAGTGAGTTCATCGTTGATTCCGTTCGCTAGAACACACATTGACTTAACTTCCATCCCAGACGATGATTCCGCCCGCCGAAGAGGGAATCTCGGCTGGGGCAAATGATCAACGAGTCAACACTCGCGAAACCGCCGCGCGGGCCAGGGATGGCGAACGCTATGTCTTACGAACTGATTGACGACATGGAGCGGCTGGGGACGCCGCGAATCCTCGTGCTCGGGGATCTGATTCTCGATCGGTACGTCTGGGGTGACGCCGAACGAATCAGCCAGGAAGCTCCTGTGATCCTGCTGCGCGAAGATCGCCAGGAAACTCGTCTGGGGGGCGCGGCAAACGTCGCCAACATGCTGCGCGGGCTGGATGCCGAAGTCACACTGGCAGGCGTGGTCGGGAACGATGCCGACGCACCTCTGGTTGCCCAAGAACTTGCACGAGCTGGAGTCGACTGCTCGGCATTGGTTGCCGACGATGATCGGCCGACGACGTGCAAAGTTCGGTTCATGGGTCGAGCTCAACATCGGCATCCGCATCAGATGTTGCGAGTCGATCGCGAAATGCGCCATCCGATCCGAACAGAGATCGCTCAGAAGCTGCTGAATGCCATATTGCCGCGACTGCATGAGTTCCAAGCGGTCTTAATTTCCGACTATGCGAAAGGTGTCTGCACCGCTGAAGTGGTCAAGCCACTGATCGCAGCGGCTCGCGCTGCGGGGATCCCCGTTGTGGTCGATCCCGCTGCCGGAGGTGACTACAACCTGTACCGCGGTGCGACTGGTGTGACCCCGAATCGATCGGAAACACAGAAGGCAACCGGGATCGATATCCGTTCGATCGATGCGGCCTACAAAGCCGGAAACCTACTGGTCGAAAAGTTCGGGCTCGATATGGCGTTCGTGACACTCGATCGCGACGGCATCGTGCTGGCTCGACAAGACGGCGAACCGATTCATCTGCCGACTCGCATTCGCGAGGTCTACGATGTGACCGGTGCGGGCGATATGGTCTTGGCAATGTTCGGACTGGGGATGGCGGCAGGAATCGAACCCAGTCGCCTCTGTCGTCTGGCGAACGTCGCGGGTGGCCTAGAAGTCGAACAGGTCGGCGTGGTTCGCATCAGCCGCAAAGAGATTCTGACCGACCTGTTGCACGGCAGCCGTCGAGCCGCGGGCAAAGTCTGTTCACTGGACGAACTGACACGACATGTTTCCGCTCGACATAAGGCCGGACAGAAGGTCGTGCTCACGAACGGCTGTTTCGATCTTTTGCATGTCGGACATATCTCCTATCTGGCCGAAGCAGCTCGCGAAGGGGATTGCCTGATCGTGGCGATCAACAGCGATGACAGTGTTCGCCGATTGAACAAAGCCCCCGAGCGTCCGATCTTCGACCAGGAATATCGCGCGGCAATGCTGGCCGGGCTGGAATCGGTCGACTATGTCGTCGTCTTCGATGAAGACACGCCGCACGCCGTCTTGCATGCCCTGCAACCGGACATCCTGGTCAAAGGTGGCACTTACCGCGACGACGAAATCGTCGGTCGCGAAGTCGTCGTCCAATACGGCGGTCGCGTGAAGGCGCTGGGAATCACACCAGGCGTCTCCACCACCGAAATCGTTCGTCGACTTCGTGAAGCTGAAATGGAACCAATCGCCATTCCACTCCCAACCGTCAAGGAACGCAGGGCGGCATGAGGGAAGTGACGAGATGAAAGTAACGAGTGACGGGGGAAAACCAAGTCGCGTACTCTTCACCTCGTCACTCGTTACTTTCATCTCGTTACTATTTCGACCTATGAAACTCGCCGTCTTTCTGCCGAATTGGATTGGGGATGTCGCGATGGCGACGCCCGCGCTGCGAGCGTTGCGCGAGCAGTATCCAACAGCAGAGATCACTGGCATCATGCGACCGTATGTGGCTGACGTGCTGGCCGGGACCGGATTGCTGGATCGTACAGTCTTCTACAACCCGCGCGGTCGTGATCGAACGCAGCGAGGCTGGACATTCATTCGCAATCTGCGAGCCGAACGGTTCGACACCATCCTGCTGCTGACGAACTCGTTGCGGACCGGTTGGCTGGCGTGGTTGTCGGGAGCCAAACAGCGAGTTGGTTTCGCTCGTGATCTGCGCGGCTGGTTGCTGACCGACCGCGTCACCCCGCACTCGCGAGCGGTGCCGAATCCGGTAATGGAAGAATATCTGCGACTGGTGGAGCGATTGGGCTGCGCCACGACATCTCGTCAGATCGAAGCGGCCGTGCTGCCCGAAGATCAGTCTCAGTTGACGCAGTTCTGGGACGCTCAGGGATCGCACGCCGACTATGTCACCTTGAATACGGGCGGCGCGTTTGGTGCCGCGAAGAATTGGCCGCGTGAGAAGTTTGTCGAATTGGCTCGGCGTATTGTGACCGAGCTTGATCAGCAGGTGCTGGTTGTTTGCGGACCCTCCGAACGCGAAGACGCTCGCTGGATCGCCACGACGGCGAATCATCCGGCCGTGTTCAGCCTGGCCGATGCGAAACTGAGTATCGGCCTGACGAAGGCGGCGGTTCGCCAATCATCGTTACTGGTGACGACAGACTCGGGCCCCAGGCACTTCGCTGCGGCGTTTGGCACGCCTGTCATCACGCTGTTCGGCCCCACGCATATCGCCTGGAGTGAAACGAACTATGATCGCTCAGAGCACGTTCAGTTAAAGCTGGATTGCGGGCCCTGCCAGCAACGCGAATGTCCGTTGAAGCATCATCGCTGCATGACCGACCTGTCTGTCGACACGGTGTTTGCTGCCGTGAAGCGACAACTGATCAAGCACGCCTCCAGACGCCACGTCGCCTGATTCATTCATCCCTACTTCCGATAACGCCATGCATATCGCCATCGTCAGACGCAATTGTTCGCTGAAAAAGGGCGGGGCCGAGCGATACTGCGTAAACTTGTTCCGCGGATTGCAGAAGCTGGGCCATCAAGTAACCATCGTCGGCGAGTCGATCGACGACGAATTGAAACACGAAGTCGATTTCGTGCCGGTCCCGGTGCTCAAGTTGAACTCGTGGACCAAGAACAAATCGTTCTTCGTCAACACCGGCCGCGTGCTGAAGCAGCATCGCTTCGATATCGTTCATGGGCTGTCGCGAGTCGATGGCCTCGACACATTTCGTCTGACAGAACGACTGCAGATCCATTGGGTCAACATGTACTACCGCAACCCGATCACGCGCTGGTTGCAGCACATGAACCCGCGGCACCGCCTGGTGTTCGACTTGGAGCAGCGAATCTTCGGCCCCAGCGGCGTGCGGCGAGTCATCGTGCAATCGAAGCTGGATGCCCGTCTACTGGAGCGATATTTTCACGTCGACGAATCTCGCATTTGCCAGATCATCAACGGAGTCGACACGACCACGTTTCATCCCGGTGTTCGCAACGAACGGGCCGCCGTCCGTGAAGAATGGAACATCGAAGCCGACGCACCACTGCTGGTGTTTGCGTCGATGGACTTCCGCGGCAAGGGACTCGATTCCCTGCTGGACGCGATGGCTCGGTTGAGGCACAGGGAAACTCGACTGTTGGTCGTCGGCCAGGGATCCTCCACCGCATTCGTGCGGCGAGCGAAGTCACTGGGGATTGCCAATCGAGTGACATTCACCGGTCGGCAAGCTTCGATCCAGCGCTTCTATGGCGCTGCGGATCTGTTCGTCTTGCCGACGATCTACGAACCGTTTCCAAACGTCAATCTCGAAGCGATGGCTTGCGGCACGCCGGTCATCACGACTGCCACCGCGGGAGGAGCGGAGATCGTCCACGAAGAAAGCAACGGCTACCTGATTCCAGACGCCTGGGCCATCAACGAACTCGCCGACAAGATCGACCATCATCTGGCATTGCCCTGGTCGCGTAAGCAGTACATGTCAGACGCCTGCTGGGACGCCGCCTCGCGACTGCGCATCGTCGACAACGCTCAAAAGGTCGCGGCCATGTTCGAAGAAGTCCTGAACGAACGCGGTCGCGCAGCCGCCTGAGCTCTTGCAGGGTGTCATGGAGTCTGCGGAACGCACCACGCGCTTGATCAGATCTCACAATCGTTGCAATCGTCACCAACGAACGATTGCTGAAAATCGATGTCGTCGAAGGAGTCGCCTCTATTCTCTCCAAACTTCCTGATGCGACTATTTCGCATAGGAATGAGTACCGTCGCCGGTCGATGTGTCCCTCATTGGCGGTTGTCGTCGCCGTATCGTGGTGCGCTCGATTAAGGCTGAGCGTGCGTGGGGGCCATTCGTGAAGACTCTATTACTCCGCAGCTTCGATCCCGCGATCAGGTTCCTGAACCGCTATTCGTTCCCTCGCAAGTTTGCGATCACGGGTCTGCTGGTCGTGCTGCCGCTGGTGTTTGTGACTTCGCAATACCTGGCCATGCTGAATGAACGCGTCGAGATGGCGCAGCAGGAAGTGGCCGGGAACCAGACCATTCGCGTCCTGATTCCGTTGTGGCGCACGTTGCGCGAGATTCGGCAGGCGGCAGTTGCGGCCGAGATACGCGGGACGATGACAGACGATGTCCTGTTGGAACTACGCGATCGCGTCGAATCGCATCTTCACGAGATTACGACCGAACCTGCACAACTGGCTCTGCTGCAACAGTCAGCTCGCTGGATGGGTCTGCTTGGCAAGCTGGAATTGGCACTCTCGTCGCAGCCGGTTGATCGGCCCGATCTGTTCAATCCAGACTTCCTGGCCGAAGTGATTGACGATGTCTACACCGTGTTGCGGCACGTGGCAGACTCGTCCAAGTTGTCCGTCGATCAGTATCTGGATAGTCAGACGCTGTCAGAAAGTATCACGACGCTGATTCCCGATGCCGTCGACATGCAGGATCGCCTTCGCGATCGCATCGCGAAGGCGACGCAGGAAGAGCAGAAGCTTCGCCTGGACCTGGATCTGGCCGAAGCCAATGGCGAGTTGAAGGTGCTGTACCGACGAGTCAATCAGCAAATCGGCCTGGCATCACAGCGCAACATCGAAGTCGGCAACCGGCTCCGGGTATTGTTGGCGATTGGCCAATCGTCTGTTCGTCAGATTGAAATGGGGATCCGTCTACGCCACTTCCAATCGGAAGACGCTCCGTCCTTGGGGGAAATCGATTCGCAGGCCGCCGCCAGCATTCGCGAGACCATGTTGTTGCTGCATGCAACGCAGGACGCGTTTGATGAGGTTGTCGAGAAGCGAGCAGAGGAAGCACGTTACTGGAGAACCCGGCTGCTCTTGGCGGCATCGGCTCCTTTGTTGATTGCCACTTATCTCCTGATCGGCCTTTGCCTGGCTATCATTCAAACCGCGGCTCGAATGAATAGTGTGGCCGATCACCTGCTCTCAGAAAGTGAAAGCGATCTGGAGAACATGGCGATCGACGCCCAGGACGAACTGGGTGGCATGATCCTGAACTTCAAGCGGCTGGCGGTTCGTCTGCGCGAAGAGTTGGCATTGGCTCATGCCGAGGCAATCCGCGCGACAGCGGCCGAAGAATCGTTGCACGTCAACCAAGAACGATTCAACCTGGTCTTGCAGGGTGCGAACGACGGCATCTGGGACTGGGATCTGCGCACCGACCGCGTGTTTTATTCGGATCGTTTCAAGGAACTGCTTGGTTACGACAAAGGCGAATTTGATGTCTGGCTGTCAGCATTGGCCGACGTCCTGCATCCCGATGACTTCGATATGACATGGCGCGCGGTCGAGCGGCATTTTCAGGATCGTGAGCCGTATCACATCGAACATCGGCTGAAGACCAGCAGCGGCGAGTATCGCTGGTTCCTGGAACGTGGCCAGGCCGTGTGGGATGAGAACGGCACTCCGATCCGGATGGCGGGTTCAGTCGCCGATATTACCAGCCGCAAAGAAACCGAGGCGCGCGATCGCGTCCGCAATCGAGTGCTGGAACTGCTGGCAGAAGGGGCCACTCTCTCTGAGGTGCTGGAGCCGCTGGTTCGCAGCGTCGAGTCCGAGAACTCACGCGTGCGCTGTTCGGTGCTGTTCCTTGATAAAGAACGTAAGCGTTTGATGACCGGGGTCGCACCCAGCCTGCCCGACTTCTACAACAAGGCCGTCGACGGAATTGAGATCGGCATGGGAGTCGGTTCCTGTGGAACCGCCGCGTTCCTGGGCCAGCGGGTCATCGTCGAAGATATCTCGACGCATCCCTACTGGGAGGGAGCTCGCGAATTGGCGGCCGAGGCGGGGTTGATGTCGTGCTGGTCGGAACCGATTCGCGGGATGTCGGGAACGATCATCGGGACGTTCGCGATCTATGGCACCGAAGTCGGCGCGCCGACCGACAGCGATATCCAACTGATCGAAGTCGCGTCGAACCTGGCCGGGATCGCCATCGAGCGTAAGCAGGTCGATGCCGCGCTGCTGGAAAGCGAAGAACGCTGGAACTTTGCACTGGAAGGGGCGGGGGACGCCGTCTGGGACTGGAATATCCAGACCAACAAAGTGGTGTTGTCGCGACGATGGGGCGAGATCCTGGGGTCGGCCGAGTACGAATTGGAAAGCAGCCTGCAACTGTGGCGAAGCTGCATCCACCCCGATGATCTGGCAGGTGTGATGGCCAGTATGCAGGACTATCTTGACGGCAAGACGGTCACGTACATGCACGAACATCGGATTCTGTGCTCGGACCGCAGCACGAAGTGGATTCTCAGCCGCGGCATCATCGTCAGTTGTGATGATTCGGGTGCCGCACTGCGCATGATCGGAACGCATTCGGATATCACAGACCGCAAGCGGATGGAAGAGGACACGCGCCGGTACCTGCAACAGGTCGAAGCCTCTCGCGATCGCATCACCGAACAGTCGATTCAACTGATTCGACAAGCTGAAGAACTGGAGCGTGCACGAGATCAAGCCGAAGCCGCCGCGCGGGCCAAGAGTGAGTTCCTCGCGAACATGAGTCATGAGTTGCGGACGCCGTTGACGGCCATCCTGGGGTATGCCGATCTGTTGTATGATGAAGACAACAGCGATGGCGAATCTCGGCGACATCTGGAAACTGTGGACATCATCCGCAGCAATGGCCGACACTTGCAGGAACTGATCGACGACATCCTGGACTTCTCCAAGATCGAAGCGAACCGCATGACGCTCGAACGAGCTCAGGTCTCGCCGCGCCAGCTTGTGGAAGACGTGCTAAAGCTGATGCAACTGCGGGCTCGCGAGAAAGAGCTGACGTTGCGCAGTGACTACCAGTTCCCGATTCCCGATCGGATCTCGACCGACGCCCTGCGCGTCCGTCAGATCCTGGTCAACCTGATTGGGAACGCGATCAAGTTTACGCACCGCGGGACAATCACCGTTACCGTTCTGTTTGATGCGGCCACCAATCGTCAGGTCTTCGCCGTGACCGATAGCGGGATCGGAATCAAACCCGAACAACTGGAGCGACTGTTCAGCCCGTTCTCGCAAGCCGATGCGTCGATGTCGCGACGATTCGGCGGCACCGGGTTGGGCCTGTCGATCTCCAAGCGACTGGCGCAGATGCTGGGCGGGGACATCACCGCGACGAGCGCTTACGGGTCGGGCAGTACCTTCCGCTTGGAGATCTTTGCGGAACAGACTTCTGAAACTGTGATGCTGACTCGTGAACCGGCACCGGCCGACATCAATGCCGCGGTGCGACCAGCTGCGGCTGCATTCACGCCGCTGACCGGCCGCGTGCTGCTGGCAGAAGACGTGATCGCCAATCAGAAGTTGATCGCATTCCTGTTGCAGAAGTGGGGCGTCCAGGTACAGGTCGTTGACAACGGCGCCCTCGCCGTCGAAGCAGCACTGGGGGCTCGGGATGCCGGCACGCCGTTCGACCTGATCCTGATGGACATTCAGATGCCCGAAATGGATGGTTATGCAGCGACAGCGGCTCTTCGGGGCAGCAGCTATACCGGGCAGATTATCGCCCTGACGGCTCATGCTTCCGACGGCGATCGCGATCGCTGCCTGGGGGCAGGATTCGACGGCTTTGCAGTGAAACCAATCCAAAAAGAACAACTGTACGCTAGCTGTCGCGAACATCTTGAGTTGGCCCGCCAAAAGCTCATCGCCTCGAACTCTTAAGCCTGATGAACGCCGAAAGTCACCCTTAGTAAGAGCCTTTTGTTTTGTGACAATTTGATTGTGAATGTTGGTACTGTCCTAATAAATTGGACATGGCTCACACCCGCTTCCGTGGCTTTCAGCGATCCCTGCCACGTTCCACGGCAACTGTGATTATGCTCAGATGATCAAGCACTTCCAATCCGGTTCTGGTCAATCCGCTCAAGTGCGATACTCACCGGGGTCCATAACAGCCGTCGAAAAGAAGGTTATCTGCGGTGCGGTGCACGAAACCGAAATCGGGACCAGCCGCATGGAACGATTCAACCTGACCACCCGCATGACCCTTCGCCGATTCACGCGGTTGACGAATGGCCACAGCAAGAAGACTCGCAATCACGATGCGATGCTCGGCCTGTACTTCGCTTGGTACAACTGGTGCCGCAAGCACTCGACGCTGAAGACGACTCCAGCGGTCAAGGCGGGGTTGGCAACCGAGCAGTGGACACTGGAAACGCTGCTGACGGCTGCGGCAGCGTGAGATTTGAATCGCACCCGACAAGCCCCGGCGATATGCTGGGGCTTGTTCGTTTAGTGGGAGCTGACGAGTGAGGACAGATCGACCATCGTATCAATGCCAGCAACGCGGAAGGAGCCTTGCCACCGTAGCTTGCACGATCATCTTGGCTGGCCTCGGTGGTCTGCTTACGCTAGTCGGCGTTAGTCAACTAATCTGCGACTGCGATGGGATGTTCCGGGCAGGCGGTGTGGTGCCTCTTGCGGTCGGCTTACTCCTCTTGTTTCTCTCAGCACGTTGTATCCTTGCGTTTATGAGGGGTGACACATGGCGATTGACGATTAGGGATGGGCTGCTTTCGTGGTCGTACCCTCGTTGGCCAAAATCGGTTGGTGCGATAGACCTTGCTCGCGTCTGCAAAGCCACGATTTACCACAGTGGCGGCAATTGGCTTCTCGTTACGTTTTCAGATGAAACTACTCAACGAATCATGCTCATCGGATGGCCACGCCGAGTTCGAGATTTCATTGTTGAACACTATCCGCACATCGAAGTGACCTTTCGCGAAGCCGATTAAGATGCACTCGCAAGTCGTCCGGCCTCATGTTTAAAATAACTGCTCAGTCTCATGTCCAATTTATTAGGACAGTACCGAAACCTGGAAGCTGACAGGTCGCAGATCATTCCGATGCCGCTTCACAACTCGTCGCGTCGGACTATTTTGGTGGCTGTAAGGCGGCAATACGTTCCCCGAAAACAGCGAGGCGACAGATGAAGTTCGTTCGCTCGAATGCAGTGCGGATCGTGATTGGTGCGGTACTCTTGGCCGCAACTTACTGCGCCATTTGCGTTTTCATGATCAATCGAACAGACCAGTGGGAGCGACTGATCGCACGTCGCATTAATTCCGACGACGGAGAAGCGGCACTTGTTTATTGCGGACCGATGTGGCTGACGAAGTTGAGCGGAACCCAAAGTTTTTTTCAACGGATTGATAGCGCTGGTGTGGCCGGTCCGGATGTGCAGCTTTCCGAGTTGGCATCATTGACGAACGTGAAAGAGCTTATCATCGGCGGCAATGCGATTGTCACTGATGAAGGACTCAAACAGCTGAAGGCACTGCATCACCTTGAGGTGTTTGGGATCGCAAACGCACAAGTGACAGACTTCAGTTTGAGCCATCTGGCCGCGTTTCGGCATCTTAAGAATCTCGACCTCGGGGGAACCCAAATTACCGATGCTGGACTGGTACACCTCAAAGGGCTGACGAAACTGAGGAGCCTCTACTTGGTTGGCACACTCACCACGCCGACAGGAAGAACTATGCTCCGGAAGGCGTTGCCGGATTGCAAAATCAGCCCCGACCCCTGACCGGTGGGGAGACACAACCCGCGCTCTCTCGCATGTCCAGTGCTCATCCGACCGCCATTCAGCCCATCCTCGAACAAATAGGAGATCGGCGAGTTGGCTAAGAATTGGCCCACACTGCACGGTGGAACTTGCAATTTTTGCTCCTGCAACAGTGCCAATAAAATCGCAACATTTTACACAGTATTTTGTTGCGTATTTATAAGTCGTCAACCCAAGCGGACCGTCTGGTCTTCCAGGAGAGATTTCGGCGAATTGGGTAAATGCGGTTTTCTTTACGGCGTCCAAGAAGCCGGTGCTGGCAAATCTTGACAACTGACCGACTGATTTATAATATTAGTAATCAGATCAGTTATTTATCGCCGGGACCTCCCGCGATCCTGATTTCGCCAATGCCCTGCTGACCGTATTTCCGGAGGCAGTGCAAAGACCCAAGGGGTCTCTGACATGAATTCGTTCGTCTCGACCACTGATTTTCGCAAGTCGTGTTGTCGCGAATTGGCGCCGCTCGCCTGCTGCTAGTCCTCAGTGACATGAGAACGCGTTCCAGCTGACTCGTTGCCTTATGACGGCAACGCCTGGGGACGCGTGCTTGCAGCCTACGCCGCTCTTCGAATCAGAGATTCGTATTCATCACCGTTTTGCTATTGCTCGGAGGAACCCTCGTCATGTCTCGTATTTCAAATCCGCGTCGTGCCTTTACCCTGATCGAACTGTTAGTCGTGATTGCCATCATCGCAGTCTTGATCGCTTTGCTGCTGCCAGCGGTCCAGCAAGCTCGCGAGGCCGCTCGCCGGACGCAATGCCGCAACAACCTGAAGCAGATCGGCATCGCGCTGCACAACTATCACGACAGCCATCAGGTATTCCCTATGGGCTACAGTGATGCCGTCTGGGGCAACACCGAGCTCTTTGGCGGTTGGGCTTGGGGAGCGGCAATTCTGCCGTTCATGGATCAGGGACCACTGTTCAACCAGCTCAACTTCAATACGACACCCTATTGCGTGGGCGTCAATCAGACGCTCATTGCGACGCCGCTGGCGGGCTTCAGTTGCCCTTCCGATATCAAGCCGCCAGTGACTCCGAACAACCCAGGCAACGCTCCAGGAGGCAAAGGCGTCACCGCCATCGCAACCACCAGCTATATGGGAAATGCCGGCCCGTTCGACGGCACTCCTTGCGTGGCGAAAGGAACGATTCCAGCTCCGGACCCAAGAAATATTGGGTTGTTTACGGTCAACAGCTCGATCGGCTTTCGAAACATCACCGACGGATCATCGAACGTGTTCGCAGTGGGTGAAGTACGCTGGATCCCGAGCGGAACAGACGCCAGCGCTGCCGCCTACGGCTCCGATCGCCAGTTCGTGTACGGCAATGTCACCACCGGCGGTGGTCCCAAATGCGATAACAATGGACCGAACAACAATGGCTTCCACCTGCACAATCGCTGGACGCGACAGAAAATGAATGGACCGTTGCTGGGAGCTAACAATTTGGAGCGTTCGTTCCACAGCGCGCATACCGGCGGGGCCCATTTCCTGATGGGAGATGGATCCGTGCGATTCGTCAGCGATAACATCGATCACACAAACACGAACTATGTCGCCGCGACTCCGAACCTCGGTGGGCCCTACGGCACCTATCAGCGATTGGCCGGGATCAATGATGGTCAGGTCGTATCGGACTTCTAGCAGTTGGATGCCACGGACTTGGAGTCTTCGACTTGGCCGCGTCTTTGACCGAAGACGCGGCCACCCTCGATGTCGCCAATCTCGCCAAGAGATTGGGGCTTCACGATTGACGACGCCGTCAATCTATTAATTCAGCGCTGAGTGCGCACAAGTGGCAATGAATTGAATCAGATTCAGGGACTGCGGCTCGCAGGCATGTTCAGCAGTCCTCATGACCAGTCTTTCAGATGCCAGGATCAAACCATGCCTCAGTCCATAACGACATTGACGAATGAAGATCGTGACTTGACGATGCGCAAACGGAGTTGGCAAAGGGCGGCCACCACGCTTCTCGTTCTTGCCGCCGTCACGTGCCTGAGTCTTGGCTGTGGAGGTGGCGACGGGCCTCAATTGGGGTCAGTCACCGGAACCATCACGATGAACGGCGTTCCGGTCCCCGGCGTAAATGTCACTTTCATTCCGCAAGACAAAGGCTCGCCGTCCTATGGCGGAACCGATCAGAATGGGAAGTATCGCCTGCTGTTCAATCAGCACCGCACGGGAGCACAACTCGGGAAGCACAATGTCGTGATCAAAAACCGAGAATCGGAAACGGACGATAGTGGCAACCGAATTTTGTCCGGTGTGGTCGTCACAATTCCGCAGAAGTATAGCGAACCTGGAACCTTGTCGACCGAAGTCCAATCGGGACAGAACAAACTCGATTTTGCTCTGGATGCTGCGGGAAAACCGTAGAACGGACGCTGAGGCACACACGAAAAAAGAACCGCGCGGATTACTCCGCGCGGTTCTTTGTCGTCACATCTCAAAGGTGATGCTGTTCACACCTTGGCAGCGCATTCTCGCACGTGCTTCAGGCAAGCTTCGATATCCGGCAGCGGATTCTTGGCGTTCTCTTCGTACTCCAAGGCCAGGCAGTATTTGTAGTCGAGCGCCTTCAAGGCCTTCAGCAGACCGACGACGTTCAAGTCCCCTTCGCCGGCGATCTTGAATTGCTTCTGCTTCTTGCCGTCGACTTCGGTCGTCTTGACGTCCTTCACGTGACAGCCGAAGACTCGCTTGCCGAACCTTTGAACCGCTTCGACTGGATCTTCGTCGCTGCGCAGATAATGTCCGGTGTCGACGCAGGCACCAATCTTGGGATGCCGATCTTTGACGACCTTCTCGACATCGCTGATCTTGTTGTAGCGATGGCCGGGACCATGGTTGTGAATCGCGATCGCGACATCGAACTCAGCACACAGCTTGTCGAGCAGATCGAACGTCGCCTTGTCCGGGTTGGGGTCGGCACTCAGCGACGTGATCCCCATCGCCTTCGCGAATTCAAACTTCTCGCGAGCCGCATTTTCATTGCCGTCGAAGCCGAGCACACCGTAGGAGATCAGCGTCACGCCATGCTTCGCCAGCAGATCCTTATGCGCCTGAATCTGAGCCGGAACACTGGTGATCGGCAGGTGATTCGGGAACGCTTCCCAGTACTTCAGTCCCAGCGCCTTCGTGTGTTCCAGCGCCGGTTCGACTTTGAATTCACGCAGCGAATAACTTTGAATCCCCATCTTCAGGCCGAGATAAGGGTCAGCGGGATCGGCGGCTGTCGCAACTTTGGCGAACGCGGCCGCGGTCACTCCCGCTGCCGTGGCGTGCAAGAATTCGCGACGATTGAACGAAAGGGCCATGGATGTCACTCCTGATGTGGGATGAGCAAGTGGAACTTACGACAAGATAGCGAGACCTTGCGGAAGTCTCCACGAAGCACGTCGCCATTCACCGGGTGCCACGGTTTTGGAGTCCTCGACAAGGCCGTGTCTTGATTACGTTTGAAGACACTTCAGATGTTGAAGGCATCACTGATTATGGACGCCGCGCAGATGGACGTAGTGATCTCCGCGATCAAACGTGAATCTGCCTCTTCAAGTTCTCCAGCATCAACCTCGACGTTTTCCCCGTCGCGGTGATCTGAAATTCGCGAGTTGTCTCACTGAGTATCCGAATCTCGACTCGCAATAGATCACGCGGCAACAGGTGAGCAACCCTGTCGGCCCATTCGATCAACGCGATCCCGTCAATCGAGAGCAACTCATCCAAGCCCAAGTCCTGAAATTCATCAGGATCACGCAGGCGATAGGTGTCGCAGTGACGCAGAGGGATTCGCCCGGGATACTCCTGCACGAGCGTAAACGTGGGGCTGTTGACCATCTCCAGAGGCACATCGAGTGCGACGGCGATCGCTTGAACCAACCGCGTTTTTCCCGCTCCCAGATCACCGATGAGCGCCAAAACCGCTCCCGGAACCAGGATTTCGCCGAGTTGCCGCCCCAGCAAATAAGTCGCTTCTTCTGTCTCTGTAATGACTTGGACACTGTCATCGGCTGGCGGTGCGGTGAAATTCATGTCGGGCTCAACAACTCTCGATCGAGGCTTGGTCAGCATTTAACCATTGGGACTGATCACATCATGTAGTGGTCAACATCTTTTGAAAGCTCAAAATGAGCGATTTGCTTTACAACTGAATTTTGCGTCACTAGAGTCCCCCCAGCTTTGCGAGACCAGTGACGCGAATGAATCAAGTTACCGGACTCAGTCGATCGGCACGATGGTCGGGGCATCATAGATCATCGTGAAACACACCTGAAGGATTCGGGTGGAGGGGAACAGAATGGAATCTGGACTGCAGCCATTTTTGGCAACCGGCGTTCGCGCCACTCTTGGTCAATCTCATGACCATTCACTCGCTCCAATTGGCGAGATGTTCTGTAGGGATGGGTCCCGCCCGATTGCTTAACCAGGGGGGTGCGTTGCGCCCAGGCAATCGACGAGGGAAGTTGGTGTCCGACTGCGCACAGGAAGTGCCACGATTCAAAAGGATTTAAGAATGCAGAAGAAACCAGTTATCGGCGTGAATGGTGATTTTCGTCCGGGCCGCAAGGACGCTGTCTCGCTCAGTTGGTTCAATGCCGGGTACTTCGATTCGATCACTGCCGCCGGTGGCCTCCCCTTCATGATGCCACCTTACGCTTCCGATGATGACCTGAAGCAGGCCCTGCGACAGTTGGACGGCCTGGTGCTGGCCGGTTGCTCGATGGATCTCGACCCCGCTCGACTCGGACTGGAACCACATCCTCATACGCGCCCCATGCCACAACGCCGCGAAGACTTCGATCGTCGCCTGGCGAAGATGGCTGTCGAAATGCGATTGCCAGTCCTGGCGATCGGCTCAGGCATGCAGACTGTCAACGTCGTCTGCGGCGGCAGCTTGTATCAGCACGTCTCCGAAGAAGTGGTGAAGGCTCTGCATCACCGCGATCCTGTTGAACGCCACAATCGCCACATCATCAACATCGTGGAAGGAACTCGCTGCTGGGACATCTACGGCCCTGGCGAAATCCGAGTGAACAGCGACCACCACATGGGGATCAATCAACTCTCCTCCATGTTCCGAGCCTCCGCTCACGCCCCGGACGGCGTCATCGAATGCTACGAATCAGTCGAAGAAGACTGGTACTGCGTCGGTGTCCAATGGCATCCGGAAGACGACACCGCCTCGGCCCTCGACATGCAGATCTTCCAGGACTTCCTGCAAGCCTGTGGCAGCTCGACCCCACAAATCATCCAATTCCCAGGCCGAGCCGCTGCTTAGTCTTGGTCGGTGAGATTTGAACTCAATCGCTAACACCCCGACAGCCACTGGTTGTCGGGGTGTTTTTGTTTCAACTGAGGCCGGCCCTGATCACCCGCCCAAACTGAATCGGAAGATCGCGGAACTCGACGAGTTGCGTTCGTCAGTTGGAATTGACACGTAGCCACCGTTTCCGCATTTTGAACCGCATTCACTTCGACTTCGCTTCCCGTTGCTTCAATAGTGTCGAATGCGTCAATTGCTGACCATGCTTGATCTGAGTTGGTTCCGAGTCGGCACTTGGCTGCTGTGCGCTCGCGGACAGGTGATCTCTGTATTAGTACTACTAACTGTCCAAGCAGGCTTGCTTGCCTATTCAGCGACTCGCCACAGCCCAACCCATCTCGAGCCGGCATTCCTGGTGGCCGGAATCAGCCATTGGCAGTTTGGCAAATTTGAACTCTACCGAGTTAACCCTCCGCTCCCGCGAATGATCGCAGCAATTCCCTTGTTGATCACCGGGTTCGAATCGGACTGGCGGAGATTCACAGATGAGCCCGGATCGCGCGCCGAGTATTCCGTCGGTGAGGATTTCATTAGAGCCAACGGCGCGAATTCGATCTTACTAATTCTGTATGCGAGATGGGCATGCATCCCGTTTGCCCTCTTAGGAGCTTTCGTTGCCTATCTCTGGGCAAAGGGGTTGTACGGTCCAGGTGCTGGGTTGGTCACGCTGATCTTGTACGTTTTTGAACCCAATTTGCTCGCTCACAACGAACTTGTGACCCCAGACGCAGCTTGCATCGCATTTGGCTTACTCGCCGGATACACATTTTGGAACTGGCTGCGGAGTCCAAGTTGGGACCGTGCACTCATCGCGGGTGGCGCGTTGGGCTTGGCTCAGCTTTCAAAGACGACCTGGCTAATTCTTTTTGGTCTCTGGCCGCTGCTATGGCTGGCCTGGCGCTACGCAGCGCCTCAAGCAAGAGATGGACACAGCGATCCGTGTGCTTCGCGTCCCTCTCCGATGCAACTGGCCACCATTCTCCTCGTGGCCTTTTACCTCATCAATCTCGGTTACGTATTTGATGAGACCTGCCTTCCAATTAAGGACTTTGCATTCGTTAGCAGGACGCTGACCGGAAAGGACGAAGCAGGCGCGCCAGGCAATCGATTTCGCGGCACGTGGCTTGAATCACTTCCAATTCCGCTGCCGAAGCAGTACGTGCTTGGAGTGGACTCCCAAAAGAAGGATTTCGAGCATGCAGGTCTGATGTCATACCTGCGTGGCGAGTGGAGGCAAACTGGGTGGTTCCACTACTACATTTATGGTTTGCTGGTGAAGGTTCCATGTGGAATATGGGGCCTTCTCGTGATCGTTGTCTTCCGTCGCGTATGGCACCGGAACCAGCCCGCCACTGCCACCGACGAGATGGTACTCCTGGCCCCAACTCTGGTCGTTTTCTTGCTCGTCAGTTCGCAAACGGAATTCAATATTCATCTGCGTTACGTATTTCCATCGCTGGCTCTGATGCTGATATTCGCCGGTCAATCAGCGACAAACTTGGGGCCCAAACTATCCTTGCGCGCACTGCTAGTGGTCGCGGGCGTGGCTTGCACGGTTGGAAGCACTTTCTTCGTCTACCCTCATCAACTCGCCTATTTTAATGAACTCGCTGGAGGCCCTAATGAGGGATACAAACACTTGGCGGGTAGCAGCCTCGACTGGGGGCAAGATGTTTTGTTACTGCGGGATCTTCCGCAGAATAATCTATCCATTGACAATACTAGGCTGCATCTGAAATCAAACAGCGCAGTTGTAGGCTTGCTTCTCCGTAATAATATCGGTACAAGCACAGAGCATGCATCGAAACGGTACGATCTATGGTCGATTGAGCGATATACTACAGAATTCGGCGCAGCTGCAGTAGAAAAACTGCACGCTCAAACGCGGATCGGATATTCGATGCTGCTGATTGAATCGATTGATGCTGAATGAGGTGTTGTTCATCGAGTTTAGGCAAGTCGTACATCTAGATGTCTAAAAGTCTGATTTCCAACTTGGGGGGCCGATCGATGAGATGCATTGGACTGTGGGCTTTTGGCTGTGCTGTTGCGATGTTTTCGAGTTGGTCGACTGAAGTGTGGGCTGTGACTTGCCCCGCGTGCGTTGCCCCATTTTGTAAATATCAAACGAATGCCGGTGATTTAGAGGTTGGTAAAAAATACATCCTGAAGAGTCAATGCGAGGTGCGTGATTGCGGCGCGGAAGACGAAGCAGAGTGTGAAGCAACTGTGTCGCTTGAATCGACGAAGTCGTTCGATCTCACCGGCGATCTGAACAGTCCGGAAGATATCTTCGGCCTCTCTGCAACATGGAAAACTGATACGACAGAAATTTCAAGCTGCAAGGAAACTGTGAAATGTAAGCCGAACCAGCAACGACCCGCGGCATATGCGTATCTGGCTTATAACTACGTCCAGAAGAGCCAGCGTTGGACATCGGTCGCACGCGTCTTTCCCTTTGTTAATGGCCCATGCGATCCTTGCGCTGACAACACCAAGGTTGGAACTCTTTGCAAAGATCCATTCACAAGTTGTGGAGGAACTTTGCACGACACTTGGGAACCGGCCTTGAAAACCGTTGCAGACGTGTGCCCTTGATCGTTAGTCAGGGGCCCCAAGACTGAGGTTGCTATTTCTTGCGGGCCGACGTGATCACTTGGAGCTTGGAAATCATGCAATCGAAATTGAACGCCGCTACCGGCATGGCGCTTCTGTTGATGTTACTCGTCTTACCGGATCTATTCGCATCAGGGGGATCGCGCCCCGAGTTTGACCCGCCGCAACTATCAGAGAGTGACACCAAGGCGTTGGCTGAACTCGAACGACGTGCCGCGCAATTGGCTCAATCGTCCGATGCTGCATCACAGGATCTCTTCGCAACAGACGCGCGTAACTACTTGGGCGACCCCTACGTCCATGCCCACGCTCTTCTCTTAGCCGGAGGCGTGTACGAGGGGGCTGGCAGAAAGACGGAGGCTTTGGAGTCTTATCGCACGGTTGTTGCCACGTCCCGCGATGAATTCCACCGCCTTGTCGCCATCGACGCCGTCGTTTCGATTCTGCGTAGCCAACAAGAGTATGGCCTCGCTCTTCAAGATCTGGATTCGTTCCTGTCCGATTCGAAACTTCGAAGTGATGCTCGATCGTATCTCTCAATTTCTCGAGCGCAGTTGTTGGCTCGCCTCAAACGCACTGATGAGGCAGTTGACTCGGTACAGTCATTGTTCAAGAACGGTGAACTCTCCGAAGAGAGTGCAGGAGGGGCTCTTGAGGAAATTGCGGTGGATGCGATGTCTGGTCCCGAAAGCATAAAAACGGAGGAGATTGACCGGTGGACGGTTCACAATCTTCCAACTTTTGCCAACAAGCCCCGATTTCGCGGGAATTTTGCGCACGTTCTTGAAACTCGTGGACACCTCGACGAAGCGATCGAAGCACGAATTTCGTTGGCCGCTGAATTTCCTGCAGACTCCCGGCGCCTCGAAAATTTGCTTGAGGCCGCCAATCTACTTTGCACGAAGGGAAGATACGAAGAAGCAGTCCAATACTACAAGAAAATTGAAGCAGTGACTCCGTCGCGCAATGCGGATGCCACGATCAAATCGCTTGCAAAGACGAATCTGCAATCGGCCCTGATTCGGCTTGCTTCAGAACGTCCAGTTCCGACTGTCGATCTGACTCGGCGTAGTTCCAGCAACATGACATTGCTGATCCTCGCGAACGCGGCAGTCATCGCTGTTCTTGGAGTGGTCTATTATCTCAAACGCAAGCGGGCATGATTTAGATCGCATTCCACCTAACTGTGGTGTCCCGCGAGCCAAAACCCACTGTGTCTAACCCATGTTGCAACGCGGCACGTAAGTGCGATCCGCACTATATTCCTCCCGTTCATCGAATCTGGAATCAGAGTCTATACGTCTCAGTGGAATGGTGCGAATGAGTCAGATTCAGCGGGATAAGCCTAATTTTCCCAGCGTGTGGCTTGCAGTCCTGTCTCTGTTCGTACTTCTCGTTACTAACACCTTGCTTTACAAGTACATCTCTTGGAACGAAATCACGGTTCCTTCTCCGGCCAGCGGTCCAGCCAGTAACATTGTCGCGAATGAGTTGGTGCTGGGTGACTCGATTGAATTTCCGATTCGATACGTTGCCAGCACGGTTCCACTGGACTTTCAGATGACAATCCGAAATCCATTGTCTGAAGAAGTCTCGTTTTCCGAGGTCAAGCCATCGTGCACCTGCATCCAGGCAGATCTTGGTCGGATGACTTTGGGTGCCGGTGAATCGACGACCCTCAACGGTAGCTTTCGGCCTCTCAATACCAAGATTGATGTCAAGCGAATATCCGTCGAACTTAAGGACAGCAGGGACCGAAAGTGGACCTATCGAATGTCTCTGAAAACCTACCCGGTAGTTCGATTTGAAGATCCAGCCTCTCTGGTGCAGCTCGGAGAGGTCTCACCCAGTGGTTGGAAACGCACGGTTTGTGTCTATACCTACCGGCCAAAAGGGAGTGCCCCCCATAAGATTGACTTGCGTGAATGTCCAGATCACGTGGGCGCATCGATTACTCAGGTGTCTGAATCGGAAAATTCGGATGGAGTCATTGAGCAGCGTTTCGATTTGACGGTCACCGGAAAACCACAAGACACGGGGACTGGCTCGGCGCAATTCACGGTCGCGGCCGACAACGGCACACTCTCTCAGGCCGCTAAGTTAAGCGCGCAGTGGACGGTTCCTGGTCCATTCGTGCTTGAGCCAAGTGAACTCCGTTTCGGTACTTCAAGCGAACAGCAGACGTTGTGGATTCGCCGAACCGATGGCGGAAGTTTCCGAATCACCTCTGTCCATTCTGAAGAAGAGGCGGTCTCTTTATCTGTGGGTGATCCAGTAAATTCCTCGAAATTGCAAATTGATGCGACGTTAGATCGTCAAAAGCTGACTCGAGGGTTCTACAAGAAGCTAATCGTACGCACCGATGATCTCAAGTTTCCGGTTTTGAGTGCTTGGATGTCTGGACGCCCATGAATTGCTGACACAGAGCATTGATACGGCAACCCAGGCCGAAGCACCACCAGAGGTGTCACGATCTTGGATCAGCCTTAGGTAATCACTGCACCGTGAGCCCGGGCCGATCCGCTTCTTCATCGCAACGGGTTCAAAACATGCCCCAGGAACAGAATGCACTGCGTTCGATCGTCGCGAATGAGGAACACGAAGGGATGGTCGGCCCGGAACGCGATGGGCTCTGATCTGCCAAATACACCACCGCCTCCGGTCGCCGCAGCGGCTTCGGTTCCTTCTTCGTTCACTTCGACGAATGCCTTATGAACCACGTGGGAAATGATCAGTTGCTCGTTGTTGCTGATCCCTGAAAAATCTGCGTTCTTGGAAAACGCGAGTGGCATGCCCAGCTTTCCAAGTGCGTCCTCTAAAGTGAATTCCGACACCATTCGAAATCGGGGCAGGTGAACGTGGACCTCGCGTCCCTTCAGCCCCGCCGTCCACCTTTGCAAATTCTCATTCGTCAGTAACTTCTGCAGATCGTTCAATCCGTCAACCTTCTGTGGCAGCAAGATCAGCATCGACAGCGTGCTGCCCGAATAAGGCAATTCCAAGATTTGAAGTGTCTCGGTTTCGACATATCGGAAATAGCTCTTCTGGTACATCATCGGCACGGTAACCCGTTCTGTGCCGGATGTCTGAAACGGCGATCCGGACGTCGCCCGTCTGTTGAAGATGCTTAACCACCCGGCCTTAAAATAGATGGCATTCGTCAGCAGGAAACGAGTATCGGCGTTGAGCATTCCCGGGGTGACCAGATCGGTAATCCTGCGATCCGTCTGCTTCTCGACCCATGAGTTGATAAACATTCGAGTCGGCTCAGGCGTCCGGAAATTCGCCAAGCCGATCTCGGCCCCGTAATGCTCCTTCGTCTCTTTGAGAAAGTCCGGCAGGATGTGCGCCCCTTTCTGTCCCCACAGGCGGTTGGCGGTTCGAAGCTGAAACGCAGGCACCTTGCCGCTGGGTGTCAGCTGCGCTCTCAACTTGGCAAATGCCGGATGCAGCTTTGGTTGTGGAAGAGGAAAGTGCAGCACCTTAAACATCTGCTCGGCCGTTTCACCTCTGGCCCCCGCGCAGGTCATCGCGAGCACCGTCGAGATGCTGTAGGGCGAGAAAAAAAGGTTGCTCGATTCCTCAGCAGCCAGGTGAGCATACAGTTCGGCGGCAAATTCGTTGTTCCCCTTGGCCACCGCCACCACATCCGGCGTGATCTCCTTCGGCTCCGCGCTCCAAACGTGCCGAGCGAAAATGAGAACGACGACGATCGCGAGTTTCCTGCTATCCATTAGTGACTCCTGCCGCCGCTTGCTGCTGGTTGGTCTTGGCTATCGTAACACGGTCTAATAGTCGTTCAGCGAACAAGCAAATCGGCGGCATCATACCACTACGGGATTATCGAATGGGCACCCGCAAATCGCCAAATATCCTAGTCCCTGCGGCGGCGACGGCAGTGGCATTGCTAAACTTCGTGGTTTGTCTCGGGATGCCTCAGGATTCTCCGGCCCACTACGGGATGGTTTGGTCAGAAGTAGGACTCATCACCCTGGCCGTAGTCCAGTGGGTGCTCTACTTTCGTCAGTACATCGATTTTCGCATCGACCAGGCGCTGCAGGACCAGAAGGTGTCCGTATAGCCTGACGTAAACGTGTAGAGGAGTATTGCCGTTCGGCACTGACTCCAGCGATATTTTCTAGATCTTGCCCTATGTCGTGCGCATAAACGCGTGGTAAACTTCATGGATTGGGAGGACCTCGTCCGATGAACGTCAGTATTAACTTTCCTGAAGCGATCGAGACAAATCTTCGCCGTCGTGCTGCCGCCGCTGGAATGGACGTTGCAACATTCGTTCAAGAGGTCGTCAGTGAGCGACTCGCGGAGGATTCCATGCCAACGAGGGCCCAGTCACACGAAGAGTCCCTTTCTAAGTTACAAGGAATTATTGCCCTTCACCCGAAATCGAGCGGTTCTGTCGATGATAGTCGCGATTCGATTTACGCGGGCCGCGGTGAATGAGGCTCCTCGTGGATACAAATGTCGTCCTGCGAATGGCCGATCAGGGCCAGGCAATGCATGGAGACGCATTGGAAGCGATCGGCTGGCTTGACGCCAACGGGCATGAATGCGTCATCGTTCCTCAAGTACTCTACGAGTATTGGGTAGTTGCCAGACGGCCGCGCGACAATAACGGACTAGGGATGACAACAGCCAACGTCGATTTGGCAATCTCGCAGTGGATTACCGTGTTCCGGCTACTGCTGGATGAGCGTGGAGTCTTTACACACTGGCGGGAATTGGTTGCGGCCAATGAAGTGAAAGGAAAAGTTGCCCATGATGCGCGCCTAGTTGCCGCCATGCAGCGGCATTCGGTGACTGGTCTTCTGACGTTCAATAAAACTGATTTCGTCCGATTCTCGGGAATCCAAGTGTTTACTCCCGCAGACGTGTTGGCTGGCCTGATTTCGTCCTAAAACGAGCACTCCGTCACACCAACTCCGCAATCGGCGCACCACGCGTCAGTGGAATTGGCCGGCCACGCGGGTCAGGGAATTCTGCCGTGTGGTCGATGCCCAGGTGACGATAGATCGTGGCCAGAATGTCGTGAGGGTCCAGTGGTCGAGTGCTCGGGCGAGCGGCGTGGTGGTCGGTGGCTCCAATCACCTGGCCCATCGGCATCCCTCCTCCGGAAACCATGATCGACATCGCGCCGGGATGGTGATCGCGACCGATTTTGCCGTCTTTAAATTCCAGACGCGGCGTGCGACCGAATTCGCCCGTGACGACAATCAAAACGTTCTTGTCGAGGCCTCGGTCAAAAACATCCTCAATCAACGTACTGACGACATGATCGTATTTCGGCAGGCGAGCGTTCATCGCGCCCAGCATGTCCCAATTCACCGCGTGGTCGTCCCAATCGTACGCCTTGGTCCCTTCGCCACTCCCCGGAATCCGGACCGAGACGAAGCCGACTCCTGCTTCCACCAGTCGTCTGGCCACCAACACTTCGCGACCGTAGCCGTCGCCGTACTTGTCGCACAACCGAGGATCTTCCTTGGACAGATCGAAGGCGTCGCGCACGCGATTCGTCGTCAGGATGTTGATGGCTCGTTCGTTGAAGACATCCAGCCCTGTCATTGCCCCCGTTGTATCCGCTTCACGGCGGTAACGATCGAAAGACTGCAGCATCGCCAGCCGGTCATCCAACCGCGGACCGTCGACACTCAGACTGGCGTCTCGCAGCGCGAAGTTCGAAATGGGAACGCGATACTGAGAACTCCAGAACCCCTGAGCGATACCGGGGCTGTAATCGGGGCCGTTCAACACAACACCATTGATGGCGACCGCAGCCAGTCCACTCCGTTGCTCCGACAGGACGCGGTTCACGACGGCACCAACCTGCGGATAATATGATTCGCTGGTGCCGGGCTTGAACTGGCCATAGCCGCTCAGGAACCGGGCATGCCCTTCAAAATGATTAGCCTGATCGTGGCAGCAGGAGCGGATCAACGTGAACTTGTCGGCCAGTCGAGCTTGCTTGGGCAGATGCTCGCAAATGTCGATCCCTGGCACATTGGTCGGAATCGGCAGGAAGGGGCCGCGAATCTCGGTAGGAGCTTCCGGCTTCAGGTCGTACGTTTCCAGTTGGCTCGGCCCGCCATGCACGAACAACAGAATGACAGCCGTCTCTTTAGGAGTCGTCCTGCCGATCCCCTCTTTCGGCGCGGCCACTGCCTGCAACCGCAGCAAATCCGACAACACGAGCCCACCGACACCCAGCATCCCGACTCGCAACGAGTCGCGCCGCGTGATCGTCCGCCGCAGTCGCCCTGGATCACTCGTCCACTGAAACAGCTCGATCACCCCACGCCCGATGTCAGAAGTTCACACCAAGATAGCATCAACATCGACCGATGTCATGAGCGAAAGCGAGAGGAACTCGACGGGGCGAGCAATGGGTGGCCGCCCCAAAGTAGTAGGCACATTCCGTGTGCCGTCTTCCACAATCAAAGCCAGCCAGACACGTTGCCTTCTGCTTGCCCTCTGAGCGGGGGGCAACGGCTGGCCGTGTCTGGCAATAACCAAAGCTGAATGAATCGGTGGGATCGTCTTAACCGAACAGCTTCATCAACGGCTTGCCGTCCTGGGCAACCTTGAAGGGGCGGCCCGTTGGCGAATGCACGATTTCGCTCAGCGACAGTCCCAGTGCTGTGGCGACCGTGGCGTTGAAATCGGCGGGTGTCACCGGGTCGGTGTCGACCGAGTGTCCTGCGGCATCCGACGAGCCGTAGAACTGACCACCCTTAATGCCGCCTCCCGCCAGGAACGACGAGAAGACAGCAGGATGGTGATCGCGACCGACGTTGTAATTCAGTTCCGGCGTACGGCCGAATTCTGTGGCGAGCACGACCAACGTCTGGTCCAGCAAACCACGGTCTTTCAGATCCTTCAGCAGGCTACTGACGCCGCGATCCATGATGTTACAACGATTAGGGAGTGCGCCGCCGTTGTAGATGTTGGCGTGCATGTCCCAACCGCCGCAGTTGACTTCCACGCACGAGACGTTGTTCTCAATCAGGCGGCGAGCCAGCAAACAACCCTGGCCGAATGAATCACGACCATAGCGATCGCGATCTTCGTTCTTTTCTTCGTTCAGGTTGAAGGCCTTCAGTTCACTGCTCGCCAGCAGCGAGACGGCCTCGGTATAGAAATCGGTGTAGGCTTGAACCTTTTGTTGCTTAACCCGGCCGCGGAACTTCTTGTCGAACCCATCGATCAGCGCCAGACGCTTCTCGAACGACGAATCCGTCAGATATTCCGGAGCCTTGGTATTTTCCAGACCGCGATTTGGATCACCGATTGGCAATGGACTGAACGTGGGGTCGAAAAATCCAGCCGAAGGATGACGCGGTGGAGCACCAATCAGCACGGTGTCGGGCAGTGACTTGCTTTGACGTCCGCGGAACTTCTGCATCCAGGGGCCGATCGTGGGATGACGCTCGGTGGCGATCGCCTGGTAGCTGGTTCGCATCCAGTATTCAGCGGCTTCGTGATCGGCTGTCTGCGTAGTCAACGATCGCACGACGGCGAGTTTGTCGAACTGTTGAGCGAGGCCGGGCAGGAATTCGCTGATCTGGATTCCGGAGACGTTCGTGTCGATCGCTCGCGTCTGCCCCTGGTTCTTGTGACCAGGCTTCAGGTCGAACGTATCCAGATGAGACATGGCTCCTGCCATGTACAAATAGATCAATCGCTTGGCTTTTCCCGGTCCATAAACCGGCGCGGCCGCCGCAACGGCTGGTTCAGCCCCGATCGAAGGACGGCCCAACGCCGAAAACACCGTCACGCCTAATAGCGACTTGGCCGCGTATTCGACAAATCGCCGACGATCCAACCCCGGCAGTTCGGCAATAAGGTCTCGCATGATGACTCCAATATTCTGCGTGGGCAGATGTCGATCGCCGCGAATGCCTGTCATGGCACCGCAGGCGGGATTGGTTTACTGAATGAACAGAAATTCTCGCGTGTTGACGAGCGACCAGATGACGTTTCCAAATCCGGCCGGACCGTTCCGTTTGACCTCTTCGACAGCCAATGCCAGTTCGTCGGCATCGGGCTCACGGGTCAGGATCGTTTCGAAGATGATCTTGGTCGCGTCGTTCACGTTCTTCTGCTTCACGACGTTGTTGTAAATCGTGGAGTTCTTTTCGAGCAGCATGTGCGTGATCGGACCGTTGAACATGAACAGCACCTGCGGCACCGACCCTGTCGACGACGATGACGAAATCAATTCTCGATCCGACTGGCCGAACGAACGCAGGAAATGATTTGCTGGAACCGGGGACGGCAGTTCGGAGGCACGAGCCAACACGATCCCCTTGTACGTATACTTCTGCTGACGCTTGGAGTTGATGCCGTTATCGATTTCGGAGCCCTTTGATTCTGCATCGAGAACCTTCTTGGCCGAAACCGTGTCGAGGTTGAAGCCAATCACATCGGTGCGAACTTTGGCGGGCAGTTCGCGATATTCGTCAGGGTCGATCACGGCCAATGTCAGAAACGAATCCCAGACTTGTTCGGCACTCATGCGCCTGAGCATGGGGCCAGGGAAGTGATAAGGCGCACCAAGCGGCATTTCGTCCACGCAGGCTTGTCGCTGGTATGTTTCGGTGTTCAGCAGGACGCGCAGATACTCTTTCATGTCGAAGTTCAGCCGTTTCATTTCGGCTTCCAGGTAATCCATCAAGGCAGGGTTCTCGGCGACGGTCTCATCCATCATGTCGTCGACGGGTTCGATCTGGCCGACACCGAAGACTTGTTTCCACAATCGGTTCGCGATGACTTTGGCGAAGCGAGGATTGTCTGACGCGGTACACCAGCGGGCGAATCCTTGACGTGGCGTCTCGCCCGGTTTCAGCGACACTTGGGAGCCGAACAGCGTTCGCGGAGCCACCGTTTCATTCGGCTTGGCGTTGTCGTAGGCGTAATTGGCAGGGAGCTGAATCTTGCGATCGACCTGATCGTTGACGATCTGCATGTTGACGCCGATCATCCGTTCGAAGCGGTAGTAATTGTTCCGGCGATCTTCTTCTTCTTGTTCGATGTCGGCAAAGTCCGCCTGCAGGCGTTCATGCGGGTTGGAGTTCCAGTACCGCTTGTCGCCCCCATGGGTGTTTTGCTGCGTCCCAAACGTGAACGCTGCCATTTCATAGAACTCTTTCTGCGTCCAGCGATCGAAGGGATGGTTGTGGCATTGGGCACAGCCAATCCGCGTTCCCAAAAAGATCCGGACGGTGTTGTTCATGACGTCCAGCGGCATATTGGGGTCGCGCTGGAAGTATCCCGTGGCTGGGTTTTCCCAGACGCGACCGGAGGCCGTCAGCATTTCGTAAACCATTTTGTCCCAAGGCTTGTTTTCGGCCAGCGATTGCTTGATCCACTGCCGGTACGGTTCGCCACGGACATTTCCGCTCAGGTTGTCGGTGTATCGCAGGACGTCAGCCCAATAGTTGAAGAAGTTGCCGGCGTAGGCAGGGCTGTTGAGCAATTCGTCGATCAACTCCGCTCGCTTGTTCGCAGAATTGTTATTACGGAATTTCTTCACATTCTGATACGACGGGATCGTGCCCGTGACATCCAGATAGACTCGCCGCAAGAACTGTTCATCGGGCGTCTTGGGCAGCGGAGTGACGTCGAATTTCTTGTAGTTCGCCTGGATCAGCTTGTCGATTTCGGCCGCAGACTTCAGAGCTTCTTTCAGCTTCGCTGGGGAGACCTCTTTAGAGCTCACGGTAAACCGTGGTGTCGGGTCTTCCGGCTTCTTGGCATTTGCTGCCGTTTTGGGAGGTGGCGGCGGTTGCAGTTCGGCGACCTTGTCCTGATCCGCTTTCGCTTCTTTGATCTTCTTCAGCTTCTGATACGCAGCAGCTCGGCCTTTGTAGGCATTGGCGAGTTTGGGATCGGATTCGATGGCCTTCGTGAAATCGGCGACGGCATCGTCCAGATTCTTGCGGTTCGTTTGAGCGTACCCTCGCAGACAATATGCTGCGGCGAAGCCTTCCTTCAATTTGATGGCCTGGTCCAGGTCATCCATCGCCAGGTCATATTTCTTTTGATCGGCATTCAGCATGGCTCGGTGGTAGTACGCACGAGCGTATGACGGATTCGATTTGATCAACGCATCGAGTTCCGAAACCATCTTGGGGAGGTTGCGAGCCATGCCGTACAAACAGGCGCGATCACAAATAGCGTCGGCAAAATCGGGCTTGGTGCTGATGGCCTTGTCCAAGTCTTCCAGGGCTTT
>CAIMFH010000139.1 GCA_903840265.1 uncultured Schlesneria sp. | reverse complement strand
GGCCGACAGATCGTTTCGCCGTCGTGCATCACACCGAATTGCTGCGAGAAACTGACCATGAGCACGATTGCGATCCTTGGTGCCACGGGAACCATTGGGAGTGTGCTGGCCCGGCGATTGATCCGAAACGGCCATCACGTGATTCTCGTTGGCCGTAACGAAGACAAACTGCGGACACTTTCACAGGAACTCGATCAACCGTTTGTCACGGCGGACCTGACGAGTTCCCAGCCGCTGGAAGAAGCGTTGCGAAACATGGCCGAGCGGCAAGGGGGCGTGGATGCGCTGGTCAACTGTGTTGGTTCGCTGCTGCTGAAACCGGCGCATGCCACGTCTGATGACGACTTCCGCCAGGTTATCGAAACCAACCTTTTCACAGCCTTCGCAACGGTTCGCGTGGGCGCGAAGCTGCTGCGGGAACGCGGCGGGGCGATCGTGCTGTTTGCCTCGGCAGCGGCGGAGATCGGGATTCAAAACCACGAAGCAATCGCGGCGGCGAAAGCAGGTGTCATCGGCCTGGCCCGCTCGGCGGCAGCCACATACGCGCCCAACAACATTCGCGTCAACGTGGTGAGTCCGGGACTCATTCGTACGGAACTGACGCGACGGATCTGGGAAAATCCCGCGAGTTCCGCCGCATCGGCCCAATTGCATGCGCTCGGCCGCCTGGGTGAGCCCGAGCACGCGGCATCGCTGGTGGCGTGGATGGTCGATCCCGAGAACGATTGGATCACCGGCCAGGTCATCGGGCTCGATGGCGGACTGGGCCACGTTCTTCCCCGTAGATGAATCACCGACATGAACCCGAACGACAAACCTCGACAAAACGGCCAGATTCGAGATGCTGGCGGTCTAGCCGACTGTACCTCACGATCTGGCGGTCCAGCGCTACCAGCGAATGCGAAGTCAACCTGCCGCAAACTCCTGTCAGAGTTTCGCCCGTCGCTGATCATGGGGGCGGCATTGATTGTCAGTGGGTTCGTTCATCTTGCATTGTTGTGGATTACCGGAGCGTCCTGGGAAGGTGCGTTGTCACTTCGGAAGCCGGGCCTCTTCGGAGTTTCTGCTGGTGTGACGGTTTGGTCGATTGCCTGGGTGCTGACGCAACTCAAGCCGTTCCGGCACGACCACGACATGGCGACTTTGATGTCCGCTGGCCTGCTTCTGGAAGTGGGTTTGATCACGATGCAGCACTGGCGGCAGGTTCCTTCCCACTTCAACCGCGCGACACGGCTGGATGCGGCGGTCGAGTCGCTGATGCTTGGGCTGATTCTGTTGGTCACCGCAGGAATTGTGTGGCTCTGCCTGAGATCACGCCAACTCCGCCCGATGTCCGAATCGCGAGCGGTCGCGATTCGCGCCGGACTGTGGCTGCTCCTGATTTCCTGTGGCTTGGGTTTCATGACAACGATTATGGGCGAGGTGAACGTGGCACACGGCCGCCCGCCCGAAATCTGGGGTTCCGCGGGAGTTCTGAAGTACCCACACGGTGCTGCCCTGCACGCAATTCAAACATTGCCGCTGCTCGCCGCCCTGATGCAAACATTTCGAGTCTCTCATGCCAGATGGCATCTGCGAGCGGCGATCTCAGGACATGTCCTCTTCCTGACTCACGCGCTGTGGCAAACCTTTTGCGGTCGCGCTCGAATGGATGTTGATGTCATCGGTGGAACAATACTGGCAACCGCGGGCCTATTGCTGCTTTGGCCTATCGCCGCGATCGCTCTGGGAGCCGTGGCGTCGGCAGTTGAATTCAGGAGGGCTTGAAAATGAGATCGGACATGAAACACCAAGTTTGTAAACGTGGGGACATGCTGCCCCAGCGCCGCAAATGATCTGGCAGCTTCAGTCATGAACGAAGATCCGAATTGTGAGGACGAAGAATGGAGCGCCGCTTCAAGGTTGGCGTCGTCGGAGCTGGAATTGCAGGACTCGCTTGCGCACAGACCTTGCGGAACAATGGGGTCGATGTGACGGTACTGGAGAAGTCGCGTGGAATCGGTGGACGCGTTGCCACTCGCCGAATCGACTCTGGTGCATCATTCGACCATGGTGCCCAGTACTTCACCGTGACCGATGCAATATTCGAAAAGCAAGTGAAGCTGTGGTGTGACCTTGGTGTAGCAGGGGTCTGGCACGGGCGGATTGTCTCGTTGCAGGATGGCGAGTTCGCCGATCTGCAGGAGCCCAGAGACCGTTTCATTGGCGTGCCGACGATGAACGCGATTGCCCAATCGCTCGCACTGGACTTGGATGTACGCAATGACGTCACAGTCCAAGCCGTTCGTCTGTCAAATGGTAAATGGCAACTGCGGGATGCGACGGGAACACAGCATGGCCCATACGACTTCGTCATTTCGACGGCACCACCACTGCAAACGAGGACGCTGCTGGGCGACAGATCCGCGACAGTCGCCGGTCGAGTCTCCGAGGTGAGAATGGCTCCTTGTTGGGCCGTACTCTGTGAGATCGGTGAGACGATGTCGGTACCGTACGACGCGGCATTCGTACACAATTCGGCACTGAGCTGGATTGCGAGAAACTCGAGCAAGATTGGCCGTGATGCCTCGAATTGTTGGGTCATGCACGCTTCACCCGCGTGGTCGCAACATCATCTCGAAGAATCTGCAGATCTCATCGCCAGAACTTTGATCGACGAGTTCTGGAAGGTCACTCTGCAGCCTGCACTAACGCTCACTTTCGTGGTTGCCCACCGTTGGAGATATGCATTACCAATTGAGCCGCTGCCGGAACGATTCGTGATTGATCTGGATACGAACTTGGCAGCGTGTGGAGACTGGTGCGGAGGTCCCCGCATCGAAGGTGCCTTCCTGAGCGGCCACGCGATGGCAAATGCACTACTCGCGAGACTTTAATCCGATCAAGCTGATCGCGCCGCGTCGAGAAGTGGCGTCTTCTCTCATCGATTTGGGATCGCAACGACTTCGCTACCGAACCTGCCGCATAACGGCCGACGATTCGAGTTGTCGCGAGCGAATCTTTCAGAATCTCGACAATTTCTGTTAAGTCTACCCCAAGGTCGCGGTCAAACCGAGGCGAACGATATGAACGTTTTTGGAGAATGAGCTTCGTGCGCGTAACTGACCTAAAATTAGGGAATCTGCAGATGAACGACATTGTTGACACGGCTGTGGCCGCGGGCGTTTTCAAGACACTGGTGGCTGCCGTCCAAGCTGCCGGCTTGGTAGACACGCTCAAAGGGACGGGCCCGTTTACGGTGTTCGCACCTACGGATGATGCCTTCGGAAAGCTTCCTGCAAGTGCAATCGCGGATCTCCTAAAGCCAGAAAACAAGGCGAAGTTGCAGGGTGTGCTCACCTACCACGTGGTTGCGGGAAAGGTCCTCGCAGCCGATGTGCTGAAGCTCAAATCGGCCAAGTCGGTGCAGGGCCAGCTTCTGACAATTGACACTGCTGCCGGAGTCAAGGTCGACGGCGCGAATGTCGTCAAAACGGACATCATCTGCACCAACGGCGTCATTCACATCATTGATAGCGTGATGCTGCCCAAATGAGGCTTCCCGGGCCGTTGCGATCCAAGGCGGTCATCGCCGAGGACGCAACCGTGGTCGGGGGCTGCCCGACAGCCTGCCGCGCTTTTCCCAGTTGGGAGAGACGAAAATGGCCAAGATTCAAATGCCCAAACGTTGGCTTTGTGATTTCCGCTTGCGCATCGTTCCTCTTTTCCGTCTACCTCTGGTTTTCAGGGCGTAAGCCGGAAGGCGCTTTTGTGGGCCTCTGGGTCCCCTCGATCCTGAGCTTCGGGACGCTGATCCTCGGAAGGAAGTCCCATGAATGACGTCGTGATCTCCGTCGTTGGCTTGAGTGTGATGATGGTCGTAACGATGTCTGCCGTTATTGCTACTGATTATCCCGATGATCCACGACGCTGAGTCAATGCCGAGCGGATTGAATCTAGATCGGCGTAGAAATTGACTTCCTACCTGAACGCTTCGAGACAACTGTGATTGTGTAGACGATTCCCGCTTTCTGACCTTTATCGCTTTTTGGAGATTCACATGACGACTGAGCACACAACCAACTGGCCTGACCTCGCAATCGGCCTCTACGAACAACTGACTGGCAAGAACGCTGTCATCGCGTATGAGTTCGTTGACATGCACGTCAAAGTTCCGAGTGGAACCGGCCCCAAGGCAGAACACGCGGAATGGATCCTGAGCGGGACGATGAAGATCCGCACCGGGGATGCAGGTCCGCTCCCAAACTGATACTGGCTGGCCAAATTGACTGTATGGTCGATGGCCGGCTCGTGAGGCTGATTGCGGAAAGAAAGGATATGGTGCTCACCGTGGAACGCTGGCGGACTTTACTGACGATCCGACGCAGTTCACGCTTACTCATCCAATCTCTGCGGGAGTTTATAACGCGATCTGACATCCGATTATTCGTTCGGATAGGGTGGTTGGGCCGAGTGGAAGTGCATCCGAATCCGTCATTCTTGATTCGGATGCTGCTTCCCCTTGAATGATGTCGGATTTGATTTGGTGAGATCACCAGTTCCACAGCAGATGGGATTCGAGGATGCCGGGGTTGATTTTATTGACCGGGGCCACAGGTTATGTGGGGGGGCGACTCTTGTCGCTCCTCCAACGACAAGGCATCCCCGTTCGCTGCGTGACCCGCCGACCCGAAGCATTTCGGGATCGGGTCAACGCCACAACCGAAATCGTGCAGGGAGATGTCTTTGATCCCGAATCTCTGCGATCCGCATTCGAAGGAGTGGAGACCGGCTATTACTTCGTCCATTCGATGGGCGACAACAGCGACTTCGAATCCCAGGATCGGATCGCGGCGGAAAACTTTGCGAAAGCCGCCACGCATGCCGGAGTCCGTCGCATAGTCTATCTGGGCGGACTCGGCAATCCCGACGAGAAGCTCTCGAAACACCTCCGCAGCCGTCAAGAGACGGGAGACGTCTTGCGGGCCCACCACTCTCAAGTGATCGAGTTTCGTGCGTCGATTGTAATTGGTTCCGGAAGCCTATCGTTTGAGATGATCCGGGCGCTAGTCGAACGATTGCCGGTCATGATCTGTCCGCGCTGGGTGCAGGTGAAAGCCCAGCCGATCGCCGTCGAAGATCTCTTGGCGTATCTCGTCGCTGCATTGCAACTCCCGTCAATCCCTTCTCAAGTCTACGAAATCGGCGGTCCCGACCAGGTCTCGTATGGCCAGATTATGCACGAGTATGCTCGGCAGCGCGGGCTTACGCGGTGGATGATTCCAGTTCCTTTACTAACGCCTTACCTTTCCAGCCTGTGGTTGGGGCTTGTGACCCCCCTCTATGCACGCGTGGGTCGCAAGCTGGTCGAAAGTCTGCGGAATCCGACACTCGTGTCGAACAACTTGGCGGAAGCCGTGTTCTCCGTGCGTCCTCGCGACGTTCGCGACGCGATCGCTCGGGCTCTCGTGAACGAAGATCGGGAATTTGCTGAAACCCGATGGTCGGACGCGCTGTCATCGGCCGGCCAGTCGATATCGTGGGGGGGTGACCGATATGGTTCGCGGCTCGTGGATTCGCGCACGATCACGGTGGCTGTTTCTCCCGAACGAGCGTTTGCACCGATCCGCCGCATCGGCGGACGAACCGGTTGGTACTACCGGAACTGGTTGTGGTCGCTGCGCGGATTCCTGGACTTGCTCGTCGGTGGAGTGGGTGTCCGCCGCGGTCGGCGTGATTGTGACAACCTGCATGTGGGCGATCCACTCGACTTCTGGCGCGTTGAAGTTTTCGAGCCAAACCATCGACTGCGTCTGCAAGCTGAAATGAAGCTGCCGGGGCGGGCTTGGCTGGAATTCGAGGTCAATGCTTGCGAGCAGGGAAGTACGATTCGCCAGACGGCGATTTTCGACCCGTTGGGACTGGCCGGGCTGCTGTATTGGTACGGAATCTATCCGCTCCATCAATTCGTGTTCGCCGGCATGCTACGGAATCTGGCCCGCGCTGCCGAAAGTTCCGATCGTGATTCTGTACCGCCACACGACATCGTCACCGAGAAGACCACTCCGGAAGCACATCCATCGGGAGCCCAGCTGTGATCGAAAGCAAGGAGAGTGGCAAGAGTCTTTCGTCAGACGGATCACAATCGCCGCCTTGGGCATCTCGTTGGCTCTGGGCCGCAGGGATCTACAACCTGACTTGGGGAATACTTGCCATCGCTTGGCCCCACCTCCTGTTCGACCTCACGGGTGCCGAGCGGCTCAATTATCCCGAAATCTGGCAATGTGTGGGGATGATCGTCGGTGTTTACGGGATCGGATACCTCATCGCGGCCAGCGATTCGCGCACTCATTGGCCGATCGTGTTGGTCGGGCTATTGGGCAAAGTCTTCGGCCCGATCGGGTTCCTAGTGGCACTGCTGCGCGGGACATTTCCACCCCTCTTCGGATTGACGATCCTGACCAACGACCTGCTGTGGTGGATTCCGTTCGCCACGATTCTGCGGGACGCGGCGAAGCACCAGAGAGCGATATCGCAGTCGACGGGACTTGCGCGACAGCAGTACGTCAAACAAACCCAAATCAATGCTCCCCCGGATGTGGTTTTTCGTTTTCACGAAAGCTCGGATGCGTTGCCGCATCTCATTCCGCCCCGGGGAGAACATGAAACTGGTTGAATCTGCCGGATCCCTGCTGCCTGGAAGCCGAGTCGTCTTACGCGGGAGAATTGGGCCGTTACCGATCGAATGGGTCGCCATTCACACGGAGTATGATCCGCCGCACCTGTTCGCAGATCGCCAGGAATCAGGACCGTTCACCTCTTGGTATCACCGCCATCGCTTTCTCGATGATGGTCAGGGTGGAACCTTGTTGAGGGACGAGATCGAATATGCGGTTCCCTTGGGAGTGATTGGGCGGTGGCTCGGCGGCTGGCTTGTTCGCCGCAAACTGGAAGCCATGTTCGCCTATCGCCATGAGAAGACGAGGAGCTTGATCGAATCCAGAGAATGGACGAGTGCGTTATCAGCGAGCGAAAGGTGACAACGCCACATGAATCATGATATTTTGATTGTAGGCGCGGGGCTCTCCGGCTTGTGCTGCGCCCGCAGATTGCAACAACAGGGTATCCGCTGCCTGGTATTGGAGGCTTCTGAAAGTGTCGGGGGCCGAATCCGTACTGACACTGTGGACGGGTTTCGCCTGGACCGAGGTTTTCAGATCTTTTTGACCAGTTACCCGGAAGCAAAGTCAATCCTGGACTATAAAGCGTTGGACCTAAAGCCGTTCCTGCCCGGTGCTCTGGTTCGTTACGGTGGCCGGTTTCACGAACTGACCGACCCTTGGCGACGACCGCTGTCCGCCATACGTTCGTTGCTCTCACCAATCGGCTCCGTCGCCGACAAGTTACGCGTCGCGAGTTTTCGCTCAAGATCATTACGCGGCACCATTGAGGACCGCTTTCGCGACCCCGAAACCACAGCCCTCCAGCTACTTCAAGATGCGGGTTTCTCGCCGTCGATGATCGAGCGGTTCTTTCGACCGTTTCTGGGCGGCATCTTTCTCGACTCCGAGCTGCGGACTTCCAGCCGCATGCTGAATTTCGTTTTTCGCATGTTCTCCCTTGGGATTGCTTGTTTGCCCGCACAGGGGATGGAAGCCATCCCCCGACAGCTGGCGGCGGCGTTGCTGCCCGACAGCATCCGTCTGGGAGCCCGGGTGGTGCGAGCGGGGTCTGGTGTGGTGACACTCTCCACCGGGGAAGAGCTCCGTGCCAAATCCGTGGTGGTGGCGGTCGAGGGCCGCGCGGCCGCGGAACTGCTGGGTGACACGATTTCCTCGACGGGACAAGGTACGACGTGTCTTTACTTTGCGGCACCGCATCCGCCCATTACCCAACCGCTGCTCGTCTTGAACGGCGATGGTCGCGGCCCGATCAACAATCTCTGTGTCCCCACCGTTGCCGCACCTTCCTATGGCCCGGGCGATAAGAGCCTCGTCTCGGTGACAGTCTTGGGCACGGGGGGCGATCCTGATCGGCTCTTGGCTGAGGTGCGTGCGCAGCTGGGCGAGTGGTTCGGCACCGTGGTCCAGGACTGGTGTCATTTAAGAACGTATTCCATTCCATACGCTCTCCCCGCTCAGAGCCCGCCGGCGTTGAACGTGCCAGAACGCCCCGTTCGCTGGCAGTCCGGAATCTACGTGTGTGGGGATCATCGAGATAACGCGTCCATCCAAGGCGCCATGGCCTCGGGACGTCGAGCTGCGGAAGCCGTATTGAAGGATCTGGCTTGAACGACCCGCTCATCCGACTTTTGTTCCTGGCCCACCTCGGATCATCCCTATACATGGTGGGGCTCATTTGGTTTGTGCAGGTCGTGCACTACCCACTCTTTGACAGCGTCGGAAAACCGGAATTTCCATCCTACGAACAGCGTCACACAGCTCTCACCACCTGGGTGGTCGCGCCACCGATGCTGGTCGAAGGGGCGACAGCAGTGCTTCTGATTTGGTTCCGCCCGACCGGTGTCGCCGTGTGGTCCGTCTGGTCCGGATTGGCGCTGTTGGGTGTCAGCTGGTTGTCGACAGCCTTCATCCAGGTTCCCTGTCATGAGTTATTGTCTAAAGTCTTCGACCGGATCGTTCAGCAGCGTCTCGTCTCGACCAATTGGCTGCGGACAGCCGCTTGGAGCCTGCACGGGGGTTTGGTGCTGTGGATGGCATGGTCGTCGTTCTGCTGAGGCATCCCGACAACGTCAATTCGGGGTGAACAAACGTGGCAAGATTTGAAGTGGGCGACCACGCACCGGACTTTTCCACAACTACATACGACGGCAACAAGATCCGTCTGGCTGACTTTTTGGGGAAACGTGCGTTGGTGCTGTTCTTCTACCCCAAAGACGGCACGCCGATTTGCACACAGGAAGCCTGTGGGACCGGCCGCGGGACTTCGGCCGACTGCCGACTCCAGGCGTTTTGGGGGGCAATCGGTGAGCCTGGTCTCGATCGACTTTGCAGCCTGAACTCAGCGATCGGCGACGACGCAGGGGCCGGCTTGGTGCCGATCGAGCTTCGGACGGAGATCCTCGAGTGCTGAGGACTGCCCGACGTCGCCAACGCAGTTCCCTCCCCACTTAGATCCGCACTTACATCCGCATTCCTGCGGACGATGACTTCCGGCGACTCGATTCAACCCCGCTCCGACCCAGCCGATCAGGGGCCAGGCCAGCCGGGCGACCCACCGGGGAGCGGGTAAATCGCTAGAGCCTTGGCTGGCGAACCACGTAGCCTACGTGCGCATCACTTGGCAATTTCGAGATAGGCGTCGCTTAGAGAGCGAGCCATCTAGCCCAGTGATAGCTCTACCACTTTTTGGCCCGAATACCAGGAGTTTACGAAACAAGATGAGAGAAGCTGAGAGGAGTTGTGATAGCTCCTAAAGACCGGTAGACTCTGCAAATCAAGCGATTTTCTGCTGAAACTGCGTTCGGGCAAGGGTTTATGGCATGCAAGAGGTCATGCGGTTCAATCCCGCAGTCCTCCGCTAGATTTAATGGCTACTGAACCGCTAGTGGCTAACACCTCCGCATCGCCCACTCCCAACCTCGTAGCGAGATTTCAACAGCGTGTTTTGATCGCTACTGACGCAATTTCAGCCGCATCGGTGTGTCGGACCGATGCGCGCTCCGGACGTCTGAATGTCATTGGAAACGGCCACCATCTTCACTACCGAACGCAACCCACATTCACTTTCAGGAACGTGCCGCCCACGGTCCGGCCAACGATCAGTCCTGCTCCCGAAAGAACCTTGAGCATCTTCCCAAAAAATGTGACGTGGTGCCTGTGACAATGCGTCCGCCTTGACGAACAATGCCTCCTGACACTCCTCTTTCCGACGGTCTATCGCCATCCAACCGACCTGCGCGTGATCGCGATTCCGGACTGCCGCGAGGAAGGTATCGCATTTTTTGACAGCTTCAATTGCTGCTCCGACTTTCGCCACGGGCTGCTAGGAATTCTGGTTAGAATGTGACCCGTGACATGAGCCGATAAAACTTGCGATTATGAGCCTCCCGAAGCTAATATGTGGGTAAACCGGGAAATCGAGTCCCCTAAGCTGAAGATCTACGCCTCATGCACCTCCAAGTCATCATGAGAAGCCTGCGACCATCCTATGGGATGCTAGTGGCTATGTTCTCACTGTTTGGAGTGGTGAACCTGGCGCAGGCGAGTTGTGGCGATCATCTAGCGCCATCCGGAAGTCCCACCGCCGCGAGTCGGTCCAGTCAATCTGAGCTGCCCAAGCCGTCTCAAACTCCGTGCCACGGCCCGGAATGTCAAAGAATGCCACTGAAGCCAACATCATCTCACGTTCCCGCGGTGCGGACGGCCTCTCAAGATCTTCTGCTTGGCGAAGCAGTGTCCATCAGAATTGACACTACTATCACGACGTCCTCACGCGACGTTCAATTCGTTGAGTCAAAATCAGTGGCGCGACGATTGGAGCGGCCTCCCCAATCGGATCTCTGAAGCGGTGTGACGATCTGGATTTGGCCGACTGCCCGCAGTCTCTGTTCTGCCAAGTCTTTCTACATCAGCGATTGACTCGATGCTTGCCACCTGACGAGCATCGTTTCCGCCGATGTGCTATTGTGCGAGACAGTACAAATCTTATTTTCTCCCGTGAGAAACGCTACCTCGTGAAGTCACTTCGCGCAGGGCCTGACTCTCTCTCATTTTCATCATTATTTTGGAGTTCGTCATGTTTCCTTCTCGCCATCCGCGCCGACCGCGAGGGTTTACCCTGATCGAATTATTGGTCGTAATCGCCATCATTGCTGTGCTGATCGCTCTTCTGTTGCCAGCGGTACAGCAGGCCCGTGAGGCTGCGCGTCGCACACAGTGCAAGAACAGCCTGAAGCAGATCGGGTTAGGCTTGCACAATTACCTGAGCACACACAACGTCTTTCCCTTCGGTAAGGGAGCCAGCTACAGCGGAGTACCGGTTTACGCGCGCTGGTCGCAGCATGCGATGATCCTGCCGTACATCGATCAGGCCCCGCTGTACAATTCGCTGGATTTCAACTATCCACCCGAGACGCCCGGAATGGGTGGTGTGACACCATTCATGCCCGCTTCCACTAACGCTTCCGGAGCCAACGCCATCGCCAGCCGTACCGTGATCCCTGCCTTCATGTGCCCTTCGGATCTCGGTGTGAGCGACCCATGGCGAGCGCAGAACAATTATGCAGGTAATCAGGGAGGCTGGTTGTGCGATCGCAGTGACGCTGCTGGCGCCGCAACTGACGTGTCGCCGTCGGAAGTCCAAACGGGCGTCTTCTATTATCTCAGTCGCTGTACGCCGGCATCCATTACGGACGGAATGAGTCAGACCGTATTCTTCAGCGAGAAGATTCGCGGGCAGGGAGCGCCCGATCCAAAGTCGGATATGTACGTCATTCCAGCTCAAACATCGCTAGCGTCAACATACAGCACCTGTCAGGCAGTGAATCCGGCCACGGCTACACCCCTGACCAGCAAATGGGGATACAGTTGGGTCATGGGTGAGAATTGTTGTACCCAATACAATCATGTCGCCGTTCCAAACTCGACCAGTTGTGGCGGTACGGGATTCACCGGTTCCATGACCAACATGGCGATGCAGGTTTCTGCCAATAGTCGACACACCGGCGGTGTCCACGCGATGATGGGCGATGGGGCAACGCGGTTCATCTCCAGCAACATCGATCTTAATGTCTGGCGAGCTTTGGGAACACGTGCAGGAGGCGAAGTGGTTAGTACTGAGTGACCGTTGATGATGTGAGGGCCGCCGTCCAATGGTCAATCAATTGAATCGCCCGCTGCTAATCTCCATGTTAGTTTTGCTGGTTCTGACGACTGGCGGATGCGGCACGAAAACGCCGAACTACACACCCAGCCTGGAAACGGCTGAGGACGCGGTTCGCGGCGGCCTCGACAAGTGGAAAGTGGGCGAGCCTCCGGGTGAGTTACCGGGAACTCACCCGCTGGTTCATGTCACCGACGGTGGGCGCAAGCCAGGTCAGACTTTGGAAAGCTACCAGATCCTGGGGGAGACTCACGGAGCCAGCGGAAGAACGATTGCGGTCACCTTGCACCTCAACAATCCGGTTGAAGTATTGAAAGTCAGATATATTGTCCTGGGCATTGATCCGCTGTTCGTGTTTCGACAGGAAGACTTCGATTTGCTGATGCACTGGGATCACCATATGCCTGCGTCACAAGCGAAAGAGATCGATGCCCCTGCAGCCACCCAGGTAACTCGTGACAGCGCATCGGACCCCATCGAGACGCAGCTACCGGTCACGCCGGAACCTGCGGAGGCCCCTAAATGACGGAAATGGCGACTGAACCTGTTACCCATCCCGAGCGAAAGACTCCCGGATGGCAACTCTGGGCACGCGGCATCGAAGTGCGCCTGCGGTTCTTGTTGATGATCGGGATACTGGCCGCGCTGGCGGCTGGTTGGCCCTGGCTAAGAGCCGGTTGGGACCGCCTTAGCAGTCTCTGGTCACTGAATGTCGCTCAGACCGGTGTCGCCACGGATTCGGAGTATTTCTGCCCCATGGATCCGGGGGTCGTGAGTGCATGGCCAGCAATCTGTCCCGTCTGCAATATGGACCTGATCACACGCAAGAAAACGGACGCGGTGATACTGCCCGAAGGGACCGTGGCCCGCATGCAGTTCTCCCCCTATCGCGTCCAATTGGCCGGCATCAAAACGTCTCCAGTCGATGTCACGTCGGAACAAGCGGGTTCCTCTGGAAGCGAGCAGCGGTTGACCGTGCCCGTTTCCGCCGTCGTGCAGCACGGTGATGAGCAGATCGTCTACGTCGAGACGATGCCGGGAATGTTTGACGGTATTCTGGTCCAATTGGGATCGCGCGAAGGGAGTCAGTATCCGGTACTGACAGGATTGAAATCAGGACAGCGTGTCGCGACGTCCGGCGCCTTCCTGATCGATGCCGAGAGCCGGCTACACGCCAACATCGCCACTCAATATTTTGGGGCCGGTACATCCAGTCGTCAGCCGGACACCCCAAAGCGCCGTTCCAATTCGAAGAAGTCGGCCGAACCACTGTCAGAGGCCGATCTGGCGCTGGTGAAGCAGCAGCGGATCTGCCCCGTGACTGAGGCCCCGCTCGGTTCGATGGGAACGCCAGTGTTCGCCGTGATCAAGGGTCGCAAAGTCTTCATGTGCTGTCGCGGCTGCGAATCCGGCTTGCTTGCCGAACCAGAGAAGTACCTTGCCAAATTGACTGAGGCGGGGTCGGAGCCGACCAACTCCAAAGGAGATGGGCAGCAGCAGGCAAGTCCGTAACTCGTCGTGGAAGCTCAATCCTCACTCATCATTTGTAACGCTTCCGAGTTGCAGGCAGGACCGGAGCGATTGACCCACTCAGGCGTCGGCTCACTATCTCATGTTGCGTTCGATCACACTTTTTCTGATTCGGCACTCCAACAGTGTACTGATTGCGGCGGTCCTGTGGGCCGTGGCTGGATTATTGATTGTGGTGCGCACCCCGATGGATGCCGTGCCGGATCTCTCGGAAAATCAGGTTCTCGTTCTGGCGGACTGGCCAGGTCAAAGTCCGCCGGAGATCGAACGTCGAGTTACTCGTCCCTTGGCACTAGCGTTACAAGGACTGCCTGGCGTACGGACCGTGCGCGGATCGAGCGATGTCGGATATTCTCTGCTGCATCTGATCTTTGAAGATTCCATCTCGTTCGACGAAGCGCGTCGACGAACGGCTGGCCAGCTTGCTGAACTCAAGCTCGCGTTGCCTGCCGGGGTAAACCCGCGACTTGCGGCTGATGGAATTCCGACGGGTCAAATCTTCTGGTACACAGTAGAAGGAACCAATACCGATCTGGCGGAACTTCGTCAGTTGCAAGACACAGTTGTCGCACCTCAACTTCGATCTGTCCCCGGCGTCGCAGAAGTCGCAAGCGTCGGCGGGTTTGTTGCGGAGTATCATGTCGAAGTCGATATGACGCGGCTGACTCAGGTGGGTCTGACTCTGGCCGATCTGGAACTCGCACTTTTGGCGATGACTCAGCCTGCTGGAGGCCAGGTTGCACAATCGTCAACTTCTGAATTCCTCGTACGCACTATCGCTTCGGATGCCACCACCGATTCACAATGGACTACGAATCAACTCAGCGTCCTGGAAAACAGCCTATTGCCACTGAGCAATGGCCGTAAGCTGCAGTTGAGTCAAGTTGCTCGAGTCGTCATCGGGACTGCGCCACGTCATGGGGTCTTTGAAAAGGATGGCAATGAAGCGGTGGCCGGCATTGTCCATCTGCGTTTTAAACACAATCCGCTGATCGTTACTCGCGCCGTGACGAAGCGCCTGCAGGAGATTGGTGACGGATTGCCCGCCGGAGTGCGACTGATCCCTTGCTACGATCGCACCCCCTTGATCGAAGGGGCCATCGCGACTGTCACCAGCACACTGTTGGAATCACTGCTGGTCACGTCAATCTGCGTCATCGTAGTCATGCGGCATTGGAGAACTTCACTGGTGATTGTTGGTACGTTGCCGTTGGTCGTCCTGGGCTCATTCCTGGGAATGTCTGCATTGCGTGCCGCAGGGATCGCCGACGTCCAAACTAACATTATGTCGCTCGCCGGTATCGTGGTCTCCATTGGAGTCCTGGTCGATTCGTCGATCGTCGTGGCCGATAATGTGACCCACCAACTGCGACGGCACTTCGGTGACAATCCCGTTCAAGGGGACGTCAGCGACATCATCGCCGATGCCTGCGCAACCGTCGGGAAACCGGTATTTCTCGCGATGCTGATGATGGTCGTCTCGTTCCTGCCCGTATTTGCCTTGCAAGGAATCGATGGGCGGATGTATCGCCCGTTGGCGTGGACCAAGACGCTGGCGCTATTGTCCGCGGCCTTTCTGACTGTCACCCTGGTCCCGGTCTTGTGTGCGAAACTGATTCGGGGGCGAGTGCGCGACGAATCCGAAAGTGCCATCGTCCGTTCGGTCGTCAGCATTTATCGACCGGTCCTGTCATACCTCATGGACCATCCGTTACCGCTGATCCTGCTGTTGTGTGTCACATTGATCGCTGGAGCCGCCGCGACCGGCGTCGACGTGCTGATTCGAGCGGCCGTGGTGACGTCTGTTGGGGCGGTTTGGATGCTCGATCCAAGTCGACGGAACGCAGGTTCAAACACGACATTGGCAATGACATCCATCTCTTCGATGTCAGCTGGCTTGAAGAAGTGGGTATTGACCGGAGCGATCATCGCCCTGGCACTCTTCCTGCAGTCGTCGATGCGACCGATTGGGCTGGCCCTGCGATTGCCACTCGACGAAGGGATGGTCATGGACATGCCGATCACTGTCCCGCGAGTCTCGGTACTGCAGGCCGCAGACGACCTGAAAGCCCGAAATATGGTGCTGTGTCGATTCCCCGAGGTCCGCATGGTGATGGGGAAAGCGGGGCGTGCAGAGACTCCCTTTGATCCTGCTCCAATCGACATGATTGAAACGATGGTGGAGTTTCGGCCACGCCATCATTGGCCCAGTCGCCGGTTGTTGCGAGTAGATGCCGAACGAAGTGCCCGGCAGACTCTCGCGGCACTGTGTGATTCAGGACTTATTGAGTCCGCTGTCAACTCTACAGCACCCGTTCCAGAAATCGTCGATGCCGCCCTGATGCGATTCGACGCCATTCAACGTGAAGTCTGCTGGCAGCAGATCCAGCTCTTTCAAGCCGGACTCTCGAAAGAGCTGGCTACAAAGCTAATTTCGATTGTGGTTCAACGAATGTCATCTGCCGGAACCCTCAGCCATCCGCTGACGCAGATCGAAATCACCTCTCTGGTCGCCGACTTGCCCAGCGCAGATGTCCGCAGGTTGGGCCAGCAGATTTCCACGGGCGAGATCCACGTCTTGCTTCGCGGACTCCGACGACGCCTGCACGAACGAGGCGACCTGGGACCAGAGCCAGTTGATGAATGGCGATTGAGGTCAAGCGTTTCCAGATGGACTGGCTCTTTGAAACAGATCGTTGGGTTGGATGCGACGCAGCTTGAAGATGAACTTCAAACACTCTTGTTGGCTGAAGCAGACCGCAAATGGTCCAAGTTGATCGTGCAACTGAACGCCGAACTACGAAAACGTACTCCGACAACGTGGATACAGGTGGTTTGCAGCGAAATCTTCGCCCGACACGCGATTACCGATGAGGGGCTTGCCAGCGTCTGGAATCAAGTCCTGACCGCTCGGTACGCTCCAGGGACGAAGGCGACGCACCACGGCAACGGTGGCCACATTGGTTTACCCTCGTTCTCCCCTCTGCCTGCCATCGATCCCTATCCTAAGTACGACGCGATCGTTCGCGAAGCGATCAGTGAGTTGGCTGCCGGTCTTTGGTTGTGGCCGCACGATTCCGAATCTTTGAACCTCACGGGTGGTGAGATGGATCTGGCGGTCCAGATGCCAGGCTGGGCAAATGTCTGGACGAAACCAATCCAAAACAGAGTCGACATGCTCGCGACCGGTGTGAACTCGGAAGTCGGAATCCGTGTGTTAGGACAGAATCTGGAGGCCGTCGCCAAAGCATCGGAAGAGATTGCGGAAGAGCTGCGACAACTCCCCGGAGCAGCCGATGTGCTCGCGGATCCGATTCGTGGCAAAAGTTACGTGACGGTCGTACCTGATCCGCATCGTGCCAGACTGGAGGGCGTTGCTCTGGCAGACATCGATCTGGTCGTCGCAACTTCGAATACGGGGCGCGTGATCAGTCACGTCGATGAAGGAACGATATCGCGACCGTTGCGGCTGAAACTTGCCGGCAGTGACGATGATCCACGACAATCGCTGCGTGAACTTGTTGTTCCCCGCCGAGACGTCTCAGCGAGCGACCCGACACCAATGATACCCGGCCCCTCCAATGTGGTCACGTTGGCCGACGTGGCAGACGTTCACATTCACGATGGCCCAGCAACGATCAAAAGTGAAAACGGCTGGCTGAGAAACTACGTTCGATTAAATGTGCGCGGTCGTGATCCGACAACTTTTGTAGCAGCCGCCCAAAAACACATCCAGCAATCAGTTCCTCTTCCCGAAGGTGTATTTGTCGAATGGACGGGACAATTCGAGCACTCGGTCCGCACGCGGAGGATGATGCTTTGGATGGTCCCAGTGGCGCTCTTCTTGATCCTTGGGATGTTACACCTGGCGTTTCATGATCTGGTCGACACGGGTCTGATGCTGCTGTCAGTCCCGGGTGCTTTGGCTGGTGGAGTGATCTGCCAGTGGATGCTTGGATTTCCATTCAGCATCGCAGTCGGCATCGGTTACATTGCCTGTTTCGGAATGGCAGCCGCAACCAGCATGGTCATGGTGGTCTATTTGCGCCAGGCGGTCGCCGATGCTGGCGGCCTGGAGCACATGTCGCTCGCGAGTCTTCGTGAAGCGGTGATGACCGGGGCAGTTCACCGGCTGCGCCCCAAGCTGCTAACGGAGGCCACGATGATTCTGGGACTCGCGCCGATGCTCTGGAGTAGCGGAATGGGAGCGGACGTCATCCGCCCGATGGCGGCCCCAGTGCTGGGCGGAATCCTGATCGCGGATGAAGTTGTGGACTTACTCTTGCCGATTGCTTTTTATGCCGTTCGTCGTCGCCGCTGGCAGGGTCTGGCAGCACGGTCCACGTCACCTACAGAAGTTTTCAAACAATGATACGTCAAATGCTCATCTTGTTGCTGTGCGGCCTGGCTTCCGCTCCGTTGACCTTAGGGTGTGGTGGAGATTCACGTGACCGGTACTTGCCCTCCTCGCAAGCGGCGCGAGAGATTTTGGACAAGAGCCTGCAGAAGTGGAAATCGGGAACTCCACACGGCCCCATCGCCGATGCGAAACCGGTTATCAACATCTTTGATGCTCGCTGGCAGGAGGGGAAGAAGCTGAAATTTTACGAGATCATCGAAGAAGAAAAGTACACCGATCAGCCGCAGTTCAAGGTCCGTCTGCAAGTGGAAGGCGAGCCCGAGGAGACGACAATCTACTACGTGATTGGAATCGATCCGATCCAAGTCTATCGCGAGACAGAATTCTTACAGTCTTCGCAAACGATGTAGCTGCGCTTGGTGACTTCGTTCCTATTGCTGACTTGTCAGACCGAAGCAACTCATTTGTCCAGCCGGACTACCTGTGTCCGGAATGTGTTACTCAAGACGGCTGAGAATCCCCGACCAGAGGTGTCATTGTTCGCGAGGATGGCCACTTCGCGTGTAGGTCGCATCGTCTGCCCCGCGCGGGGTCGTCGGACCGACGCTGGATAGGAAGGCTACGTAAGAGAGTCTGCACCATGCCTCGTCTGAATCACGGCACTTTACTGGAGAATCTTGCCGTACTCGAAGTGACACGGGTACTGACGGCAAACCCTGAAGCAACGGTTGAGTTCGCTTGCTCGTTCGCGATGCCTCCTCTGACACAGTGCTGGCACCGAACTCAACGTGAACCCGTCAATAACCCGAAGTTTAACGCGGCTGTGATGGCCAACCTACTGAACGGTAACTTCGCGGTGGGAGCGTCGACCTCCTATATGGCACTCCTCTACGGTTGCATAGCGAACGCCCCGAACCTCCCCGTCGTTCCGTACGCCCGGAATGATGCCACAAAGTTCTGCGAATTTGGCGGTCCGAACGGTGCACTCTTGGCCGGACTGCTGACGAGACAACAGGGCCAGAACCTTCGGATCTGGTCCAACGATCTGGGCGACGATCAAGGCCGATACCGCAGCGTTCTTGCGATCGATGCGACTAGCGAATGCCCGCGCACAACCGAATACGCCGCGACCCTGTTGCCAGGCATCGGCCCGGTCCCTGAGATCAATTCGTTCTGCGGCCAGGAGTTTCCAGACAGCGTTGCCACAATGGCACTGTGGCGCGGCAGATGCGCGGTTCGTATCGGGTTTCTCGACCCGGACGCGTACGTCGGCCCAACTGTTTCTCGAGAAGGCCAAATTGGCAGCGTCGCCCATTGCCAGTGGTTGACCAACGTTCACTGCGATAGCGAGATAACAACTGGAATCATGTTCTTCGCGAACCGGGACGCGCGGAGACGGCCTGCATTGATTGCCGCATTTCATGACGACGCACGCGACGATTACCCTGACTCCGTTGTCTTCTGTCACGGCAATTACATGGTCGGCGTCAAACTTCGATGCAACGATTCAGCCCGCATACGCTGCATCATCGATAGCGTCCGTGGGGCGTGGATGTTGTGGTCGGAAATGGTCGGTCGGGATGTGGGCGGTCTAAGTTGGGATGTCAAATGATGAGGGGGCTGAGTCGAGACACGAGTGCTCAATCAGTGATTGTCAGCATCTGAAACCGGCTGGCGTTGCGCGTCGGTCACATCGCTCGAATGCGTGGCGCATCGGCAAAGGTTCGTCGGCAGCAGGGACACTCACCATCAAACCCGCGAACCATGGCCGAAAAGGCCGAAGGCTGCGGCAAAGTCATGATGGCCTTGAATGCTAGCGGAGAGCGGTGGGCATAGTGGCGGTACGTGATGCCGCCAACCGCGTGTCCGAGAATTTCGATCGACGACTCTGGAAGATGCTCATCGTAGTAGGTTGCGCAGGTCTTTCGAAGATCCTTCAGCACCCAAGGGACTTCGTCGCCTGACTCAATGTCCATTTTAGGCGCGATCCTGGCAAGTTGGCAAAGTTCGCGGAATCGCACGTTTGGTCGAGACCCACCTCCGAGGAATACGAGGTCGTCAGGTTGAGGCTTCTGAGGTAGGAGGCTCTTGAGGTGAGCATGCACTACGCGATTCATTGGTCGATAGAATGCCTTTCCAGTTTTGACGCGCCTGTAGAAGATCCATCCCCAGGGGGATTGCTCCTTCACCTCTCGATCAGGCGATTTCCGATCCCAGGAGATGTGTCGCCAAAGGATCGGCTCATGGAACGGAGTGCATTTCCAAATGGTTCCAGTATCCACGCCATAGTTGAAAAACATGGTGAGCGCACACCGCCAGTACTTCCCAACGGCGATTGGCTGGTTCCACCTCTTGGGAACGTCCAACTGATGTGTCGCGAAGTAGATCGCGTTAATTTCGGCCTTTGTCAAATAATGCCGCCCCGCAACATCACGCTGTTCTCGGGGCTTCGGGAAGTGAGGCAGTGTAGCGATCAGTTCCTGATCCCACGCCCATGACAAGACCGCTCGTAAATGTTCTCGCGCTTTGTTCGCCGTGCGACCGGGATTAGTTCCCTCCTGCTTCCGTGCTTGCCCGTAGACCCAGTCCAGAAATTCTCGAAGCTCTTTGCGTCCGAGCTTTTCGATCGCAACTCCACCGCTCCAATCCTTCCACTTCCTAACAGTCGTGGCGTATTCGGCACGTGTTCCGTGGGATGGACAGGTAGCGCGAAGGTAATTCGTAACGGCGGCTTTGAAAGTTGTTGGCATAGCTGGACTCCCGCACCACCGGTGCTGGCAACCATGCACGATCCTCGGGACCGGCGGAAATGCGCATCCTGCTGATGATCGCACCGATCCCGGAGCGACAAGATATTCGGACGCATGCCACAGCGGTTGCACCCTTGCTCCGAGAATAGTCGCGCTGGAACAGGCGACGCCAGTTGAAATTACTCGGCCACCCGAGGAATGTACGCCGAAGTATCGCGGTTCAGGCGACTCCTGAAATACGTCGAGGTGTCGGACCGAAGTGTGCTCAGATCGAGCAGTTCGAATTCCCCGTCATCAACCACGGACAACTTGGACTGGCGCCGCGTCATCGCGTTTTAGCCATCACTTCTTTTCCGCAGCAAGAACTTTGTCGATCTCGCGGCTGAACATCGCGCGAAAGATCCTGTTCATGGAGGAGAGTGCCTCGTCGCTGTCGCCTTCGGGCAACGGCCAGGGGATCTGCAGCGATTCTGTCAGTTGCTGCATTTCTTTCATGAACGCATCCTTATCTTTAGGCTCGTGGCCACTGTTGAAAGCGACCTTTCCTTCCGGATCGATTACGATAATCGACGAATAGCCTCGCACACCGTAACGGGCGGCCGATGCGCCATCAGACACCGAAGAGCCACGGTCAATTCCTGTCTCTGTTTTCCAGCCCATTTCCTTTTTCAACTTGCCGATTTGTTCCAAGTCGCCGTCCGGCGTGTGAATCCCAAGGAACGCGACGCCCTTTGATTCGTACTTCTCTGCCAGTTCCTGCATCATCGGGATGTTTTGGATGCACCCGCCGCACCAGATCCCCCAAAAGTCGAGGACCACGACACGTCCGCGATAATCCGCAAGCGTGTGTGGCTTTCCGTCCGTCCAGGTTTCGATTTCCCACTCGGGCGCGGCTTGGCCGATGTCGATCGGTTCCCTCGGTTTGGCAGCGACGGCCGAAAGAACGACCGCAGTTTTCAATCGCAAATTGGTCTCCGTATTATCAGCTTGGAGCGAGCTCACCACGAGTTTGCGCGACTCATTCAGACCCGGATACATCAACATCACGCTGGCCCTGCCGACGGGAAGATTTTTCAGGATGCCGCGTCCTTCGGCATCGGTCCGGATCGCCATCCGGCGCGCGGCATAACTGTCAGTCGGCTCCACGACTACCCCCGCGACCGGACGATCGTCCTGATCCACCACGCGGATGGGAAGCCATCGTGCGGCATTTAACGTGAACTTCCCGATGTCCATCGCTTCGACTGGTTTCTTCGGAAACGGAAAGTATTGAGAATCAAGGCAGGCGAACCCGTCTTTGTTGAAGCTGAACGTCAGATCGATGTCCTGATTCGTTTCGAATAGGGGAACCTTGAGCTGGAATTTTCCTTCCGCGTCGGTCATGCCAGTTTCAGGACATTCTGCGCTCCCACTCCCTTTGACTCCGGCCGCCATTCCCACGCGGACGTCGGCAATCGGCTTGCCTGCAGCATCGACGACCCGACCGACGAATTCCTGTATTTCGAGTTTTATTCGTGGAAGCTGGAACGTGAGGAGCGGCAGCCCGTTCGTCACGGCCACCTGCGCTTTAGAGATCGTCGCTTTCGCGCCTCGCTCGTCGATGAGTTCGACTTTCTCGGTACCTGGGACCGGATTGACCGTTTTCACTTTTGTCATGTCAAACGTGGGATCGACAACAAGCTCGGTCGTAATCTGGCCCAGTTTGAAATCTCCGCCGTCAGCGGAATTTCCGCTGACGCTCACGAAAATTTTGCCTGACGTTCCGCACTGAGTGAATGCCCCGTGACCGTCGTGATCGAGCGAAAACATGGCACTGACCAATGGCTTCATAAATGAAACGGGTTCTCCCTTCAGCCATTTCGCTCGCACGGCGTCATCCTCGACTTCGTGGACGGAGATCTGCAGTTGGGTGTTTTCAGGAATTCCCCCGTCGACCGTGACCTGCACCGGCCAGGCTGGCCCGCGCTTGGCCGTGAGTTCGAGAGTTGCCACCGGTTCGTCGACGGACGTGGCCAATGCCCTCGTATTGTCAGCAGGGTCCAGCCAATACCCTGCCTTGAGCTCCGGGAACCACACACGCAGGTTTCCAATCGGGACATCCACTCGGAATCGGCCTTTTTCATCGGTCGCGGCACGCACCAGTTTCTTGTCCGGGTTCGGCTCCCCGTCGATCAGAAAGCGAAGACCGGCCCCGACGATCGGCTGCTTCGACTCTTGTTCAACCACCGTTCCGACGACGTAGTACTTGCCCGGTGCAATTGGCGTGTCGGATTGGTCCGGCTGTTGTGCGGCAGACGGCGAATTGTCCTTTGCGCCGCCAGATTTGGCGGGCGTCTGCCGTTTCGATTGCCTTTGCTCCTGGGCTCGGGCGGGCAATAGCAGCGACGATGCGGCAACCAACAGCAGCAGCGACCATCCACCTGCGGAAACGCGAGTTCTCGTGGCCGAATCAGCGATCATTTGAATTCTCTTTCGCAATGAGGATGTGCCGTCAAAGTTCAGCACCAAAGCAGACCGCGATAACTTGCTGCGATCGACCAGGTCCATCACCTTAAGCAAGGTCTGAGCATACGACTTCCTCGACCCGCCGCAGCGCTCGAGCACCAGGGCGTCACAGCACGCTTCGGCTGCCAGACATCGTTCTCGCCGAGCGATCCACGCTACGGGATGCCACCAGAACACTGTCGCCACGAAGAAACCGAACAGGTTGCTCCACTGGTCGCGTCGTTCGAGGTGCGCCAGTTCGTGGGCCAGCACATTCTGGATCTGATCGTCGTCCAGCGACTCAATCAACTGTTGTGAGAGGACCACGACAACTTGCCGCGGTCCTGACCAGACAACCGGGGCAATCGGCGAATTCACAATGACCAGGTTGGGAATTGTCCGCAACCGAAACCGAGGGGCGAGACTGGTGAGTAATTGAGTCACACGTTCCGATGGAGACTGACGATCGCGCAACAAACGCTGCAGCCGTTGTAATTGGCGAAGAGAAGCAAGCCAGACGGCGAGAGTCGTACCCAGACTGACCACGACGAGTGTGATCGTCGCTGTTCGCCAAAGACTGGTCCTCGTTGAACCTGACGCCAGGCTATTGGGCGAAGCCAATGTCGGCGATGCTCCGCGTTCTGGTGATTGAGTCGCTTTGACGATCACTGGAATTTTCGGGAATTTTCGTTCTGATTCGATAAATGGAGGCGTAAGATCGGCGATCTTGGTGAATGGTTCCGCAAGGACTTTAGATTCATCCGGAATCGAGGGCCCGGTCGCAGGCAAGACGGGTACGGAAATGAACGGCGGCGTCACCATCTTGAACAGGACCAGCAGCCAAAGACCGTGACAGACGGCAGGCCGCGAGTGAATCCAGGGGACTCGGCACAGACCCCAGACCAGGATACCAAACGGAATACACAGGACGAGATTCCAGCCAAGTCGCATCCAGAGTTCGTCCATTGCTCAATCTCCCATTTTTTCGATCATCTTTTCAATCGCTGCGCGGTCCTTCCGACTCAATTCCGTCTGCTCCAGCAACGACAACAGAAGCGGTGTGAGGGAGCCGCCGAAGTGGCTTTCCGCCAGACGCTTCAAATGTCGCCCGACAAACTCCTGCCGCGACACCTTCGCGCAGAACCGATGGGCAAACCCGCTCTTGTCGACCGTGACGTATCCCTTCTCCATCAATCGATCCAGAAAGCTCTTCACGCCGCCGTGGAGTGAATGTTCATGTTGTCCGTAGATCGCCACGACAATCTCTCGAACCGGCGCCCCCTCCGGCCGCTCCCAAAGTACCTCCAGCACTGACAATTCCGCGTCGGTCACATCCTCATTCTGTTTCACCATTCACCGCCTCCCCAGCACGAAATCGCCCAATCGCCACCGGCTCGACCCACCACCCATCTAATGCACATTGCATGAGATTGCAATGCACTATGCATGAGAGTCAAGCGAAGTTCCGGACGTTGCCCAGAGGTCGGACGTTTCTGTACCGCGGCTTCCCTACTCGTGGAGTGTGAAAGCACGCACCATCGCACTTGCCTCGCACCGGCACAGCGAGTCGATTTCAAGGATCTCATCTGGGAATTAGAACACGGCTTTCTCGTGAATCCAGGGGTTTACGGCCGGTGTCCGAGTCGTCTCCACATGATCACAACGGAGCGATTTTGACCAATCGCTTCGCCGCATCGGTCACATCGACCGATGCGTATTGCGCATCACTTTCTTACTCAAGAAATGCACGCGGCACAGACTTCTGTCGCCTGAAACATGTTTCTGAAAATGGGCGGCGGTGTCGTCTCGACTCCCCGTGGAACCTCGTGCTGCTGGCCCACCGCGTGGGTTCCTTCATTTTCCACCCTTGGTCGTCGCTAACCGACTTTCATCGAATGCTCAACGATCGAAGTAGTTGGCCAATTCGCTGAGAGTGACAATTTCATTCTGACGGCGACATATCCGTCGCTGCCACCGCAAAGAATCAATGTGTTGGAATGTAGCTAGGAAACCGTCTTTGTATCACAGCAGAGCTCGAGTCATTAAGCGACTACTATCCCAAAACCACAGATCTCATCTGGTGCTTCGCGTCCGGCGTTGCGTTCGTCGGTAGCCGGGAGCTTGATGTTCCCATCCGATTCAGAAGATTGATGTTTCAACGAACGCCATGCTTGGAAAGTTTCCTTGGATCGCTGCGTAGGCGTTTAGCTCCTGCGGTCTTCTCGCTTTATGACTGGTCAAAATGTGGGTTCTACAGCACCACATTGCTTCTGAAGCTCAGCGGTTCCCGCACTATTCGACAAACCCGGCGGGTGTGCACAGATCAACGAACGTCAACCCAATCTGTTGAAGTAGCAGCAGGCTTGCATGCAGCAATCACCAGCAAATAGTGCTAAAAAGCCGGACTTTTTCGGGCATATAACATGTGGTAAAGGCTAAGCATTAGCAGGTGCACCAATCGCGTTGAGACGTTTCTTCAGTTCCAGACGTATCCTTTTTTCAGCGTCAGCCTTAACACTTGCCTCCGTCTCTCTTCCTTCCTCCTCGTGCCAAAAGCTGCGGAAGACTTTGTCAACGGTTCCTAGCTGATCACGGAGACGATCGCCATATCGTCGTTTGATGGCGAGTTCTAAATAGACGTACAACTGCATCAGTTTCGCCGATCGGACGGGGCCCCATTGGTCATCGCGGGGTCTAAGCCATTGGTCGAGGTGAGCCAACTCGTGTCGCCCCCGGTGATATTCGATTACCGCTTCCAACTGAATTTCTTGCCCGAGAGGTGTCGACCAGGGAAGAAACAATGACGTGCCCATCGATTTCAAGGCATTCTTCGGTATGTGGTCGTCTGTCAAAAAAACAGGCGAAACTGGCACTGGTAAATCCCAGGTATCGAAACCGGTTAGATTCCACCTTTCAAGGAGTTGTTTTGCTTGCTGGTAAAGCCGAGCAACTTGACTCATCCCCGCTGCACTGAGTCGAGGGTACTTTGAAAGCGCCTCAAGCGTGGGCAGATGTGAACTTAGCTGGGGCCACTCTTCCCATGTTCGTTGAACACGAGCGGCTTCGTCGCGGAATGCGGAATTCGTCACGAGCCATGCAGCATATCCACGATGTCGCTCCGCCAGTTGTCGCAACAGGCTTTTCCGCAAAACTTCCCGTCGTTCATTCTTGACCTTGTTACCACCGATGGCATCGTGCATCCCAAACTGGCCGCGTCGGAAGATTGTGGGAAAAAATTCGCCGTATAGATCCACGGGCAGATCCGCAGTGTAAAACGGGTCGAGGACTTCACTGGCAAACGCACGGCCCTGACAGAACCCCGTTCCGCCAAGTTCTCGCAATTGCGTCTCAAACTTCAGATCCTCAGCATTGAGCAAATTCGGCGCTCTTTGTCGCAATTGCTCGATCAATCGCGTCGGTAGCGCGTACATAACAGGTTCTTGGATCCGAGGATCGCCTGAAAATTGCAGTTCAAATTGCTGCCATCGAACTGCGCGAAAGTCAACGGTTGCTGTTTTCTCAGAAGGCGTGTGCGGCCGTGGTCCACGGCAAACTGGAGTTGGGAGGAGAGTTAGCGGAATTTTCCGCGGCGTTCCCATGCGACCCAGCATAACTGTCGACCTCTAAAGTGGTTACTCCGTAGGGAAGCACATTCGAAATCGCTTACCCATGACTGCCAGCGAAAGGACGGTTACAAAGAAATGAGATAGCCCCTCCTCATCCTTGGCACGCCAATGCATCGCATACATCCCACGCCGTCAAATCGTGCTCAAACCGACGCAGCGGCAATCCCGAGCGACACTCCCTCAACGTCGGGAAATGATGCGGTCAAGTTACCGACTTGGCTCTCGATCGCCAAGTTCGCCGCACACCTTGGGCTGTCCGAGAGCACCGTCCGGGGACGCCTCAAGGAAGGTTGCTTCCGCGTCGCTCAACCCGGAGGCAAAGGCACGCGAGTGTTGATTGCCACTGATTCCATTGCATTACAGGCCCCGAAAGTCTCCGCGGCCGAATTCACGGCAGACGTGACGGCACCACAATTCGCCCCTGCAGCACGGCGGTCAGGGCCTGTTCCGCGCTGGCAAAAGCGTATCTCACGAAGTGATCACTTATTAAAGGAGAACCATGCCCAAGCAAAGAAAGAACGATGAAGTACAGTGTGTGTATTACCGCTGGATCCTCACAATCAGAAGCGGCGTCTACTACGCGGACGGCCGTTCCAATCCTACGAAACTGGGACGTTATTCGCTGGCCGTCGATACCCGAGAAGCAGCGCTGCAATCACTCTCTCAACTGGACCGTGTGAAGGCTGTTGAGAACGGAATCGAGGACCGGTCCATTCTTGATCTGCAAGCGTCGACATTGTCTCTGGTCGAGGGTTGGAATTTGTATTTGGCCTCCGTGGAAGGTCGTCAAGCCATTCGTGGAATCAGATTCCGGACCCCTAAGCGCTATAAACCTGTCCGAGACAAGTTCATCGAATTCTGTCGCAAACGAAACGTGACGCAATTCGGGCAGATCAACAAAGCTCGGGTCTTGCAGTATGGAGGCTGGCTCGATGAAGAAGCTTACGCCTATGCGACCGTCTATCTCGAGCTAACAACGATCAAGCAGATGGTCAAGTATTTGGTCGAGGAAGGTCATCTGCCGGCGTCCGCTTCTTTCAAATTGTCACTCACCAAACCAGACGAGTCCGACACCTATTGCTACACGCCGGCCGAAGTCGGAGCCATGCTGCATCATTGCCAGACCACGCAGGATTTGAAGTGGCTGCACGTTGTCCTCTCGACCCTGGTTTATACGGGCATGCGCATTTCGGAACTGGCGACGTTGCGATGGACCGACCTTGAACTCGACGCCACGGACAAGCGAATCCGGCTGATCGACGAGCGCCACAGCGCCGCTCGCCGGAAAGCCGGAAACGCTCGCGAACTTAAGGGGCGACGCAGTCGACACTTCCCGATCCGATCCGAACTCCTTCCGATCTTGAAAAGTATCCCTCGCAGCCAAGATGGATATGTGTTCCATGGCTCGGGCGGTGGCCGACTTAAGCCAGACCGAGTGCGCACAGCACTCATCCGTGATGTCCTCACGCCGCTGAAAAGCCAATTCCCCACCCGGCCGGGTGAGGCGCTGGGATTTGCGGATGGTCGCGTGCATAGCTTCCGTCACGTCTTTTGTTCGATCTGCGCTAATTCAAATACTCCCGAACAAACATTGATGTCCTGGCTCGGCCATCGCAGCAGCAAAATGATCAAACGCTACTACCACCTGCATGATGCCGCCTCTCAAACTGCAATGGCGAAAGTCGATTTCTCCGCCGTCATCAACGAATGAATCCCTTCAGATGCGCCCGTTTGCGGGTCACCGGCGCAACTGATCCCATGATTGATCCGCGAGGGAGCTGGGGGTTGAGCCGAATCCATGTTTCACGCCGAGAGAGGAGTCCATCTGGCGCAGACTCAGCGGCAATTCTGGATTCGGCGGTCCAACCGTCAAGCCGAAAGGAACGTGTGAGATGTTGATTGACGAAGTTTTTCGAACGCTGGCTCCGCGAAATGGTCATACCCTGGTGGTCGGTGTGGTCTCTCGAACCAGTAATTGTCACGGGGTGCCTTACTTGGGCGAGCAAGCGAATCGTGTCAAGGACGTGATCGCTGACAACTACCATGGGCCCATCGATTGTCACTTGATCGACTTGATCCAGAGTGCCGGGCTTGCGACTCGAGGTGCATTCGTGGAGACGGTGGCGCTGATCCGTACGGGAGCTGTCGATCTCATCGCGATGGAGGATGTGACTCGCTTGGGACGTGGCAGCGAAGTCACTGAACTCCTCGCTCTGGCCGGGGAATACGACACGCGAGTGCTCTCGCTCCACGATGGCGTTGGCATGTGAGACAGTGGAAGGCCCTTACCAGGGGTGATTGCTCGTCTCTGGAAAGGACAAGATAAAGCGACGAACCGCAATTGGACTTTACAGCTGGGCTCGCCGCCAGCTAGCTTTCGTATCGGGCAGGTCAGTCCGCGGATCGCTGCCTGCCTGATTTCAAATTTGGTCCGCAGTTTCCGGGGATGTCGGACGAAGGTCGACAGGTCTGAGTCGAAATGAATGCGATGACAAATCACTCTCCCAATCCATGCGATCGTGCTGTCCAGGTCCTGCGGCAGGGCCATCGATTGACACAGTCTTGTCACAGAGAACTGTGCCAATGAAAAACCCTTCCGCAACATGCTATTTGGTAAGCAGTTACGGAAGGGTTCACATTGGATACGGAGAGGGAGGGATTCTCTGAGCCGACGACTGATTGCCTGCCCGTTGTGTGCACAACGCTTGAAATATAGGGCATTTCTGGAGGACGTCAAGTCGAGCGTATTGTCTTAGATTCGTCTGCGTGATCGGCGACGCCACAAAAATGCCACAAAATCTGGGAACGCATTGAGAATTTGCAATTAAAAATGAGAAATGTGAGGCTTGGTGCCAATTGGACTTCGCACGTGTCGCACGCTGATTGGGCCACTAACAGGCGATTCAATTGAGAAAACACCAGGAACAGTATGAAGGCAATTGATTTCTGGGATCAGGTGGACAACTGTCCAATCCCACAACGGGGGGGGGATTTAGTTATTCCCTGTTGTCGAAGCGCGGCCCGTTTTGAACGGCAACTCGAGCGTAAATGCGGCCCCTTGACCAAGCCCGGCGCTGCGGGCTGTGAGAGCACCGCCAAGTTCGCGAGCCAGATTGGCGGCGCTGTGTAGTCCGAAGCCGTGGCCGTCCCGGCGCGTCGTGAATCCGTGCGAAAAAATGCGTGTCACATTTTCCGGAGGGATGCCGATTCCGTTATCAATCACTTCGACACAAACTCGATCTGTGGCGGCCCGCGAAACTCGCAATGTAATGCGCCGCGACGACTGCTCTACGGCGGCGATTGCATATTTGGCATTGCTGATCAGATTGACCAGGATCTGCAACACCTTCTGTTTCTCCGTCTGCAGCGGGGGCAAGTCCTCGAATTCACGAACCAACTCGATCTTGTGACGCGAGATCGATTGTGAATTAATCTTGACCGCGTCTTCGACCAACTCTGCCAATGACAACTGCTCAATCATACCAGAAATACCGGCGTAGGATTGCTGCAATGAAACGATTCCCTTGATATGTTCAATGTTCTCCGTAAGCGTTTTGATTTCCATTCCGATCAAGACCTCGTCCGCCGACATCTTCTGGCTCAGCTGGATCAAAAATCGCGGCAGCTGTTTCCCCTGCCGATGACTGGAAATGAATTCACCGACATCCTCCAGGTGCTGGCTCAGCAGTTCCGTGGCATTCTTCAGATCAGCCACGCCCGACGACTTCAGCTTGTCGCGGATCAGGGCGGCAGCCACGTTGACGCTGTTGAGGACATTGCCAACGTTGTGCAACACGCTGGTGGCGATTTCGGCCATCCCGGCGCGGCGCGCCGACTCGATGCTCCGGGCCTGCAGTTCGCGGAGCTCGTTTTCAGCCTTCTTGCGTTCGACCACCTCATGGCTGAGCGTTTCATTGGCCTCGGAAAGACGCGAAGTTCGATCTTCGACTCGCAACTCCAGATCGTCGTGCGAGCGTTTCAGTTCGACCGCGCTGGATTCAATCTGGTCGAGCATGCGGTTGAAAGCGGTATACAGCGACCCAATCTCGTCGTTTGCCACACGTTCGACGCGGATCGAGAAATCATGGTTCGCGGAAATGTGTTCGGCTGTCGCGGCCAGTTTCATAATTGGCACCGACACAAACTTCTGCAGAATCGATGAAAAGACGAAGGACAGCATGATTGACCCCAACAGGACAACCAGCGCGGTCAACAACTGCTGGTGAAAGCGCGCGGTGACCTGTGTCATCCCCGCTTTCAGAACGACTGTTCCGATCCGCTCATTGTTGTCATAGATCGGAGCGACAATCTGCAAAGTCCCGTCGGTCTCAAAACGGTGCCCTGGCTCTGCACCGACCTCCGGCGGCAGCGGCACAGTAGCCTGACCGTCGTGATTATAGGCCGCAAAGTTCTTACCCGTGTGGTCGGAGACAACTGCGTCCTGAATGATTCGTTCAAAACGCAACGAAGCCAGAACTTCATTGGCAGCCTTGGGGTCATCGAAGGTCAGGGCAGCAACACAATTCCCGCCAAGGACGTCAGCCAGAGTACGCACATGCTGCACCATGGCAGACTTGGCTGCGGAAACATGGTAAGACCATTGGCACTTTGGCACTGCAGGCTCACGAAAAAGGGCTCGAACTGTGTTTCGAGGTCCAGCCCGATGTCCCTGACAATCTAATTGGCGACTCTCTCCGGCTGGGGCAGATCGTCATCAATCTTGTCGGGAATGCGGTGAAGTTCACCGCAATTGGAAAGATTTCGGTTCTGGTCCAGATGGAAGAGCGTTCTGAGCAGTCGGTGACTCTGCGGTTTTCGATCACTGACACCGGCATCGGTATCCCCGTTGACAAGCAATCGATCCTGTTCCGTCCGTTTGTCCAGGCCGATAGTTCGATGACTCGCCGGTTCGGGGGGACGGGGCTGGGGCTGGCAATTTCTGCACGGCTGGTGGAAATGATGGGAGGGCGGATCTGGTTCGAAAGCCAACCAGGTTCCGGAAGTCAGTTTCACTTCACGGGCCGTTTTGGCACACGGACCGAAACGGATGCCCAACAAGTACATACTCCCGTGCCGACGACGAATTTGAAACCGACGCAGGGGCTCCGGATCTTGGTTGCCGAAGACAATCTCGTCAATCAGTTCCTGGCCTCGCGAATCCTGCAGAAAGCCGGGCATCAGGTCGTGATCGCCGACAACGGTCAGGAAGCATTCGATCACGTCTGGAGCGGAAACTTCGATCTGGTGCTGATGGACATACAGATGCCCGTCATGGATGGGCTCGAAGCCACGGCACGGATCCGGAAACAGGAAATCGGCATGAATCGGCGGATTCCGATTGTTGCCATGACGGCGCATGCATTAAAAGAGGATCGCGAGAAGTGCCTGGGAGCGGGTATGGATGGTTATGTCGCCAAGCCCATCCTGACATCAGAACTGTTTTCTGCCATTGCAATCGCCACCGCGAATCCGGCTGGGCCTTAAATGCCTACAAATGCCACTGATCTGCCACGGACTACCGATCTGAGGCACGAGTGGTCGTCCTGACGCTTCAGTGGGGAGGCCCGAATGAGCTCAAATGCCTTGTTTGCTCAGCGCCACGTGCTCGGCAAGGCGCCGTTCTGCCGCCCATCGTATCAGCGAAGAACGTTGCAGGTCGCGGCTATATGCCACGAATTCCAGGCAAAAGTAGAAGGCGAGGCCGCACAGACCGAACAACCTGCAAACGGCCGCCGTGCTGGAGTCAATTGAACTTCCCCAGCCGAGACTGAGCAACACGGTCGCCAGAATCATGATGGAGAACCGAAATACTTCAACCCTGATCTGGGATCGCTGAATCCAAGCGTCACCTTTCCGAAGTTTCGTGATTGCCAGACTTCGGCCGACACCAGCCTGAGCAGATGACCGACGCTCAAACAATCCCACAAGTGTGTCCGCCATCATGGTGCAGTCGTGCGGTTTGAAGAAGATTGCGTCGACCCCTTCGTTTCGCAATCCCAGATAGACTTCCCGCTCAAAAACTCTGGTATGAACCGCGATGACGGGCGAATGCTCCAGAGAACATATTGATATGACCAGCTCTCCACCGTCGGTTAGCGGCAGAAGCAATTCGATCACGATGACATCATAGGTCTGATGTGCGATTCGACGGAGCGCCGTGTTGCCGTCAGCCACAACGTCACATCGGAAGCCTCGCTCCTCAAGCGATGTTCTCAGGGCCGACCGCGTATCAACATCGTCATCGACGATCAGTGCCCTGGCAATGTTTGATTTCACGCCGCGTCCCTCACGTAGCTCTAAGTTCATTCCGTCAGTTTGTTATCGATTTGCGGACGGTAGTCACAAATGTCGTTGTGCCGGGATGTAATCCACATCTGTGTGCCCAACCATCTTCACGCGGAGCGCTGAACACCACTTTGCATAAAACAGGCCACAGTTACAGCGGAAGTTGAAATCGACCATTCCCAAGCAAAAGTATCCACGTGGCAAACCCGACTGGAACGGCGTATGGAATCACCAGTCGAACTCGCGGGATACCTCTGCGGTTCGTCACTGGTAGTCCATTTAATGACGCCGTCCTGCGAACTGTGAATTGCTTGTAGATCAGGAATACGAGCGTACTTATCGCGATGAAGAACGTGCTGCAGGTGAGAACGCAAATTGTTTGCCATGCCCCGAGCCAGATTCCCAACGATCCGATAAGTTTGACATCGCCGCCTCCGCCACCTCCGCAAAGCCACATCAGCAGCAGAAGAAAAGCTCCGATTCCAGAACCCATCATCCCATCGACAACACCCGGTCCGCCATTCGCCACTATTTGAAAGCAGAGCCCAAGGAGAAATCCCGGGACTGTCAGCCAATTAGGAATTTTTCTGGCACTCATATCTGTAAACATGGCAACTGTTGCGAGTCCGGCAACACCACAGAACCAGATTGCATGAGCAAGTCCCATACCCGTGATCGTCATTTTGGCAGCACTCCGTTCCAATTGGGGTTAGAATCGTCAGCTTCACATAGAAGATATCCTTCGATTCGCCGAAGATGCTGACAGTTTCAGCTCGCGAATCGGGCGATTGCGTGACAGCGCAATTGTTCGCGCAATCACGAAAGAGCGAACGGACACGTTGAGAAGAACAACAACCCGACAACCAGCGCTCCCGGTCGCGAATTACACAAATGGGAGGATTTGCAAGGAAATTGTTTGCGATTTGGTATCATGATGAACTTGAGCGGTTCGATTCTCTCAATCGGGTGCAGACGGATTAATGACAAGCGATTCTGACATCGGTCGGCATCCAAGTTTGCCGACTTCTGAGATCTCGAAAGGCAAGATCGTCGTCGTTGACGATTTTCCGGGAGTCGCCGAGAGCCTCGCTTTCAGATTGCGCATTCAGGGATATGAGGTTTACAACATTGTCAGCAGTACCGAAGCGATTGCGTTCATCGGTAAAGAAGTGCCCGACCTCGCTTTGATCGATGTCTGTATGCCAATTATCGATGGATATGAAGTCGCACGGCGTTTGCGGCAGATCGGCAGTTGCAGCGATGTGATGCTGGTGGCAATCAGCGGGTGGCTGGACACGGCGACCGTCGCGTCGGCGATTTCATCGGGATTCGATCTGCAAGTCACAAAGCCGATTGACGGCAAGTGTATGGATGGAATTCTGCAGGAACTTGCGATTCGAATGCAACGTCGGGGTGACAATTGCACACAGGCATCGAATTCATGACCTGAATTCTGCCTTGCTGCTGCGGAATGCCGACATGTCAGCCTTCCGCAGCAGTTGGGGCAGTCGCACCGAGGACAAATCCGAATCAACCGAAAATGCTGTTCAAGCGGCCTTCCTGACCATGGTCCAGTGCTCTGAAGGCATTTCCATCGCCAGTTTCAGGGCGCCTGCAGCGCCCGAGAATACGGGATCGTCAACGCAACTCACGCGAGCGAGACCGTAATAGTCCTGAAGCCGTCGTTCCAGCACGCCATCGAGTCCACCCATCCGACTTCCACCACCAGCGAGAATCACATTTCGCAGCAAGCGATCTTGTGTTTCACTGTCCCAGATGGAAAGACATTTTGTGATTCCGTTGAATACGGGCTCCACAAGGGATTGGCACGCCTGACGCAATTGCTGCGCAACATTGAGAATTATCGGCTTCCCTTCGATCACGACGGTCAATTCGACCTGCGAAATCCCTTCTGCAAGGCTGCCATGTCGCTCCTTGAGGTTCCGCAACATTTCGGGACTGCAAATGGCGGTCGGGTACTGTGCCAGCAGAAGTTTAAAGAGTTCGGCGTCAATCGCGTCGCCTCCCATTGTCAGCGTCTGCTGATGCTCGGGGGGAGGAAATACTCCTGTCAGCGCGCAGATGTCCGTTGTTCCAGCACCAATATCAATGACCAGGGAATTGTGCAGGCAATCCAGTCCGTAGGCGACCGCAAAGGGCTCTGACACGACCATTACCGAATGGCAAACCTTTTCAGCGACCTGAACAATCAGGTCTTTTGACTCAGAACTTGCAACTGCTGGAACGCCAATCATTGCCGCAGCCGCAGTTCCTCGCTGAACCCCCACCAGACTGAAGGCATGCTCGACAATCTTCTCAAGTGACTCCAGTTGAATTCGTGCGACGTCCTGTTCGTGCGTATCGAGAACATCTGAGGGCACGAATTTCAGCCGGCCAAATGCCAGGGGTCGGATGATCTCCAGCGAATGGCGATTGTAAATCGCCGCGTCACCGAACACGGTGTCAGTCTTCAGCAAGCGACGGGCGATTCCGTCCTTGGGGTGTCCCACCACGGTTGGCATCACCGCGCGCCGCCCCTCGGATGTCATCACTGCCGTCTTATAGCTGCCTAAATCCATACCGACATTGATCTGGGATGCCACTGTGCTGCTCCTGAAAGCCGACAAACGTTATGAACAGAGTTACTTCTTACTCGGATTCCGCTGCGTGATTGACATCCGATCTACCGTAGCCGCCGATTGTCATCGGCGATTTGCGAACAGATGTCGCTGAACCGGTCGTCGGTTGCTTCGCGTGCCAGAGGGGCGGACGAATACTGCTGGCACAGCTGCTGTGTTGCCGTCGATATCTGCCCGAATCGAACATGACTTCGTTTAGCGATTTGAATGCCGCACTGCGCTGACCATCGGAGACAGATACCAACCAGGATTCCGCACGTGACCAGGCTCCACGAACAGATCGAGTTCGGGGGCACGAAATCACCCGGCCAACGCAGGACGATATCGCCTGTTCTTACTTTGGCGGGTTCCGAAGCGGACGCATCATTGACTGACGCTTTGGGAGCGATTTTCAAGACCGGATCGACCTCACACTCGCCAGGCCAATGTGCCGGTGCAGATAAAATAGACGTGATCGTCGGCGGCAGCCAGTCAGATGCGCGATGGTACACATTGTCCGCGTGAACGCATTCCCGATGTGCCAGCGTCAGTGCCCAGTGCCGCTGAGACAGATCGAGGTCTCGCTCTCGAATTTCGCTTAACAACCGGGGAACATCCGCCCCAGCATCGACATGCGGAGTGAGTTGCGGGGGCCCCTGACCAGAACCGTCCCATGCCGGTGCCGCGGTTCCAGTCGCAATTGGCGTTGCTCTGTCGACTTCAAAACTTCCGTCGTTGACCAACGCGTCATTTGCAGAGACACGCGCGCGTTCTCGTGGCCTGTTCAGGCTGGCATCCACTCCATGCGCATCTCCGGACAAACTGATGGCGACGGACTGGCAATAGGAAAGCAGTGACCGGCAGTTTCGCGACTCAGCGTCGGTCAGTGTCGGTAATCTCTGCACCAGATGCGTGATGTGCAATGCATCCTCGAGTCGCCCTTCGCTTGCCAATTGCCTTGCGGTGTTGAGAGCATCCATCGCGACTACGCCGTGTTCGTCCTGGTCCGCTCCGAATCCAACAGCGCTGAAGCCGTCGAACGCGAGCAACGTGCAGAATGCAACTTTCATGAGAGTCATGACGCACCTTTACCACGAGGCGGACATCCGCCAATTGGTGAAACCGGACGTGCCGCCGTGTATGAGGCCGCTGAAAAACGTCGATTTAGACGAACCGTAGAACCGATGTAGTCGGACAGTAGAAACTGACGAGCCAGGGCTTCTGCAGGCCTTTTAGATCGGCTGCGGCCCGCAAGTCAATTACGGATGATGTCAACGAGCGACGCAGTGCGCAGACTCGCAGAAAAATGCGAGAGTGTCCCTCGGGACCAATGAGGCGGACAATTGGAAGCCCGCAGTCGACCTGCATCAGATCGCAGATGTCTGCAGAGAAGCGCAATTCGGTTCTCTCTGAGAAGATGACACAGAGGAAAGTGCTGCACTTACCCCTCGAATGAAGGAACGGCACATGCCATCGGCGATTGCAATACTGACTCAGGACCCGACTCTGGCGGACTTGACCGCTGCACATGGGTCACCTTCCCGGCTGTTCGATTGCGTTGGCGCATTGCTTGATCACGCCTCGTCCGACGAATTTTCGGTCGTGGGGATCGATCTGCGCGACGTTGGATACCAGCATTCCGCGTTCACGAGTGCCATGGCACTTCGAGATCAGTTTCCTCCGCGTGTGCGACTTGTTGCGATCACTTCCGGCGGGATGTCAGTCGAACAGTCCCGGCAGGCAGTTCTTTTTGCAGATAGTGAATTGGACCTTGGGGACGTAAAAACGCAGAACTGGCCTGCGATTCTATCGCCAGTCGTGAGGGCAGAGAGGCCGGCACTGTATTCGGTAGCGCATGGGCAGCATCCGCCAATTTTGACATTCAGCGTGAGTTATCGGAACGTCCTGGAAAGAATGCAACGAATTGCGTCAATGCCAATTCCCATTCTCATTACGGGTGAAACAGGAACCGGCAAGAGCACGACGGCCCATTATGTACATACGTGGTCAAACAGGGTGGACGAACCCTTCATGATTCTGGCCTGCGGTGCAGTTCCTGGAGAGTTGCTGGAAAGCGATCTCTTCGGGCACATGCGAGGCGCATTTACAAGCGCCAATCAGGATCGAACAGGACGCCTTGAAGCTGTCGCCGGAGGGTCGCTGCTTCTCGACGAAATCGACCTTCTACATCTTGATCAACAGGCCAAGCTGCTGAGAGCCGTTGAAACCAGTGAATACGAACCAGTTGGCTCCGTGGAAACCCGCAAAACGCGAGCAAGGTTTATCTTCGCATCCAATATTGATCTAACTGCCGCAGTCGCTCAACAGCGCTTTCGGGCAGACCTCTATTACCGAATCAATGTCCTTGACCTCGCATTGCCTGCTCTCCGAAAACGGCGCGAGGACATTCCACTCATCGCGGTCAATTGTCTCAGCGAGGTGTCCGGCCAAATGAAGTCAAATGAATTGCGAGTGAGCCTGAGCTTTCTGTGGAAACTCGCCGAGTACGACTGGCCTGGAAACATCCGCGAGATGAAAAATCGCATTCTGCGAGCTGCGCTCCTGTCGCCCACGGGGTTGCTGCGAGAGCAGGATCTGGGAACCGAGTTGGTGGCTACGATACCGCATACCGTCTCGAATAGCGGACCTTCACTCCGCCAGGACCGCCGCGAAGTCGAGCGAGCCTCGATCGAACGAGTGTTGAATGACTACGGACAAAATCGCACAGCCGCCGCCAAGGCTTTGGGAATCAGCCGGGCCACTCTCTACAAGAAGATGAGTGAGTATGGTGTGACATACCCGTTGACAAACGGAGCTCCTGCAGTTCAGGCGCGGCGAGCTTGAACGTTCCGCTGATCATCCCATGGCACCGACGCCCGGGCGGTGCTCATTTGGAATCGTGCGTGGTCGCAAACAGACGGATTGCAGCTGGCCAGCACACGTGCCCGATCTTCGAGCTACGGTTCCTGAATGGTCCGATTTCGTTGATCGACCAGCCACTCAGTTCTCGATTGGCGACAGGGCCTTCAGGTTGAACTTCCTGCCAGACCAGGAGATCCCGAATGTGCCGAGCCAGTCTGGAACGCCGGCCGCATCCATGCCAATCTCCAATTCCACTACCAACGTGTTGGAAGGGATTGCCGGAGTCGAAAACGTCAGAGTCGCGGTGCTCAGATCAATCCCGTGCGCATCACAGATCGGTTGCATCACCGATCGAGCGGCCGATTCTTGCGTGCCTGGCAGATTGGCCGCCGCAGCTTGTCTGACACCAGCAGTGACCGCAGCCTGCAGTGCCTGCAGTTTCAGCGCAACGACAGTGTAGTTCACGGCACACATCGTGCAGAGAGTCAACAGAATAATCGCAGGCAAGGCCTCGAGTACAAGTGTTCCACGTCGAGACGAGGTCACCGTGCGATCGTGTCGCGACAGCAGCACCGAAGAACGATGAACTTGCAACATGGTTTTCCGATTCCCCATTTGCAGGCAGTACACGACCTGCCTACGAGATCCCTTCGATTGCGGTTGCGACATCCTGCAACTCGCTGACAAGGGCTGCCCGGACGGCTGCAAGTCCCACGAGGACGCCGATTCCGACAATTGTGCAAAGCAGCAGATACTCCACAATCACCGATCCGCGGCGTCGCTTTCGTGTGACGACAGGCGACGCCGAAACCATACGTGTATTCATGATATGGGTAGTCTACCTCTCAGATGACAGTGGTTGTGCAGGTACTTCTGCAGCCGGAACGGTCCGGCGGTGCAGTGAAAAGTGATTGCCGTGTCGAAAACTGTTAGTCGAAGGTCAGGACAGACCGAGTTCCATTAAACCAGGCCAGTGACTGTCCCTTCACGGTGTAATCTGATGCGCCGAATTTACCTGGCACAGTCACGTTCAATGTCGCCCGGACTGCCCGCATCGAAGCAGCAGGTGCAGGTGCCCCCGATACAAATACTCCACTCACATACGTTCCCATTTCGATACTGACGACCGAAGGAGTGACTCCTATTGCAGTATTTGACGAAACCATGGCGTTCGCTGCAGCGAGCCCTGTAATTCGACCTGTTGCGTCGTTTCCAGGACCATCACCAGCCTGTCCCCAGACACGGGAACCCACGATCGACGTCGCTTCAGCGGCAGACTTCAGCTCGGTTCGCGCCAGATTCAGTCTTCCAATGCTGACGACAAACGCGATTGCCGCAATGACGATTGGCAGACATGCAATGCACCAGATCGTCGCAAAACCCGAACGTGACTGAATACCAGGCGTGAATCGCTGGTGACTGATGGCAGTCTGACGGCGAACGCGACGACACATGAAATCGGGCCTTGTCACGTTGAAATCGCTTTCAGGGATTGAGTGGCATCACTGTTGTGACGGTGACAGTTCTTCCGACAAGAGTGAATCCAAAAGATCTCAGAAAGTCGGGACACATGTTCTGAAGCGGCACGCCGACAGTGACACGCACGCTCATTGCTGAAGGAGTTTCATTCACAGTGACTCCGGTCGTACTGATTCCTGCAGTGGACAGCGTCGCATTGGCAGCGGCAGATGACGATCCGGGCAGTCTTGACGCTGAAATCGCAGCATTTCTTGAGGCGAGAGCGACCTGATTCGTGGAACCCACAATGCTTCCAAATTGAAGTATGGCAATGGAGGTGATCATAAGTATCGGAATGACCGCGATCAGTTCGATGGTGATTGCTCCCGCGCGATGATCGATTCGGCAGTTCGGATGGTGACTCATGTTACAATCGCTTTGTCAGTAGTAAGCAGTCGGCCAATGCAGCCTACGGAGCAACGTGATCCTGAAGCGTCGACTTTGATCCATTGATCCGGCTGCGAGCCAGATGCTTTCCGAGGTGTTCCTTTAAGTCCAGCAAAGGGGGGCCCAGCAAGATCGCCAGTACAGGTGGCATCAGGCAGAACACCACAGGAAACAGAAGCTGCAGCGACAATGTGTTCGCACGGGCCTCGGCCTTCTGGCGAAACGATTTTCGCAGATTGGTGGCAAGTTCATCAAAGCCTTGTGCGACACTTGAGCCAAGCCGTTCGGCCTGCAACAGCAGCAACCCAAGCGATTTCAGTTCTGGGACATTCAAGCGAGTTCCCAGGCGGTTCATCGCTTCACTCGATGATGTTGCTGCGGACTGGCGGGCTACAATCTCAAATTCCACGGCCAGGTCTGGACGGCTTCCATCTGCGAATCGAGTGATGTATCGCATCGAATCGTCCACTTGCAAGCCGCCTGAAAGGCACATTGACAGGATGTCGAGGGCATCCGGCAGGCCAGACATGATCCTCTGGACGCGTGAATCTGCTTTGCGATGCAACACCAGCCCGGGAACTGCATACAGGAGCAGCGATGCCAGACAACCGGTCACGGCGACGACGCGGCGAAACTCCGGAAGCAGAAACGCGAAATAGACGGTAATGACCAGGGCCGCAATCACCCTCGTATTTCTCAGGGCAAGGAATCGCTCCAATGCGTAAGGTTGATAGTCGCCGTTTCGCAGCAGATCGCTTTTGACGCGACGACGCTCAACGGCCAACTGCGGAATCATTCCAGCCAGCAATCGGATCGAGGCTGGTAGCGGCTCCTGATCCAGCAAATCGAATTCAATGGCCGGTAACGTTTGGAGCTTCTGTGAATTGCGGAGCAACTCCAGAATCACCAGCACTGCGAATGCGGCGACAGTGATCGATGCGAAGACCAGAATATCGTTCATCGCGATTGCCCCTCTCAATCTGGTTGTGACAGCAGAACGACCCAGGCGATGCCGATCACTTCCAGAACAAGACTGGTGAGAAACACCGTCCAACCCAGCGACGACGTAAAGAACTTGTTTGTATGTTCGGGCTGAACGATCGAAAGCAGAATGAAGAGGGCGGGGGCGAATGGCACCAGCATTTTTGTCGCGAACCGCCCGGCACTCGTCGAGGCGAGGAGCTGACGTCGCATGGTCAGCTTATCTTGCAGGACCGCCGCCAGACGGTCCAACGTCTCGGCAAGCGTTCCACCTGATTCTCGATGAACGGATAGTATGGTTGCGAGAAACGAGACATCCGGATTTCGCGTTCGAACGGCCATGGTGTGAAACGCATTACCCAGGCTGCTGCCGATCTGCAACTGCTGCCGACAGAGCGAGAATTCACGGGCAATTCGACCAGACAGCGTTTCTTCGGCAATCATGACTGACTGATCGATGCTGAGTCCCGCATGAGCGGATCGCGCAAGCAAGCCGACCGCTTCTGGCAACTGTTCATCAAACAGTTTGCGCCGCTGGCCGCGCCGAAACATCAATGCCGATATGGCAATCAATGGGGGAACAAGCACGATACCCAGCATCCATTCTGCAGGAAACGCGAAGACGACGACGCAGATGCCAAGCCAGACCGGAACAAGAATGCCTGTCAGCAGGACCGTCTTCGCCGAGATCATCAGTTCAGCATCATCCAGCCAGTTGGCCAGTTGATGTTCGATGCGACCGAAGACGTCCGTCGGACTGGATGATGAGAATGTCTGGTCATTCAGACCGTCCTGCGGTAACGGTCGATTCCGACCAGCGATCATGCTCAGGATGGCGACGGTTCCACAAAGGATTGTCAGTCCTGGAAGGAGCAGTACGAGTGCGTTCATCTTGGAGTTCTCTGCGGACAGCCGCGAGGTGCGATTGAGGTTTTGATTCCGATCCATGGAATTCGCCGAGAGACTTCCATCAATCGGACGCGGGCGGCGTTACGATCGGATGAGGCGGAACTCATGCGACGGATTGCAATTCACGAATAGAAGCCGCGGGTGCCACGCCGAACAGTCGCTCTGCCCGGCTGGCATCAACCTGGCGCAGTTGCTCGAAACAGCGCGGGGTATAGTTTGTTGACAGAAAACCGCCGGTGGACATATCCCACCGAAATACATCCTCGATCTGGTATTCACCACGTACAGCGCCGACGAGTTCGGAGATTCGGAATACTTTGCGTTGTCCATTTCGAAGACGGCACACATGCACGATTAAATGAATTCCGGAAGCGATGTAACTGCGAATCACGGGAACGGAGATCTCCATCCCTCCCATCGCCACCATGATTTCCAGACGGGAAACAGCATCGCGAGTGTCATTTGCGTGGATGGTCGACAGCGATCCCTCGTGGCCCGTGTTCATGGCCTGCAACATGTCGACCGCTTCGGGGCCGCGCACTTCGCCAATAATCAGCCGATCAGGTCGCATTCGCAGAGCATTGCGTACAAGATCTCGATGTGTCAGAGCACCTCGTCCTTCGGTATTCGCCAGTCGACTCTCCAGCCGGACAACATGAGGATGAGGCGGTCGCAATTCGACAGAATCTTCAACGGTGATGATCCGTTCATGTGATGGAATCGACGCGGTCAAGGTATTGAGAAGCGTCGTCTTGCCAGCACCGGTTCCACCCGAGATCAGGCAAGTGCGCCTCGCTTGAACACACAACTCAAGAAACGTTGCCATATCTTCGCTGAGCGTGCCATTCAACAAGAGATCTGCCAGAGTCAGCGGCTCCTGCGGAAAGCGTCGGATCGAAAGTGTTGGCCCGTCAACTGCCAATGGCGGAATCGTGGCATTCAACCGTGAGCCGTCCGGAAGGCGGGCATCGACCATCGGATGCGATTCATCAACCCGCCGTCCGACGCGAGAAGCCATCCGCTGGATGATACGGAGCAAATGCCTGGCATCGGCAAAGACGACCGCAGTCTTTTCCAGAATGCCGCGGCGTTCCACGTAAACCTCGTACGGATGGTTGACGAGAATATCACAGACCTCAGGATCGAAAAACAGACACTCCAGCGGACCCAGGCCTTCGACTTCATCCACCAGACCCTGAATCATCCGTTCCTGATCGGGCGGGTTCAGGTGGGCTGCACGGCGTGCCACAAGTGTCGTGATGGCGCGGCGAAGGATTTCTGCTCGCTTGGAACGCTCGGTCCCCTGCAGCGACGACAGCTGAATCGCATCCAGAAGCTGCTCATGCAGTTGAACTTTGAATTTCTGAAACCGAATCTCGTCCGCAATCCCTGCGAACTGGGCCGGTATCTCCAGATCGCCGGGAGGTTCAGGACGGATCGCGTTCGACTGTTCAACAGACATTCCCGACTCCATTTATTGGAACTATTCAGTGATCATTGCTGAACGGTGGTCCTAGCGGCGCCTGATACCATGAAACGACAACGACGCACGGCGGCCTGCCTGATGGGGCCAGCTTCCTTTCGACGTCTCGGCCAACACGACGCTCTCTTGCACATGCACAGGACGTGCCACCAGAACGACCGTATGTGTCGATTGTAAGTTGCGGCCGGGGGCGCCGTTTCGTTGTGGCATGTATCCTCGACCTGAAGGTATCGTCTGCGACTCGGCCCGTTGTGCCGCTGGTGAAGGCATGTTCGGTCGAGACAGCAGTCGACTCGACGTCAGGGCGGCGAGGTTCTGTGATTTCAACTGCCCCGACGCACTGTTTCCAGCGAAGCTGTGTGATGGGCCGGTACGCGAATTGTCTGGATGTAACAGTTCGGCGACAGGCGTACGATCCGACTCTGGTGACTGAGAGGGACGTCGAATCGGCCTGCGCGACGAGGTCGGTACCGGAAACACCGGAGTTGTTATCGTTGCGGGTGCCGGCGGTACGCCTGTCGCAGGTC
>CAIMFH010000138.1 GCA_903840265.1 uncultured Schlesneria sp. | reverse complement strand
TACACCCCGCTGGGCTCGAACCAGCAACCTTCGGTTCCGTAGACCGATGCTCTATCCAATTGAGCTAGGGGTGCATGCCGCGTTGATCGCCAACGCTGCGGAGGCAAAGTCTAGCGAAATGGGCGCACGACGCAAGTGCCACAGGATGGTGCGGTTGCTGTTCGCCAAATTCTGCGAATCGAGTCTGATCACGGCACGTCATATAATCGTTTTCGCGATCTTTTCGGATGGAGAAATCTGCGATCGCGACTTGCGGTTCGAAATTCTACCATCTTCTCGTGCTCGTCGACTTCCTCTGCCGAAAGCTTTACCGCCATCATGTCCACAATTCTCATGTGCCCGCCGGATTTCTACGGCATTGAATATGAAATCAATCCGTGGATGAGTCGCGCGATCCCCAGCGATCTGGAGCAATCTCGGAAACAGTGGGCGGCACTCCGCGAACTGCTCACGAGTTTGAACGTCGATGTTCAGTTGATGGATCCTGTGAAGGGTTTGCCTGACCTCGTTTTCACCGCCAATGCAGGCGTAATCTGGCACGATCGGGTATTTCTGTCTTCGTTTCGCCATGCTGCTCGGCAGGGCGAGACTCCTGTTGATGCGGCCTGGTTTTCGAGTCACGGATTCCAAACCATTGAAATGCCCCGTGGAATGTATTTTGAAGGGGCGGGCGACGCTTTGTTCTGCGGCGATACACTTTATGCTGGATATCTCGTTCGCAGTGATGCGACGGCGATGCAGTGGCTAGGACAGCAGATGGGTTGTCGCGTCATTCCGCTGCAACTCGTCGATGGCCATTTCTATCATCTCGATACCTGCTTTTGTCCGCTGGATGCTCGCACGGCGATCTACCACCCGGCCGCATTCGATGATTATGCGCGGCGCGCGCTCGCGCAGATTCCGAATCTGATTGAAGTCGAGGAAGATGAGGCGGCGCGTTTCGCGTGCAACGCGGTCGTTGTCGGGCAAGATGTCGTTCTCAACGCTGGCTGCCCGAAGTTGGAGGCCGCTCTGCAACATGCTGGTTTCACACCTCATGCCACGGAACTTGGTGAGTTTCTAAAATCGGGCGGCAGCGCGAAATGCCTGACTTTACGGCTCGATGGGGAAACGGCAGCAATCTGGCCGTAGGCCTGACAGTGGTGCTGATGAATAGCTGAAATCGCGAACTCCAACAACGATACCTGGATCATGAGGTGCAGGACAATCGAGCAGATTGCAGCCCCCAGGCCGCTTCCAAGATGAGTTCCAGTTCCCTTGCCTCGGGACGAGGTTACTAAGCTCCGGCGTAGCCGTCAGAAGCGGAGCCGGTGGCAGTGCGGTCCTTTCTTCGAAATCTTCGACTACCATTACACTTTCCGGAATGCGGAGTTCGGCGCGTTGGTCTGCCGGGGCGCTCATACGAGTAATCAGCTGCCACGGGATGCTTCGCTCCATTTGAATTTGGGCGTTGCCAATCTTGAGAGTCACATGGTCAGGATGACTCACATCTTGCGCGATCGAGTGGGCTCGAATCCGTCGACCGGATTTCAGTTCAACGACTACCAAGTCGCCTCCGGAAACGGTTCTAATCAGCAGTGTTGTGGCCATTGCAGCACACACAATGAGGCGAATCTGCATCATTGGATGAATGCGAGTTGGAGCATCAGTTGTCATATTCCGCTCAAAAAAAGGCAGGTTCTTCTGGGCAAACAGGTCGAATGCGAATTCGCCATCGCCATCGAGAGCGAACTCAGTGCCATTTTCCGGACAATATTTCCGGTTCCTTGAGCAGAAGCTGCGGTACAGGCATAACAGACGGTAATGCAACGCTTGACACGGATTCCAACCGAGAGCATGATGCCAATGCCTTAGTGAACTCGGTTTCGGTTGCTGAATTTGCAGTTGTCGAACGAGCTGCGATCGAGTCACAACTTAGGCGACAGATCGGGCCAGTCACCCATTGCGCGGGAAAGAACACATGTCAACTGGACAACGTCGGCTGGATATCGAAGAAATTGGTGGCGTCACCGTTGCCAGATTCGTTGACAAGAAGATCCTCGACGAGACGAATATCCAAAACATTGGAAATCAGCTATTCGCGCTGGTTGATGAAGACGGTCGCAAAAAGATCGTCCTCGATTTCAGCATCGTTGAGTATCTCTCCAGCGCAGCGCTGGGCAAGCTCATCACGATGGATAAGAAGGTCAAGGCGGCCAAGGCCAAGCTCCGCCTGTGCGCAATTCGCCCCGAAATTTATGAAGTTTTCGAAATCACACGCTTGAACAAGATCTTCGATATCAAGTCCACCCAGGAAGAAGCTCTGGACGGAATGTGATTCGGTCTGATTCAACTTGTTGAGTGAATCTCCTCCAAGAGCCTGTTGGCTTCGTCTTCTTCCTTGTGGGTCTCGCCCGGACAACATGGCGGTTCACGAACAATTTGAGGTTTCAATTCCCAGCACCGCTGAAGCGGGTCAGGCGCTGTTGGAACGTATTGCCGGAAAGATTGAGACACTCGAGTCTTTTTCGCCGCACGATGCGTTCGGAATTCGCCTTGCCTTAGACGAAGCGATCGTCAATGCCATCAAGCACGGTAATGGTTTTTCGCCAGACAAGACCGTTCGTGTCAAATGCTTAATTGAGGATCAGCTTCTGCAAGTTGAAATCGAAGATCAAGGACCGGGCTTCTGCCTGGAAGATGTCCCTGATCCCACCGAGGAAGAAAACCTCGATCGTCCCTGTGGCCGCGGGATCATGCTGATGCGTTCTTTCATGTCGAATATCGAATATAGCCCGACAGGCAATAGAGTACTGCTCGAAAAGCGCCCTGGCGTCCGAATGCAATAGTTGGGGTAAATCCTCCCTTTGCAATTGTCCCAGCAAATGGAGCGATTCGCCGACGGGCAGCACGACTATCGATTGTTAGAGGCAAGGCCAGATTTTCTACGACGAATTTTTTCGGGTGGACTTGCAACAAGCCTCCGAATCGAATATTCAATCGCTCAGCCGAGGTCAACCTTTTGGAAGACCTTGGTCCATTCCCTGATAGCTCAATCGGTAGAGCGAGCGGCTGTTAACCGCTAGGTCCTAGGTTCGAGCCCTAGTCAGGGAGCTCGTTTCTGTTCTGCGTACTCGCAGTACAGACCAGTTCACGGAAAACGCCGAGAGGTTCGCCTCCCGGCGTTTTTTCGTTTCCGCCTTTTCCGCAAGACGTTACGTCACCCCGCCCGCTGCACTGGCACTCTCTGGTTCGTGAGAGTCCGACCGGGCTGCGGAAGACACCCGGAAGGTCTCTCCCGGACCCCGGAATCTCCGTCCAAAACTCTCGAACTCTCGCGTTAACACCCCTCTCGGAGTTAACGGACTGGTCCCTTTCGGACCCTTGTTTCGTCACTTCGAACCGGCGTCGGGTAGCTCTACGGATAGGGCGATGAATTCGCCCACGAGACTTTTCCGTTACCACCAGACCGCTGTCTGGTTGGTTCCCTGCTGGCCGCGATAGGCCACCACGCCGGAGACACCATGCGCCAACCCGACGACGAGCCCGCCCCGGAAGACACACGGCTCACGGAACTCGCGAGCATTTTCGCGGCGGCCATTTTGCGGCTTCGCCGCCGAATCGTCTGGAGCGCCGAAGAGTCTGCAGACGGGACCAAGACATGCCTTGAGGTTCCTCCGGAGACCGTGCTCAGTGGTCACCACGGTTAACGGTTTTCGAGAACC
>CAIMFH010000137.1 GCA_903840265.1 uncultured Schlesneria sp. | reverse complement strand
GTTCCGCATCGGTCAAACGAACGAGATACTTCTTCACACTCATCACAGAACCCCTCCTTGGATCGAGTTTGGTCCTGCAAATCAGCGCCGATTTCCTCATTCGACGCAACCCTAGTTTTCAAGCCTGACAAACCACTAGCTCAAAAACTGACCACTGCGCCAGCATCGTGGCAAAAAGCGAACGGGCTCGTCCCGTAGGACGGATTTTCAATCCGTCCTACGGAAATCGGGTACTTTCCGCCTAAATTGGGGATGAGTATCGCCAGACGATCCTAAACCTGTGGCGGTTCTGACGGTTCACTCTTGGAATGGCGTTTTGGAGAAGCGCTAATGGCTTGAAATAGACAACTGCCGACGATTGCGCCGACAAGAGTATAAGGAATATCCCACCCAGCCGTGTCGATAATGGCGTCCCTCTCGTTGTAGCCAGTTCCATCCGACCTGACGTAGGGTGCCACAGATAGCCCTACGATTGCTCCGACCGCTCCAGCGATGAACACGGTCCGCGCTTTGGATAGCCATGCGATGAAAGCGGCTGGTGCAAGAGCCAGTGCAAATGCGATTATGTGACCTTTGTCGTGCACGGCTGGTCGCCATCCGTCAAGACGTCAAAACGAAACAAGCCCCAGCATATCGCCGGGGCTTGCCGCGGACTATTTCGGATCTGGTTCGGGCTTGAGGGTGTTCACATCGATTGGCTCGACGCCAGTTCCCTGATAGCCGGGCATCGGTTTGCCTTCAGGGGTCAGTTTGCCGACGGACCACAGCAGGCCGTTTGCCACCAGATCGAGGTAACGGGCATCGGCGACAGTCGCCGTGTTGTGGCCCAGAGTCGTACTGAACACGCGAGCTTTGCCGTATTCGTTGGCCCAAGCCACGACAGCATCGTCGACCTTTTGGCCTACGTCTTGACGACCGCGAGCCAAGGCCTTGGCCGATTCGATCGGCTTGATGTTATTGTAGAGCTCTTCGTTGACGGTGGTCCAGTTTTCCAGGCCTTTGGTCACCGCGTGATCACGATCGAGGAACGTGACATCGATGGGCTTTTGTGGTCCGTGTCCGGAAGATTGAATGCCGACAAACTGGAACCAGTCGTCCTTACCGATCCGGTAGCAATGCATCGCGCAGTGCAAGTTGACCGCGGCTACTCCGCCCTTATGAGCGTTCAGGATGTTCTCGACATAGGGCAACTCTTTGACATCGGAAGTACATTCGTCGTGAATGACGACGTCATAGCCTTTGGCCCAGTCGGGGCTTTCATACATCTTGAAGCGGGCGGCAGTCGTCGTGTCGGCTGTATGGACGAGAGTCACTTCCACGTTCGCGCGTTGCTGCAATCCCTTCTTCAGCACTTCCTTCTGCTTCGCATAGTCGTGGCAGCAGCCCCCTGTGACCAGCATCGCCTTGATTGGCTTTGGCGCATCTGCGGCGTAGCACATCGACGAACACGCGGCCAGCACGGCAGCCAACCAGGATCGACGGCAAACAGTCATGGTGAAATCCTTGAAATGCATGAAGAGACGGTTCAGAAGCGATTTGGATTCTAACGAGACAGACATTCCCTCGAAACTCGACGCGAATCCCCGGTTCGCATGTTGACCATTTGGAAAGTAATTCCGCATAATGTGGAGGAGTCTTATCGATTATTCATGACAGGGCTCACAATGGCGTGTGTGCGGTCGATTATGATGTGCCTGGCCTGTGGTGTGGCAGCGGTGGCGCAGGCCCAGCAGCACCACCATCATCATCATCAGGGTGGCTACAACTACGGCACCTCCCAGGGGCAACCGACTTACGGATCGTCGGGTGGCGGAGGTTGGGCCGGCAACCCCTATCCCAACTCTCCCGTCGTCTCTGGGGTCAGGACTCCGTATCCGCAAGTGGCAATCAGCGGCTACAGAGGTCATCGCCAGCACTATCACGATGGCGGTGTCTATCAAACGCCGGTCTACCAAACACCAGTCTATCAGACACCGGTTTTCCAGACGCCCGTCTATCAGACGCCCGTTTATGTCAACACGGGGCCTGCCTATTGGGCTCCACTGGCCCCGGTCGTCGTTGCTCCAGTGATCTCCGTAATGCCCGTTGTTCAGCCGACGTTGCCCGATCCGGCCGAAGATTCTTCGAAACGCCCGGTGAAGCCGTCAACCCCCGCGGCGCGTTTGCGGAGTCTGGAACATCAGGCGAACGGCGATGAGCAGCTTCGCAAACAGCTTTGGGCGCAGGCTTATATGAGATATCGCAGTGCCATCGAGGCGGCAGGCGACCGAGGAGAGGCGCAGTTTCGACAAGGCTTCACTCATACGGTGATGCAGCACTACGCTCCTGCCATACGTGAATTTAAGCGAGGGCTGTACCTGGACCGCGACCTTCCGTTGAACGGAATTCGGCTCGCGATGTTATTTGGTCCCGGCAGTGAAGCCCTGCGCACCTCCGTTCTGCACAAGGTCGCCGATTGGGTGAAAGAAGATTCCAAGGATGCTGATCGGCTCTTCCTCCTGGGGCTGTTGCTGCACTACGAAGATGACCCGCGGTCGCGAGAAGTTCTGAAGGCGGCGCAGCGCGTTTCGACGGATTCCACCGATCACATCGTGGCGTTATTGGCGGCTCAGGATCAGCAACCGCCCCCCGTGGGAAAGCCGGGTTTGCTGTTGGAATTGCCTCCTTTGCCAGATGCCGGGTTCCAGCAGGCCCCTGCTCCGCAACTCCCCAATCCTCCGCTTCCTTTGCTCCCTCCGCTCAATCCCGTTGCGGAACCCGTCCCTGGGGGACTGCCGGTGCTGTCGAATCGGCCGACGCCTCCGTTTATTGTCGTCGCCAGTGACAAACGCCTCGGACCTTAAGCCTCTTTCTTCCCTCCGACAGAGGTTGGTTGTTATCCTGCCGCTCGCCAATTCGGCAACAACCGACTGACCCTGCGGTCTCTGCCTGTTCTAAAGGTAGAACGACTCGCGACTTGCGGAATCTCGAATGTCCTCAACACTGAAGCCCGACCCGAATTCCGGGCGGACCCTCGTCACGATCTGTACCTACAACGAGCGTGAAAACATTGCCAACCTGATTCCGCAGGTGTTGGCTGCGTTGCCCGATGCGGATGTGCTGGTCGTGGACGACAATTCACCGGACGGCACGGCGCAAGTTGTTCGCGACTTTGCGCAGCGAGATCCGCGAGTCTTGCTGTTGCTGAGAATGAAAAAGGAAGGGTTGGGCGCGGCGACCCTGGCGGGTCTACGCTGGGCCGTCGATCACGGTTATGACTTTGCTCTGAATATGGACGCCGATTTCAGCCATCATCCCCGTCATCTTGCCGCGGTTCGGGCGTGCATGGCTGTCGCCGATGTCGGAGTGGGATCGCGCTATGTTCCGGGCGGGGCGATCGTCGGCTGGAGCCCCAAGCGTCACTTCATGAGCCAGGGAATCAATATCTATTCCCAAGTACTGTTGGCGCTGCGGACGCAAGACTGCAGCGGGGCGTTTCGTTGCTATCGAACTTCGACATTGAAACAGATCGATTTCGACCGGTTTCGATCGCGCGGCTATGCCTTTCAGGAAGAAATGCTCTACCGCTGCGTTCGTGTCGGTGGCCGGATTGCGGAAACGCCGATCGTCTTCGAAGACCGAATCGTCGGACAATCGAAGATCAACGTCAAAGAAATGGTCCGAGCACTACGCGACTTGTTTCTATTGGGACTCGATCGCATTCGCGATACGCCAGTCCGCGTTGCCACCTAGTGCGGGTCGCACTTCCTTTTCGCGTTGAAACATGGGTTAGTCACAGTGGGATCTGGCTCGCGGGGACGCCACAGTTAGGTGGAGTGCACGCTAATCGATGATCGTCTAGATCACTCGTGCGAATGCGACTGATCCGGAAACGTCTGGTTGCCCACTTCGTGAATGTACTGCTTGGTCGCTTCGATGACCGTGGAGCGAAGATCAGCGTACTTTTTCAGAAACCGTGGCTGGAAGCCCGACAAGCCGAGCATGTCGCAACTGACCAGAACCTGGCCGTCGCAGTCGGGACCGGCTCCGATACCGATCGTTGGAATCGACAGGGCCGCGGTGATCTTGCCCGCGAGTCCCCGCGGGATGAGTTCCAGGACGATTCCAAACGCACCCGCCTCTTCGGCCGCCTTCGAATCCGCCATTAATCCTGCTTCGTCGCGTTGGACTCGGGACATGCCGCCTAGCTTTCGCACAGATTGCGGCCGCATGCCGACGTGAGCCATCACAGGGATATCGGCCTCGGCTAATGCCCGAATTGTGGCCGCTTGATGGACTCCCCCTTCCAGTTTCACCGCCGCTGCACCCGTTTCCTTGAGAACTCGGCCGGCATTTTCGACGGCTTGGGCCGGACTGACCTGGTAGGTCATAAACGGAAGATCAACGATGACTAATGCGTTCTTGACCGCTCGCGCCACCATCTCGCCGTGATAAATCATCTGCTCTAACGTGACAGGCAGCGTTGTCGAGCGGCCCTGCACTACCATTCCCAGCGAATCGCCAACAAGAATCGCGTCGATCCCGGCCTCGTCATAAAGTCCAGCCCACAAATAGTCGTAAGCTGTGATGACGGAAAGCTTTCGCTGTTGGCCCTTCGCTGCGGTGAAGCGAGGGACCGTCATGAAATCTCGTTTGGGGGGCGTGGCTGCACTCATGGTGGGTCGCGGACTTGTCGTTCGAGAATCGATGAGGTTGCTGGTCTCGGAATCGACTCAGTTTAGTCATTTGTCCACACAGAATGGAGTGACCAATATCCAGCCGAAGTTGGCTTCGCTTTTGCATAGTCTGGCCACTTGGTGGTGGCAATAGATTTGTCGCGCTTTTATTGATCAGCAAATAAATACATTTGATTTATTATTGATCAAATGAAAGCGCCCGATATCATGGAGTTTAGGCTGAATTCGCGGCCTGACATGGCTAAATCAAAATGCATTCTGCTCCGGAACACATTTTTTGGAATGGGCACGCAAACTGCCATAGTGTGAAATGCTGACTGCACGCGTTGGCCCGCACTTGCAGATCAGTATCCAGGGGCGCTTCAGGCTTTGCTTGAAGCGCCTCTGGAAATTCTTTGAGGTCGCGAAATTGCTTGGCGTGAAAGCCTTCGCAATCCGCATTAAGCTCCGAATCTGGATCAGCCAGTGGCACCCGTCAATTCTCGGGTACTTGGGCGCAGTGCTGCCAATGCTCGGGCCTGCGAGACCGTGGTATCGATCGAGAGACACAGTCTAACCGTCCACCTGCCATCCGCCGGAGCCACAAACTGCCAGTGCGGAACGACCGCGCAGCTTTGATGGACCAACTCAAATCCGCTTTCGGATTGACTGACCGTTTGAATGGGCAGCGTCCAGAAGGAGGCCGGTTGTGACGATTCCAGCGCGACATCGATTCCGAGCCATTCATCAACCAGGCCGAAGCGACTGATGTTCGAGGTGCTCAGTCGCGAATCGAGCGTCCCTAGCGATTGGCCACTCTCACCGTAGTAATAGCGGTCGGACGCTCCGGCCGGCATGGCAGCGAAGTTGAATTCCACGCCAAAATGAATCGGCACATTGGCCGGCAGGTTTTCCAGCGTGTAGACGACATCCAGCGTCCCCGAATCTGCCAGGTCGAGAGCCACCGTTTTGGTCAGCTTGCAACCGAAGGGGCCCAGTTTGCCCTCGCGCCACATGCACGCTTCCACTCGATCCGCACTGCGGCGTAATTTCGACTGATAGACCCCTTCGCAGAAGTCCCCGAGCTCGCCGTGCCCTTGGGCGAACGCGTCGTACAATAGCCCCGGCTGGAAGAAATGATCGACCAGGCTCTTGCGAGGCCAATTGTCGTATTGCAGCTTCTGATCAAGGTCCGGCTGCTTGAAGCAGATGCCGCCGTTGGGATCGACGCCACCGCCTGTCGAACTGGCTTGGCCAGCGTGCTGACGGATCTTGTCGTGATACGGTTCGGGGCGGCGGTTGAGCGTCGCCAGCAAGTTGACTTGGATCGTGCGGACGTCCAATTCGTAGAGATGGCCGCCGCGACCTGGAGCCAGGTATCCGATCATCCGATCGCCCGCCAAACGCAATTCCTTGCGGGCGTCCAGATTGAAGTCATCCGCTTGGATATCGACCCATTGGCCGCGCCGACCGGCCGCACGCTCCAGCAAGGTGTCGGCAGTGATCAGCTTGGAATAGATCGCATTTCGCAGATGCGGCAGGTAAAGGCCCCCGAAGGCCCCGTGCCAATACGGACAGTTGCACTGCGCCTGATACAGTTCGACACGAGCATCTTCGATCAGTCGCATCGATTCCGGATCATCGGTGGAGGCCGCGGCCTCTTCGACCCGTCGGCTGACCTGCAGCATGCGCGAGTACATCTCGTTTGCTTCCGGGTACTTCACCAGGAAGTTTCTCCAGAAACCGGCGCGGACGAATTGCTTGAAGCGATGCCAGTCATGGCGTTGCTCTTGCTCGCGAATCAGGTGACGGAAATGCCCCTGCTTATCGGTCGGCAAGGCCCATTCGGTCATCTCACGATAGCTGGCATCCGGCAGGTAGACTCGACCACCGGGCGAGACATGATCGACCGTCTCGGCCATGGTCGTCACCTGCAACCAATCGCGATTGTCGCGCAGGGCCGTGAAGAAACGACGCAACCATTGGTCACGGAAAACGAGGTCTTTCGATCCAGGCCAGACGCCGAATTTCTCGCCGTCATCGCCAAAGACCAGCACTGCGTTGGAGAATCGCTCTGCGATCTCGCGACAGTAGTTGATGGTTTCCTGTGGATCACGATACGGGATCAAGTACCGCAGGCGTTCGCCGCCCGCAAAGACTTTCAGCAGGCGACCATCTTCTTCCGTGAGCTGATAGCTATAAAGTTCGTCGTCGTTCATCCCGGCATTGCGGAAGTGCGAATCGTCGAGCAGCGTGTATTCCATCCCGGCTTCGGCGATATCACCGGCAAACGCCTGTTCCCAGACGCGTTCCGGAACCCACATGCCGCGAACCTGGGTCTCAAAGAGCTGTTCCAAGTGCTGCTTGTAGGCCCGAATCTGGCCCAGGCGATCGCGACGGGGAATGCAAGCGAGGATCGATTCGTAATACGGACCGCCCAATAGTTCGACTTGCCCTCGCTGGACAAGCTGCTTCACGCGGGCGACGTACTCTGGATGATGTTCGGTCAGCCAGTCGAGCAGGCTGCCGGAAATATGCAGCACCACTGGCAGCTCGGGAAATTCTTCCAGGACATCCAAGAATGGCGAGTAGCTGTCGCGATACGCATTCTCGAAGACCCCATCAAAATTGCCGATGGGTTGATGATTGTGGAGTGTCAGGATCAGTCGGACTCGGGCAGCCATGCCAGGACATCCTTTCCCGAATGGCGGAGCGTCGCGCAATCTGGAGGTAACCGTGGACTCGTGGAGACAGCCGACATGACCGCTCCAGTCCGCAAAATCGTCATTTTGAGCAGCCGCCTGTACCGAATCTGAATGGGACGGATCATCCGGTATCGGTCAGGAAGACTGGGTAACCTGTAACGAGGCGCGGCAGGTCCTGCGGTGTTCGCGTGCTTCGGGAATCCTCGACTCTAGGTCGTCGTTCGTCGGCGAGTGTTCGGTCTCAGCCGACGCTGGATCTCCGGCATCAAGCCGTACGCGAGTGCCAGCACCTTGAGAGGATGTAAGGTCGGCGTGGGGGTTCGCTGTTCCATCTGCATGCGACAGCTACTGCATTCGGTCAGCCCCAATTGATGGTCGTCCGCCCGCATCCGTTCGATCAGATCGCGGCCAATGTCGAGAGATTCCTGAAAATGCTCTCGCGTCAGTCCAAACGTCCCGGCCAAGCCTGAGCAGCCATTTTCTGGCCGTAAGGCGGTGAACGAGGGGATCAAACTGCAGAGGTCTGCCAGAGGCGTGGACGGCCCCAGCGACTTGAGGTGGCAGGGAGTGTGATAGGTGGCAGTGAGTGGAAGCTCGTTGAATTCGGTTCGAAGTTGGCCATTACGCCGAAGTCCCATCAAGAACGCCCCGGCTTCCACAACAGCATCGGCAACCACGGCCGCATCGGGATGGTTAACCAGCTTGGGGTACTCATACTTCAGGCAAACCGCAGCGGCCGGTTCGGTACAAACGATGGGGCTTCCTTCGCGAGCGAAATCGGCAAGAACCCGAATGTTGGCTTCCGCAATCTGGCGAGCCGCATCGAAATCACCCATCGAGATGAGCGCCATTCCCGAAGGCAACTGTCGAGTCGGCACATGAACCTTCTGACCGTTGAATTCCAGGATCCGCACAAAGGCCGTCGCCAGTTCCGTGTCATGAAAGTTCGCGAAGTGATCAACAAAGTAGACCACTGGCTGACCGTTTCGCACGGATGCTGGCGGGGCGGTCCATTCGCGGCGGGCGGCCTTTAAGAACGGGCGCCGAGCCAAAGGTGGCAGCCGACGGTCCGCGGCGACACCTAGCGTGCGTTCCAAGACCCAGCGCGAGAACGAATTGCCCAGGATCGGATTCACCAACCACGAGATGCCGCAGAGGAAATTGCCCCACGAATGAACTCGAGAGAGAAACCACTCTGATGTCCTTGGTCCATTACTGGCGAGATACTGAGCCTTCGTCTCGATCATGAGTCGCGGGATGTCGACGTGATTCGGGCACTCGTCTTCGCACTGTTTGCAGTTAAAGCAAAGATCGGCCAGCTTCCGCATTTCAGGGGACGCCAGATCATGAGTCGGCACGCGACCGTCAAACACCGCGCGAACGGCATTTGCCTTCGCACGTGGTGATCGGCTTTCTGACTGCTCCACTCGAAAGAACGGACACATCCGCAGTTCAGGTTCTTGAGTGCGGCACGCGCCGCAGCCATGGCATGACGCTGCTTCGGCGCTCATTTCGACGGCCGTCCAGTTGGACTGCAAATCGTAGAGTTGTGGTGCCGGTTTCCCGTTGGACGCAGGGTCGACTTCGATTGCGGGGACGGGACGAAGATGATGCACAGTCAGATGTGGATCATCCGATAGCACCTTGCCCGGATTCAGCAGATGTTGCGGATCAAACAGATCCTTCACCTGTTGAAAGACACGATACAGTTCACCGTATTGCGATCTCAAAAAAGCCGTCCGCGACAGCCCCAATCCGTGTTCGCCGCTGATTGATCCGCCGAGTGACAGGGCTGCGTGATAAAGATCGCGGGCCAATGCTTCCAGTCGCGGGCCGTCATGCAGTGTTGGTCGCGGCAGAAACGGGCGAATATGCAATTGGCCCACCGCTGCATGCGAATAGAGCGACGCCGTCACCTCGTGCCGTTGCAGAATCCGCCGCATCCGGACGACGAATTCCTCCAACGCTTCGGGAGGGACGGAGATATCTTCAACGAACGGCAACGGACTGCTTGAGGGAGTCCGCACGCCATTGAGAAGTGGAACCACGCGCAACGGCAGCGACCAGAGGAAGTCCAGCTCTTCCAACGTGCGCGCCACAAACGCGGTCGCCCCCGAATCGGTGAGTTCTCCCAAACGTTTCGCCAGACTGGTCAGTTTGCCGGCCACTTCGTTTTCGCTGAAGCCGACATGTTCCACCAGGATCGCTGCTTCTGCATTCGCCGGCAGCAATCGCTCGAACCGCGTGTCGGTCTCCCGAGCAAGCGTCAGTAGCCGGCGATCCAGCAGATCGCAAGCACTGGGGCGGTCGACGGCGATGTTGGTGACCGCCTGCACGGCTCCTTCCAACGATCCAAACGAAATCAACATCGCCCCTCGGTGGGCCGGTAAAGCGGTGACTCGAAGTGTGGCCGATGTGAAAAGAGCCAGTGTTCCTTCAGACCCGACCAGCAGCTTGGCCAGATTCAGATGCGTCGGTGTCAGCACGCCTCTCAAAAAGTAGCCCGCCCGATTTCGTGGCAGGCTGGCCGGCTGTTTCTCGCCAATCAGTTCGGCATGCTCAGCCAGCAGGATTGCCAACTGACTAACGATCTCTCGCTTGGCCAATGATCCGTTGGACCCGTCGGCGGCGAGATGATTCAACGGCTCCAATTCGGCCGTGAATCTAGCCTTGCTGGCGAGCATCGCATCAATGCTGATTACGTGATCCCGGGTTGAGCCAATTCGAATCGAGTGCGATCCCGCGGCATCCAGGGCCAGCATGCTGCCGATGGTCGTCGTGGCCGAATTGGACGGATCCGGTGCGAAGCAGCGACCTGTTTTCGCCAAGGTTCGATTAAGTACGCTATGAACCACACCGGGTTGGACCCGCACCGTCTGGTCGTTGACGTGCTCAATTGCATTCATGTGCCGCGCGAAATCGACGATGATCCCACTTCCCAGCGCCTCGCCTCCCACGCTGGTTCCCGCTCCACGCGCGACCAGCGGCAGGTTTTGCTCGGCCGCGTAGGTGACTAATGTCGCCAAGTCGTCACCATCGAGCGGGCACGCAACGGCCATCGGCGTGATCTGATGCAGACTTCCATCGCTCGCGTACAGCGACGTGGAAATCTGATCGCACGCGAGTTCACCCCGGAACACACCAGCCAAGTCTTCGACGAGTCTCGTCTGCCGGGCGTCCATGGGTCATTCTGATGAGATGAAGGGTCAACGAAGATCGACGAACGTTACAAAGCGACGGTCCTACCGCGGAGCGACGGATTGTTCTGCTTGTTTGAGCCGAATTGCTTCCTGACGATAACGTTCATTCACCTCAAGGTCGAATGCTCCCACCTGTTCGAGGTTCGGGATGCGACGGAATCTGGCATGACAGCGATAGCAGACCAGGCAATCGCGCATGACGACGAACAAGATCATGTCGGCGAGTGCGAACACCATCAAGATGCCCAGCGACAACTCCGGCTGCATGTAGGCCATGGCCACGGTGCTGAGAACGACACCCAGGGCCACAATCGCCACGCCCAATGTCTGCGAGAAGTCCTTCTGTCGCCACAGATCCTGGCATCCGCAGGCCAGGCATCTGGTGGGCAGTTCACCCTGCAGATCCCCTTCGCCAATCGGACGAGTCCACTGGCAATCGGGGCACATGATCGCCTGGCTGGCGGCAGTCACTTCACTGCGCTCGGGCTGCAGACATTTGGGGCAGTCGTACGTGATTTGCATGGAATAACAAACGCTTCTGGTTCGCGTGTGGAATTAAGATCGAATCAAAGAGGAACGTGCAGTTCGTAATACAATAACGCCGCGGACATTTCGCCGATAAAAGTCAGGATCACCCCTGCAAACAAAACTCCGGTCGCCGCTTGTGTATTCCGATATCTCAGGATTTGCAGAGCCATCGCGGAGATCACCAGCGGGGCAATAATCCCGGCCAGCCATCGCAACGCGAACCACGTCCAGACCGTTCCGCCTGTCAAAACCGTTCCCGCCAGCAGCCAGCCAGCGGCAGAGACCAGCAGTCGCAAGATGACAGCGATTCCGAACAACAGACTGAGTCGCTTCAAGGGATCGATCGACATGGTCGGAGCGGTCAAGTACCAGTGCCCCAGCAGCATTCCCGTCACCGCTCCCCCAAGCACGGCTGCTGTGGCAACTTGAGAGATCAGCACCAACGCTCCAGATTCAAATCCACCGCGAGACAGCACCAGGCTGCAGAAACTGGCGATCAAGATGACAAACACGCAGACTGTTCCCGCTCGGCGTTTGTCGAGCATCCACAGCACGGACCCGACGTAACCGCAGGCGGCGACCACGCCCGCCGTGATTCGCGCGGCCAGGATCCATTCATCCGAGATCTGTTGGCCACTCGAAGACGTCAGTTGTCCCAACGTCAGCATCGCCAGAACCCCCAGTCCCATCGCCACCATCATCTGGATGCGAAAGAACCCGGCGGTGACCTGTGAGCGCGGCATCAGCGCCCACATCAGGCTCATCCCTAGTATCAACATCAATGCAAATTGAGCAATCATCCCGGAATGATATGCTCGCCGCGGCCTTTTTTGAATGAACGGAGGCCAATGCTAGGGAGGGACGACCTATTCAAGACGGGCAAATGCCTTCGTCACCCTCGCTTCCATCAATGACTGCTGAACTTCAACCCGACGATTGCGATCAATAGCAAGCAGATAAAGAAGATCCGAGCCGGGCTGACAGGCTCGCCAAGGAGCACAATTCCCAGCAGCACAGCCCCGGCGGCGCCAATTCCGACCCAGACGGCGTAAGCGGTCCCAATCGGCAACGTCCGGGCGGCGATCGACAGCAGAATCATGCTCGCCACGATCCCCAGGATCGTAAACAGGCTGGGCCAGAACTTGGTGAACCCGTCGGTGAATTTCAGGCCGACAGCCCAACCCGCTTCAATTAGCCCGGCAACAATTAGCAGCAACCACGCCATGACGATACCCCTTTTGAATAGGGCGTCGTCTTTGCATAACCGGGTACGGCGCGTCTCGTCCGGGACCAACTGTGGCCAGTGCCAACATCTTACGCAGCCCATCACAGGAAGGAAATATGGCGCGACCGCAGCTTGATCCCGCTTCCCTGCAAGTCAATACTCTGCGAGTCGCGACCCACTGACCAATCGAGATTCGTTCCATGACCGAAACCTCTCCGAAAACATCCACTTCGCCCCTACGCGTTCTCAGTTTGGAGAGTCGCCGGGCCGATGAGATGCGTTCGCTGATTGAGCGGCATGGTGCGATCGCCACGGTCGCTCCGTCGATGCGAGAAATCCGGCTCGAAGAAAATCACGCGGCCCTGACCTTTGGCGAGAGCCTGTTTGCCGGGCATGTCGACATCATGGTGTTTCTGACCGGTGTCGGAGCGGCCGCGTTAATGGACGTCCTGGAAACTCGGTGGCCTCGCCCGGAAATCCTGGCGGCATTCAATCGCTGCACGATCGTGGTTCGCGGCCCCAAACCGACCGCCGTGCTAAGAGATTGGGGTTTGAAGATCGATCATCGAGCTCCCGAACCGAATACCTGGCGCGAGTTGCTCGCCACGCTGGTGGCCGAAGTTCCACTCGTCGGGAAGAAAATCGCCGTTCAGGAGTACGGAAAACAGAGTGAAACGCTGGAAGGTGAGCTGCAACGCCTCGGTGCCAGCGTTCTGTCCGTTCCCGTCTACCGTTGGGAATTGCCCGCGGATACGGAGCCATTGCGACAGGCAATCCAGCAAACGATTCGTGGCGAGTTCGACCTGATTCTGTTCACCAGTGCGCAGCAGTTCCACCACCTGATTACGGTCGCAGAGGAATCCGGTTCTCGCGAAAAATGGCTGCAGGCCACCCAACGGTGCGTCGTCGCTTCCATCGGTCCGACGGCGACCGAGACCCTGGTCGAAGGGGGCTTAACTGTCGATTTGGAACCTTCTCATCCCAAGATGGGAACCCTGGTCCGCGAAGCCATCGCGGCAGCCTCAGAAATCATGACTCGCAAGTCATAACTAGGGAATTTCACTAGGGACGGACCGTAGAGTTGCACATGTGTTGCAACGTGTTACGATGCGACCGCAATCTGGGGCGTTTTTTCCGAAATACAACCCGGAGACAGCCGAGTCGTTCATGGCTCGGAGACGAACGGTCTTTCGAATGCGGGCTTTGCTAAGCAAACTCCGCCTCGCAAGTTGTTTCTTGATGGTCAGTTGTGTGAAGGTGCCAGGATGTTTCCTTTCCTTGGCGAATTGATTGAACTGATGGTCTTGCTGTTTCAGCGAGCCTATCGGGGTTTGCAGATTGCAGTGGGAGCTATGCCAGTCGAACTGGATGAGCAGACCATCGCGATTCTGCAGCAGGCCAATTCGCGCAATTCCATTTGGCCGGCAATCGCCGCGCACAGATTGGCGAGCGGTCCTCCTTGGGACTGGTGCGCCCGTTTGTTCGGCAATCCTGTCGGGTCGGTCCAACTGGTAACAGCTTCCATTCCGTCGCGTCGCTTCATTCGCGGCTGATCATCTCGATTCGACAATCCGTTTGCTCTCTGCCGACTGGTGGCTCTGTCATCAGTAGGAATGCTATGTCCCGATCAGGGCCTCGTGTTTCGACACGATTCGTCCATTTGGTGTCTCCGGATCACGGCAATTGGGGGCACTATGGAATATGTCATCGGTGGAATCCTGGGCATTCTTATCGGTGGAGCAATTGGCTTCATCGTCGAACGCGCAATGAAGGGCGGCGCTTATAAGACTCGCGATGAAATCGTCGAGCAGGCCAAACGCGACGCCGAAAACATCGCGAAGACAGCCGAGTTGACCGCGAAAGAAGAAGGCTTCCGACGCCGCGAAGCAGTCGAAAAAGAGCTGAACAGTGCTCGCGACGGCCTGCGCAATCAAGAACGGCAACTCGACAAGCGCGAGTCCGGAATCAAAGATCTGCAGGACGACATCCAGAAGAAAGAACGCATGCTGGAAGCGACCCAGCAGAAGCTTGTGGAACGCAATAAGTCGATCGAAGCGAAAGAAAAAGAACTCGATCGCACAATGAAGCAGGGCCAGGAACAGCTCTACAAGATCAGCGGCCTCGATCAGAAGTCCGCCACCGACTTGCTGCTGACGCAGCTCGAACGCGAACTCAAGAACGAAACCGGCGCTCTGATCTTGAAGCAGGAATCGGAGCTGAAGCTGCAGTCCGAGAAGATGGCTCGCGAAATCATCGGCATGTCGATCCAGCGTTATGCGTCGGCTCACACGTCCGAATCGACTGTTTCGACGATCGACATCCCCAGCGACGAAATGAAGGGCCGTATTATCGGTCGCGAAGGCCGAAACATTCGCGCCTTCGAAAAAGCGACCGGCGTCGACGTGATTGTCGACGATACGCCGGGCGTTGTCGTGGTGTCGGCGTTCGACAGTGTCCGTCGCGAAACGGCCAAGCAGGCGCTCGTGAAGCTGATCCAGGACGGTCGGATCCATCCAACCCGCATCGACGAAATTGTCGCCGAAACGCAGAAGGAAATGGAAGCGTTCATCCTTCGCCAAGGACACGAAGCGGCACAGGAAGCGGGTGTCCCCAACTTGCACGAAAAACTGCTCGCCCTGATGGGGCGTCTGCACTTCCGCACCAGCTACAGCCAGAACGTGCTGCGACACTCGATCGAAGTTTCGCACCTGACCGGCTTAATGGCCGAGCAATTGGGCCTGAACGGCAACCTCGGTCGCCGCTGCGGCTTCCTGCACGACATCGGTAAAGCCGCCGACCACGAAATGGAGGGGGGCCACCCTGCCGTCGGTGCCGAACTGCTGAAGCGCTACGGCGAAAAGGGCGAAGTCGTCCACGCGGCCTTGGGTCATCACGACGACATTCGCCCCGAGTACATCTACACGGTGCTGGTCGCCGCCGCCGATGCCTGCTCGGCATCACGTCCCGGTGCCCGCCGCGAAACGCTCGAAAAATACGTTCGCCGCCTGGAAGAACTCGAATCGCTCGCCTGCGGTTTCCCCGGTGTCGAACAAGCCTTCGCCGTCCAAGCCGGCCGCGAAGTCCGAGTGGTGGTTAATCCGCAAGACGTTAGCGACCGCGAAGCGGCTCGCCTGTGCCGAGACCTCGCCACGGCGATCGAACAGTCGCTCACTTATCCGGGTGAAGTGAAGGTGACTGTGCTGCGTGAGACGCGAGTGATCGAGTACGCGAAGTAACAGCTCTGATGTTCACAACTTGATCGTAAACAGAGGCTGATCCCGCTGAGATAGATTCTGCGAGTTCAGCTTCTTTTACTTTGTGAGCCGCGAGCTATTTACTGGATCGCGAGTACTATCATGCGAATCTGATGCTATCGGAACGTTCGTAGTGCGTGAAAATTAAATAGGCCAAAACTCATGGCGAAAAGACACGCAAAGGCCGTGAATCTTGATACCAATGCCGAATTCAGTCGCCTGTTTTGGGCAGCGCGAAAAGAACATCGGCAGATGTCGCTTGGAAATGATCATCGTGCGGCTTGGGACTTTGCCAAAGCTCGCGGATGGACTTGGGCAGAAACGATACTCGAAACTAGCCGTCTGGATTTCGCACGCTTGATCGACGACAGCGACATCGCACGTCTGCTAGCGTGCGAACAATTGACACCGAGCGAATTGCAAGGTGTTTTCAGCTTCGTGCTTGGGAGTGCGTTAGTCCGAAAAGGCGACTATGACGAAGCGATCAGGGCTTATCGAAAGGGCCTCGATACCCCGAATTATGAGACGCGAGGATTCATTTGGAACAATCTCGGTCTCGCTTATGCGAGCAAAGGAGAGTACGACGAAGCGATCTTCGCGTACCGCAAGGCACTCGACACTCCGAATAATATTACTCCGGGAAACGCTTGGAGCAACTTGGGTCTGGCACTTATCGGCAAGAACGAGTACGACGAAGCCATCGACGCCCTTCGCAAGGCACTCGACACTCCGAATTACGATAGTCCAGGAGCCACTTGGAACAATCTCGGTCTCGCACACGCTGGCAAGGGCGAGTACGACGAAGCGATCGAGGCCTATCACAGGGCTCTAGACGCTCCGAATTACGATACCCCAGGAAGCGCATGGAACAACCTGGGTCTGGCGTACGCTGGCAAGGACGAATACGACAATGCGATCGAAGCGTATCGCAAGGCTCTTGACGCTCCGAATTACATAACCCCAGCCAAGGCTTGGACCAACCTCGCTGAAGTCTATGCGAAGGCAGGCCGACGAGATGAGGCTGTCAAAGCTTTCAAAACGGCGTTGGACTGTCCCGATCGAGGCGGGCTTCAACATTCAAGGGCTCGTCTCAGTCTGAGGCTCGTCGAGTCACAGATCGAGCCAGCAGCCTTGTCGCCAGACGATCAGGCCGTGCTGGCGATGTCGTCTTCCATCGAAAAGACACGACAGATCGAGGACGGCATTATCGCCGCCATCCGTCAAGCTGGTGACACTCAATATGACAAATATGTAGATGATCGGGCGGATTCTGGTCGCGACAATGTCCTAAGCATTCTGCGGGGATGGAGCAGTGCAGTCACATTACTAGAAGGATCGGAACGGCGGTGGCGAGGCGGCGGTTATTTCTTGAAGTGGAAAGGGCACGGCATTGTCATTGATCCTGGCTTCGATTTCCTCCGCAACTTTCACGATGCAGGGTATCACGGGCGCGAGATCAGCGTGGTGATTGTCAGTCACAATCACCCTGATCACAACTACGACATGAAATCGATCGACGACTTGCGCTACGAAGTGTTCACCCGAATGAAAGGATTGGGAAAGCCTTATTTGGTGGTCTGGGACAAGGATACAGAGGGCGCGACCAGGTTTCTCTTCGACAGGACTAAGCACCGCTGTGAACCGGTACAACTTAACACGGCATTGACGCAGCCCTTCGATTTGGCAGCCCATCATCCGCAGAAAATTCCGATTCGGATTACTCCGTTCAAGGTAGAACATGCAAAGGATGGAGATGTCCCGAATGCGATGGGGATGCGTATCGAATTGTTGGATGACGACGGTCAGACGGCGCTAACGATCGGTTACACCGCCGACACAGGATATTTTCCAGAACTCGTTGAACACTTAGAGCAGTCTGATCTGTTGATTGCGCATATCAGTCAACCGACAATCGAGGAGTTGAAGGATCCGCATGGTGAGCCGCGGAAGGTACATCTGGGATACCTCGGTACAGCCGAGCTGTTGCGCAACCTCAAACCCTCACCCCGACTGGTGTTGATCGGTGAGTTCTGGGCAGGTTTCACTGATGTGCGAATCCCCCTGGTAAAAGGGCTGCGCGAGCGATCTGGTCTAACAAGTATTCTACCCGCCGGATTGGGCATGCATCTTGATCTTCCTTCGCTGAAAATCCAATGCACTGAATGCCGCGAAGCGACGCCGTTCGATCGCGCCAACGTCGCGCCCCCGACCGACCACTTTGGCAACTTGGCGTATTTGTGCACCGACTGCATGATCACTTAGATGACTCAACAAAAATGGGCGAATGGTGAACTGATTTAGAACACCACTCGCCCAAGTAGAATATGTCAGAGCATCGATCAGCTCTATTTGACGAGCATCCGATACGGCATCACGGTCAAGACTCGTTCTTTCGCGAGCAACTCATAGACACCCAAACCTTGCAGTTGCTCGGTAACTTCCGGAGGCAGTTGCTTCAGCCAGGCCGAGGTGGCGACATTCAGCGACGTTGTCCCTGGATCGATCGGGCCGAACAGTTGTTCGAACGGGCTGACTGGTTTCGGCAGGTCCAGGCGTTCCAGCTTCTGGTCGGGGTCGAGTCCCGCCGCTTTCTTCGCGTGAGCGATGGCGTCGGTCAGGGTGCCGAGTTCATCGACCAGGCCCAGTTGCAGTGCTTGGGCTCCGGTGTAGACTCGGCCGCGGGCCATCTTTTCCAGCTTGTCGTAGTCCATCTTGCGACCGGCCGCCGCCTTTTTCGTGAATTGGCCGTAAATGTCGTTCAGCATCTTCTGCATTGATTCACGTTCCGATTCGGTGAACGGCGTCGTCATGCTCAGCACGCCGCTGTTCTTGCCGCGTTGCACGACGCTGGTCGTGATGCCGATCTTTTCGAAGAACTTCTCGAACGCCAGTTTGCCACCGACGACTCCGATGGAGCCGGTCAAGGTGCCGGGTTCGGCGAAGATGCGGTCGGCTCCCATCGCGATGTAATAGCCGCCGCTGGCCGCGACGTCGCCCATGCTGACGATCAGCGGCTTCTTGCCGTCGAGTGTTTCCAATTCGTGCCACATCAAGTCGCTGGCCAGAGCGCTACCGCCAGGGCTATCAATTCGCAGCACGATCGCTTTCACCGACGCGTCATCACGAGCTTGTCGGATCGCTTTAATCATCGTCGTCGAGCCCATCGATTCGTCACCGAAGAAATCGGCCTTGCTGCTGCCGGACATGATCGGGCCGACGGCATTGATGATCGCAATCTTGGGCGAACTCGATTTACGCTGAGTCGGCTCGACCCCCATCATCAGATTCATCATCTTGGCCATACCGGCGATGCCGCTGAAATCGGTATCGATCTTCTTCTTGCCGTAGCCCTTCACGATCTTGACTTCAGCGTCCTTGCGATCCCCTTTGATCAGATCGGAGATGGCATCTTCATAGGCAATACGATCGATCAGACCGAGCTTCTTCGCATCGGCAGCAGTATACAAACCCGTATCGATCGCAGCTTTGACTTGATCCGCGGTCAGTTTGCGTGACGATGCAACCATCTCCACAATCTGGCGGTAATAATCGTCCAGAATCGCTTCCATTTCTTCGCGGAACGCGGGGCTCATTTCGGACCGGCTATAGGGTTCGGCAGCCGATTTGAACTCGCCGACTCGCAGCATTTGCGGCTGAATTGCCAGCATGTCGAACAGGTTCTTGTAGAACGAAACCTCTGCTCGCAGACCCGGCATCATCAGCATGCCGGACTCGGGAAGCACGATTTCGTCGCAGGCCGAAGCCAGCAGGTAGTCCTTCGTCATGCCGCTTTCGAGCCACGCATACACCTTGCGACCTTTCTGTCGCATCTTCTGAATGCCTGTTCGCAGTTCGTGCAGCTTGGCCCAACCAATTGAGGGGCTGTCGATATGCAGAATCACGGCTTCCAGGTCATCGTCGCGTCCCGCCTTGTCCATTCGCTGCAGGCCAATGGTCAACGTTTCGACGACTTCACTGAATAAGCCAGGGGCGGCCGCCCCTTCGGGATAGCTTCCATGAATCTCGATATGAGCGACCGTCAATTTCTTCTTGGCGACGGCTTGATCTGCATCCGCTTGAGGCTCGGGAGTGTTTGCCGCAAACACAGGAGACATCATCAGTAAGGCCAACAGGGCAGCAGTCACCTTCATTTGCGAATCTCCTGAGTCTAATTGCGATCGCTCTGCCAAGAGATACTTTCACTCTTGGCAGTGCGTTTCATCCGTCTCTTCAGTTCTAGCCAGCGGGTGTTCCGCCGTCCAGTAGCAGATTTCGGCAAGTTCGCGAAATGCGACCGGACTTGCTGCCCCCTCATATTACGCAGCTGACGCTTGGCCGGATCACTAAGTGCGATAGAATCCGTGCAACTCGAATTGACGCACACCCGCTGAGCCACCTGTTGGCACTGGACGGAGTGTGCTTGTTTGCGCGTATCCGACCGAATTCCTTTCCACATCACGCAAGAAGGCAATGCACGATGGCGACCGTGACGACAGTGGCATCACCAATCGCGGAACTTGCTCCGCGCCTGCTGAATGCCGCTGCCTTCAAAGATGTGGTGGATTGCCTTCAGTCGGGTGATGCGGTCACGATTGATGGAGCCTGGGGTTCATCGAGTGCCCTGGTCGTTGCAGCACTAACGCGAGTCGCTCCCAATACGGTCATCGTCATTCTGCCACGAGAGCGGGAACTGGATGACTTCGCCGCCGATGTCGCCTCGTTTGGAATCCCATCATCCAAGTCAAAGCCTACAGTTGAACCGGGACAGCGAATTATTCCCGCCATCTTGCCCGCCTGGCCATCGTTGCCGCGAGAATTGAGTATCGCTGATCCCATCCTGGGCAGTCGCTTACGCATCGTTCGTGGCTTTGAAGCGAACTCGTCGCCGCAAGTGGTGATCGCGACCATTAACGCACTGCTGCAACCGGTCCCCAGCCGCTCGCAGCGAGTCGTTGCCTCGCGCCTGGTCAAAGTCGGCGAGGATCTGGATTTGGATGACATGGCCGCGTGGCTCGTGGAGCGAGGATTCGAGCGAGTCACCGCACTGGAGGTCCCTGGCGAGTTCAGCATTCACGGCGGGATCATCGACATTTTTCCGCCCGATTCGTCTGATCCCGTCCGTGTGGAACTGTTCGGCGACGAAATCGAATCGATCCGGTTATTTGATGTGGAGTCACAGCGAAAGGTGGCCTCAGTCTCCGAGATTGCGATCACAGTCCTCTCGCCGTCAGACTTGAAGCACGATGACGACGCCCCCGTCGCCGGCGTATCGCCGCTTGTCGCGAACGGCGAGCATGTGCTGGATGCGATGCCGGCAAACGCGTGGGTCGTGTTCATCGAGATGGAGGAAATGATTCGAGAAGGTCGGCAATACCTGGATCGCCTCGCCGATCCCAAGGGCCTGTTCAGCGTGGAATCAACGATGCAGCGCTGTGCTGCTCGACCTCACATGAATCTGGCACCGCTGGTCGCAGGCAGCTACGGCAAACAGACCATTCACCTGCAAACAGCCTCGATCGAACGATTTGGCGGTGCGAAAGGAGAATCACTCAAGGAACTCGAACGCGTCGTTCAACAGGATGAATCAGTCCTGATCGCCTGTCATAACGAGGGTGCCAAGCAGCGTCTGACCGAGTTATTGGCTGAGGTCTACAGCGACCCCAGTTTGCTCGGCCCCGAATCTCGACCGCCCGGTTCGGCCAAACCGAAGGATCAACCTCCCCCGCCACCGTCTGGTCCGCCACTCAAGCGGTTTCTGCGAGGCAAGCCGGACCCCGTTGCTGCGAAGAGTGCGCCCGTGCTCGCGCAACCGGAACCGATCGTACCTGCTCCCGCCGAGCCATCCGCACCGAAGGAGCATCCGTTTCATCAGCGAGTGCGGTTGTGCGTGGGTCACGTCAGCCGGGGTTTCCGCCTTGTCAGCGAGAAGATCGTCGTTTTAAGCGACAATGAACTCTTCGCGCGAACAGAAGTGCAGCGGGCCCCCCGCAAGAAGCGTATCGAATCCCGAGTGATCGATACTTTTCTGGACTTGGCGATCGGCGATCTGGTGGTCCATCTATCGCATGGGATCGCTCGGTTTCGCGGGATGGAAGTGCAGAAGAAAGGAGATTTAGTTGAGGAGAATCTCGTTCTCCAATTCGCCGATGAACTGAAGATGTACGTCCCGACATCGCTGATTCATCTGGTTCAAAAATACATCGGCGGGGCCAAGGCGGCCCCCGAACTGTCCAAGATTGGCGGGACCAGTTGGGTCAACAAGAAGAAGCGCGTCGCCGAGGCGGTCGGGGACATGGCGGCCGACATGTTGAAGCTGCAGGCCGACCGCGATCTCAAGCCGGGATTGGCCTGCCCGCCAGACAGCCACTGGATGGAGGAATTCGAGGCGGAGTTTCCGTACACCGAAACGGACGATCAGTTAAAAGCGATCGCCGAAGCGAAAGAGGACATGCAGCGTCCGCGTCCGATGGACCGACTGATCTGCGGCGATGTCGGCTACGGCAAAACAGAAGTCGCGATGCGAGCCGCGTTCAAAGCGGTCGATGCCGGACGCCAGGCCGCGATCCTGGTCCCGACAACGGTCTTGTGCGAGCAGCATTTTCGCAGCTTTTGCGAACGGATGGCCGAATTCCCCGTGTCGATCGCGTCGCTCAATCGGTTTCGATCGGCGAGCGAAACCCGCGAAGTCCTGCAAGGGCTGGCCAACGGAACGATCGACATCGTGATTGGAACCCACCGTCTGGTCAGCAAGGATGTGAAATTCAAAGACCTGGGTCTGCTGGTAATCGACGAAGAGCAACGCTTTGGAGTGGAAACCAAAGAGCTATTGAAGCATCTGCGGTTGGAAGTCGACGTGCTGACGTTGTCGGCAACACCGATTCCCCGCACGTTACACATGTCACTCGTTGGCATCCGCGACATCTCCAATCTCGAGACGCCGCCGCAGGATCGTATGGCAGTCGAAACGCGGGTCTGTCGCTGGGATGGAGAATTGATTCGATCGGCGATCGTGCGCGAGTTGAACCGAACGGGGCAGATCTATTTCGTGCATAACCGGATCTACGACATCCAAACGATCGCAGACAAGATCCATGCACTCGTGCCCGAAGCCAAGATCGACATCGTTCACGGTCAGATGGACGAGACGACGATGGAGAACGCGATGCACGGGTTCGTCCAGGGGCGAACCGACATCCTGGTCGCCACGACGATTATCGAGAGCGGCCTGGACATTCCCAACGCCAATACGATCTTTATTCATCAGGCGGGAAACTACGGGCTGGCCGATCTGCACCAACTGCGAGGCCGCGTCGGACGCTACAAGCACCGAGCTTACTGTTACTTGCTGTTAGAGGATGGCAAGACGTTGACTCCGCAGGCCTCTCGCCGAATGAAAGCGATCGAAGAATTCAGCGAACTCGGTGCCGGTTTCAAAATCGCGATGCGTGACCTTGAGATTCGCGGCGCGGGCAACATTCTGGGGACCGAACAAAGCGGCCATATCGCCGCCGTCGGTTACGAATTGTATTGCCAGTTGCTCGACAACGCCGTCCGGGCGATGAAGCGACAGCCGATTCGTGAACATCGGCACGTCGAAGTGACATTGCCCGTCTCCGCGTTCCTCCCACTGGACTATGTTCCCGAGGGACGCCCAAAGATTGAAATGTACCGCAAGCTGTCGAGTATCTCGTCGCTGGACGATCTGGCGGAGCTGAAAGCCGAATTTCGTGACCGATTCGGACCGCTGCCGGATCCGGCCGAGAAGCTATTCCTGGTGCGAGAGCTTCAACTCCTCGCGTTGCGCTGGCAGATCCATGACATTCATCTGGAGCCGGGTTACGTAATCCTCGGGTATCGTAACCCGAAGCTGATGGCCCAATTGAGTCGTCTGACGTTGATCCCGCTCCGCATCCTGGACACCGAAGAAGCTTGTCTGGTGTTGCCTCCCAACTTGAAGGGCAACAAAGCTTTGCTGCGACTCATCAAAGAGACCTTGCAGGCAAGTCCCTCCTGAAACTACAAATCCATTTCTCCTGTTAATTGCGCCGAAGTGTGTTCGCATGGATGCGCAACATGAAATCAGTTTCCAAAGCAATTCACATGTTCCAGATCTCACGTGGACATCGCGAACTCGTCACCTGCGGGCGACGTGTCTTGAGATTTGGTATTGCCATACGGTGTTGCCTGCTTCTCGCCAGCCTGATGGTACTGACAACGTCAGGTTGCAATGCGCTGAAAGGTATGGGGAAAAAGCACGACCACCCCGTCTTGATCGAAGCACCTCATCGTGTGACGAACCTGGCGAAGGACAGTGACGACGAGACCAAGATCGCGGATGCAGAGACTGATGCACCGGAAAAAGCCAAAGTAGTTGCCACAGCTGCCATCGCGCCCGTAGGCACAGATCCCTGGGCCGACTGGACCGACGACACGGCGATCTATAACTCGAATATTGCTGCAACGGTCAACGGCTATCCCATTCTGAATGGTGACGTGCTCGATCGCTACAGCGGATATCTGATCGATATGCGCAAGAGCATGCGAGATAAACGAGTGCCGCCATCGGAATACGAGAAGGTGCGCGAGATGTTCGTCCAGCGCGATCTGCCGAGCCATATTCAGCGACGACTGCTTGTCGAGACGATGAAATCGAGCCTGAAGACCGAGCAGGTCAAGTTGTTGAACGATCACTTGGACGCCATGTTCGAGAAGGAAGTCGAAAAGCTGAAGCGTGAATTGAAGGTCTCCACTCGTACCGAACTCGAGTTGGAATTGAACAAAAAGGGAACGACGCTTCAGAACGTGAGAGATCAGTTCGCGACCGAGCGAATGGCGATGGAATACGTCTCGATGAAGATGGAAAAGCCCGATCACATCGACCGGATGGATCTGCTCGCCTACTACCAGGCCCATCTGGATGACTACGCGGTCGCGGCCAATGTGACTTGGGAACAGATCCAGGTCTCAGTCACTCCTGCAATGACGAAGGCAAAAGCAAAAGAACGGATGCAGGAGGCTCTGGAAGAACTCTCCTCAGGAACTTCGTTCGACGTGGTCGCCAAAAAGTACTCTGATGGTCCGACATCCAAAGATGGTGGGCTCCGCGAAGAAATGGAAGTCGGCAGTTTGAAGGACACGAAACTCGAGAAGATGCTGTTCGACATGCCAGTCGGCAAGCTCAGCAGTGTCTACGAGGCCCCCGAAGAGTTTCAATTGGTCCGAGTCAAAAAGCGTGCCGCCGCCGGGCGAAAACAATTTGGCGACGTACAAGATGAGATCCGTCAGAAGATGGAGAACGAGCAGAACAAGAAGCGCCCTGAAAAGCTCTTCAAGAAGCTATTTTCTGAAGCGATCATCGAAACGAAGTACGATCTACCCAGCATCGCTCCGAAATAGGCTGAAAGACAAATACGGGTGGCACGTCCCTGAAGTTTTGTGAAGGGCGTGGGCAGTACGCTACAACGCGACAGCTGAGCGTGGTACCCAGCCCGGTTCAAAACACCCGCGGTAACCAATTCGGGATCGGCCGAAAAACGGGCCTCACGGCAACTACGGCGTGACGACGGGTTCTGTCGGTGGATATACTGCAGGTTCAAAGAACCCGCAAACACTCCAGCCACTCAAGTTGCTTTAACCCACCATGCAAGTCGTCATCACCGCCGTCGGTCCGGATAATCACGGACTGGCCGACCCGATCATTCATCATGTGACCGGATCCGGGGCCAACATCTACGAAATCCAGATGTATGACCACGATACCCAGCGGATTTTTGCCATGTTGCTGCGCTGCGACTGGCCAGGCGATTCCAAGCCGCTCGCGACATTGCGATCGCAAATGCACGACATCGGCAAGGCGAAGAACCTGTCGATTCGCACATGGTCACGCGACGAACAGACCGAGCCTCCGCGACTTGCCATCTGCACCACCTATCGTCCAGAACCTGCCTTGGCCGTCTTGCGAGCGATCCGCGACAAACGCCTGCGCGCGACTCCCGCCGTCATGTTAGGCAACCGCGACGCCTGTCGAGGTGTGGCCGAACAGTTCGACGTTCCCTGGCACACCGTCGGTGATGCGAAGGGGGAACCTGACAATGACCAGATGGTCGAGATCTTCGACCGCTACCAGGTCGACTACATCCTGCTGGCCCGCTACATGCGAGTCCTCCCAGCCAGCACCTGTTGGCGTTTTGCCGGCCGAATCATCAACTTGCATCATGGACTGCTCCCCCCGTTTCCGGGATTCCGTCCCTACGAAGACGCCTATCAGCACCGCATGCTGACTTACGGTGCGACAGTGCATTTCATCGTGCCGGAACTCGACGCGGGAAATCAGATCATCCACCAGAGCACGTTCACGGTCTTCCCCGGAACTTCGCTGGAAGAGATCAAGCGGCAAGGCGAATCCGATCACGAACCAAGCTGCCTGGTCGAAGGAGTCCGCCGCGTGGTCGATCGCGAAGTGGAACTCCATTTCCATCGAGTCATCCGCCGCAATCCGCCTGCGGAATAGCCAAGAGATTAGCCACGGATGGACACGCATCAACACGGATTAGGAGCAGCCGAATTTAGCAGCGGAAACAAATGCGGCTAGCGTTGTTCACGCGCGGATTCCCGATGATCGGCAGTCCCTTTCTGATTCTTTACCCTCTTAATCCGTGTTCGTCTGTGTCGATCCGTGGCTACCTCTTCTCTTCTCCGTCTTCGGTCTAATGAGGCCTGGCAACGGCCCGACGTGACTTGCGGCTGGTGGCGAATTTCGGCGATGGCACTGCGTCAGGTTCGGTGGCTGTCTCTGCTGCGGGTTGCTCTGATTCGTCACTGTTCTGCGACAATCCTGCAGAGGGAAACATCGCTCGCCATGAGAACGACTCCACGACGTCAACAACCAGCGTCATCGTGGCATGGCTGTTCGGTTCGCGGACTGTTCCCACGAGCAGCAGAGCCAGCCATCGCAGCAGGATGCTGCTGGCAAACATCATCTGAAAGTGGCCCATCGACCAGCCGCCGATCACCCAGGTGTGACCGGCCAGAATCGTCATAATTCCACCGGCTGCGATTGAAGTCAGCCCACCGACGATTCCCGCCAAGGCTTGAGTCGCGGCGATGTACATCGTCCGATTTTCCGTCGGCGAGTGCTTAATCATAAAGCCGTTGTTGGCAATCAGGATGCCCGCGTTTTGAGCGGCATCCAGCATGAAAAAGGGAGCCAGAACCCAGAAGGCGATATCCGGGTTATGCGGTGTGAGCAGCAGCGCCAGCATGTTCGCGGATTTGGTCGCGACGCAGACCACGAGCACTGGCCGGGTGCCATAGACATCAGCCCAACGACCCAGCGTGCGAGAGAACATCGCGCCGCCGATCCAACTGATCGTCCACAGCAATAACACCCGGAAGAGGTCCATCTGGCACTCTTCCAGCAGGTACAAGCTGATAAACGGAGCTCCCGCCATCGCCGCGAAGTTCCAGTAACACATAAATCGGATATAGCGGCGGAAATCTTTGTTTCGGAATGGAGCGGCGAACACCTGTCGCAGTCGCGGGCTGGGCATGCGCGTGACGGGTGGCTCAACGATCCGATGAAACAACGTCAGATCGATGACCCCGCACAGGGTGCCAATGCAGGTCAACACGGCATAGCCGGATTCAATTCCCAGGTCGCTCTTCAGGATCAAGAATGCGGCCGCCGCCAATGATCCCGCGGCCGTGATCTGCATCCAGAATTGCCGGCTTCCCCAGTAATGACTCAAGCCTTCATGGGGCAGGTAGTCCCCCATCCAGCTCAGCCAGAGGGGCGAGCTGAAATGCAGCAGCGCCTGGTTCAAGGCAGTCGTGACCAGCAACGTCATTACCCAGAACTCGGGCGGCATGTCTTTAATCAGGAATGGACCGAGTGCGGTTGGCAGCAGCAAAAGTCGATGGACCATCGCCGACCAGAACCACAGCCGCCGTCGATAGCGAAGATGATTGACGACCACTCCCGAGATGAACTGCATAAACAGCATCAGGGTCGGCAGCGCGCTGAGGATCCCGATGTGCAGTTCATTCGCGCCGATGGATCGCGCATAACGGATCGTGGCGGGCGATGTCGTCAGTTGGGTATAGGCGGCAGCCAGGCAGCTGGCGACAATAATCGCCCGCTTTGCACCGGTTAAAGACCACACAGCATTCTCATTTCGCGGCAAACGCAAACACGCAGCAGAAGTAACGGATGCAAAAGTGCAGCCGCCTCTGACACTGCTGACAATTCAATTCGCGGAGAAGTTCGGGAGGGCGGGGTTTTAGCAAAGCGGCCAGACCTCGAAAAGATCGACCTGTGGAGGGCAGCACTGCGGAGGGATGACGCAAATTCCGTGTCAGCAACGACAGCAATCGCAAATCTTGCCGCCCGGGCGACATGCGAAACCAGAAATTGTCGAGCCGTGCGAAGAAGCACCAAAGAATGAATCAAGGCGGGAATTTCCCGCCTCGTTCAGCAATTCATCGTGGCGAGTCCGCATTAGTCGGACTCGCGGCAACCTGAATCAGACACCCAGCTTGCGTCGCTTGGCCTTACGGGCCTTCGAGCTAGCAGGGCGGCGCCCGTGGTTTGCCTTGTTAACTTTGCGAGTGGTCTTGGCCATGACTAAATCATCTCCGTGCTCAAACAAATCAAGCCCCAAGTGGGCGAAGGGGAATGAGAATAGCAGGTTAGGTCACTCCAGAAAAGTCACCTCGGTCCGCTTCCCTCCTAACTTCCAAAGATTGTCCGAATCTCCTTGATAGACAGGATTTCCGGAAATCTTCGTTGCCGCCAGTCGCCATTCAAGCGAGAATCCTCAGGTCATTTGATGCTGCCATTTTAGGCCTCATGATGCGACTTCCAGCTTATTGCCAGTTGCTGATCAAGATCTCCGTGGTGATCCCGTGGGCATGCCTGTCAATTTCACAGGCATTCGCGGCACCCCCGCTTGCAGGCTTGTCGCAGCCAGTCGTGGATCAGGTCGACCTCGGCAATCCGCTGTTGCTGCCTCAGGATCGCCAGCAGGAACAATGGCTCGATTCGGCTCGAAAGTCATTGGAAGAAGGGGATTACGGGCAAGTCGTCGTCCTGCTCCGCAGGATGATTGCAACGGACGATGACTCGTTCCTCGCGAGCCCTGGAAACTCAACGCTGACCTCGGCTCGTGACCAGGCCGGCCAACTGGCTGCGAAACTGCCCGTTGAAGTCCGTCAGCGGCTTGAGGTGGAACTGGATCGCATCGCTCAAGAATCATGGCAGACGACAAAGCAGGCTCCGTCGTCAGCCGCATTAGGTGCCTTCTTGAACCGCTATCGCATGACGGGATTGGGGTTGGAGGCTCTTCGTCTCACGGCTGCCAACGATCGCGACGCGGGACGTCACAGACTGGCTGCAGTGGGTTGGCAGGCAGTCCGGCGGCACCCGCTGGCAACAAAGCAACAGCAAACGAACGCGGCGTTAGCCCTCTTCGATACTCTGTTGTCGGCCGGTGACCTGCAATCGGCGGAACAGCTGGCGGTCGATCTTAAGTTGAGTTCTGTCAGTAACACCATGATCGCCGGGAAAGAGGTTAACCCAACTGAGTGGATGCAGAGTCGCCTGCGTGAACGTCAACAGATGCGCCCCGCTTCCGCATTGACGGTCTCCTCATCGGATCCGCGCCTGCCGGCCCCGGTTCCTGTCTGGACTCGAAGTCTGGCCACGATTCCCGAATTTCAGAAAGCGGGCTCGCTGATCCAACGTTTCTATCGAGACCAGGGGGTGATCTCATCTCCCGTGCTTCGGCCGGTCATTTTCGGAAACATCGTCCTCACGCGGTCGATGCAGGAACTGGTCGCCTGTGACATCAAAACTGGCGAGCAGATCTGGGCCGTTCCGAATCAGGAATACGGGTGGCTCGCGAAACGTTCGGGAGCGCCCGAAATCAGTCCTGCTCGCTCGGGGAATGCCGCAGGTTGGTACCGTCGATCAGAAGTCGATTCCGTATTTGCCTCGATCGCGTCGCAGGGAAACCTGGTCGTCGTCGTGCAAGAACCCGATCGTTCGATGACCGATTTTTCAACCGCCACCAGTGCGCCTCGTCCCGTCAATGCGCCAGCCACGAACACCTACTGGAATAAACTGTGCGGCTATGACCTTGGCACTCGCCAGTTGGTCTGGCAGATGGGTGGTCCTCCCACTGGTCCGGCTGACGTATTCGGCGGTATCACGTTCCTGGGTGTCCCGTTGTTCGTCGATAACCTGCTGTTCGTCGTCGCCCGCCGCGATGACGAACTTGTCTTGCTGGCGATGGACCAGGCGACTGGTCACCTCCGTTGGTCGGTCAGTCTGGGTGTCCTGGCCCCTCACCTCGCGGACAATCTCGCGCGGCGTCGGATCGCCTGCCCGGTCATCATGGGGGATGGTGTGCTGCTGTGCCCGACCGCGGCAGGAATGTTGGTCGCCGTCAATCCACTCACGCGGTCGATTGAATGGGCTTATCGCTATCCTCTGTTGCAGCATGACCTGCCTCTTCGAGCAGGAGCCGGCGTCCCAACGGCCGTCCTGACAGATGCCTGGTGGAACGAATGGCGTGAAGTCAGCCTCCATCAGGTCGCCGCTAAAGACAAGACGCCGGGCGTCATCCTGTTAACGTCTCCCGACACGGAACGTTTGCATGCGATTCATGCCACTACAGGCATTGAGCTGTGGAACGCACCGCGCGGGGCCGGTCTGCATCTCGCCGGTGTCCTGCAGAACGTCGCGCTCGTCGTGGAGTCGATGGCCGTACGCGGCCACGATCTGCAAACCGGTCGACTGCTGTGGCGTGCCGAAACCGGGGAAATCTCGGGGCGCGGGGCGATCTCCGGTGACTACCTGCTTCAACCTCGGCGAGCCGGCGGCGTGGCCGCCATCAACGTTGCCAACGGAACTCAGATAACCGGCTTGGCCGCGACCGACAAAATCTACAAGTCCATCGTGCCCTGTGACGACGGATGGATCGCTCAAACTGACGACGAACTGCATCGGTTGCCACTGCTGGAAACGATTCGTCAATCGGCCCAGGCGAGATGGGAGGCCGAGCCGACTGAGATGGCGTTGATGGAATTGGCTCGTCTCGATCTCCAGGCCGGAAGGCCCGACGCGGCGCGTCAGCGGTTGCACAACATCGACACGAGTGACGCCCAGCCAATCCGCCGCGAGGCGATCCTGACAATGCTCCGGCAGCAGTCCAACCTGAAACAGGAATCGCCTGCAGAGAGCCGGCTCGACGATGTGAGTTTAGGAGAGGAACTGCTCAGTCTGTGCGCTGACGACGGGGAGCGACTGATCGCCCTGCGCGCGATGGGAGATGCCGCCCACGCGGTTGGCGATCTTTCCCGAGCGACGTCGCTTTATCTGGATGGGCTGCAGTTGATCGAGACGATCGGACTGCGATATGTCGGTTACTGGACGGCTGATACCACATCGGCAAGGTCGGTCCGAGCCGACCGCATCTTGCTGGGAGCGATTCAGCGAATCCTCGACGAATCACACACGAAGGCTCAGACGAGAGACCTCGAACAACTCTTGAACGATCGACTGGAAGCGGCAAAGCGAGACGACGATCCGTTCGCCATGCAGCGACTGCTGGACCGAATGCTCCCTCTCGAATGGACTCGACGTGCCATCCTGTCGAACGAAACGATGGCTCTTTACGCTCGACCGCCTCAAAAGGTCGATCCCCTGATCCTGTCGATCGCGGGCTCACGAGACCAAGAGACATCGGCGAAGGGATACGAGTTGTTCGCCAGACTGCAATCGCGGTCCGGTAGCCGTCAGGATGCAGAAACCATCCAGCGTCGTCTGCTCGCACTATCTCCGGGCACGCCGCTATCGAATGGGCGGACGCTGGGTGCGACCTTGGCCTCGCAGGAGGACCGCTCTGAAACGCGAGGTCATGTCCTGGGCCCTTCCCCAGATCTGTGGCCGAATCGCCTACCGACCGTCGAACGAGAATCCGAGCGCCATCAAGATGTCTATCTGCTGCCGGTGCGAGTGCAATCGTCCCCTGGCAGCCTGCTTCACCAAATTGACGTCTCGGTCGAGCGCAACGGGGCATTTGTACGTTTCGCGCACGCAGGCTATTCGGGCACCTGGGACAGGAAACTGCCGGGTCCTTCAAAAGTGCTGCGTACGGGATTCGCCAACTATGATCAAGTCGAGGCCCATGCCATCGGGCACCTGTTGATTCTGCGTGTCGGTTCCGAAGTGTTCGGAGTCCTGCCCTTCAATGCACGAGGCGAACCGCGGGCCGAACTCACCGACTTGCGGGTGGACATTGCCCCTGATATTTCCGAACTTCCCACCGAAGCGGGCTGGTATCAGGAACCGATCCCCGCGCGAGTCGGGATTCGTCACGAAGGATCGCGTTTGATCGACGCATTCGGTCGAGCATTCACAGGCCTAAGCGTGGTCCGCTCGGGCTACATCTGCTATCGCACGCAAGCCAAGCTGGTCGCCATCGACACGCAGACCGGGAAAAAGCTCTGGGAGCGACTCGACCTCCCCGCGAACTGCCAAGTCTCGGGCGACGAGGACTGCGTCTCTATTTGGCGTGGCGATAACGGGCGAATGCAAATCGTGAGCGCGATCGATGGGCATCTGCTCGAAGAGATCCCTTGGAAACTTTCGCCCGACGATGTCTTGATGAACCACGGAGGGCAGGTTTGGAGCATCGACCGCAAGCCGGTGACCACAGTCAGTCTCAAAGAGTCCCGAAACGGAAAAGTGGTCTGGTCTCGAACTTTTGAAGCCGATGCGATTCCGTTCGCCATGGACCCGACAGCGATCGGCGTCTTGGAACGAAGCGGAATTTTGCATCTCCTCGCGGCGGATACCGGAGCCCCCTTGGGTGAACCACTGACTGTGGAATGCCCGGCCAAGGTCGAGCGAATCGTGTGTCTGCACGACGCTCAACGATGGTACGTGGCGATTTCAGGTCCGGTCCCCAAGCTCTCGATTCTTCAGGCAGATCAGTTGTGGGGCGGCTCGCGAGTCGTCTTCGTGAATGGCTGGCTGTATGGCATCGACCGAAATGACGCCGCGATCTCGTGGAGACGACATCTGGACTCAGAGTCCCTGCCGCGGCATGCGTCTCAAGTGGCCCCTGCCATCGTACAATTGTGGCGACGCCCTGCTTCCGATGCGGGGGGCGAAATGAACGTCGTGGGTCTGTTGCGGGTCATCGACAAGCGGACAGGGAGCGAGATCATGACCTACCGAGATACGACGCTCTACGCGTATTTGGTCTTGAATCCGTCCGAGAATTTCGAGACGCTAGAGATCTCGACCGAACGAGAAACCTTCCGATTGAATTATCAGCCTGGCAAACAGGAGCCAATGCAGGAGCGGGCCAAAGACAATTAGTGATGACCTGTGCGACGAAGATCTTCCCGATCGACTCGGGAATTGCGACTTGGGGATCCGACCATGTCAAATTCAGCAGCCGGTGGCGTCAACGAATCCATTGTCAACTGGCACCAGAACGCTCCACTGAGACGATTCTTGTTCGTCTCGGGCCTGTTGCTCACGTGGATCGCGTGCGATCTGTTGCTGCAGGCCCTGACCGATATCAACATTGTGGGCTCCAGCACTTGGATGTCCCTCGAACGCGCGATCGGCATCGATGTACGGCGACAGCTGTTTGATGTCTGGCAGATCGATACTTGGCGACTGCACCTCTACACTGCCTATTCGCTCCCCGCACTGGGGCTTGTCGTGCTGATCCTGCTCGATCGACTTGTCAGTCAGGGCGAAAGCGGCTTGCCGAGAATGGTGTCGTGGTGCGGAGGGGCCTTTATCGTTGGCGGCGCGATTCTGGATATCGCCGTCACGGTCGCCCATAGCCCCGATCTTGAGATGGAAGGGAACCCCTACATTCGAGTGCTACTCGATTCCGAGCATTCGCTTCCCTTTGTTTATGTGCATGCACTCGTCACGCAATCGCTCTACATCACGCTGTTCTGCGGGATCTGGCTCGGTTTTCTGAGGCATCGCGAGACAATCGCTCAAACAATCACTGCTGCGTCGCCCCGAACAGTGCTGGAATTCTTCAAGGCTGCCACCGGCGGAGCCCACCTGACAATGCGCGGCTGGATCTTTCCAATCCATCCGTCGGAAGTCCCGATGATGTACCACTACATCTGGCTCATCGCGATTCCGGTCGTTTTCGGCATCAGCTTATTCAGGTGGTACGCAGCGCTGGAGTGGCTGGGTGTCGTCGAACCCGAACCAATGACACGAGCCGGAATCGTCTTGCATGGCGTCTGCAGCGCGCTCGTCGTCTACTTTGTCGCAATGTGGCGGATGACTCGTGAAGTCACGCTGAGCGGCGTCCAGGTGATGGACGGGAAGTAGTGGTTGTCTTATGTAGCCAATCTCGCCAAGAGATGGGGCGTAAGTCGATGTGCCAACCACGTCAAACGACATTCGTCCAGTGGATCACAGCGATCGCATTCACTCCGTCACCGGGATTTCCCCGCTGGCCGGTGCTTGCGGCGAAATCAGAAGCCGGTCGATCTTGGGTCCATCCATATCGATAATCTCGATCCGCAAGTTGCTCCAGGTCAGCACGTCGCCAATCGTCGGAGGTCGCTTAAGCAGCGCGAGCACCAGGCCCGAGACCGTGCCGATGCCTCGCGGAGCCGGCTCCGGCCAACGGCTCACTTCCAGAGCCTGTTCGAGTTCATGCAAATTGACGGTCCCGTCGACCGAAAAGCTGCCGTCTTCGCGTTTGACGATCGACTGCTCGCGGTTCTGCTGCAGAGTGCTTCGTTCATGCCGCAGTTCATCATGAATCTCGCCGACCAGCATCTCCATCACGTCTTCCAGCGTCACCATCCCCTGCGTGCCACCGTATTCGTCCAGCACGAACGCCAGCTGCGTCTTGTTCTCTTGGAACAGTTCCAGCAACCGCGTAATGGTGAGCGACTTCGGGATGAAGAGCGGAGCACGGACCAGCCGGCGCAGATCGATGGGTCGACCCAGATACTGCTGCAGGAAGACATCCTTGATGTACACGAACCCGACAATCTGATCGATCGTTCCTTCACAAACGGGAACACGCGAAAAGCCCGACATCGCGATCGCACCGACCACCTCTTCAGAGGGAGTGTCGATATCGACGGCATCGATGTCGATGCGCGGTCGCAGGATGTCGACGACCGTGCGGTCACCTAGTCGGAGCGCCTCCATTGCCACATTGTGCTCGGACTGTTCCAACACTCCCGTTTCGGAACCCGTTTCAATAAGGTGTTCGATGTCCTCGACCGACACAGTTCGTTGCGGTTCAATTTTTTGTCCCAGCAGTCGCAACATCACGGTCGTGGTGATATGCAGACCCCAGATGGCGGGACGCGAAATCCGCTGCAGAAACAGCATCGGATAGGCCACAAATCGGGCGATCGGTTCAGCGTTCTGAAACGCGATCCGCTTCGGGACCAGTTCACCGACGATCAGTTGAATGAAGGAAATTCCGCAGACGACCACGCCAAACGCGATCCCCTCGCGGCGATGAGCAATCCACTCCGGCGCCACTTGCAACGCCTGGGATAGCGAAGCCACGAGTTTGGCCCCGGCGAAGGCGGACGTAAACGTGCCGACGAGTGTGATCCCAACCTGAACCGTCGGCAAGAAGCGATCCGCGTCGCGAGCAAGTCTCAGGGCAACAGCAGACGCGCCATCCCCTTCTTCAGCCAATAGCTCCAGTCGTCCACGGCGAGCGGTCAAGATCGCGATTTCGGCGGCGGCGAAGAAACCGTTTAACATCGCCAACAGCACGATGATTCCTAACTCAACCGCCCAACTCGGCACGTTCTGGCTCTCCCCATCAGAATCTGGAAATGTAGATCCAGATTATGCAATACCGCCGGGGATTGGTCGAGTCATGCGCTCGGGATCGAACCCCTCGCGCTCACGTAAAGGCGGCAAATCTACAAATGACGGTTCTTTGTCCTGATCGGTGACGCTTTCTGGCCAATTCGCTCGCTAAATCACTGCGTGAGAGGAGCAGAGGTTCGGGTGCCACGGACTTGGAGTCTTCGACATGGCCGTGTCTTCGTCGAAGACACGGCCACACCGAAGACGGTGAGACCGTGGCACCCAGTCCCATATTTAAAGCGAGCATTATCGCGCACGGTCATTTAGATGTCGTAGTACATCGCGAATTCGTACGGATGAGGCCGCTGGCGCAGCGCTTCGATTTCTTTTTCGGTCTTGTACCAGATCCACGTATCGATCACGTCTTCCGTGAAGACATCGCCGCGCAGCAGGTACTGGTGATCACGTCGCAAGGCCGCCAGAGATTCCTCCAGCGAGGCCGGCGTCCTCGGCACGTCGGTCAGTTCATCAGGTGCCAGATCATAAATATCCTTGTCGAGCGGCCGACCGGGATCAATTCGACGCTGGATGCCATCGAGCGCGGCCATCAATACCGCCGACATCGCCAGGTAACCATTCGACGAAGCGTCAGGACACCGGAACTCAATCCGCTTGCTCTCCGGTCGTGGAGTATGCACCGGGATCCGAATCGCCGCCGAACGGTTTCGACTGCTGTAAGTCAAGTTGATCGGGGCTTCAAACCCCGGAATCAGCCGCTTGTAGCTGTTCGTGGTCGGACAGCAAAAAGCCATCAGGGACGGAGCGTGATGCAGGATGCCGCCGATCGCAAACATCGCCGTTTCCGACATCCCCGCGTAGCCCGAACCCGCGAACAGGTTGTTCGCGCCGTGCCACAACGAGAAATGCAGATGCAGCCCCGAACCGTTGTCGTTCCACAGCGGCTTCGGCATAAACGTCGCCGACTTGCCATGTCGAGCCGCCACGTTCTTCACGATGTACTTGTACAGCAGCAGGTTATCAGCAGTCTTCACGAGCGGAGCATAGCGCATGTCAATTTCACACTGACCCGCCGTCGCCACTTCGTGATGCTGCGCCTCCACCGGCACGCCGCAATCCTGCAGCGTTAGCATGATCTCTGTCCGCAGGTCCTGCAAAGTGTCGACTGGCGGCAACGGGAAGTAACCTTCCTTGTAACGGACCTTCTGACCGTTGTTACCGCGCGATTCCACCCGCCCGCGATTCCACTGTCCTTCGATGCTATCCAGATGGTAATACGCTTCGTGCTCGTTCTGATCGAACCGAACATCGTCAAAGACGAAGAATTCTGCTTCCGGACCGAATTGAGCCGTGTCGGCCAGGCCCGTCGATTTCATGTAGTTTTCGGCTTTACGGGCAACATTGCGCGGATCTTTGGCATAGTCTTCCCGCGTGATCGGATCCTGAATATTGCAGGTCATGACCAGCGTTTGAGACATAAACGGATCAACAAAGGCCGTTCCCGGGTCGGGAACAACCAGCATGTCGCTCTCGTTAATGGCCTGCCAGCCGCGAATCGAAGACCCGTCAAAACCAAATCCGTCCTCAAAACTCTTTTCGGACAGGGCGGTGACGGGAATCGTGAAATGTTTCTGGTTCCCCGGAAAATCCATGAACCGTAAGTCCACGGCACGGACTTCTTTCTCTCGACATAGGGCTAAAACTTCACGAGGGGTCGGGGAATGCACAGACGCGGTCTCCATTGGGCGCACAAAGGATGCGGTCAGGGTGTGGTTCTGACCCACGATATGCAAACACAGTACCACCGGGCAAGCGGCCTGATTAAATCAGGTGACCAAACCGGATTTTCGGCTCCTGTTTTCGTCAAAAACCGGCAATACGACATTCTGACGCGTCGTTGATCGACTGACGGAAACCAGAACCCAGAAATGATTTCAGAACAATCATTGGCGAGCGTCGATCGATCTGACTAGTCTGAACGGTCACTATGCCACGATTTGCGATCCTGATTCACGACCACCCGTTTCTCCACTGGGATTTCCTACTGGAACAAGGTTCCACCTGTTGGACATGGCGTTTGTTGCAAAGCCCAGACGCGGCCAGCCAGATCCCCGCCGAGCCACTCCCAGACCATCGGATCCACTACCTCGACTACGAAGGCCCCGTCAGCGGTGATCGCGGCAACGTGACACGCTGGGACTACGGGACATTCGATCTGCTATCCGATCAGCCCGAAAAAGTCGTCGTGATGCTCCACGGGCAACAGATAATTGGCGAAGTCACGATGTTGCAAAACGAAAATGGATCGTGGCAATGGCATCGCCAACTAATGTAGTAGGCACACTCCGTGTGCCGTGGCTGTTCTCGATTGCTTTGTTTTCCAATCCCCTCGGGGCGGCAGACGTTGACTCGCTTGGCCCACCCCCTACCCCACGAAGTGCTCTCGCACCAACCTCTTAAACTCCTGCTCGTTCTTCACCTTCTGAACCGCTTCACGAAAAGAAGCAAAGTCCGGCAACGCTTTCGCAAAGTAACATGCCACTCGCGGTAGTCGCTTCAGCGCCAGATGATTGCCGTAGAAGTCAAACTCACTGGCGACCAACTGCAACAGCACCCGAGCCCTCTCACCCAAGTTTGGCGAAGCCACCGTCGCACCACCGGTGACCAGAGACCGCGCCTGCTGAAAGATCCACGGGTTTCCCAGGCATCCTCGTCCAATGGCCACTCCGTCAGCACCGGTCTCTTTCAGAAAGCGAATGGCATCGACCGCTTCACGAACCCCGCCGCTCCCCATCACTGGAATCTGCACCGCCTGCTTCACGCGAGTCACCACCGACCAGTCCGGCCCCCCGACATACGACTGAGCCACACTGCGAGCATGCACATCCACGGCCGCCGCCCCCGCTCGCTCTGCCAACTGCGCAATCTCGACCGCCGTCTCTCGCTCGGCATCGGGACCAGAGCGGATCTTCAGCGTGACAGGAATATCGACCGCACGCACCACCGCTTCAACCAGTCTGGCGATGGCAGGGGGATCGGCCATCAGGGCTCCCCCTTCTCCGCGTCCAATCAAGCGACGGATCGGACATTCGAAGTTCAAGTCGACGATCGAGAACCCTTGCTCAGCCACAACCTTCGCTGCTTCGGCGAGGATTTTCGGGTCATTACCGCTGATCTGACCGACCGAGGGCCGCTCGGTCGGCGACGTATGCAGCAGCTTGATCGCACGGCGGTCCCGCTTCGCGACATCGCAAGCATCAACACGCTCACCACAAACGAGGCTGGCGCCGAGTTGTTTGCAGATCAATCGAAACGGATAATTGGTGTGCTCCTCCATCGGAGCCAAAGTGATGGGGTGCGAAACCGCGACGGAACCAATGCGCATTCGACGATCCAAACTCAAAAGACAACATCATCCGGTACCGATTCGTTAACGGCCGGTATTGCGGACTCGCCGATCGAGGAACGCCCCCAACGCTTTTTCGTAGGGCTCGTCGGTCCGCAACTTCAAATAGTCGACCCCGCAGTTCCCGCTTTGCTTGGCAAGTTCCTGACAGAACTGCTGGTACTTGTCGAGGTACTGCTTACGTAACCGATAGGGATCCGCGAGGATCTGGTGGCCAGCACGTTCGAGGTTACGAAATTCCGTCGGATGCTTAAAGGGAAAGTCTTCCTCTTCCGGAGCAACCACTTGAAACAACACCACCTCATGCCGAGCCGCCCGAAACAACTTCAAGGCCGCCACCAGGGGCTCGATCCGATCAAAGCAATCGCTGATCATAAAGATCAGGCTACGCTTCTTCAGCGACGGCAGGATCTGTGGAAAGACCTCCGACAACTGAGTCTCTTTCCCCGGCTTCCGAGCTTCCAGCAGATTGATGATCTGTTGAAACGACTGCCGATTCGTCGACGGTTCATGTCGATCCGCAATCTTCGTATCGAACGTAATCAAGCCACAGGCATCCCGTTGAGCCAGCAGCAAATACGCCAACGCCGCGGCCAGTTGCCGTGCATAGTCGAACTTCGAAATCGTCTCGCCGCGGTAAGCCATGCTCCCCGAGCAATCGACGATCAGATACGCCCGCAGGTTCGTTTCCTCTTCGTATTCCTTGATGTAGTAGTGCCCGGTCTTACCATAAGCCCGCCAGTCGATATGCTTGATTTCATCGCCAGGGTAATACTGCCGATGCTCGACGAACTCGACCGACGATCCTTTGAAGGGACTCTTGTGCTGCCCAATCATGTACCCCTCCACCAACAGCTTCGCCACCACCTCCAACCCGCCAAACTTGGCGAGTGCAGTCGGGTCGGAAAGCGATTTGGCGGGGCGAACGGCCATGCGGATATCGAATCAGGTCAATCAAAGCAAAAAATATCTTGAAGCAGCAACCGACGAGGATAGCCGATCCCAACGGCAGTTTCACCGTCCGGCCCGAAGCGGCCTCAGCTCCCACCGAACTCTTCTGAGCGGGGCGGCGTAAGCCCCCTGGCCTCTTCTCCTCGGGTGTCAGCCCCTCATCGTGAGCATTCTTCCAAGGAACTCAAGTAGACCTGCATCCACCCAAACAGCGTCAAATCGACGACTAAGGCCATCGCAATCGCCACGTAGTAGTGGAGCGGAAGCCGAGTCTTTCGCCAAAAGAGGCGATGGGCGACCCATCCGATAATGCTTCCCGCCATCATCGATCCAAGCGTTGGCATCAAGACAAATGCCGCCAGATGAGGTACCGCTGGTTGCGAGTAGCTGAGTGTCCACAAGAGGCCTGATACTGCACAGGGCAAAGCGATCGTCATGATCGCGACGTGTACCGCCTTCTGCTCTGCAATTCCGGATTCCCTGGCAGCCTCGCGATCGCGCTGCTGGTCCTCAATGGAAGACGCTGGCCGGTCGACCTGACGTGAACTCATCCCTGAAGTATCCACCGTAGTGAAGAATCAAGCAAGAATACTCGTCGCCACCGATCCATGCACATCAGTCAATCGGAAATCGCGACCACTATAACGATACGTCAGCTTCGTATGATCGAGCCCCATCAGATGCAGGATCGTCGCATGCAGGTCATGCACATCCATCCGATTCTCGACTGCATTCACACCAACTTCGTCCGTGGCTCCATAGGTCAGGCCCCCCTTCACTCCCCCGCCCGCCATCCAGACGGTGAAGCCGGTGTGGTGGTGGTCACGCCCTTTTGACCCCTGAGCTGCCGGGGTCCGTCCAAACTCACCACCCCACAGAATGAGCGTCTCGTCGAGCATTCCTCGCGACTTCAGGTCTTGCAGTAGCGCCGCAATCGGCTGATCACTTTTCCCGGCATCCCGCTTGTGATCCATGATGTCGCCATGAGCATCCCACGGCTGGCCCGCTCCGTAGTACAGTTGCACCATGCGGACGCCGCGTTCGACCAGCCGCCGAGCGATCAGGCAGCCGTTGGCGAACTCACCCTCGCCATAGGCAGTTCGAGTTGCCGCCGATTCCAAGCTGACATCGAATGCGTCCTGAGCTTCGAACTGCATCCGAAACGCCATCTCCAGTGACGCAATCCTCGCTTCCAGCTCAATGTCCTGTCCGCGCGCCGTCAGATGTTTTTCATTCATCGCCTGCAAGACATCCAGGACCTTGCGTTGTTCTGGCGTTGTCAGATGCTTGTTGTTAAGGTGCCCAATCACCTGCCGGGGATCGATCTTCGAGTTATTGATATGCGTTCCCTGGTAGATCCCCGGCAAAAAGCTGTTGCCCCACAAAGCGGGCCCAACAACCGGCTTGCCGGGACAGAGCACGACATAACCGGGCAGGTTCTGATTCTCGCTTCCCAAACCGTAGGTCAGCCACGACCCCAGGCTCGGCCTGATCGGTTGTTGCGAACCACTGTTCATCATGAATAAACCAGGTTCATGATTCGGAGTCGTCGTGTGCATGGAACGAATCACACACAGATCATCAGCGCAATTCGACAGATGAGGATACAACTCGCTCATCTCAATCCCGCTCTCGCCGTACTTGGCAAACTTGAACGGGGACGGCATGAACTTGCCACCCGGCCCCGATTTCCCTTCCTGCTCTTTCAATGCCGGCTTGTAGTCGAACGTATCGACATGTGATGGCCCCCCATTCATGAACAGGAAAATCACTCGCTTCGCTTTGGGTTCAAAGTGCGGAGCCCGAGGAGCCAGCGGATTGCTCGAATCAACCGTCGCCAAGCCAGCCCGAGCCGATTGCTCGGCCAGCAGGCTACCGAGTCCCAGCATGCCGAATCCAGTCCCGGTTCGACGGAGCATCTCTCGGCGCGACAGCATTGAAGTGGGACTCCAGGATTGGTGAACGATCATTGGATTATTCATGGCTTGTTTTCGCATTCAATGTAGAAGGCACACTCCGTGTGCCGTGTCTCCCTTTAAGTAGCCTTCTCGCTCCGAGAAGAAAGCCATCCGCAAATCCGCACACCCTGATGAATCGGCTCAGGATGGCGATCACGGCGTTGCGTTCATCGGCTTGCTTCTCGCGGAGCGAGAAGGTTACTTAAAAGTCCTTCCGAGTGCCGTCTGCATTAATCTCAATCGACAAAAGAAAACTCGTTCGTACCCAACAATGCCAAAGCATACTGCTCCCACGCGGACATCTGCTTCTCAGGCGTGGCGGAGCTCAAAAACGACAGCCCCAACTTCAGCTCGTCATCACTCGGCGGCCGAGCATACAGCCACACGAACGCCTGCTGAATCCGGCTCTCGTCCGTCGCCTCTTTATTAGCATTCAACTTCGAAGCCAACGCTTTCGCTCGCTGAGTCATAAAATCGCTGTTCAACACAAACAGTTGTTGCAAGGGAACCGTTGTCACACTCCGCCGATCACTGGTGATGTTCGGATCGGGGAAGTCAAACAATCGTAGCAATTCATTCAGTTCATGGCGGCTGATGAACGCATACACCGTGCGGCGATGATTGCTGCCCGACCCCAGATTGATCGGTGGGCCGCCCACAGTGCGATCGAGTTCGCCCGTCACCGCCAGCATCGCATCGCGCCAGGGTTCCACTTCAAGTCGCTGTCGATTCATCCGCCACAGCAGTTTGTTTTCGGGATCCACTTCGGCCGCGTCCGTTCGGTAGGCACTATTCTGCTGGTAGGTCGATGAGAGCATGATTTCACGATGCAGGGCCTTCAACGACCAGCCCGCTTCCATGAATCGCACGGCCAGCGTATCTAGTAACTCGGGATGAGTCGGTCGTTCACCAAGCTGACCGAAGTTGCTGGGTGTTCGCACCAGCCCAAATCCAAAATGGCCGCGCCAGACGCGGTTCACGATCACTCGCGCCGTCAACGGATTTTCACGCGACGCGATGGCCTCAGCCAGTTCGGCGCGACCACTCCCTTTGCTATCAAACGGCTTCTTTTTGCCGCTGGTCAAAACCGCGGGAACCGAGCGGGGTGCGACTTCCCCCGTCCGAGTGGGATTGCCCTGCAGATAGATCTTCAGGTCGCGGCCTTTGGTGTCCATCAAGGAATGAGCCGTCGCGACCTGAATCGCGTCGACCTCTTTCTTCAACCGGTCCTGTTCACCACGCAATTGACTCAACTGCTGCATTGAAGCTTCGGGCAGTCGCTTGTCAGCTTCGTTGCCAGGCAGGGCCAGCAGCCCTTGGTCGTAGAGCAGTTCCGACAGCAACATCGCATCTTGTCGAGCTTGCTGTTGTTCCGCTTCCGTGCGCGTTGGCCCAGACGACTGTTGCCCCGCGACCTCGACCGACTGAGGCAACGGATCCTGTTCCAGTCGAGCTCCCGAAAAGACCGAGTGATCGCTGCTGATCGTGTTCTCGCCCGGTCCGCCAGCTCCCGTGCTCACCAGCGTCAGATACTTCGCATCGGCAGGCACGGGAACTTCGAATGTCGCAAACTTTCCATCGGCCTTCAGTGGAGCGGGAATCGCGCCGCTGAAGTAGTAGACGCGATCGTTCTCGGCGATCTGAACCTGTTGGCCATTCACATAGCCAGCGATGATCCCGTCGTAAACATCAGTCTTGCGATGCGGCCGCGACACAATCACGGCGAGATGGGCACTCGATCCCCCATTTCCAAAGGTGTCATCGTTCAAACCAGCTCGATCCGCTCGAAAAATGAATCGCTGATCCGCAGGGAGCAGTCCCGCCTGCCGAAGTTGTTCGAGATCAAACGTGATCAGGGCATTCGCATGCATCCCGATCCCTTGCTCGGTCCGCTTTGCGTTCGACGGGAATCCTTGACCCAAAGTGCGGATCCCACCGGATGCATCCCAGCCGTCATTAATGACGCCGCCATGCGTACTGCCGTCGCTGCCGAGCTGCGTGAATTCAAAGTCCAGTCCCGCTGCGATCCGTGTCTGCTTGCCCCAACCTTGGACAACGCGTTCAACGCCCAGGCTCTTGTCGCTGGCCGCCGCTCCGAATTTGTCAGTCACGACCGCCGCCCCAAGCGACACCGTCGCCGAATCATCAAACAGGTTCCCCAATGGAACCACACCCGCGGCAACGACAGCTCGATCTTCCTCTTTAACAAACGCGACGTTCTCACCAAATTCGGCAAACAGGGCTTCCCGTTGAGGCAGCTTCGATTCGACGACAGTCTGCAATTCAGCCGCGAACTTTTGAATTGCCGCCAAGGCCTCAGCATCATTCGACAGATCTGTCTTAAGATCCTGTTTCGCGAACCATTCTGACCAGCCGTTCAAATAAGGTCGCGTTTTCTGGACATCTGGTGCTGCGGTCAGATGGTCGACCCATCGCTTCAGCAGCACTTCACTGACCTTCTGATCCTTCGCGATTTTCGCGAGCACCTTCTTATCGTCCGGCTTTTGTTTTTGGTGATTGATCGCCTTCCAAGCGGCAGTCATATACTGCGGGATGTCAGCCACCAATGTTGGTCGGAGCTTGCGAGCCTCGTCATCCAACACGCGATCGAGTTGCAGCTGATGCATCTTTGCCGCCGCTTCGGCAACGCTCTTCTGATCGAGCACCTCCTGCGAGACAATCGGTCGTTCCTGATAATCGGAACTCGCAAAAATCCCCGCCAACCCGTAGTAATCAGCCGTCGTGATCGGATCGAACTTATGATCGTGACAGCGCGCACAAGCCACTGTCAGGCCGAGCACACCGCGCGTCAGCGTGTCGACTCGATCGTCCCATTCATCAGCCAGAGCCTTCGCCTGTTCACCATTGTCCTGATAGTAAACCGGACCAAGTGCGAACAGTCCCAACGCCGCGAGCCGTTTGGGATCGCTGGGGCTCCCCAGCAAGTCACTCGCAATCTGTTCCGAGATGAATCGGTCATAAGGCAAATCCTGGTTCAAAGCGTCGACAACCCAGTCGCGGTACCGATATCCCTGCGGATAGTTGCGAGCCTTAAAGGTGTGAGCTTGATCTTCGCCATACCGAGCGACATCCAGCCAGTGCCGTCCCCAGCGTTCCCCGTAGTGCGGTGACTTCAGCAATCGATCCACGACCGTGGCGAAGGCCTGAGGCGTCATGTCATTGACGAATGCTTCGATTTCTTCAGGAGTCGGTGGCAGGCCGATCAGATCGAAGGTTGCACGGCGAATCAGCGTCCGACGATCGGCTGGGGCGCTTGGCTTAAGATGCTGCTGCTCCAAAGCGGCCAGGACAAACTTATCCAAGTCACGCTGCGGCCAGTCTGTCTGTTGAACGGCCGGGGGCGAAGTTTGCTTCGGCGGTTGAAAAGACCACAGCTTGCTCGCCTCGGCGAAATCCATCTTGGTCGAGGTGGCGACGGCAGGCTTTTCGCGAGGGTCCGGTGCCCCCATCTTGACCCACTGCTCAAAGTCGGCCACCACATTCGCAGGCAGCTTCCCTTTTGGGGGCATCTCATAGCCGTCGTATTTCAGGGCCTTCACCAGCAAGCTGTTGTCGGGTTGCTCAGGCACAATCGCCGGTCCCGAATCGCCGCCGCTCAGCAATCCCGCTCGATGATCAAGCTGAAGTCCACCTTTGAGCGACTTCGAAGTCGAACTGTGGCATTCCTGGCAATGCATCACCAGGACCGGACGAATCTTGGTCTCGAAAAACTCCACTCCCGCCTGATCAGGCTCCGCTGCGACGCAAGGGGCCGCCAATAACAGCACCAGTGCCGGCCAAACCCAACCGTCAAGGGAACATGCCATAGGGAAACTCGCAAAATCGGAGGGAGGTCGGCGGGCGGGATCTTAGCCTCAACGCAGGTTGAGCTGAGATTAGGATCGTATCGCGAAGTCGGTCAGCTTGCGTGCCGGATGGGCCGATCTGCGGATCACCCGACAAATTCATCAACATCCGTCGATTCTACCTTTCCTGCCGGTGATTCCAAGTTCAATTGTCCGCAGGAAAGCATCTATGACGATTTCCGTAGGACGGATTTCCAATCCGTCCGAAATCAGTTCTTCAGCAGATGTCTTGAAAAATCCGTCCAGCGGAGAGTGTGGCACGCCCTGAGTCTTCGAAGGGCGTGGGATTTCGGCTTCAGTCATGACCACGCCCTTCGCAAAAGCCTCAGAGCGTGCCACCCAAATTGAAAATAGCGATTGACTTGAGAATTAAATCCGGATGCTTCTTGGTCAGCCGCAGATTCTTGTACAATGCAGAAGATTGAAAGTCACAATCCGACGACCCAGATCGTCAGGTGAAGGAATTTGAAATGCCGTTGTACGAGTACGCCGTCCTAAATCCAGACGGATCTCACGGAGAGCCATTCGAAGTTCTGCAGCGAATCGGCGAACCCGCGCTCACCAAGCACCCTCAAACAGGCGAGGCGGTCGAACGCTTAATCTCCGCCGCCAGCGTCCCGCGCCCACCGGCAGACCGGATCAAGGGCGACATCAGCAACAAGAGTCTCGAGAAGCAAGGCTTCACGAAGTACCAGAAAACCAAAACCGGCCAGTACGAGAAAGTCTTAGGTGATGGTCCCGACTTGATCAAAAAAGAAGATCACGTTTAGAGCATCAGCAACATTCTCTCCTGATCGTCATTCCCGCTCAGACGGGCGGCCAGCGAGTGATGAGACGACAAATTTCCCTGTCGATTCGTGATCGGAGTTGCTCATGAGATTCAACTGGCGACTAGACTGGCGAGAACTTCCTGGCGGTTTATTGTTTCTCGCCACCTGTGCCTTGATGAGAGCGACACGGGGTCGTGACGATGCCACAACAGGAATTTTAACAATGACGTTATTGCTGCTCTCATTCTATTTCTACTTCTGGCGAGAGACAATCTTTGGTTTCCTTGCCCGCAAGGCTGATCAGCCACCCCTCGATTAGCTGCCAGGTCTTCAGTAGGGTGCGTGCCGTCTTCGAAACGCACCCCGATCGTAAATTGGGCCCCCAACTGGCTTGTTCCGACGCCCCCCGACCTGCTAAGCCTCCACCGCCCCCGGCCGCCCATTCTCAACAACAAACGTCTTCCGAGTCACCAGCGGCGCATCGGGCTTGGTGACAAACGGAACCGTCTGATAACGAGTCGTCCACATCTTCGGAGTTACCTCGCACGACACGTAGCCTCGTTCCGCGTTGAAGAACTTCACGAAGGGATTCTCGGCATGCAGTGCATCCGCTCGCGGAGTCGCCTCCGCTCCATCACCGCCCGAACTGATTGACGTCCCGACAAACTCCGTCCCCACCACCGGTGACTTTTCGTTCTCACAATCAAGCTGCAGGTTGTTCGCCCAGTTCGAATGAATGTCACCGGTCAACACGATCGGATTCGATGGCCTTCGCTCGGCGAAATACTTCAGGACACGTTGTCGGTTCGCCTCATATCCCGGCCACTGATCCATACTGTGCGACTTCACAGGCCCAGGGGTGAAGTCCACGCGAGCCATCATCACTTGCTGAGTCAGCACGTTCCAAGTCGCTGGCGATGCATCAAGAGTCTTGTACAGCCACTTCTCCTGAATGTCGCCCAGCAGCGTCGCATTGGGATCGAGCGCCGCCGCACACGGCGGCTTGTTTCCATCGCCGCACGGCTGATCGGTCCGATACTGACGCGAATCCAGGATCGCAAAGTTCGCCAGCTTGCCGAAATGAACCTGACGGTACAGCAACAGGTCCGGTCCCTTCGGCATCTGAGCCCTGCGAACCGGCATGTGCTCATACCACGCTTGATACGCATACGCCCGCCGAATTTGGAACGCGGCCAGATCGACTTCCTTCTCGGGGATCAAGCCCGCGTAGTTGTTCTCAAATTCGTGATCGTCCCACGTCACCAGCCACGGACACTTCGCATGCGCGGCCTGCAGGAAGGCATCAGATCGATACTGAGCATATCGGTTTCGGTAGTCATCCAACGTATGCAGCTTGGGCCCGACATGCTGCCGAATCTGCTTTTCGCGTCCCGCCCCCTCGTAGATGTAATCACCCAAATGAGCGATCAGGTCCAGGTCTTCTTTCACCATGTGCTGATACGCGGTGAAGAGCCCCGTTTCAAAGTGCTGGCACGATGCAAACGCAAAACGCAATCGATCAGGAGTCTCCTCGGCCTTCGGAGTCGTGCGACCTCGACCTTTCGGACTGACTTCGCCCGCCGCTTGAAACTGATACCAATACCAGCGGCCCGGTTCCAAGCCCTGGACTTCGACATGTACTGCATGAGCCAACTCGCGCGACGCGACCGCCGTCCCTTTGGCGATCACATTGGTCATCCCCTCGTCGTCCGCCACTTGCCAATCGACAATGACATTCTCCGTCGGCATCCCGCCCCCTTCGAGCGGCTTCGGAGCCAGTCGTGTCCAGATCACGAACCCATCGGGTGATGGATCGCCAGAAGCGACTCCCAGCGTGAATGGATAATCCCTCAACGTGACCGACTTCTGAGCGAACGCCGATCGCGGTCCTGCCAACACCGGCCAAGCGGCGACAGCCGCGCCCCCAGCGATCAAAAACTGGCGACGATTCCACGAACGTCCGGCAACTTCAACAACTGGCAATGCCATGAAATCATTCCGCATTCAGGGAGTGAATCTGTTTCGATGAGGCAACTCGATCAACTTCCCAAGTTTATCAACGACCGCGATCGTCGCACGTCACAACGCGATGAATTCCACTTCTCAAATTACTCGCACAATTTTCGTACGAATGAGGTGGTCCCGCCCAATTGATCCTACTGTTCAGTCTGGCACTCATAGGCTTCCGTTGGGCTCGCCCCAACGGAGCCAACAACTAGCCAGCTACCCGCACGTCTCCACGAAAACCTGGCTCTCCGCCCGGCTCGCCCGGGCGAAAGCAACGACTTCACCGCTACGATGTCCGCAACCCCTCCGGATGCACGCCGAAAGAGTTCTTAGTTGGTTTCGCCTCGTCGTTCGATTGTTGCTGATCCCGTTGTGACAGCTCCAACGAAAGCCCGTCCTCACTTCTTGTCCGCCCCCAGATTCACATACAGCATCACATTATGCGTCGCTCGCCCCCCAGCCACCAAATCCAGCTTACCATCCCCATTGAAATCAGCCGCCAGCGCATCCTCCACGGCAACTCCGCCATCATCGATCACATGCTTCGACCATTTGTGATTGGCTTCGTCATCACAGGAGTACACGTACAGGCCCGGACCCTTGATCGCTCCGGTCCCGGCTTCGCGGTGACCGACCACGATCTCGTCGCTGCCGTCGCCATCCAGATCGGCCGGCCAGACCGCGTGACCTTGCTTGAGCGTCTCTTCAATCACAGTCCGCAGCATTGGCAACGAACCGTTGGCGTTCGAGGTGTAAACAGCAATGCTGGTCCCGTGCATCGGTTCCACAGTCGCCAGGAAACGAGCACCACTCTTCAGCTTGCCGACTCGAATCTCCCCGGCCCCGCGTTGCTCAGGTGTCTCTCCGGCAGCACCCGTTCCCAGCTTCGTCTTGCTGAAGCTGGTTCCTTTGCGCTGGATCAGGTAGACCCCTTCTTCGCTGGCGGTGATCGTGTCCAGTTGGTTGTCGCCATCCCAATCGACATGAGTATGATTGTGCATCCGGTTTAGGCTCTCATCCAGCACCGTCATCGCCCATCGCTCCGTCTTGGGAGCAACCGGGACCTCAAACGCCATTAACCGAATCCCCGCGGGAGAAACACTGCGATTCAGCGGCGAGACCACCAACTGCTTGCTTCCCTTGCCGAGTACATCGGCAAAACTCATCCGGTGCGTACTGACTTCCTTCGCGATGAAATGAACCGACCACTTGTCATCATCCTTAGCTCCGCGCGTAATCCATTGGATCGTCCCCGTATTCGCCTTGATCCAACCCGCCCCCAAAGCGAAGTCCACCTTCCCGTCGCCATCAATGTCATGAGCCGCAATGCAGACGTTATCCAGTTCCGTCTGATTCTCGATGATGACATGCTTGGTCCAGGTGGGAGCTTCGTACCATTGCACTCGATTCTCGCTGACGGCGACAATGTCTCGCTTGCCGTCTCCGTTCACGTCCGCACTAGTCACGGCGTAGCAGACCGCCCCGATATTGGGATCAATCACCTTCGCTTCGAACGCGGGCACGCCGCCAAAAACCGGTCGAGACACCCCCAGCACGACAGCGGCGATCGATGAGCAAACCCAATGGATTCGAGGCATGTGAGCTTCCTGGCAATCATGGTGATAGAATGATTCAAAGACGTGCGACGAATGCTACCATCAACAGCCGGGCTGAAACGAGTGACGCGGCGAATTTGACCAGAGCCATCGTTTTTGTCGATTTGTGTGGCACGCCCTGAGGCTTTGCGAAGGGCGTGGTCGGGAATGAAGCCAAAATCCTACGCTCCCGCAAAGTGATAAGGGCGATCGCCCTGTGAATTTGACCGGCCAGTGATCCTTTGACGGGTGTTTACGTTACGTGAATCGAAGCTACCATTCGTCTGTGATTTAGAGTTCGACTGCCATTTCAAGATGCACGGCCATTAGGTCGCAAGGGGATCGCTGTGGGCGTGTTCGGTGGAACGCAACTGTCATGGAACACGCTGGCCATCTTCAGCAGGTCGCTCAGCACGATGCTGCACTCGGGTGTGAACATCGTCAAGTCGTTCCAAGTCGCCGGCGCACAGTCCCTCAATCCAAAACTGCAACAAGCCTCCAAGGCAATCGTCACCGACATTCGCAAAGGAAAACAAGTCGCCGACGCCATGCGTGAACAAGGGGCCTTCCCCGACCTGATGATCGACCTGGTCGATGTGGGTGAGCAAACCGGCTCACTCCCCGAAGTGTTGCTCTCGTTGGCCGAACACTACGATAACCTGGTCCGGCTGCGAAAGACGTTTTTGGGTGCCATCGCCTGGCCGGTCTTCCAACTGCTGGCCGCCATCTTCATCATCGCCGGGTTGATCTTTTTGCTGGGAATCCTCGGCAGTTCCAAACCGGGTGAATCAGTGGACATTCTCGGCCTCGGCCTGGTTGGCACAAAGGGGGCGATCATCTGGCTGACGGGATGCTTCGGGTCGATGTTCGCGTTGTTCATCGGCTATCAAATGCTGACCAAGGGCCTCAAAGGCCAGACCATGGTCCACTCGCTCCTCCTTCAGATCCCAATCGTCGGCGGCTGCCTCCGCTCCTTCGCGATCGCGCGCTTCTCCTGGGCCTTCGCCCTGACGCAGGAATCGGGGATGTCGATTGAACCGAGCATCGAAGCCAGTCTGAAAGCCACCGGCAACGGAGCCTTCATCGCCTCCATCCCGCAAACCCTGGCCATGATCGTCGCGGGCGAAGACTTCGCCACGACGCTGCAACTGACGGGCCTCTACCCCAGAGACTACTTGGAAATGGTCCGAGTCGGCGAAACCACCGGCACCGTCCCCGAAGCCCTGCAACGCATCAGCCCGCAATTAGAAGAACAAGCCCGCCGCAGCCTCTCCGCCCTGACGCTAGCCCTAGCCTGGCTAGTCTGGGCCATGGTCGCCGCCCTCATCATCTTCATCATCCTCCGAGTCTTCATGGGCTACGTCGCTCTGCTGAATGATCTCTCGAAGGGGATTTGACTACTCCGAACCGACGCTGATCTCGTGGTCCCAACCGCCATCTTCTGAGCGGAGCAGCGTAAGCCGTCTTACGCCCCTGGCCTCTTCGGGCGTAAGATTTCTCCTCTTTCGTGATGAGTGCAACATTCTATCGCGCTGATTTTGAATGGACATTGATCATGCGTCATCGTTGACGTACGTCAGATTTGACGTGCGACGAATTCGTGAGGGAGGAACGCTGCAAAATTTCACCGCAACCTGCGCACGGTGGTCGGAACGATATTCCAAGCCCGTTGCCTTAAGGCCGAACGGGTTGGACCTTTATCTAGCCAAGGCACTGCGGTCCTGGAAAATAGTCGCAGACAAGCCTTCTTGAGGCCTGCGGGGCCAGCCCTTTCAGGGGTGTTGCAGATGCTACAATCTGGCGTTCTCGTGCTGAGGCCCCTCGCTCGGCAATGGTCAAATCACTAGCGCACCTCAGGGGCGATGGACCGCACTTAAGTACCTCGCGGACTCGTCTGAGTGAAGTGGTCGTACAATTCCCCGGCTCTGGGATCGGACAATGAGTTCCGATCCGCGCCTGCGACAATCGCGTCCACAGCCAGGGACCACGGTCGCCACCAGTCTCGATCCGAAACGGTCCGAAAAATCTCGGCCACGTCCTTCAAACCACCGTCAGCATCCACTTTCTGAAGCATGAAAATGAGACAATGCCGCCGCAACCACGGAACCCAACTATCGGACTTCGAAAGATCATGAGCCCAACTCGCGAAGCGATTGGCGCTACCTTTCCAATTTCCGCCCCAGACATCGACGGCGATTGCGACCAGCGGTGTTCCGGGATGCTTCGTACTGAACGCGACCGCCTGATCCGCCCATTCTCGAGCCGCAGCAATATCATCGCGACCAAGCAGTGCGAGCCAAGCCAATCCGCGCTGTCCAGTGCCGAAAGTCTTGTCCAATGTCAGACATTGCGTGAATCTCGTTGAGGCATCGGCCCATCGTCGTAAAACCGTGAATAAATTTCCAAGCCCGTTGTGCGGATCAACGTATTTGGAATCGAGTTCGATGGCCTTGAAATAGGCCTGCTCCGCTTTTTCAGGCTGGCCTAGGTAATATTGGTACAGGTTCCCAAGCCCGTTGTGCGGATAGGCATATTTGGAGTCGATCTCAATGGCCTTGAAATAGGCCTGCTCCGCCTTTTCAGGCTGGCCCAGGTAATATTGGTACAGGTTCCCAAGCCCCTTATGCGGAGAGGCATATTTGGAGTCGATCTCAATGGCCTTGAAATAGGCCTGCTCCGCTTTTTCCGGCTGGCTAAGGTGATTTTGGTACAGGTCCCCAAGTCCGTCATGCGG
>CAIMFH010000136.1 GCA_903840265.1 uncultured Schlesneria sp. | reverse complement strand
CCGACAGCATCTCGGCCACCATCACGCCAAGGCCGTGTTAGATCGACCTCACCAATATTTGATTCCGCCATCTTCCAAATATCAACGGCACATTTCTCAAACAGAAAAGGGTTCTCGATCTCGTGATTGAAATAGTTGTGAATCCGTTCAACCACTTGCATACCTTGACCATCAACTGGTAGCTGTTCGGCTTTGTCACGGATTAGCAGGGGCTCCGAAATCAACGGTGTAATTTTCCCTGTTGAAATCCATTCAAGCCAGGCTGCAGGTGCGTGGTCCGTGCCGCTGTCTCCATTCATTATGTCCGTAATCCATTGACGTGAAACGATTGGAACATCCAGGATTGTGAACGTGGCTCGATAGTTTTGGAAGCGAGAGTCCCCTTGGCTTCGCCACACAGCGACAAGGTCCTCCCCCAAGGCAGCGGCCGTTGAACCAGGCACCGCCAGGCCTCGAAACTTTACGTCCCTCCCGTTTCCTGTCTTTGAGAATAGGAATATCGGTGGAACCTTGGAGCGCCCCGACCTACCCGCTTCGGCATTCGCAAAGAGGTTTCGAAGTATGACATTCCCTTTTCTTGGTGTGTCGTGGAGCTGTTGGCCTGGAGTTCGATTATCACCGTAATAAGTGAGGGTCCCAGTTGCGAGGTCAAGATAATCGGGCCAATCTCTATGCTCTAGCGATGTATAGAGGACAATGAACCTGGGGAGGTCCGATGTTCCCGAGATTCGAAATCCACCGCTATTGCCGACATTAAGTAATTTACTAATCGGTTCATCGCCTGCATGTCCCTTTGACCCTCCCTGGTAGAGGGTGTCTACGCCCAATGGGGAGTCTCTTAGTTCATGGAATGGAACGATTGATGGAGTTGTTACCACTCTTCCACGACCTTTCATCGCATAGCTTGACAGATCCGAACGACCGATGCGCACCAAAGTGATCAACGGTGTCTATATATAAGAAGAAATCAGAGTGGCTTAAGAGTTGTGTAGCAATGAATCTCTTGACTCGGCTTGGCCAACTTCGCACTCCCATATTCTCTTCACTAGATAGCCCTGTTGCGTCAAAGTGCGGGTGACTTCTTGGTCGTGAAGCTTCTGATTGTTAAATCGAGCCAGCCAGGCCATTGCGTTGCGCTTGGGTAACGATGAGAACTTGCAACCGTAGTGCGCATGCCAGAAGCACCCATCAACGAAGACCAAAATATTTTCGGAAGGGATAAAAAAGTCTGGTCTACCCAAAATAGTTGAATTGGAAACCCTAAAGAAAATTCCTCGTGAGAGAAAATCTTCGTGGATGACCTTTTCTGGAGCTGTAAGCCTACGCATCTGAAGCAAACGGGAGAAGAAGCGATAGCGCCGCAGCGAATCCGAGTGGTGAGGGCACTGCATCCCCGATCCACTTGGTGAGTAGCGTTCGACCCGGATCTACATCTCCGTTTCGAAACACGTAATTGTCGGGAAAACCCTGAATTCGAGCGGCTTCCCGAGGATTGAGAGTTCGGTGCTGGGATGGATGGACATATCTCCCTCTACCGGGAGTGAGAAAACCAGTAGTTAAAGTCTGCGCAGGGCCGTCCCACAGAAGCTTGCCATAGACATCTTTATATGTAGGTGAGTCAATGTGGGCTTGAGGTCGAAGTTCATCAACAAGCCGATATCGATCAGAACCTTCAGCATCGTCCGGAATATCGTGGAGTGAGCGTACCCGCGCTTGGTTTAGTTCGCTCAAAATGGGAACGCTGGTCATAACCGTGCCGTCGTCCAGGGTCTCAATGTCCCCGATTAACCAGCGAAGGTCGCGAGTTGGATGAGCCAACGCAGCCTGAATTTGTGAAAGCGGTATTGGCGAGTCGCTTTTCATCGCGACGATGAAAAAACGCTTTCTAGTCTGTGGCCACCCAAGTGCATCGGCTGCCAAAACGCCGAATTGGACTTGATAACCTGCTTCTTCAAGCAACTGAATAGAGGCGCCCACCACATTTTCTTTGCTAACCCCAACTCTGGGAACGTTTTCAATGATGACCATGTCTGCATCTATTGCGATGGCTATCGCTGGAACAGTGATATAGAGTTCATTCCTCACATCATTATGCCGAGTGTGGTTATTAAGAGTTGAGTGCCCCTGACACGGTGGACCCCCGATAACAATTCTCGGGATTTGTGTTTTTGGCAAAAGATCCGGGTCTACTAATCGTGGCCGAAGACCAAATTTGAATCCCCCACCAGTTTTGATGACTGAGTATGAGATTAGATTCTTTACTGAGTCATGAACGACTTGATGGGGAAAGTGGTTCCTCGCATAAGCCCCAAGGGCTGCCTGATCAACATCCACTGCCAATAATGGTTCTAACTCAATGCCTAAAGCGTCGCAAGCCAATTTCACACCCTGCGAGAGTCCTCCAGAGCCAGAGAAGAGATCGACTAGCGCTACCCGATGGTTGCCACCATCGGAGGAAGTTGCTTTCCCGCCAGTGATGTAAGACTTCCACCAGTCACTACTCGGGCTGTCGGTTTTCGTAGTTTGATGACGAATCATTGATCGATGGATAACACCACGAAAAGTAATGTCCATCTCAGTGCCGTCCTCAGCGGGCTGATACGTTACGTGGAGCTCGTCATGGTTAGTCATGAGTAAATACTCTACGACTCAAGCACCGTCATTTTCTCCCTCTCCATAATTGCTTTCACTTCAGAAGTGGACATAGTGAGAAGCGAGAGATTGCTCACAACTCGATTAACTCGTTTCGACAACTCATTGACCTGACGATTATCTTGGGAGTAGTCATTGATAAACGGCTTTCGCGAAGTCGCGCTTATGAACTCGTGAACTACCTCAGCGCTATCAGCCCACCGGTGTCGAACGATATGAGAGTGGTAGAAGTCGACAATTCGTACGGCCGTTACTTTTAATTCCCGTTTGACCATACGAGCCGAGGTGGCATTCTCATATGGAGGAACATCGCCAGGCTGATAGCACTTTCTGCCCCATTGGAACGTTCGAATGAGCAGCCACTTGTCACGGTTGGCGTCGGTGCCTCCGTAATCCTGAAATTTCAGCTCAGGTTCACGTTCAACAAGAAACCAGCGGAAGGGGAATAGTGCTAGGTACCTCCAAAAGCCCGCATCATGCAGGAGCTCGGAGGGTAAGTGATTGAGCACTCTATGTAGCTCAGAACTCATAAGTTCTTCGAGTGCAATCCCAAAGGCGTCCGAATCTTGAGCCTTGTATTTCATAACTTCACCCCGGTCAATCAAGCGAGTACGTAAATCCACACTTTCATTCCACAGGATTTCGTTTAGCTCAACTTGCAACACATCCGTTAAGTTGAGGTACGTCTCCTCTAGTTGTCCGAATGCACGCTCTGAGAGGCTTTTATTGTCTGCACCAGCGGCCATTGATTGTTTAAGTGCACCTTCGATCTGTCGAGCTTGCGCAAAATTAAGCCTGAGTGGCATCTGTGTCTCCCATAATTTGTTCGGCAGAGGTCTGCAATAAGTTCTTCATAGAGCCTGCACTAAGACAGTGGGACAAGATCAATTGTGGCTGCTCGCGCAGCTTGACCGCAAAATCTCCAACGGTCATTTGACCCAAGTATTTCTTTGATCGAGTGAAGAGAAGTTTCAGCAGGGCCGAGTTCGTACCATCAAATTCAAACTGCTCCCCGCGGCTTTGTCGGTCCTTGAGATCTTTTGAAGCCTCGTAGACGAGTGTCGTCATGGTAGAAACGATGAAGATGTGCTCTGACATCGTTCTCTCCGCAGAAGTCATCAGTGACGTTTTCCTCAGAAATTCATCATCTACCCAAACCTGAACGACTTCGCCCAATGCCAATGTGTCAATAATTTCCTCATGTATCTCAACGAAGAACCAGGAATCGTTTGGAAGGTCTTTCTCTTTGCGAACAAGATTTGTAAGAGGTCGTGGCTGGAGTGAGGAACTTATGTCGTTCGTAGAGAGGCGGAAATCCCCTGAGGCGATAATCGTTCCTCGTAGCGATGGGCGTAGGGGGGCTGGCTCCAGTGCTGTGTTCAGAACGATTTGAGCTTCCAGTACATATCCATCAAACCCGTTCCTCATGGGCCTACCGCGGGTCGACTCTCGCGCAAACAGTTGCTGGGGCTCAGACAATGATTCAATCGGCAATAATGAGACGAGTTCCGACTCGCGAAGTGGGCTTCGGCCTGAGTCATGTGCGATTAATGCGAACCTCAAATCAGAGGCTTTGATTTCCGCCCTCTCCAGACATGACTTGAGAGACGCAAGAAACTCGGATGAACCGTCAACGCGAATGCCTACGTCCGCTAAGTAGCGAGCAGGGATTTCAAGCGAACCACCAAGTTGAATCCCTTCTTCACCGAACTGATAATTCACGATGATGGATAGGGCATTAAAGCACTCTTGAATTGCGTCCAGATTCGCAAATGGTCGAAGGATGCGTCCTTCACTTCGGCTCCTGAACTTCACAACGGGTTGTGCATCAGGCATCTTCATTCTCCTGCTTTTCAATAAGCACAAAGGGTCTCACGGTCCACAATGACGAATAAGGATTGCTTTTCCATTCAATTACGAAGGGTTCTTTTACAAGTTGTCCGACGAATGTATCACCTTCTTGCCTGAGCAAACTCGTCTTCACATTCACCTCACAGTCAAGGTCATGGCTCACAGCCCATCTCCCACCATCTTCCAAAATTTCCCAGCCAACGCGAATGACAACAGGAAAATTATCTAAAGGAAAATCATCTTTCAGCGACAATGCTCTTGAAGCCGCTGCGCGGATCAAGCCGCCCTCAACATCCACGACTTCGAGTTTTGCTTCAACTGATTGGTTCTCCCACGGATCTTTCGTCGGCGGAGTCGGATTCACTATAGGACCAGGCGGTTTAGTCGCCACAACTTGATCAGGCACATTGAACACCTCACCAAATATTTGGAATTGGTTATCGTTAGGAGGCAGTACTTCTCGAAAGCGTCGTTTGAACTCCCGTACCTTCTTGGTTAGTTCGATGTAGACCTCTTCAGCAACTTCGGCCGACTCAGGGCTTCGACTTTTGTCAGTGTGCCAGAAGTTATGAAGGGGAGGTTCAACCAGCCGCAGATGTTTCTCCGCTTCAGGTTCCGTTGCGGAGTCCACGACAAACACACCTCGAACAAATGGTGGTGGATCAGCACGATACCGCGGAAAAGTCTCATACTCAATAATCATTCCATTGCGAATGAGAGCAACTAACGTCCTGTTCGTTTCGCGATCCTCCCATGACCAGCCGGCATCACCAGTATCGGCTACAAGACATAACTTCCCGAGGGCCGCCCGCAACACACGGCTCTCCATAGATTCGGAATGTTCCTGCATCGTTTCCGAACGCCGAGGGGGATTCGTGCCACGAAGGGTCCTATACGCAGAGATGAAGGGCTGTAGCTCTCGTCGCCGATCGGGTGCAATCTCAATCTCCTGACCTTCATAATCAAACACCTCAAAGTGTGCATTGCCATCTTCGAGAAGCGGCCACCAGTTGCGCTCTATCGCCCATGCAATATCTGCGGGGGTCACTGATGGTTCAACGAAGACTTGACTTGTCCCAATTTCAGCAACATCACCAGATGACCTTGGCGTGAAAAAAGGAATTCCTAAGTCCTGTAGGACAGCGTCCGCGTCGGCGTTCTCAAGCGGAACAGGGCGCCCGCGCAAGCTGCGATCTTCCGGGTTAGTAGCTTGGCCAAGCAATGCAAGTCCAGTTGCCGCGCGATCCCCCTCTTTGTGCACTCGCCAATATGTGGCACCTAGAAAACGACGATCGACATCACCCGTTTCTTCTCGCGGCTTGAAGCAGGTGTACGCAAGGATTGTTCGTGGAACAGATGCCGCAATGATGGCGCGCTTTCCTTCGCCATAGGCTCCGAGCCCTTGTGTCGTTCTATCTCCAACGGTAGACATCATTGCACTACGCATCTTGCGGATAACACCGGCTTGGTCATCCATTTGCCATGGTCCGTACATGCCTGATGTCCCGGATTCAGATACAACGAGCAGTTCAATAGTCCCAAAATTTCCGGCGAGAATTTTACTAGCGCCAATGCGGAGTGAATTGCGGTCATCCTCTGGCATACCTTTGAACCGTTCAGCATGCATCTGCAGCCCCAGCTTGCTAGCCAGTGCCACCGCCTTGGCACCGGTTATTCGAACAAATCTGAATGTAAGCGTCGGCGTAATTTCACCTTGAGTATCAGTGATTCCATCTCGCGCGGCGTCAACGAAATTCTGAATTACCTCACGCGTAAAAATCTCGGCACCCCTTGAGGGGGATTCAGAGAGTGGGCCTTCCCAGTTGGTCCATCCTTCACCAATTGAACTAATTTCGGGGGGCAGCCATTCCCCATCCCCTCTAAGCTCCCAGAACCAGGGGCTATCTTTCGTCTTGGCCACTAAATACTCCCTTAAATTTTTACTGTCTATCAGTATTAAGCAGACTTCTTACATTTCAACAATTTGCGGGGACCCCAATTAGTGGTCCAGAGTGTCCGGACCCCATTCATTGGTCCACCTCTTGTGAGAGTAGCACTGGGTTTTCTTCCTGCCACTTAGTGGCGAATTCCACCGGCGTCATGTAGCCAAGAGCACTGTGTGGACGGTAGTGGTTGTAGTTCTTGCGGTGCTCT
>CAIMFH010000135.1 GCA_903840265.1 uncultured Schlesneria sp. | reverse complement strand
CTAGCAGCCCGTGGTGAAAGCCATTTTTTGCGAATTCGGCCGGCGGTCGCTGCGTGGCTCATGCCGGTAGCACGATCGGCGAGATCCCGTCGATTTTGCGAGGATGACAGGCAAGCTTTGTTTGGTTGGTCTGCAACGCGGTCCAGAGTCCCGAAAATGGGTGGCAAAGCGCTGCCACCAAGTCCACGAACCCTCGCGGTGTTCCCGCCCCGATCAGTTTTCTCATCACCAGGCTGATATTGAAAGCGGCCGCCTGTACGAGCAGTCGCTTACTGATGTTGTCATCGCCTCTCACATGCAGTCGCCTCATGCCGCCGGTCTCGTAACAGTGGGCGAAGGTCCGTTCCAGGAATTCGCCCCGGCGGGCCAACAACCGTTTCCCCCGCTCACCTCGGATCCGTCGTCGGTTGGCGTAGACCACGGCCTGAGCTTCGGCTCCTTTCTCGCCTTGCCAATTTCGGCGACCACGGTCGGGTTCGGAGACATAAGTCCGGAGGTCCAGTTCGTCGAAATCTTTCAGCACTTGGTTACTGTGATAGCCCTTGTCCGTCACGACTTCGTCGATCTTCAGCGGGGCTTCCATCGATGACGCTTCGCCAGCGTTTCGTGTCTCATGCAAATGACGCGTCGCTTCGTTCACTGATTCCAGGATCGTGTTCGTGTCGCCGCGGTTCGCATCATGGCGGACCACTGCGAGGATCGCACCATGTCCGTCCTCACCCAAGTCCACGACATGTTCGGCCTTGTGGGCCAGGTGTGTCGAGCCGTCCTTCATTTTCACGATTTTCGCGGTCGGATCCCCAGGATGTTCCCAGTCATCATTGGATCCCTTTTTCGGTCGTTTCTTGTCGATTTTCGCCAGGTCGGCCCGTGTCGGTGTCTCGATTCCGGAGGCTTTTGCCAATTCGGTCAGGAAGTCCGAGTACGACTCCCCTGAATCTTTCCGCACGATGGAACGCAACGCCGCATTCGCTTCCAGGAATGTGCCATCCACACCGACGGTCCGACCATCAATGAGTCCCTCGCCCGAGAGAACCTTCAGCATCCACTGAAAGACGGCTTCATGAGTTTCCACGTCGATCAATCGGCGAGTCCGAGACAGCGTCGAATGATCCGGCGGGGAGTCTGCCAGCGCCAGCCCAAGGAATGCTCGCAGGCTCAACGAGTCCTCAATCCGCCAGGCCATCCCGCGTTCGGAATTGATCCCCTCAAAGTAACCGACGAACAAGGTGCGGAAGTAAATGCCGGGGGCCAGACCCGGACGCCCCATCTTGTCCGCGTAGAACGAGCGGCAACTGTCTTCCACGAACCTGTCAAAGTCGTGCTCTGCCAGAATCCGGTTCAGCCGCTCGTAAAACACATGCCGAGGAGCACGTGGCAACGCGTCCGTCGTGACGAACAATGCCTCCTGATGCTCCTGTTTCCGACGACCCATCGCCATGAAATCGACCTCCGTGTGATCCCGACCAGGAACCGCGGCAATAGCGTAGCGCGATTTTCCCACGCGTCAACCGCCAATTCCGACTTTCACCACGGGCTGCTAGG
>CAIMFH010000134.1 GCA_903840265.1 uncultured Schlesneria sp. | reverse complement strand
CTAGCAGCCCGTGGTGAAAGTCGGGATTGACCGTTGACGCATGAAAAATTAGCGCTACCCTATGGCCGCCGTTTGTGGTCGGGTTCATAGGGAGGTTGGTTGAATGGCGATGGGTCGGCGGAAACAGGAGCGTCAAGAGGTCCTATTCGTCACTTCGGACGCCTTTCCTCAGGCACCACGGCATGTCTTCTACGAACGGCTGAATCGTATTCTGGCGGAGCATGAGTTCGATCAATTCGTGGAAGAGAGTTGCCGTCCGTTCTATGCCGACAAGAGGGGACGTCCGGGGCTTGTGCCAGGTGTCTACTTCCGGACGTTGTTCATCGGTTACTTCGAGGGAATCGATTCGGAACGTGGGATGGCCTGGCGGATCGAGGACTCCTTGAGCTTGCGTGCCTTTTTGGGGTTCACGCTGGCGGATTCTCCTCCGGATCATTCGACGCTTTCCCGGACACGCCGGTTGATTGACGTGGAAACTCACGAAGCGGTCTTTCAATGGATGCTGCAGGTTCTGGCGGGACAGGGACTGATCGATGGCGCAACAGTCGGTGTGGATGCCACGTTCCTGGAAGCCAATGCGGCCTTACGTTCCATCGTGCGGAAGGATTCAGGTCAGTCATACAACGACTTTCTGATCGGATTGGCCAAGGCGTCCGGGATCGAGACTCCGACACGGGCCGACCTTGCCAAGATTGACAAGAAACGATCGAAGAAGGGGTCGAACGAGGATTGGGAGCATCCCGAGGATCCGACCGCGAAGATCATGAAAATGAAGGACGGTTCCACGCATCTGTCCCATAAGGCCGAGCACGTCGTGGACTTGGGGGAAGAGGGACATGGCGCGATCTTGGCCGTGGTTCGTCACGACGCCAATCGCGGAGACACACAAACGGTTCTGGATTCGGTGAATGAAGCCACGCGTCATCTGCATGAGATTCGAATCAATAGCGACGCCTCCAGGGGATCGCTGAAGATCGAAGAAGTCGTGACAGACAAAGCCTATCACAGCAACGATGTACTGAAGGATTTTGCGGAACTGGAGCTCAGGACATATGTGTCCGAGCCAGATCGTGGCCGCCGGGATTGGAGTGAAGACGCAGGGGGTGAAGCGCAGGCCGCGGTCTACGCGAATCGACGACGGATTCGAGGCGATCGGGGCAAGCGACTGTTGGCCCGTCGTGGTGAGATTCTCGAACGAACCTTTGCGCATTGTTACGAGACCGGTGCCATGAGACGGCTGCATGTGCGAGGCGATGACAACATCAGGAAGCGACTCCTTGTGCAAGCCGCAGCCTTCAATTTCAGCCTAGTGATGAGAAAACTATTCGGAGCGGGAACGCCACGAGGGTTCGCGGACTTGTTGGCGGCGCTCTGCCACGCCATTTCCAGTTCCTGGAAGGCAATCAAGACGTCTCCGAGATGCTTCCAAGAGAGTTCGCGGAAAATCGGCGGCATTCAAACGATCGCGCTGCCAATGTGAGCGGCGCGCCAAAAACCGACGGATTTCACAAACAACGCCTTTCACCACGGGCTGCTAG
>CAIMFH010000133.1 GCA_903840265.1 uncultured Schlesneria sp. | reverse complement strand
GACGGAACCACCGCCGGGACGCAGGGGCTGACGATCAATGCGTCTGGCACCACGACCTTCGGTGATGGGGTCGGCGATGACAAGGTGGGCGGAGTCACCTCCCTCGTATTCCTGACGACCGATGCCGCGGGTTCCACGGTGTTGAAGACGACAAGCGTCACGACGAGTGGCGATCAGACCTATCACGACGCTGTCGTGCTGGCCAGCAACAGTGTTACGGCGAACACAACGCTGAACGGAGTGAACGTCTCGTTCGACAGCACGTTGGATGGAACAGTGGCCGGAACGCAAGGGCTGACGATCAATGCGTCGGGAACCACCACCTTCGGCGATGGAACTGGTGACGACAAAGTCGGCGGTGCCACTTCGCTGGCGTTCCTGACAACGGATGCCGCGGGTTCGACGCTCTTAAAATCGACCAGCGTCACCACCAGCGGCAATCAGACGTATCACGACACCGTCGTGTTGGCCAGCAACAACATCACTGCGACGACGACCCTGACGGGCGTGGATATCACATTTGCCAGCACCCTGAACGGGACGACGGCAGGGGTCCAGGGTCTGACAGTGAACGCGACCGGGGATGTCTTGTTCACTGGTGCCGTTGGTGGACTCGTTCAACTTGGTGATACGCTGATCGTGAACGCTCATAACGTGACCGAGTCGAGCGGCCTCAATGCGACAAGTCTGGTTCAGCAAGCGGGGACCGGGACGACAACGTTGAATGGGAACGTGTCGACAACTAATTCAACCGGCGTTCAATTGACGACCGCCGCGATCACCGTCAATGCACCGATCACGACGACGGGATCGGGCGTGGTCACGTTTACCAACGCGGGACTGCTGACCATCAACGGCAACATCAGTGCTGATGGAGCGATCACCCAAAATGGGGCCGGCGTTGTCACGATTACCGAACCGCGAACGCTCAACACGACGGGCGACGCGGTCAGCTTTGCGAAAAATGTGACGCTCAATGGAAGCGGATCGCTACTGACGATCGACACCACAAATGGAGCGAAATCGGCGGGAGCAAATGTGAGCTTCCTGGGCACGGTTCATGGAGCCACCTCGGGCGTGAATGCAGAGAGCCTGACGATTAACGCCGGGACCGGCGGTGCCATCCGTTTCGCTGGGCAAGTTGATTCCCTTCACAATCTGACAATTACGAATAGCGACACGACGACATTCCAGAGTGCCCTGCAGGCTGACACGGTCTTAATTACCGATACCACCGACACCGTGGCTTTCCAGGGCAATACCAATCTGGCGACGTTGACCACGACGAATCAGCCCTACAACGTCACCTTCGGCAAGGTAGGCGGCCCGGTGGTGACAGACGTGATCACGAATCCGGTGACCTTCCTGAACACGGGACTGGTCACGATCGGGTTGAATGCGGGCGACAACGTCACCTTCACTTCAGGAGTGACTCACACCGTCAGCGCGACAAACATCACCGGAACCCTGACTTCGATCACCGGTGCTGTGCAGTTCGGGACGACATCCCTGAACGGGACGATTCAGACTCAGGCACAGCAGGTCACTCTTCAGGCGGCGACGCTGACCGGAACAAGTCTGATCGACACGACGTTTGGCAACGCGATTGGCGCAGACATTACGTTCGGCAGTACGTTGAACGCGACGGCTGCAGGTGTGCAGGATCTGACTCTGAACGCGGGAACCAGCGGAAATATCCTGCTGACAGGTGCCGTCGGGGGCGGAACGCGGTTAGGCGATCTGACGATTACGAATGCTCACAATGTCACCGAGCAGGCAGGAATCACGGCGACCAGCCTGGTCCAATCCGCCGGAAATGGCACGACCACGCTGAATGGGGCCGTCAACACGAACTCTTCGATCGGAGTCGCCCTGACGACGAATGCGATCACGATCAATAACAACATCGCCACGACCGGCGCAGGCGGCGTGACACTGACAAATGCGGGATCGCTCACTCTGAATGGCGATATCGCTTCCGACGGTGCAGTGGCTCAGAACGGTGCCGGAGCGGTCAGCGTCACGCTGCCTATCGCGGGGACTCGATCCATCACGACCACCGGCGACGCGGTCAGCTTCCTGCGAGCGACAACGTTGAACGGTTCGGCCGGAACTCTTTCGATCAATACCACCGCGGGAGGAAATGTCGCGGGCGGCAACGTGACATTCAGCAGTACCATTAATGCGACCAATGCCTCACCCAATGCCGAAAAAGTCCAAGTCACAGCGGGAACCTTCGGAGACGTGCTGCTAGGTGGCTCAGTGGGTGGAATCACGCGTCTGGGTGATGTTGTGATTGCCTCGGCACACAACGTAACCGAAAACGGTGGCATCCGGTCCGCAACCTTGACTCAATCCACGGGAACAGGACTGACGACTCTCAATGGCGCGGTGGATACCAACGCCTCCGCCGGAGTTCAGTTGACGACCGGAGCGATCACCGTCAACAACATCGTCAGCGCCACGAATCAGATCGCGATCACCGCTCTCAACACGAACGGAAACATCAATCTCAATTCGACGCTGCTCACAACGCAACCAGCGGGAACAGTTTCGCTCACGGCCACTCACGGCGGAATCGTGAATGGTGCGGCGGCCAACGTTGCCAACGTCATTACGGGTTCTCTCGTGATGCAAACCACGCAGGGCATCGGTAGTGTCGGCAATTCCCTGTTGACCCAAGTCGCGACGCTTGCCGTGCACAATACAGGCTCTGGCAACATCCGCGTTGACAATATCGGCGGGCAACTCCTGACGGTCGGGACCATTGGCAGTGTCCACGGGATCGTCAATGACGGCGCGTCACTTGGGAATATCGTTGTTACGAACACGGGTTCGATCCAAGTGTCATCGTTCTCATCGCCGACCAACGGTCCAGTTACCAATTCCACCGGCGGCAGTATCACCTTAATGACCAAGGGGGGCGCGTTTGACATCACCGTCAACTCGCCGATCACCGCTTCCGGTGGAAGCGGGAACGTCACTCTCAATTCCGGTCGCAATGTTGTCGTGAACGACACTGGAGTGACGAATGATATTTCGGCCGCGGGGAATGGCACGGTTTACCTGACCGCTGCCAACAGCGTTGTCCTGGGTAGCCAGAACCCGAACACAACGCCGGATGCGACACAGCATACCGTGCCAAATGACGTCGTAATCCAATCGGGAACGGGCAGTATCACGAATACCTTGCCGCTGGTGTACAACATCCAGGCTCCTCAACTTGGTGCTGATGGAATCTTGACGGTCAGCGGCGACTTCGGCCGGCCCGGGGAACACAACTTCACCGTTACGATCTACTGGGGCGACGGCACTTCCAGCACCCAGGTGTTTGCCAACTCAGGCCATTTCTCGTTCTCACACACGTATACACGGAACCCCAATCAGAACGACCAGTCGGCCCCGATCTTGATCAACGTCCAGGTCGCTCACGATCCGCATGTGGTGCTGACCGCGCCGAATGTGAATACCAGCACGCAGTCTGTTCCCGATGGCGCTGTTCCATCGCCCCCACCGGTGCCAACGCCAAACATCAATGCGGATCTCAGCAGCGCGATCTACAATTCGCAAGACCCGAATTACGCCGCGCTCCATGGCGCCAATACCAAAATCGTCCTGGCCACCGGCAACGTCAGCAATCCCGGGACAGTGGTCTTCCAGGACATTGCGGTAAGGGCGACAGCGGTTCCAGTGCCCGGCGAAGGATTGTCGACGTTTCCGTTCGATGTGACGCCACCCGTGGCGTATCTCCACTTTCCGGAGCAGACGGCGGCGATCGACGTGCTGGGCCATGCGCCACTGCAGTTCGCACAGCAAGATAACTTGCGACTCGAATTGATCAGTGCTGACGAAGGGATTGCGGCGAATCGACAGGTGATTCTCGAAATCATTCGAGCCGACGGCTCGATCGAGCGAATTCGTCTCGATGAGAACGTGCTGGACGATTTGATGAAGACCGTTTCCGATCTGCCTGATGGACGGTATCGCTTCCTCCTGCTCGAACCTGGGGAATCGCGGTTGAGAACCCTGTTGGACCTGTTCGAAGTGCGGCAGGGGAAGATTGTTGACGAGAACGATACGGGTGATCGTCCACCATCGTCGGGGACTCGGTCCGTCAAACCTGCCGTGGACGATGCCCCGGCCGACGCCGAAGAAGCAATCCGAAATGCGCACGCTCCGATGGCGGCGACCTTGGAGGAACCTCAGCATCCCGGGTTCGAAGTTCAAACAGACTCTCCAGCGACCTCCGCCCCCTTCATGGAAGGTTGGAAGTCGATGTCAGCGCGGCGAGCATGGAAGCAGGCAGAGCGTCTGACGGAAGAGGTTTTTGAACAGTCCCAGCACCACAATTCCGCTGCGACACGTGATGGCGTTCCTTTTCAGGCCGCCGCCGCTGATGACGCAAACGGTGTCCATGCCGGTGCAGGTGCGGCAGTGCTGATGGGGATCGTCGCGACTGGGTTGGCTGGCTCGCGGACCGGAAACAGTATCATTGAAGAAGCAACGGCGAGATTTGGTCGAGCGGCTCGTCTGTTCAGAAAACTTGGCAACAAACCGAAGTGACGTGTTGGCCAGTCGTCGTCACGGTTTTGAAAAAGAGGCGCCAAGGCGGGCGACAAACACACAAGAGAAAAATACTCCGGTGTGTGGAGATTAAAGATGATTAAGTGTCCGAGCTGCGGCAAAAAAGTTCTTGGCGAAGATCTGGTATCGGGTGTGTGTTCGCATTGTCGGCATCGTTTGTCCGCCAGCGACTCTGCCGCCGGCTCGGGCGATATCATTGCCACAATTGCCACCGAGATGAGTCACGACGATATCGTGGGGCCGCCACCGATCGATTCCGTAAGCGGTGGTCTGTCGGGATTCCAGCAGCCGTCATCCGTCGCGGCAGCGTCGTCTTCTGACTCTGATTCATCTGCGATCGACCAGACAATTCAATCGGACGTGTTTTTCGGGGAGTCCGATCCAGACATCGAGATTCCCTCCGGAAAACATTCCCACGAGATTCAACGGCCCGATACGAACGCCGATATCGGATCGATCGACGCAAACGATTTCATCGGTCAAAGAACTCTCGCTTCTGCGGACTTTGGCTCCGCCGACAATTCGGCCACCATCGATTCGGCAGAGATTTCCGAAGGGGATCGCTCGGATAAGACCTATGTCAATGACGGCGGGAATGACGATCCAGAGTCGGCCTTCAAGACGATGATGGGGGATTTTCAAGACGACAGCCAAAGTGCCGAAGCATCGGATGCAGACGATGCAGGCAAGACATATGTATCCGATGAGTCTATTGCCTCCGACGATCCGGAAGCTTCTGCCAGAACGATGATCAGCGACTCGTTCGAAGCCGTCGGGTTGGAGCATGGTGAGGCTGACAAAACATTTGTCTCGGAAGAGGTTCCTGAATCGCTGCTGAAGACCGTGGAATCAGTCTGGGGTGATCCAGATTCGATTGACGTCAAACCGAATATGACGCTGAAGGCGAAGGAGGCGCGCGAGGTCAAATCGCCGAAGCAGACGCTCGTCATCAAAACCAAGTCCTTTTCGGATGCGCAAATAGGAGGGATTGTTCTCGACGGGGATGAGCCTGAGTACGAGTTGATCAAGATTCTTGGTGAAGGGGGGATGGGTGTCGTCTATGACGCCCGACAGACATCGATTGACCGGAACGTTGCCGTCAAGATGTTGAAGCCAGCCACCGCCGGCAACGAAAAGCAGCGCGCCAAATTTCTGGCCGAAGCCGTCGTCACCGGCGACTTGGACCACCCCAATATTGTCCCCATTTACGACGTGGGAGCGAACTCCAAAGGAGCTCTCTTCTATTCGATGAAAAAAGTGCAGGGAACCCCCTGGCTGAAAGTCATCCAGAAGAAGTCGCTCCAGGAAAACATCGATATTCTGATGCGGATCGCCGATGCCGTCGGCTTCGCCCATGCCCGCGGGATCGTGCATTGTGACTTGAAACCCGAAAACGTGATGCTCGGCGAATTCGGCGAAGTGCTGGTGATGGACTGGGGATTGGCTCAAGCATCGCGGACGTTTCGCAAGTCGCGCAGCATTACCGAAACAAACACGATGGGCGGCACTCCCGCCTATATGGCCCCTGAAATGGCGACAGGTCCGATCGACAAGATCACTCCGGCCAGCGATATTTATCTGATTGGGGCGATGCTATACGAAGTCATCACCGGCGTACCGCCGCACATCGCCAAAAATGCGATGAAATGCTTGATGGCAGCGGCCCGCAACGAGATCGCGCCCACCACCAAGACTGGTGAACTGGTGGACATCGCGATGAAGGCGATGTCGACGAATCCACTGGATCGCTATCAAGATGTCAAATCGTTCCAGGCCGCGATCCGCGACTATCAATCGCATTCAGAAAGTATCGTTCTCTCGGCACGTGCCGAAGACGATTTAACCGAGGCGAAGCAGTCGGATGACTACCAGCACTACTCGCGAGCACTATTTGGATTCCAAGAGGCCCACGATCTTTGGTCTGGCAATAAGCGTGCGCTCGCCGGTATTTCGGAAGCTCAGTTAGCCTATGCGGGGAGCGCCCGTCGGAAGGGCGACTTTGATCTGGGGCTTTCGCTGCTGGACCCCAACAACGTAGACCATATTGGTCTGCGCAAAGATCTGATCGCTGCCCAGGAGGACCGTGTCGCGAGGCAAAAGCGACTGGTTTTTCTGAAGCGAATGGCCGGCGGATTGGCTGTCGCCGTGTTCATGATCGTCAGCACTGCGGCGGTTCTGATCTATAATTCGCAGTTAGAAGCTGTGGCGGCGCGCGATGAGGCAGTCAAATCCAAAGAACAGGAAGTGATTGCCAAAAAGGATGCACTCAACGATCGCGACAAGGCTCGCGAGGCGGAAACAATCGCGATCAAGGCGCAGAAAGAAGAGATGATTGCCAAGGCGCAAGCGGAAGTCGATCGCGACAACGCTGTCGCTGCGAAGAAGACGGCCGTCGAGGCCCAGGAGAAAGAGGCACTGGCGAAGGCCGATGCTCTGTACGAAGCTTATATCTCCAAGATCGGCTTGGCCGCTTCCCAGATCGACAAGAACGCCTTCGACGCTGCTCGTGAGGTTCTCAAATCTTGTACGGACGATTTGAAGAATTGGGAGTGGGGCCGGCTGATGTACTTGTGTTCGCAAAGCGAACGTGATTTCAGCAGCGATTCAAAGGCTCCACTCGATACCGTGGCGACCACTCCCGATGGCAAGTTCTTTGCGACCGGTGGATGGGACGCCAAGGCACGCATCTTCGATCGCAAGACTGGCGAAGTAGTGCATGTGCTTTCTCACGGAGGTGACTATGTTCACGCAGTGGCGTTCTCACCTGACAGTCGGTATCTGGCGACAGGCGGTAATGATCCGGCGGGTTTCGTGCAGTTGTGGGACGCCACGACTGGAAAGCGGATTCGATCCTTCTCGGGGCACGGAGATGCCGTTGTCAGTGTCACGTTTTCGAATTCAGGATCGCGATTGCTGACCGCTTCCTATGACAAGACCGCGCGCTTGTGGGATGTTGAATCTGGTGCGGAGCAAGTCGTCTATCGAGGACACACCTGGTGGGTCTGGGCTGCTGCGTTCTCCCGAGACGACAAGCAGGTCGTCACCGCCGGACAGGATTCCACTGCTATTGTCTGGGAGACACTGACTGGCAAACGCCTCTATCCGGCGTTTCGCGGTCATCAAGGTCCGGTGTATTGCGCCACGTTCTCACCTGATGGCAGCCATGTCGTCACGGGTGGTTACGACCGGCAGATCCTGGTCTGGAATCCGCGAGATATCGAATCCGAGAATTTCCAGAACCTGGTTCGCGAAGGGGGCAATGTAATCCCAAAGCCTAAATTTCAGGTTCTGGAAGGACATGTCGACGCAGTGCGTTCCGTCGCCTTCCCGCCAGAAGCCGATGCGACGCTGCTGGTCAGCGCGGGGCACGATAACACCGTCAGACTGTGGGACTATAGTCATCGCTTGCCGCTGAAGGCATTTCGCGGACATGGCGGTAGCGTGCAGTCTGCCGTCTTTCTCGATCAGGGCAGATCGGTCCTCTCCGCCTCGCACGATGGCGTCGCTCGACAGTGGAACATCGATAACTATGAAGAGCTTCGCACGTTGCAGGGGCGGGTCCTGACCGGGCATCAAGACGCCGTGCTGGCCGCCGCCTATTCGAGAGATCAGAAGCAGATTGTGACGGCCAGTCGCGACCGAACGGCCCGGACATGGGATGTCAGTACGGGCAAGCTTGGGATGACATTTGAAGAAGGTCACGCTTACCTGGCATCATCTGCCGTCTTCTTCCCGGATGGCCGCCGCCTGCTGACGGCCGCCGTGGATAACACCGTGCGGGGCTGGGATGTGGCGACGGGTGGCGAGGTGTTGCGCCTGGATCATACCGGTCGCAGTCCCGCAATCGCGCTCTCGTCCGATGCCCGGTGGATCGCGACTGGCAGCGATCAAAAGACGGCTCAGATCTGGGACGCTAAGACAGGGAAGCGTCAGCAGACACTCGCCGGAAATGTGGCTGAAATCACAGCGCTGGCATTTTCTCCAGACAACCAGTTGCTGGCGACCGGCGATGCGAAGGGGCATGTCAAACTGTGGAATGTTGCCTCTGGAGAAATCGTGTCGAAACTGGAGGGCCACACGCGTAAAATCTCTGCAATTGTCTTTCTCCCCGATGGATCCAGGGTTCTAACTGCCAGCTTGGATAAGACCGTCAGCCAATGGGATGTCAGCTCGGGCAAGGAGCTACCCAAGCTGTCATTGCGGCATCCCGACGCCGTCTTAACGATGAAGCTGGTGCCCGGTCCGACCCCTCGTGTCATCACGAGTTGTTCGGTATTAAAGCGATCTGCATCTGCTGACTCAGCAGCCGCGAATGAGATCGCCGAGAGCCATTTGACGGTATGGAATGTCGAGACTGCTAAGGATGAACTCCAATTCAATCCCGTGGCGGGCGATGTCTTTTCCATGGATGTCTCGTCGGACGGCTCCAGTCTGATCACCGCGAACGCCACCGACCGCACCGTGCGGAAGTGGGATCTGACAACAGGGGCCGAACAGCAGGCCCCTCAGCGCGATGGCGGCCTGGGTCCGATCATCGACTTGAAACAAGCCGGTGGGCTACTTTGGTCAGTGGCATTTCTACCTGGCAGCGATGATGTTCTCACCGTCGGCGGCAGCGATGCTCGTCTCTGGAATACCCGCGCGCTCCCCATCCGCGAACGCCTCAGTTTTCGTTCACATCACGCGGTGGCATCGGCTCGTTTTTCCCCCGACGGCAAGCTAATTGTCACCGGCAGTTGGGACAACTCCGCCAAGATCTGGGATGCGAAGAGTGGCCACGTCGTTCGTAAACTGATGGGTGGACATGAGAGCATGGTCAACACGGCCGTCTTTTCACCGAATGGGCAGTTCGTGCTGACTTCCAGCGACGACGGGACCGCGAAATTGTGGTTGGTCGAATCAGGAGAAGTCGTGAAGTCGTTTGAGGGACACGTCGCAGGGCAGCGGATGCGGTCGGCATCGTTCTCACCAGACGGTCGCTACATAGTGACGGCCTCCAGCGACAAGACAGCCCGCTTGTGGGATGGTAAAACCTATGAATTCATCCGTGACTTCAAGGGGCATGAGTGGACGGTCTTATGTGCCGAATTCAGCCCTGATGGGAAGCTGCTGGTCACCGGCAGCGACGACAAACAGGCGATCATCTGGGACGTCGACACTGCGGAAGTGATGCATAAGCTTAAGGGACATACGGCCAGCGTGGCGAGTGCTTCGTTCTCACCTGATGGAGCTCGAGTTCTCACCGGCAGCCAGGACCAGACAGCGAAAGTGTGGGATACATCGAAAGGCAAAGAAATCCTGACGCTCAGCCGTCATACCGAGGACGTAACCAGTGTGGTTTTCTCGCCTGACGGGCGGCAGGTCCTGACCGGAAGCCGCGATGGAACGGCCGTGATCTGGCTCTCAAAAAATTGGACTGCTGAGCCCGCAGCGCCGGTGTTGCATGTTGGCAACTAGTCCATGGAAAGTCATTGACGGATAGTGGATATTGTGAGACCGCGATCCGACCGGCCCCACACCATTATCTTTAAGTTCATGGACAGCTACGAATCCGCCATCGAGTTCTTGTACGGACGCATCAACTACGAACGAGTTGACTCGCAAGCGTATTCGACCAGCGATTTCAAGCTGGACCGGATGCGAGTCTTGTTGTCGAAGCTGGGGAATCCGCAGGACAAGATCCCCGCCGTGCATGTGGCTGGAACAAAGGGCAAAGGGTCGACCTGCTCGATGATTGCGTCTGTGCTGGCAACCGCCGGCAGGCAGGTCGGACTCTATATCTCGCCCCACATTTCGGTGTTTGAAGAACGGATCACGATTAATGGTGTTCGGCTAACACCCGTTGAGTTGCTTGGCCTGGTCAATCGTCTGTTACCTGTTGTCGCCGAGATGGATCGTCTGCCTGGGCAGATGCAACCGACCTATTTCGAACTGGCCACCGCGATTGCCTGGTTGCATTTCGTAGATCAGCACGTGGATATCGCCGTTCTGGAAACAGGTATGGGAGGGCGGCTGGATTCGACCAATATCTGTCGGCCGATGGTCTGCGTCATCACCAACGTCAGTCGCGACCACACCCACATCCTTGGCAGCACGATTCGTCAGATCACGTGGGAAAAAGCGGGAATCATCAAAGCGAAAGTGCCGGTGATCAGTGGTGTCTCTCAGCCTGAAGCGATCGATCTTGTCGAGCAGTTGTGCCGCGAACGAGGCTCATCGTTGATGCTCTTGGGCCGCGAGTTACAGGTTTCTAATCGAAGGGTGCCGGATCTTGAATCTGACCAGCCGTCTTCGGCGTCGTATGTCGATGTCCAAGTCGGTGATGTTCAAATGGAACGATTGCCTGTTGCGCTTCGCGGAGCGCATCAGGGCGGCAATACCGCAATGGCCGTGGCGGTGATCGAGCAACTTCGGCGGCAGGGTCTGAATATCTCAGATGCGGCATTGCGGTCCGGGTTGGCAAATGTCGAATGGCCGGGGCGAGTCGAAGTGGTGTCGCGGCATCCGACCGTGGTTATTGATGCCGCTCATAATTGGGAGTCCGCTCGAGCCCTGGTGGCCACGTTGACCGCTGATTTTCAACCGCGCCGTAAAGTTCTGATCTTCGCCGCGACCCGAGATAAGGATGTCAGTGGGTTGTTGCGACTCCTGATTCCAACGTTCGATACCATCATCTTCACGAAGTACCGCGACAATCCTCGCGGCGTTCCTATTGCCGAACTGAAGTCGCTCGTTCACTCGGTCTCGAACCGGCCCATTCATGTTGTGGACAGCCCGCAGGCGGCGTGGCAGTTCGCGAAGGAACTGGCTGCCTCGGACGACTTAATTGCCATCACCGGGTCGTTCTTTCTCGTCGCTGAACTGCGCGACCTGATACTCAAAGAGGCGGATCAAAGATCCGCCCCTGAGTAACGCGACTTAGACTTCGTTCAGCGGTTGCGAAGCGTCCCCGAACTTGTCCAAGTGGATATTCATCTTGTCCATCATCGACAGGTACAGTCGGCACATCTGGCGTTCGCTCTTGCCCTGATAATCCAGAATCTTACCAGTCTGGATTCGTCCGCCGCCGCCACCGACGACGACGACAGGCAATTGCGAGGCATCGTGGTTGCCGTTCATCATGCTCGAGCAGTACATCAGCATCGAATTGTCGAGCGCGGTACGAGTCCCTTCCTGGATGCCATCCAGCTTGCGAGCGATATACGCGAGTTGCTCGATGAAGAACTGGTTGACCTTCAGCCAATCCGCAGAGTCCGAGTGCGACAGCAGGTGATGGATCATGTAATCCACGCCCAGGTGCGGGAAGCGAAGCGACGAGTGATCGTTGTTCAGCTTCAGCGTCGTAATACGAGTGCTATCGGTCTGGAAGCCGAGGACCAGGATATCGCACATCAGCCGCATGTGATCGGCGATGTTTTGCGGAATGCCGTCGGCCGGACGAGGAATGTTTGGTTTGTCTAATGTTGGTCGCCAGCCTTGCAACTCACCCTTCTTGCCAGCGTTGTCGATGCGTTGTTCCACGTCGCGCACGGAATCAAGATACTCGTCCAACTTCCGTTGATCCGAATAGCTGATCTGGCGGCGGATGTCTGTTGCATCTGCCAACACGGCGTCCAACACACTCTTATCGCCCTTCTGGACTTCATCGCGGAACAGTCGATCGAACGCGAGAGCAGGGTACAGTTCCAGCGGCGTGGGTGTGGTTGGCGATGTCCACGAGATATGCGAGCTGTACAGCATCGAATAGTTCTTGTGGACTGACGGGTTCGACTTCTCGCAGCCCAGCACCAGACTGGGGACACGTGTCGAATGCCCATACTTCTGAGCGAGCAACTGATCGATACTGGTTCCAGAACGAATATCTCCGCCTGAGGCCAGCGGTGCTCCGGAGAGGATGTTACCGGTCTGTGAGCTGTGGATGTTGCCCTTCAATGCTTCGGCGTTGTACAGGCCCTTCACGAAGAGCATCTTCTGGCGGAAGTCGGTCAAAGGTTCCAGGACCTTGCCCAACTCCATGTTGGCGCCTTCGCCTTTTGCCCACCATTCGCGGCTGTGGAATCCATTGCCGGAAAACAAGACGGCCAACCGGACAGGAGCTTCACTGGACTTCTGGCTTCCGGTCGGTTCATCGCCCCAAACGGGCAACGACTCGAACCATGGCAAAGCCATCGTCACGCCCAGCCCACGCAGAAAAGTGCGTCGTGAAAAGTGATGATTCATTCGAAGTGTCCTCTTCGCGCTTAAAGTGTGCTGTTCACAGATCAGGATCAGGTCGTCAAGTTGTTCTGGCGATGGGATTTATTCGTCATCGTCCGTTTTATACTGGCTGTCTCGGATTTCTCGGAACTGTCGACTTTTGACAATGGTCTCCACCGCTTCTGTCATACGGTAGTCGCCCGCTTTCAGGCGGGCTTGTAGTTCGGCCAACAGTGGTTCATCGGACAATTGTACTTCGCGGGCCAGCGAATAACCCAACAGCTTGCGGCAGAACTGCCGGACGAAGGCGTCGCGGCGAGCTGTCAGCAAGTAGTTGCGCAGGCCGTCAATGCCATCGAACTCGGCTCCATCCATCGCTTGGACGCGGGTTTCGATCGTTCGGCCAGCCAGGTCTTTATCACGGTGGCGACCGATGGCATCGAAGCTTTCCAGCGAGAAGCCGAACGCGTCGATACGCTGGTGACAGACCATGCACTTCGGATCGCTGCTATGCTTTTCAACCATTTGACGCACCGTCAATCCCGCTGTCGCGGTCTCGTCATCGGGCAGTTGCGGCACGTCCTTTGGAGGACGGGGTAGCCGTTCCCCCAGCAGGACTTCGCTGATCCAGTTGCCTCGCAGGATGGGGCTGGTACGGGAAGCTCCCGATTGAGTCGCCAGCGTCGAAGACTGCGCCAGGATTCCGCCGCGAGCGAACTTCTTGACGCCATCAACTCGTCGCCATTGCGGTCCGGTCACATTGGGAATGCCGTAGTGCTTGGCAAGATCTTCGTTGAGGAACGTGTAGTCGGCATCGAGGATCCCCAGCACCGAGCCATCATTCATGAACAGGTCGGAAAAGAACTGAATTGACTCTTCGTACATGGCTCCCCGCAGGCCAGCAAATGTCGGGAAGTGACGCTCGCTCTTTTCGTCCAAATGGTCAAAGTCGCGAACGTGTAACCATGTGCAGCCGAACTCGATGGCGAGTCGTCTGGTTCGAGGATCACGCAGCATTCTGCGCGTTTGAGCGACCAGCACATCCGTTTCGTGCAACCGGCCTGCTGCCGCCAATTTCAACAGTTCCTCATCAGGTTCGGATGACCAGAGGAAGTAACTCAACCGGCTGGCCAACTCGTAGTCTGAGACCGGGTGCTGCGTCGAGCCGGCACTCGGTTTCTCGATGCGGTAGAGGAAGGCGGGTGCCACGAGCACACGTGCCAGCGTCAATCGAATAGCATCCTCATGAGGAACTTCTTCCTGTCGAAGACGACCATAAAGACCTCGCAACTCGGTCGTCTCTTGATCGGTCAAAGGGCGGCGATAGGCCTGCCCTGCAAACTCCAGGACGGCAGCCAGGTGAGCAGGCTGGGTATCGACAAGTCGTTGGCGGAATGCGGCGGCCCGGTCATTGAATGGTTTTCGCAGCGGTTCGAAGACCTTGGGGTCGGCATCCTGAGTCGCATACTCGATCAATTGAGCCAACGCGTCGACTAATGTCAGATCGTCTTGACTGATGTAGTGCAGATGATCCCACAGCTGGTTCAAGTCGCGTTGCTCATCATCGGTCAGCATCAACCGAGCGAGTTCGTGATCTTCGCGATAGAACAAGGTCAACGTGACGACTTCGTCGACGGGAACGATCTTGTTATAGCTCAATGCTGACGGGAAGATCTCACGGAAGTCCTGCATCGCCGTTTCGACGCGCTTACGAGCCTGACTGCCGTCAGTCACAATGATCGGCATGGCATACGCGACGCCGCGGTTGTTCGCTGTCCACGGACCCGATCCGTTCGTTTCAGATACAGCGGTTGGCATCAAGCCCAGCGTTCCCGCAGGTTTCATTGTGGAAGCGAGGAATTGCACGCTTCCTTCCGAACCGCTCTTGGGATCGAGCAACCCCGTCGTCACGAGTTCGCAATCTGCGACCAAGTCTGCTGGTAGCGAGATCTCGATCACGGAGGGGGCTCGTCCGCCGAGGCTGGCAGCCTCGATCTTCGATCCGTCGATCTGCTTACCGAACTGTGCAGGATCGAGCCCGAACTGTTCGGCTGACTTTGCTGTATCGCTGGCAGTGGCCGATCCGGCTTGGGCCAGCCAATTCTTGAGAAATTGCCCCATCAACGGGCCACTTAGCGAAGTCAGTTGGCGATGCAGGACGGTGTCTGGCCCCTCGGCAGCGGGGCTCGTCGCCAGCAACTTCTGTACGGCTTCGGCCAGCTGCTTCTTATCATTACCCTCAGCCGCCGCTTGCCATTTCGCCAGGAGCGATTCTGGCGGGATCACCGGACCAACTTGCCCGCTGATAGGCTCGGTGTAGAAGTGCCAGACCCCTTGGTTGCCATAAGTATCGGCGTGCGGGTTACCAGCGAGAACGTCCGGCGAGACATCGCCAGCCAAGTCCCATTTCTTGTCACCTGTCGTCAGTGTCAGATCGACGGCGGTCATATCGCAAGAGTGATTCCCATCACGCGGGCCGATCACCATCGAGACGACGTCGCCAGGTTTGACCGCGACATTGTCAAAGGTGCCAATGTCGATGACTGTGGCTCCCTGCGAAACTCCTGTTGCCAGTCGTTGGCGAGTATTCCCGCGGCGCACCTCCACGGCCCAGGTGACGCCGTTGCCACACTCGGGATGGGCGTGCTGAACTTTGCCCTGGATCTTTAACTTTCCGGCCACGGGGCTACGCCATCCGGCCACGACATTCAGCGTGGGTGATGGATGCATCGCCACGCTGTGCGGCTTCATGTTGCCGGGGATTCGCACATGCTGATCGGACGAGTTGGCCGCCATCATCGGCGTTTCACCCGGTCCCCAGCCCTTGATGAAATCGTATCCGCTGGAACTGGTGTTCTTCTGAGTGAAATGCGAATCGATCCGCACCGTGCTGCCGGTGCCGACGCCCAGGTAATCGAGCCACGCGGCGAGAACCTCGGGCTCCACCTCGAACTTCTTGGCGAGGGCGGGCACGTCCGTGGCTTGATCTGAGGCACTCGCCTCTGAGGCCGCGGCGAGGCACTTTGCGGCCGATGCAAAAATCTGCCCGCGGCGTGTGACCAATTGCTGATAGATCTGTCGCACATCACGCAGCAGCAGATCAGGGCGACCGGGCGCGACCAGACGTGGCCGTTCCCAGACGACGACGTCGTGCTCGTTGCCGTCGCCAGCATCACCAACCGCCAGATATAACGTGACCGTCTTCTGGTCTGTGGCAGGGAGCTTCAACCGGACTTCCTGGCGCGAGGCGACTGGGGAGACTGGTTCCTGCCAGGCCTTGGGACCGCCGACTTTGCCGATGTGGCCGACGCTGGAAAACTTCCACAAGCTCTTTTGCCACAGGCCGATTTCGGCCGCGAGGGCATCCGCTTGATCCGGTTTTGCCGTTCGCCAATGAGCCCTGATCGTGTCCAGCAGCAGAGAGGGCTGCTTTTCATGCAGAGCCGACCACAGGATCCCAAGATACTTCGGATTGAGCTGCCGCTCTTTAGCGACGGCTTCGATGGACTTGCTGCCACTCGTCAATGCGTCACGTTCGGCCAAGGTAGCGGCTAGATATTTTTCGACCGGCAAACGCCCGCCACCATTCGTCTCGAACACAATGCCCTGCAAATTGACCTGTGATCCCCCGGCGGAATCACCGTGCTTGCGATAGAGGCTGCGGATCTTGGCCAGTGTTTCGTTCGTCCAGTCGCTGGGGGTATCCGAGGGAGAGAAGTGAATCCCTTCGGGTAGCAAAACGGCATGCGCGGCGACCTCTTTCGCAGCGTCCAGATATTTGCTGATCAGGGCCGGCGACATGACCAGCGCATTGCCAGTGTTGGTAAATCCTTCACCAGCAGCGCCGTCAGCGGGGAATTCCTTCGCTGGCGATAGCGAATCGACACCCGTCAGATCGCGCAGAGTATAGGTGTATTCCGAGTTGCTGAGTCGTCGCAACACGACTCGGCCGGGATCGCCCGCACGAGCATTCGCTTCAAACGTCAGATACTCGCGAACCCATTGCTGCAGCTTTTTACGCTCGGCATCCGTCGGCTGGGGTGAGTCCTTCGGCGGCATCTGCCCGCTGTCGAGCATCGCCCCCGCTTTTTGCCAGACCTTGGGGTGCCTGCGGACATCGGCAATGTTGGCGAACGTCGTCAGGTCGACATCCGCTTCCATCACGGTCTTCGAGTGACACTCGTGACAATACTTCTTCAGCAGTGGCTGAATCTCTTTGGCGAGAGAGTCGCCGAGTTTGCTGACATCATCGGCGAGAAGGGAAGAACCGCTGATTGACATCGCAGAGAAAAGAGAGAGCACGAATGGAAATAACCATCGCGTTCCAGGCGATACCTGCTGCATCCTGAACTCCTTCGCGGCCGGCGCAATTGTAGTCGCCTGCCGCTTGATGTCGCTCTGAAGTTGTGAATCTGAATGAGCCATCAATGGTATCCAATATGATCGAAGTCGCCAAGAAGGAATTGGATGAGGGGGCATTGCAAATTGCGAATTGAAAATGCAAATTTTAAATTGGAAGACGAGAGAGGAGGACCTTCACTCCGATGCATGACACAACTGACGAAATCTCCGATCTCCTCATTCCGGGTGCCCAAAACGCACGACCTTGTTGAGGACTCCCCCATAGCTTCAGGGCGTGCTCCTCGTCCGTTGGCACTTTCTGTTGGATTTCTGGTTCGAGATCAGTCGGGATAGACGCGAAGCAGAGCTTCGAAGACTTGCGTTCCCAAGCTGGAGCTTGGGAACGAGAGTGAAGGGGGAGACCTCCATTCAGATGTATGACACAACTGACGGAGCCTCGGTGTCCATCTAACCAAGGGCATCTGTAAGTCTTCAGAACTTGCAGTGAATGCTTTCGTTGTGTTCCACCGTGCGGGGTGATTAGGTACGTGCTCAGTACAGAGTACTCAGTGCGCAGCATCGTGGCTGCATGACACAACCGCGGTCCTGCGGAGTGAGAAAGCGGCGGTAAGGAGCGATGTCGCTTTATCGGGTACGGACTTCCGATCTTGGAGTGGCAGTTTTTCATTCGCAGTTGGCTTTGATTTCGGTGCGGTGTCGGACGCTCGAACCTTACGAAATGGCAGAATTTGTCAGTCCATGGCAGGTTTTTGGGGGGGTACCCGATTTTGTCAGCGAGATGTCTAGCGGAATATTGTGATTGGCGGTGTCGCGACTGACACATCGATCTGTCTCCAATAAAAAACGGCCACACGTGTTGGCCGTTTTTTTTGCGGTCAACAGGTGTGGCCGTTGGTTACGGTCCACGAATTCTCGGGTTTCTCTGCCTGATGCGTTATGCCATTCCTCCGTGCGCGACGCTAGAGGGTGTTTGCGAGATTTTGACACTTTGTTGCGGAAAAGCCGGCAGCCGTTGTGCTGTGGGCTCTTCAGACGCGCAGATCGATGTCGGTTGACTGACAGTTTTTGACACCCACGGACAGTTTTGGACAATGGGGGACAAAACGACCCTGTTTTTGGCCGTTTTCCTCAAAAAAGTGGATGTTTTGTGACAGATCGCAATCTTGAATGATGCCGTCACTGAATGGAGGTCGGGACAAGCGTGGTTGAGCGCTTTCTGTCGATCCGATTCCTACTGATTGGTTCTGCTAATCCTAACATTATTCGGTCAGGCACCGCCGGACCTAGTTGACTATTCAGGTGTCTTTACGATGCTAAAGCATGTTCCATGGTGGGAATTCAAGGGTCTAATTCCTGTATACCATTCCGACTATCCGATGCGAGGGTGCGAAGATGCCGGATCTCTTTGCACATTGTAATGAAAACGGATCTCCGTTTATGCGCCTTCTCATGTTAGGTATTCTCTGCCTTTGTCAGGCAGGATGCATGGACTCGCAAGCGCGCGGTCGCCTGCTTCCCCACACGGAAACGGTGCTTCAATCCGGCGACACCATCGTCGTAAATCATCCGCACGGCTCCCTAACAGTGAAGGCCGGTGATCAGGCTTCGCGAAGCTTTAGTGGCAAAGGCTGGAAAGCAGACCTTCTCCTGATTCCTCGCACGACTCGCTGGAATGGTTCCGCTGGGCTCTATGATCCCGCTCCAAGCTCGACGCCATCTGGGCGGGTTATTGCGGAAGAGGGGCGGCAATTCTTCTCGACAGAGTCTGAAGCGTTACGGTTCTTGAACGGAGGCAGCGAGCTCTTTCGACCAATCTACACGAACCAAGGTTTGGTTGTTGGTTATTCTGTATCGCAGGTTCCAGGGGGCGCGGTGCGCTCCATTCGGATCTGGCAGATTTATATTCAGGAAAAGAAGCCGGCCAAGCTCCGGGGGGCCAATGATTCTTTGTTTGAATTATCCGGGCACTTTGCGCCGGGCGATGCTCGCCCGGCAAATGTACGCGTCGGTTTGGAAAGAAATTTAGCCGCAGAAGAATATCAGCCTGAGTAAGTGGAGCAGGTCAGGCTGTGCCTGACGAGGTCAGATGCTGCAATTCAACTGTAGCGTTGTCATCATCGAAATTCGGTTCGTCGAATTTGTCTTCGATGCCCTAGCATTATTCGGTCAGGCACGGCCTGACATATTTGACTTGCCAGATTGCGATTGAAGAAGTCCAATCATTTCAAATGGCAGTATCCGACTAATGCGGAAGTCAGTCCCCGCTTGGAGAAAACGATGGATCGTCGCTTTTACAGATCTGTATCGCGGGTAGTTGGCGCGATGTTTGTCGTCACCGCGTTTTTCTGTGAAAACCAGCTTGGGCTGTGCGAAGAGAATGAGGCAACTCAGAAAGCACGCACTGCGCAGCTCTTCAAGGCGGTCAGGGCAGGAGATCTGACGCAGGTCCAGTCGATGATCGACGCAGGGATGGATGTGAATCTGCGCGACAGCAATAAGACCACGCCGTTGCAGGCTGCCGCAGCGTCGAAGCAAGTCGAAGTCCTGCGCCTGTTGCTCCGCTCGGGAGCGGATGTGGATGCCAAGCACTTCTTGGAAGGCACCGCATTGCATCTGGCCGCCTCATACGGCGTCGTCGAGGCCGTGAAAGAGCTCTTGAAAGCCGGGGCCGACGTCAATGCTGATCGTAGCCGACGTGGTGCGACTCCACTGCATTGCGCTGCCGACTCCAGCCAGAGTGAGGTCGCCAAGATCCTGATCGCCGCTGGCGCTAACGTCAATTCTGACGACATGACTCCGCTGACGACTGCTTGCCGGGCCGCCATGGGGGACAAGACGGCGACGGTGAAGGTGTTGATTGATGCAGGAGCCGAATTGAATCCGGACGGTGATTCGCCGTTGCATTGGGCACGCACGCCCGCCGTCACAAAAATGCTGATTGCTGCTGGGGCCGACGTGAACCATCGCAATGAAGAGGGGCAAACACCGCTGCACCTCACTTGTGGATCTCACTGGGGGCCCCGCGAAGCAGAGTTCAAGCTGATGATTGCTGCCGGTGCCGACGTCAACGCGCTCGACAATAACAAGGCCACTCCGCTGCATCAGGCCATCATGAATGGCGTTCCCGAAGTCGTTCCACTGCTCCTCAAATCGGGTGCCAACGTGAACGCTCGCGATGCAGACGGAAACACTCCGCTTAGTCTGGCTCTCTTGGCCAAATCTGACGAGATCATCGCCCAGTTGAAAGAGGCGGGTGCGGACGATGGCATGACCTTGCTGGGACGTGCGGCTGCAAAGGGCGATTTGAAGCTCGTGGAGAAATTGCTGGGCTTGGGTGCTGCTGTTGATGAAGCGGGGCCGGAAAAGAAAACGGCATTGCACGTGGCCACAGAGAACGATCATGCAGAAATTGCCAAGCTATTGATTGATGCCAAGGCTGATGTGAATGCCCATGCTCTCGGCGAGATCACCCCATTGCATCTGACAAAGTCAAAACAAGTGACCCAGACGCTGTTGAAGGCCGGCGCCAAGCTGGAACCCGCACCAGCAGCGATGACAGGAACTCCGCTTTACGTTGCCGTCATGGAAGGGCGAGTCGAAGTCGTCGAATTGCTGCTGGATGCGGATACGCGCAAGATCCCGAATTCACTCGTGGTTTGGGCGACGTTTGCCGGTCGCAAGGACGTTTTGGAACTCTTGCTGAAGCGTGGCGCGCGAGGTCGAGCGGTGCTCTCGATGCTTGGCCCGAGTGCTCTAGTCGTCGCCGCGTCAGGCACACTTGCGGACATGAGTTGCCCCGAACACGTCACACCGGAATGCCGTCTGGAAATGGCCAAGATGCTGATCAAAGCCGGTGCCAGAGTCAAAGAAAAATCGACTCAAGGATACTTCGAGAATTACACGCCTCTGCACGGAGCCGCGTGGGTCGGTGAGGTCGAAATGGTCAAGCTGCTGCTGGAGCATAAGGCTGATCCCAACGCGAAGGGTGCGGGTGACTACTACGCAGGCATGACTCCGTTACATCTGGCGGCAAAAGAAGGGCATGTCGATGCCGCCCAAGCCTTGATCGATGCGGGTGCGGACATCAACGCCGCGACGGGAAAGGAAAAGCAGGCCACCTCAAAGACGCCACTGGATCTCGCCAAATCACCTGCGATGCGAGATCTGCTTACCAAGCACGGCGGTAAATCGTTCGCAGATCGCGATCAATAGGGGCTGCTGACAGCTGAATCACGATCCAGAAGCCGTCGTTGATCGCAGCCTATTCACGTAAGCATTCGGCGTCCTGGAACTATCAATGCCCGAAATCACAGTTGTCGATGCAATCTCTGTCCATGTCGCCACCGGCGAGACCTGCTCTCCACGTGAAGGCGGTTTCTCGGCAATCTGGGCCGAGATTCGAACCAGCGACTCGACAGTCCGAGCGCGTCTGGACCGTGCGAGGACAGACAGCCAAATGGTTACTCTTCGCTGCGCCATGGTTGATGTAACCGGCAAGGTGACAAGAAACGAGTTGATCGGAGCAGAGTGCCTGTTTGTGGTTGGCGTCGATGACCTCATCTACCGAAATCCTGGTAATGCGGCCGTTAGCACCTAACAATCAAGGCGACGTGGCTTGTTTCCGGAGTTCCGTAGCCACGAAGGTTCGTGACGCGATAGTCGGTGTCGAGTCACGAACGTGGTGCGTTTCGAAGACTGCACGCACCCTAATGAGGACGCTGGCGAGTCCCACAAATTTCGCGCCGGAGGATTCATCTTGTGAGGTTTTTTGAATTTCTGATAACTTCCCGCCGGTTTGCAGCGGGAAGTTGAATCCGCTGCCTCTACTTTTCAGGCGACGGAGGTTAGTACCCGTGTTGACTCGATTGTCCTTCCTCACCTCCGACGCGAAGCAACTCAAGGCGGCGAAAACGGTTCTGGAACATGTGGCCGAACTGTTGAACGCCAAATTTTCGATTAAGCTCTGGGATGGCTCGGTCATCCCGATGGGGAGCGAAGTCACCCCAGGATTGGCGATCTCGATCAAGGGGCCGGGCGTCATCGGGGCTCTGCTGCGTCGTCCCACGCCCGATAACCTGCTGCGTCAGTACGCGACGGGAAACATCGAGTTTCATGGTGGCGATCTGATGGAATTTGGCGCGGCGATCCGTGTCGATAAATCCCGCTCGCGCCTGAAGCAGATTCGCAAGAGCCTGCTGTTCCGCAATGCGCTGCCGTTTCTGGTCGCTCCGGCTGAGAAGCCTGAGACGAAACATGCCTATGCCGGGGACGCCATCGGCCGCGGTCACGTCGCCCGAGACAACAAAGACTACATTCAATTCCACTACGATCTGGGGAACGAGTTTTATCAACTGTTCCTTGATCCCGAGATGCAGTATTCCTGCGGTTACTTCACCGACTGGGGCAACTCGCTGGAACAAGCTCAGCGTGACAAGCTGGAGATGATCTGTCGCAAGCTGCGATTGCAGCCCGGCGAAAAGATGCTGGATATTGGCTGCGGTTGGGGCGGCCTGATCTGTCACGCTGCGAAGAACTATGGTGTGAAAGCTCACGGCGTCACGCTGTCGCAGACTCAATTCGACTTCACGACCGAGAAGGTTCGCCGACTGGGTCTGGAAGGCCAGGTGACGGTCGAACTGCGAGACTACGCGACGCTCGATGGAACCTACGACAAGATCTCCAGCATCGGAATGTACGAGCATGTTGGGATTGCGAACTATCCGACGTACTTCGGCAAGATTTATTCGCTGCTGCGTGATCGCGGCGTGCTGCTGAATCACGGGATCACTCGACGAGCCAAGCACAACAAGCGACGGTTCGCTCAGATGCGCCCCGAGCATCGCCTGATCGCCAAGTACATTTTCCCGGGTGGCGAACTGGACCATATCGGTCATACGTGCGAATCGCTGGAAGCCTGTCGCTTTGAAGTTCACGACGTGGAAAATTGGCGCGAACACTATGCCCAGACGACTCGATTCTGGTGCCAGCGTCTGGAAGCTCGTAAAGACGAAGCGATCGCGATGGTGGGACCGGAGCGCTATCGGCTGTGGCTGGCTTATCTGGCCGGGGTGTCGTTCACGTTCAACGACGGCGCGCTGCGCATCTTCCAGGTCGTCGCCAGCAAGCACTCGGCGAAGGGTCGAGCGGAATTGCCTCCGACGCGTGAGGATCTGTACCGTCGAGCGGGTTGAGCTCGCAGTAAAAAAAAAGCCGAGCGAGAACATTCTCGCTCGGCTTTTTTTCATGTCCGTTGGGAGGGAGAGACTCCTGCCGAGCCGCAATGTTATTGTGAGTCCATCGACATGCGCGGCTCGGCGGGAGCCTCGCCCTCCCAAATACCAGTCGCAGCCTTATTGCGCAGTCACCTATGGCGTGCCAGAAGCGAGTGTTCCGTCGTCAAACTGGTACTTCATGCCTTCTCGCAGGACATGAATCTTCAGATTGCGTGCCCCGGCGGGTTCTCCCTTCACCATCTTTTCGATGCGTGATTTCCTGGCATCGATCACGGTGACGTTGCCATTGCCGACGACTTCGAATTCGCGACCATGCACGAACACCGCGGTCTCTTCGTCGATCCCGATCCCGATCAATTCCGGATAGTCCATCACGGCCAGGGCTAATCGGTTGAAGCGACCTTTTTGCAGGAAGTGCTGATCGACGATCACTTCCGGCCAGAGGGCTAGTCCGTCCATCAGAAAGGGTGTCGAGCCGGCTCGCAGGCTATCGAGGTCCGAACGGCCGCCGATCATCTTTTGAGACATCACGGCCGCACCGGCGCTGGTTCCTCCGACGATCGCTCCTTCGCGGTATCGCTTGCGAATTGCTTCGACGATGCCGGTCCCTTCAATGGAGTTCATGAAGACCCCTTGCAGGCCGCCGGGCATCCAGATCAAGGAGGCCTCTTGAATCATCTTCACGGCTGCGGCGGGATCGCGCGGATTCACGAGCGACACCTGAGCAGCCCCCGCCTTTTTCCAGACGGAGACGGAACCAGGACCGTTCTCGGGATTGGCTTCGGCAATGACGGCGACTTTGGCCGATTTGCCACCGGCCATTTGAAGCGTACGTTCGACAACGCGAATCAAATTCGTCCCACCACCCACCGCGACAAGCTGTCCCTTGGCGGGTGGTGAAACAGATTGAGAACTCGTCGGGTCACCCAACAAAGCTGCAGTAATCAGCAATGACCACATCAAACCATCTCCTCGGTATGACGGATAAAAACGGACGCGGAAGTGTATTGCGTTTTCGGGGTCACGCCTAGGTCCGCTAGCTGTCAAAACCGTGTGGCTGGGTGCCGCTTCGGTTAACTGGCTTGACACGTGCCAATGTCATGGACTTTCGTCGATTGGTCTCCGAAGAATCTTTGAAATTGATGTCAAAGGCGTGATCCAAAAGTGACCGTCTGCGTTAGCTCCGGTTAACGGCGCATTTCGGGCTCGACTTCGGATCGATATGATCGCGAGGTCGTTCGGCATTCGCTTTACACTTCGTCGGTTAGCACTTCCGTCAGTTTATGCCCCAACAGAACGCGAAAATCTAATGGCGCCGAAGGGGACTTTGGAATCGGCAAACGCACCGCCGCCCGCGCGAGGGTTGGTGGACCTGGTCGCGGCGCGACTGTCGCTGTTGGACCTGGGTCAGCCGACTTATGTCGGCGATGTGATTGCTGCCATTCTGCAACTCGCGTGCGACGCTCGCGCCAGCGATGTCCACTTTACGCCGACCGAGTCGGACCTGATTGTGGCCTGGCGTGTCGATGGCGTGCTGCAGCCGATTGCGACGGTTCCTCAACGGTTGTCGGCGAACGTGGCGGCTCGGTTGAAGGTTCTGGCGGACTTGCTGACGTACCGGACGGATGTTCCGCAAGAAGGCCGATTACGCGACGACACACATGACATGGAAATGCGGCTCAGCACGTTTCCGACTTTGTATGGCGAAAAATCCGTCGTCAGAGTGTTTGCGGGAAGTGGCCGGTTTCAGTGGCCATCCGATCTGGGTCTTCCCGCCGATCTGCAGCAGCGGTTGCTTGAACTTCTGCTCGAGACCGCCGGGACGTTGATCATTACGGGACCGGCGGGGAGCGGAAAAACGACCACGGCTTATGCTTGCTTGCGCGAACTCCAGCGACAGGTGGGATCCGGTAAAAGCGTGGTGACGCTGGAAGATCCGATCGAGTCCGTCCTGGGAGGCATTTCTCAATCGCAGGTGAATCGCGCGGCGGGCTTTGACTATGTGTTGGGACTTCGCTCGCTGTTGCGGCAAGATCCCGATGCCATCCTGGTCGGTGAGATTCGTGACCGAGAGACCGCCGAAACGGTGTTTCAGGCCTGTTTGACAGGACATCTCGTGTTGACAACCTTCCATGCGGGTAGCGCTGCCGAAGCGATCTGCCGATTGGGAGACATGGGGATCGAACCGTATCAACTGCGAGCGGGTTTGTTGGGGATTCTCTGCCAGCGTCTATTTCGTGAACTGTGTGACTGTGCTCAATGGACCGAAGACGACGTGCATCGTCTTGGCTATCCGGTTCAGCGAGTCCGCATTCCGATTGGCTGTGCCGGTTGCAATTCGACAGGATATCGGGGACGACTACTGCTCGCCGAGTTGCTGGTTCCCAACGATGCGGCGGTCGGTCGTGCGATTGTGACCCGCGCCGACACCACGGAATTGACTGCGTTGGCAACGGCCGCGGGGATGCTGAGTATCAGCCAAAGAGCAATTCAGGCGATTGAGGCGGGGCGTACCAGTCCGGCGGAAGCTCGACGTGTGCTTGGTTTCCGAGACGGCTCGGGGCATGGTGTTGGAGTCTAGGTTCAACTGACAGGAAGATTGAAAGAGACATGGACACACCTGCCATTCGCGCCGTCACGATCCGCCTGCAAGACTTGATTGCGATCAATCGAGAGATCGCGGCGCTGGTGAGAGCCGGCGTTCCGCTGGAGCTTGGGCTACGCACATTTGCAGGTGGAATGCCGTCGCGACTGGGTCGCCTGGCGGATCGCATCGCCGATCGACTGAACCAGGGCGAGTCGGCGACGAGGGCCTTCCAATTGGAAGGTCTGCCGGTGTCACCCGTTTACAGTGCGGTGATCGATGCGGGACTGCAATCGGGTCGAGTTCCCGAAGTTCTGGAGGCGGTCGCCAAATCGGCCGAGGTTCTGGACGAGACCCGTCGCCAACTGCGGTTGGCCTTGGTCTATCCCATCGTAGTTTGCCTGTTGGGATACGCGTTGTTTGGCTTTTTCATCTCGGCAGTGGTTCCCAGGTATATTCGGACCGCTGAGGACTTCGGCTTCGGTGACGACGTGACGTTTCGAACATTGCAGCTCATCCGCGATACTTCGTCCGTCTGGTGCTGGATCGTTCCGCTCGTCGCCTTCGCAATTGTACTTGTCTCGCGACTCTGGTTGCGTCGTCGGGGACTTTTTCGGTCGTTCACGATGGGTCAGATTCTTGCGCGAGCCCAGTTTGCTGACCTGTTGCAGATCCAGATCGCCCAAGGGCTGCCGACCGGCCCGTCCTTTCGCCGCGCTGCCGATGCGACTGGTGACCGAAAGCTAAAACGATTGGCAGACGATGTCTGCCGCGACCTCGAACGGGGTGTTCCGTTTGAGGACACCATCGTCAATGCCGCGGCCTTGCCGCCGATGATGCGTTGGATGCTGTCGACCGGCGCGAAACAGGGGACGTTCGTGAAATCGCTCGGGCTGTTGCGCGATTCGTTCCGCCGACAGGCTCTGCGACAATCGCAAGTTCTGCGAGTCTGGTTGCCAGCCGTTTTCACGCTGGTGATCGGTGGCGGATTCGCTTTGATGTACGCACTGCTCTTTTTCCTGCCGCTGCGCGCCCTGTGGGAAGGGATTATGCGGGAGTAGCCCTTCGCGACCGTTCGGCGGAAGCGAACAGGGCAAAATACACGCCATCCGCGTGATTTTGGCCCCGTTTAGTTTTCGGGCGGGAATCGCGAGAATAATCGCACAGAGGACTAGCCTCGCATCGAGCATCAGGTATTCTTGATTTGTGATACAATCGCTTTTGCGATCATGAATCTGCCGACCTGCCTGCCTTCGTGAGATCCTCCATCGATGCGTCCCGGTGTACCTCCACGACTTCGCGCCTTTGCTATCTTACCAACGCCTTTCACTCCGTTGATTCGGTATTGCGCCACGGTCGCGCTGGTTGCCTCAATTGGCAGTTCGCACGTGGACGCTCAGTCCATCGACTTCAATCGAGAGATTCGTCCGATCCTGTCTGAAAACTGCTTCTACTGTCACGGCCAGGATGGGAACAAGCGGCAGGGCGAATTGCGGTTGGACGATCGCGATGCTGCATTGAAAGCGGGTGCGATTACTCCTGGGGACTTGGCGAAGAGCACTTTGATTGAGCGGGTCTTATCCGATGATCCCGACCAATTGATGCCGCCTCCAAAATCGAACCGCAGGCTGAGCGCCGAGCAAAAGAAACTGCTGGAGCAGTGGATCAAAGACGGGGCCGTGTACGAACCGCACTGGGCGTTTGTCGCACCAAAGCGACCCGCGGAGCCGATGGTTCAGCAAACAAAGTGGGTGCGCAATGCTATTGATCGGTTCGTACTCGCCAAGCTCGAAAGCGAAAAACTGAGTCCATCTCCCGAGGCCGATCGCGCCACCCTTATCAAGCGGTTGTCGATTGACCTGATTGGATTGCCGCCGACTCCCGCCGAAGTGGATGCGTTTGTTGCTGATCAGGACGAGCATGCCTACGAGAAGTTGGTCGACCGATTGCTGGCCAGCCAGCACTATGGCGAGAGAATGGCGCTGCCTTGGCTCGATGCGGCTCGCTATGCCGACAGCAACGGTTTCCAACAGGACGGAGACACCTGGCAGTGGATCTGGCGAGACTGGGTTGTGAAAGCGATGAACCAGGACTTGCCATTCGATCAATTCACGATCTGGCAAATTGCTGGCGACTTGCTGCCGAACGCGACCACCGATCAGAAGATCGCGAGCGCGTTTAATCGAAACCATCTGCTGAATGGCGAAGGTGGTGCGATCGCCGAAGAGCAACGGTTTGTGAATCTGTTCGATCGGATCGACACCACGGCCACGACCTGGCTGGGACTGACGATGGCGTGTGCTCAGTGCCACGACCACAAATACGATCCAATCACACAGCGCGATTACTACAGTCTGCTCGATGCGTTCAACCGCGTTCCGGAGAATGGCACGCCGCAATACTTCTCGTCCCGGATCCGCGTCGCCCCTCCGTTGCTGGAACTTCCGACCGAAGAAAACACGAAGCAGATTGATCAGTGGGAAGCAGAGATTAAGGCGGCTGATGCCGAAGCGGCACCGATCGCAACGTCGGCCTTCGAAGGTTGGCGGACAGGATTGTTCGCTGACGGAAAGCCTGCCGAAGGCAAAGGCTTGCCAGAGCCCGTTGCCGCGATTTTGCGAAAACCCGACGCGGAGCGAACTGATGCCGAGAAGAAGCAGGTCGAGTCTGATCTTCGCAAGCACTTTGATGAGAAGGTTCGGCCGACACTGGTCGCGAAGCTACCCGTATTAGGGAAGGCACCCGAGATCCGTAACCGGTTGGCGGCGTACCGCGCTGACAAGTTGCCGCGGGTCATGATTATGAGTGACGAGCGGCCGCGCGAAACATCGATCTTGGATCGTGGCGAGTATCTGACTCCCAAAGAAAAGGTGACCTTTGCGACACCAGCGTTTTTACCGGCCCTGCCCGCGGGTGCTCCGGCGAATCGGCTGGGTTTCGCACAGTGGCTGGTCATGTCTGAGCATCCGCTGACCGCTCGAGTCCAAGTCAATCGAATCTGGCAGCACTACTTCGGAACCGGGATCGTCAAAACGGCCGAAGACTTTGGGGTTCAAAGTGAATATCCCGTTCATGGTCCGCTATTGGATTGGCTGGCCGTCGAATTTCGCGAACGAAACTGGAGCATGAAGGCTCTTCACAAGTCGATTGTCATGAGTGCAACGTATCGTCAGACCAGCCGCATCAGCCCCGAACTGCTGGCTAGAGACAGCGAGAACCGATTGTATGCTCGCGCCAGTCGCTTCCGTATGCCATCGATCCTGTTGCGAGACTGGGCACTGTCGGCATCTGGCCTGCTCGATCTGCGAGTCAGCGGTGCTCCCGTTTATCCCTACCAGCCCGATGCGGTCTGGGAGGCACTTGCCATTACCAAGGAACGCGACTTCACTTATCCGCAATCGACCGGCAGCGACCTGTATCGCCGCAGCCTGTACACGTTCTGGCGCCGAACCGTGATTCCCGCGAATATGTTCGATGCCTCCAATCGTCAAACCTGCCGCGTCCGTTCGGCCGCGACCAGTACCCCGCTTCACGCCCTGACGACTTTGAATGATCCGACGTGGGTCGAAGCAGCACGAGTCTTGGCTGAGCACTGCGTCAAGGGGCGGCCTGACCTTGATGCTCGTCTGAGCCATGCATTCCGACAAGTTGTGGGGCGTCCACTGTCGGAGCGGGATCTGCACGTGTTGCGTCGCACCTTTGAACGCCAAGCTGCGATCTATCGCGCTGATGCCGACGCCGCGAAGGCACTATTGTCAGTGGGAGCGGCCAAACGGGACGAATCATTAGATCTGACGGACCATGCGGCGATGACGGCCGTTTGCCTGGCGATCTTGAATTTGGATGAAGCGATGAATCGCGAGTAGTGCGAGTAAGAATGGGATTGAACCACGGAATACACGAAAGGAAAAACAGGATTTGACTCGTCTTCATTCCGTGACTTTCGTGTATTCCGTGGTTCAACCTTTCTTAGTTTTCTCTGTGTCTCTTCCATGACTAACCAGACCCGTCTGCGTAACTGAAGAATGACCATGCACGAACTGCAACTGGAAAATATGGCTCGGGTCACTCGACGCCAACTATTTGGTTCGACCGCGACGGGACTGGGCGTCGCCGCGCTGTCGTCGCTGCTGGGGACGCCTGCCGCGAAGGGGTCCGAACAGGGCCTGCCTGGCGTTCCGCATTTTCCGTCCAAGGCCAAACGAGTTGTTGTGCTTTGGCAGGGGGGCGGTCCGTCGCACGTGGACTTGTTTGACGAGAAACCGGTCATGCGGGAGATGAAAGGGAAGGACATTCCAGACACGGTTCGCGGTTCGACGCGGTTGTCGACCATGTCCAGCGGATACGGCAAATGGCCGTGCCAACCGGCGATCAAGCCGTTCAAGAAATATGGCGAATCCGGAATCTCGCTCAGTGAAATGTTGCCGAACGTCGGTTCCATCGCCGACGATCTGTGCCTGGTTCGTAGCATGCATACGGAAGCGGTCAATCATGCCCCCGGTGTCACATTTTTCATGACAGGATCCCAAGTGCCGGGCCGGCCCAGCATGGGATCGTGGCTGTCGTATGGCCTTGGCAGTGACAGCGAAAACCTGCCTGCGTTTGTGGTGATGACGTCCAGTGACAAGGCCAAGACCTGCGGGCAATTATTCTTCGATTATTATTGGGGCAGCGGTTTTCTTCCCAGTCGATACCAGGGTGTTCGCTTCCGCAATACCGGGGATCTTGTCCCTTACCTGGCCAATCCGCCGGGAGTCAGTCGCGAAGCCCGTCGCAGCCTGCTGGACGAGATCGCCGCCATGAATTCGGCGCACCTTGCCGAGTACGGCGATCCGGAAATCGATACGCGGATCGCTCAGTATGAGATGGCATTTCGGATGCAGACCAGTGTTCCGGACCTCGTCGATTTCTCGGGCGAGACGAAGGCGACTCTGGATCGTTACGGGGAAGATGTCCTCGTGAAAGGAACGTATGCGAACAATTGCCTAATCGCTCGCCGACTGCTTGAACGGGGCGTGCGGTTCGTTCAGCTCATGCATTCCGGCTGGGATCAGCATGGCAATTTGTTCACGCAACTCGAACAGCAGTGCAAGGACACGGAAGGACCGTCGGCGGCCCTCGTGAAGGATCTGAAAGAGCGCGGCATGCTGGACGATACCCTGGTCGTCTGGGCTGGCGAATTCGGACGAACGCCATTTGGACAAGGTGATCCAGCGAATCCGAAAGGCCGCGATCATTTTGGCAAAGCGTTCAGTTGGTGGCTGGCAGGTGGGGGAGCGAAACGCGGCGCGGTGCATGGTTCAACCGATGATTTCGGTTGGAACATCACGGCCGATCCGGTGCATGTCCACGACATGCAGGCGACGATCCTACACCTCTGTGGCATCGATCACACGAAACTGACGTTCCGATATCAGGGACGCCAGTATCGACTGACAGATATCCACGGCGACGTTGTTCGGGGAATCATCGCGTAGCTCGCCCTTGAATTCGAACGACCGATTGTCGGTGGCAGAGATCATGAAGACCCAATCGCTTGGCGAAATTGGCTACATTGCGCTCCTCTAGTTGTACGGCGTTCGGCGAAAGCCCCAACTGGCGGCGAGTGCATCGGCTGCTTCTTCGATGTCTGTGATGTCGCCCCAACCGCCGTTCCGCAGAAACGCGTGGGCGAACTCGTGAGCGATCACGTAGAAAGCGAACGCTTCGCTGCAAGTTGCCAGTTTCGGCCGCAGGACAACGCAGCGACTGCCGCTGCCAACTGGACCGGGACTTGCCATCCACATCGACCAGCCTTCGCCGGGGACGTAGTTTTCCAGAGTGATCCGGAATCGAGGGTCGTCCAAAAAATCCCGCTGGACCGGTTCTGGAAGACGATTCAGGACAGCCAGGACTCGATCCCGCAGTGCTTCACATTCGGCAAACGCTTCTAAATAAGCGGAAAAGATTTGCGGCACCTCCAGTAAATTGATTCAGGCAACGATTCAGTTCGGGAATTGTCACGTGCCGGGGTCTTCATTCCAAGTCCCGGGTGACACCAAGTTGTCAGTTTCGTCGAGTCGGAGCTAGACACGTTGGCCATGTTTGATCGATGATAGGTGCCTGACAAACCTTCAAAATGCCCGAGTCACAAATTGCAATGAACCCAATCCAACAGCGACTGCATCGCCGGACATTCTTGGAACGATCTGCAACCGGAATGGGTGCCGTGGCGCTGGCATCGCTGCTGGGACGCGAGGCTGCCGCCGGGCTAGAGGTGCCATTGCCTCAAGCCGTGGCGAAGGCGAAGCGAGTCATCTGGATGTTTCAGTCGGGTGCCCCGTCCCAGATGGACCTGTTCGACTACAAACCCCGCCTGCAGGAGTTTCACAAACAGGAACTTCCGGATTCGATTCGAATGGGCCAGCGATTGACGGGGATGACCTCTGGTCAAAAAAACTTCCCCATTGCGGCGTCGAAGTTCAAGTTCGCTCAGCATGGTCAGTCGGGAATGTGGTTCAGCGAAATGCTGCCGCATACCGCGAAGATCGCGGATGACATTTGTCTGATCCGATCGATGCACACCGAGGCCATCAATCACGATCCGGCCATTACTTTTATTCAAACGGGTAGTCAGCAACCGGGGCGACCCAGCTTTGGAGCCTGGGTGGATTATGGCTTGGGGACGACGAACGAAGATTTGCCCGCGTTTGTCGTGATGATCTCCAAATCGAACACCAAGGGGCAGGGGTTGCTCGCTCGGTTATGGGGCAGCGGTTTTCTGCCGTCTCAACACCAAGGAGTGAAATTGCGCGGGGTTGGCGACCCGGTGCTGTACCTCTCTGATCCGCAAGGGATCGATCGTGAGGGGCGACGCGAAATGCTGGACGGTTTGGCTCAACTCAATGCTTTGCAATTGGCCGAAGTCGGCGATCCCGAGATCCAGGCTCGAATTGCCCAATATGAGCTGGCTTTCCGGATGCAAACGTCCGTTCCGGAATTGATGGACTTGTCCCAGGAAACCGCGCAGACATTTGAGATGTACGGTGACGATTCCAGGAAGCCGGGCACTTATGCCGCCAATTGCCTGTTGGCACGGCGATTGGTTGAACGCGGTGTCCGGTTCATTCAACTCTATCATCGAGACTGGGATCATCACGGTGGTTTGCCAGACCGCATGGTCCAGCAATGCAAAGAGACCGATCAAGCCTCGGCAGCGCTGGTCATGGATTTGAAACAGCGTGGGCTTCTGGACGACACGCTGGTCGTCTGGGGTGGTGAATTTGGTCGCACGGTCTATTGTCAGGGAGCGATCACCGACACGAGCTACGGCCGTGACCATCATCCGCGTTGTTTCTCGCTGTGGATGGCGGGAGGGGGGATCAAACCTGGAACAGTCCATGGCGAGACGGACGATTACTCGTACAACATCGTTCGCGATCCCGTCCACGTCCATGATCTACAGGCCACGATTCTGCATCAGTTGGGGGTCGATCACACCAGACTCACCTATCGTTTCCAGGGACGAGACTTCCGGTTGACAGATGTTCACGGGAACGTGGTTCGAAGCATCCTGAGCTAGTTCTTCGTGGGATGGGCTTCTCGCCCGTCGCCTTGGTCTTTCGCCGACTAACCACCATTCCGGCATTTCTCGCCGCTGTCGGCCGGTCCGTGGTTACACTTTAGACAGCCAGCATCAGGATGGTGGGTGTGGCGACGAATCTGCTCACGCGGCCACCCATTTGAGGCCGATCATCCGTAAGTGCGCCGGAAAACCAGCTTGGAACTGAAGAAAAGAACAGTTGATTGCCTTCAGATTCGTCTAGCCGAGATCGACCCAAGTTGATACTTTCCGAACCCATTCCCAACCACAATTCGTCCGTTTTGGCTTCCAGGATGCGTGCATCACACTTCATCGTTGCGCGATGCCGATGTGCCGCAAGATGCGTGCGATGGGGACTGGTATTGCTCGTGGGGCTGACGTTGTTCGGTTGCTCCACGATCCGTCGTCAATGTGCTGAGCGACGCGCCACCTGCGATTCCCTATGCCAGCAGGCACGGAATGCGAAAAAGGATGGCTATCCTGACCAGGCCGATCTGCTGCTGAATGAGGCGGTTCGACAACGACCTGATGACCTGGAGACTCGTCGCCTCTTAGCGGAATCGCTTTGGGACTGCGGGCGGTCTCAAGATGCGATTACGATTTATGAAGAGCTGGCCAAACTGCATGCTAAAGATTTGAGGCTGCATCAGCGACTGGCCACCATGTCGTGGACCGCTGGTCAACATGCCGACGCATTTCGAAGTGCGGAGAGCGCCTTGCGGTTAGACCCCGCCTGTGCCGACGCTTTGTTGGTCAAAGCGAGATTCGAAGCTTCGCGACGCGAATTTGAAGCGGCCACATCGACGTACATTCGCCTCTCTCGGGCGGCACCAGATCGTATTGAAGCCCGGATTGAATTGGCTGAAGTCCACGTCGAACGTGGCTATTCCAACCAGGCCTGCACGGTTCTGCGAGAAGTTCTGGCCGAGCCCCTGCTGACCTGTGAGCATCGCGCTGACGTAGAATGGAAACTGGGACTGGCGTACGCTTCAGAAGACCGTTGGAAAGAGGCCTCGCAACATCTGGCCAATTCTATCGAAGTCCGACCCATGTCCAGCATGGACTGGCAGATGTTAGTCACCGCGAAGCGACTGTCGGGAGGCGATCTATCCGAGTTGCCTGCGAAACCACTGACGGTCGCCGCGAATCTGTCGGACCCCACACCGTCGTCGGCCTGGAGTATTCTTCGCGATCGGATGCTGGTCCGCGGACAAATTCTCGCAGGGTCAGGCACACTGCCGCAGGACAGCGTGATTCGCGCCGACTTCCAGCGGAGTGCGCAGCTTGATCCGCATTCCTCGACTCAATAGGGCGGACCGAACCCGCCAAGCCGCTCATTCTTCGTTGGATTGGTAGATTCGCAGGAAGCGGTAGTAGACTTCCAGGCTCATCGTACTGACGGCTGTCGAGTAGAGTCGTCCACCGATCCCCGCCCATTTGCCGTTCGGATCCCAACTGCCGGCCAGGGGCCCCTGCGTTCTTTGAAGGCCGACCAACGTGTCTCGCAACGCTCTGTTCCATTCTTCCCAGCCCTGACCGTCCTGCTGGAACATTGCGAGCGTGCCGTAGTACCAGTAGTACTCGTCGTAGACGCTTAGTCGAGGCAAGTTGTTTCGCAGATAGGAAACAGCTTCTTGCGATGCCCCATCTCGGGGCCGGACATTAAACATCTGCCGACAGAAGAGAGCTTCCGCGGTCATGGCTGGTGAGGGGGATTCATTTAACTTGTATCCAGCCAGGCCACCTCGCGTGCCCAAGGCTCGTGCCTGCAAAAACTTCGTCATACCACGTCGTGTTTCGTCGGGCACCGGGATGCCGGCATTGACCGCACTTTTGAGTGCCATCAACTGCCAGCCAAACATGCTCATATCGCTTTCACCACCCTTGCCGTAGCGCCAGCCCCCGTCGTCATTCTGCATCGCGCAAATCAACCGGATGGCATTCCGGACGGCATCGCCCAGTTCGGGAAATGAATTGGGATCACTTTGCATCCCATAAGCTTCGGCGATGGCAAACGTGGCAATGGCGTGACAATACATCATGTCGTACCGAGTCGCCTTGCCTCCCAGATAGCCATTCGCGTTCTGCTGATCGATCAGCCACTTCAAGGCTGGTTTCACGACATCCGCGTACTTGCCTTCTTGATGCGTGTAGCCGGCACCAAGATAGGACAGCACGACCAACCCGGTAATTCCCGAATCGGCATAGAGGCCGCCATCCAGCCTGTTCTGGCCCTGCGGATCATTCTTGGCGGCACCACCGCCGTGACGTGCTGCCGACCAGAAACCGGTTGGCTCTTGAACGCTGGCCATCCATTTCAAACTGGCTTCTACGGCGCGTTCCGATTCCACAGAACCGCCATTCTTCAATGCAGCAGCCCGACGCTGCTCGATTCGCCGAGCTCGATACGTTTCTGGATCGCGCGTTGGAGTTCGCGAGACCCCAACCGTCGAAGCCGGCCGAGATAGCTGCGGCTTGGGACTGGAATTGAAATTGGAACCTGAACTAGAGTTGGCGAAATCACTCCCCAGCGTGGGCCGCGCTGCAGCGATCTGCTGCGAAGTGATGCTGGTGGTTACGGAGTTCGACCTTGGCGCGGGAGTTGACTCAAGTTCGGTTTCGGCCCCATTCCGGCTTCCCGATCGCGTGAATTGTGAGGTCCGCCGATCGCCAAGTGTCTTTGATGCTGATGAGGTCGGTGAACTGCCATTGTCGGCGACGTCCGCGATAATTGGGCTGGGGTTGGCTCGCTGACGAATGAAGTTTTCCGCGGGCCCGACCGGTTTCGGGATTGTTGCCTCGGGACTCAATTCGGTGGGCAATGTGAGGACCGCGCCGTCTTCGATGAGCGGACCAATTCGCTCGGCGGCACCCCGCTGTGGTTCAACTCGCATGGCCAGGTCCGTGTTTGAGTTTTCACGGCTCACCTGCTGGCGCCTGCCCGTGCTAACGCTTCCAGCTTCTGGACGCGCCTGATTCACCGGTTCCTCGACATCGTCAGACGGCTGTGCAGGAGCAACTGTCGCAGTGCTGGCGACTGACTGCTGAGTGGGAGTCGGAGCGGCAGTCTCCGGGCGTGCCTGAAGTTCCGGTGTCTCGAGAACAATGGGATCAGGCGTCGGCGACTTCTCGACGACTGGTTCGTCAATCGGCGCCATTTCCTGGTCTGGGCGTTGTGTATCAAGACGTTGCGTGCGGGTCATTCCCCGCTCAAGCGGTTGCACTCCCGAATCCCAGACAGGCCGTGATGACGTTCCTGCGGTGGGGGAAGAATCACCGTCTGCACTGTCGTTAGACAATGTCACGCGAACCGATTGCTCCTCCGGCTCGCCCGGTGTTCCTGGCATCTCAGGAGTGGGATCGACGACGGTCACCCATCCCAAGCCGAGGCAGCAATGCAGCAGCAATGACAGGAAAAACGACTTCGAGACAGCGTTTCGGTCACCATAATGCGTGCCGACCATGGAGAGCAGTTGAACAGTCGCGAACAGGGTGCAGCAGATGAGCGCGATACGCAGAATCAGTTCACCCATCGTCAGGTGCGCCACACTCTGCGTCGTCAGTTCCCACAATCGTGACACCGATTCGGGCATTACGATTCCTGCGATCTTGGATTATGGGGCACGGAGATGTTGCGAAGATCTGTTGCTTGAGCGGCTTTCGGCAGAATCGTTAGCGATGCAGAAGTTTGATGCCAGCCACTGACGATCACTCGACCGCCGGGTTCTTCAAGTGATTCCGTTTTCAGAGGCATCCTACCGCTCCCTCGGTCAGTCTCAGTCACTTGTCAAATTCAACGCCGCGCTCGGTGCAAGGTCCGTGCGAATTATACGTTGCGGCAAGTTGTGTCAAATCGAGTTCGGTTTGGGAAAGGGATTCCCGATGGATTCCCGGTATCTTCGGCTTACCGAAGAGAAAGGCAGTCAATAGACTGCCGATCCGCTAATTGACTCGCAAACGACATGACATCATATCAGATCGGCAGAATCGGCAAGAGTTCGACTGCTTGGGTGCTGTCCGTTGCTAGTGTTTCGCTAACCAGCGTCTTCGGAACCTTCGATCCATGTTCGTATCCTGGTAAACGCCCGCCTTTATTTCAGACGCCGCAGGATTTCGTCCTTCAGGCCAGGAACCACCGACAAACCATTGCCACTGTAGATCGTCGGCTTTCCATTCCAGTCGACGTAGTGGCCGCCGGCCTCTTGAATGATCGGCACCAGCGCGGCCGCATCCCAGGCGTTCATGGCGGGATCGATCATCACTTCGGCTCGCCCCGTGGCCACCAGAATATGGCCGTAGCAATCGCCCCAACCACGTGCGAGCTGCACGGATGACATCAATCCTTCGAGAACAGGCTGTTTGCCCATCGCCAGCCAGCGCGAGGGGTTCGTCATGCAGAATGTCGCTTCGCTCAACTGCGTGACAGTAGAAACGTGAACGCGGCGCGGTTCGCTGGATCCGATTTGCCACCAGGCACCACCCCCTTGAGCCGCGTAGGCAACTTCATCCAGTGCCGGGAAGCGAGCCACACCGACGACGCACTGCTCTTCAAATTCGACGCCGATCAAAGTCCCAAACAGCGGCACGCCGTGAATAAACGACTTGGTTCCGTCGATCGGATCGAGGATCCAGCGAAAGCCCGTTGTTCCAGCCTTGTCGGGAAACTCTTCCCCCAGGATGGCATCGTCGGGAAACGCGGTCGCCAATCGATCCCGAATCAGCAACTCCGCCTTTTTGTCCGCCTCGGTGACTGGGCTGGTATCGCGCTTTCGCTCAACTTCTAGGTCAGGATTTTGATAGTAAGGGAGGATGACCCCGCTGGCTTCCTTCGCCACCAGGAGTGCAAATTCCAATCGAGACTGTAGTTGGGTCTGTGAAGCGGGCATATCGTTGATTTCCGGTTTGATGGCAAAGTGATTCAGATGAACAGGTAGGGTTGTTGGCTGAAGCTACTCCGCCAGGCGATGCAGGTATTCACCCGCTTTGCGGACAAGCAGCACCCCTTCGTGCTCGCGATTGGCAAAGGATTCGACATCGATTGTCGCGGGATCACGATAGCCAAGATTGATTCGCTCGCAAACTTCGCGGGGGATTCCGCTCGCCAGAGTGACGCGAACGCGCGGCGTCTCCACTCCGTCGACGTAAGTGCCGCTCCCGCGGACATGGGTCGAGTGAGCTAACACGCCCCAGGGGAAGTCCTTGAACTTCTCCCATTGTGATGTGAAGTAGTCGCGAACGTGATATCCGACCTGTTCAATCAACTTCCCATGAGTCACCGAGATGTCGTGCATGTGGGGCGCATAAATGATGAGTTCCCCCCCATCGGCCACGACAGGTTCCAGCTTGTACATGCATTTCCCGGCGACCCATAACTCGTCGTACATGGGTGGTGCACACGAAAGCACCTGTTGATATGGCTTCTCACAGCGTTTGATATGAATCTGGTTCGACAGGTCGGCCGCTTCGTTCCAGGCGGATTCAGGTGTTCCGTAATACAGCCCATGCAAATTGCCATCGGCAGCGACGACAAACGTGATCGCGCGTCGTGCTTGGGGAATCATGGCTGCTGCGCGATCGACGACGCGGCGAACAGGAGTGTCTTTCACTCCAATGATCCCGGCGTTGGTGATTAATGCTCCTAGCCAGTGGAAGAAATTCAGAATCTCAGGCCCGCCGATACCGGGGAAGAAGTACTTGTTGCCTCCCGAAAATCCGACCACTTCGTGCGGGAAAACAGGCCCCATGACCAGCAATATGTCGTAGTCAGAGATCCGTGAGTTGATCTGCACGGGAACGTCCAGCGACAGCAATCCGCCCGAGATTTCCGCGGTATCCTGCTTCGTCAGTGTTCCAATCGTCAGTAGTCGCTCTGGCCGATCCCATTCGTGGTTAAATAAGCCCAACTGATAGAACAATCGCCCTCGCTCTTGCTCATCGATCCCCAACAATTTGCACATCTGCGCATCCGACATTGGCGGATGAGTCCCCAGAGCGACCATCATATCCAGCCGTGCCACTGCGGGTCGCAACTGACTGTGCAGCGCGTCAAATAGCAACGGCAATGGGGCAGTGCGAGTCGCGTCAGGGATGATGACCAGTACTCGCTTGCCCGCAAAATCCTGGAGGGGCAGCTTCGAAAACCACTCGCGCACTTGAGCGGTGGACAATTTGGGAAGTTCGGGCATCTCTCTCACCGATGGCGATTGTCGAAACAGGATTAAGGCCGAGCATTGACCACGAAATTGTATCTGCGAAGCGCGCAGATCGGCCACCCAGACTCGAAGAAGTTCAGTTCGCGGACAAACTGCGACTTTCCGCAGAGTGCAAGGGCTAGCAGTAAACTCAACCTTTTCCTGTCATTCTGCTCTCTTTGACTACCCTCACTCGCTCGGATCAGCTACCTTTCCATGCTGCGCGCAAGATTCCGAACTTTCGTGAACAATCGCGCGCCAACTTTGACTCGCGACAGGAACTGTCCATGACGTTGTCGGAACTGCTGGAGAGCAAGTTTCGTGGTGATATTCGATTTCGTGGTGCGGCCTACATTCAAGCCGAACGAGTATCCGTAATCCGAGTAACACCTGATCACCTCTTTGCGGTGGTACGGGATGGTGTTGAATTCCAGACACAGCTCAGCCGCGATAACAACGCGCTGGTGACAACGTGCAACTGTGTCGGCACGTCCGCAAATCCGAGCGGCAATCCGCACTGCAAGCATTTGTGGGCGACAATTCTGGCTGCCGATTCCGGACACTACGTCTCGGGTTCCGCCAAACCAGGGTTCATTCCCCCCTTCGCTGTGGATGATGACGAGCCGCTTGGTTTTGAACTGGATGACTTGGAAGGGGACGCGGACGAGTATTTCTCAAATTCATCGTCACGCTCCGTCAAGCTCCGTCCTGCAGATCGTGAATCGCGACAGGTTGACGCCGCGCCACCGCGCGTTAAAGAATGGGAATCGCGTCTGATCGATCTGCGCAAGGCGATGCAAGTCGATGAATCGACGACTTCCGCTGCCGGCCGTGAACGCCAGGTGTTTTACGAAATTGACGCCGCGGCCAGTGAAGAGGCCGGCCTGATCATTATTCAGACGTCGCAACGTCAACGTCGAGCGAACGGCGAGTGGGGCAAGCTGAAGCCCTTGAAGCTGCGACCCGGCCGGTTTGACGAAATCGACGATGACGAAGATCGACGAATCTTGGCGCACTTAGTCGGTGGAACTCCCGACCGTTCCCAGATGAACGGCGCGACTGCCGATAATTTCGCGGCCTTCCGCTACCGCGTCCCACACGATCTGTGCCAGCTGCTGCTCCCCGCCATCTGTGCCACCGGGCGCATCCGTCTGCAGGGCGAAGAAGAACGCGTCACCGAGACCCTGGATTGGGACGAAAAAGGTCCGTGGGAATTGTGCCTGGCGATTGAGTTCCATGAGGAACCAAACGTCTGGAAGCTGCGCGGCTACCTGATTCGCGAAGAAGAACGCATCACATTGCGAGACCCGGTTCTGGTCGTGCCAGGTGGACTGGCAATCTCGGGCAACACCATCCGGCCGTTCCAGGATTTCGACGCCTATCCTTGGGTGACGCTGCTGCGACGATCCGACGATTTCCAGGTTCCTGGTGGCGAAGAACACGAACTCGTTGATCGCTTGTTGGACATGCCCGCGCTCCCCAAGCTCGAGCTTCCACCCGAATTGCAGCTTGAAGAAGTCATTGTTGCACCGAAGCCGATCCTCGTTGTGCATGCCCCTGGCAAGTCGCGATGGCATCAAGATCGACTGAAGGCCGAGATCCTGTTTGACTATGACGGCACCTCGGTCCGCGGAACCAGCAGCCAATGGGCCATCGTTCAGCGAGCCGCCAGCCGATGCCTGTTGCGTGACAAGCAAGCCGAGGCGCACGCCTGGTCACAGCTTCAAGATGGCGGCTTCCGTCGATTGCTGGATCAAAAGCGTGGCCAGCACGACGCTGAAATCGCTGCTCGCGATCTGGCTCCAGCAGTCCGCAAGCTGATCGCTGAGAACTGGCAAGTCCGAGCCGATGGCAAGCAAGTTCGCCAACCACTGGAATTGAAGTTCCAGGTCAAGTCGAACATCGACTGGTTCGAACTGCACGCCGATGTCGATTTTGGCGGTGGCGCACGCGTGACGTTCCCAGAGTTGCTGGCCGCACTGGCCCGCGGCGACGGCACCATCATGCTCGACGACGGTTCCTTGGGGATTCTTCCCGAGGAATGGATGAAGCGCTACGGTCTGCTGGCTGGGCTGGGTGAGATCGAAGGCGAACATCTGAAGTTCGGCATGGTTCAAGCCGGGATCCTCGATGCATTGCTGGTCTCACAGCCGTCGGTGGATTTCGATGCTCGCTTCCTGGAAGTGCGCGAGCGACTCGCTGCCTTCAGTGGCGTGGTACCCGACAAGGAGCCAGAGGGCTTCAAGGGTGAACTGCGTCCCTATCAGCGTGAAGGCTTGGGCTGGCTCCGTTTTCTGGAAGAGTTCCAGTTCGGTGGCTGCCTGGCGGACGACATGGGTCTCGGTAAGACGATCCAAATGTTGGCGTTCCTGGAAGGCCGACGTCAGCGACTCAAGAAGCGAACCCCGTCGCTGGTAGTCGTTCCAAAATCGCTGCTGTTTAACTGGAAGCAGGAGTGCGAAAAGTTCACTCCGAACATGAAGTCGCTCGAATACGCCGGCTTGGAACGCGCCAAGATGCGTGACGACTTCACCAAGCATGACCTGATCCTGACCACCTACGGCACGTTGCGTCGCGACATTCTCGCACTGAAAGAGATTCAGTTCGACTATGTGATTCTTGACGAAGCGCAAGCGATTAAGAACTCCAGCTCGCAGGTCGCGAAAGCATCACGGCTCTTGCAGGCCAAGCACCGTATCGGCCTGAGCGGTACGCCAATCGAAAATCACCTGGGCGACTTGTGCTCGATCTTCGAGTTCCTGAATCCCAGCATGCTCGGTCGCAGTTCGGCCTTTAAGCTGCATGCAGCCGATCCCGAGAACAAAGAGACGCGACAAATTCTGGCCGATGGTCTGCGTCCGTTGATTTTGCGTCGTACCAAGCAAAGTGTGGCCAGCGAACTGCCAGAAAAGCTCGAGCAGACGATTTACTGCGAAATGGGCGACGAACAGCAGCGTCTGTACAACGAACTGCGGGACCACTACCGCGATTCGCTGCTGGGCATCATCGAAGACCAGGGCTTGGCGAAGTCGCGAATGCACGTGCTGGAAGCGTTGCTTCGGTTGCGTCAGGTCGCGTGCCATCCGGCGTTGCTCAATAAGTCTGCCTTCGACGATGCCAGTGCGAAACTCGACGTGCTGATTCCGCACATCGAAGAACTGATCGAAGAAGGGCATAAGACGCTCGTCTTCTCACAGTTCACCAGCATGCTCGCCATTGTGCGGCAGCATCTGGACAAGAAGGGTATTGCCTACGAATACCTCGACGGTCAGACGCGGGATCGTAAAGAACGCGTCGAACACTTCCAGAGCGACGACAAGTGTGGTGTGTTCCTGATCAGTTTGAAGGCCGGGGGCTTGGGTCTGAACCTGACCGCCGCCGATTACGTCTTCATTCTCGATCCTTGGTGGAATCCGGCCGTCGAAACTCAGGCCATCGACCGTGCCCACCGTGTCGGCCAGACGCGACAGGTGTTTGCATACCGCCTGATCTGCCGCAACACAGTGGAAGAAAAGATCGCCGAATTGCAGCAACAGAAACGCGAATTGGCCGATGCCATCCTGGAGCAGAACAACTCGCTGCTGCAGAACCTGACCACAGACGACTTGCGATTGCTGCTGTCGTAAGTGGTTAACACAGATGATTCGGGATAGTCATTCCCGCGCAGGCGGGAATGACTGAAGTGGCAGACGTCCTACAAAAAAAGCCCGGCAAAACTGCCGGGCTTTTTTATCATCAGACGAAACGGATTTCAGAGGCCCGTCTTCAGTCGTCGTGCTTTACGTCGCTTGATCTTCCACCGACGATCTCGCTTCTGCTTTGTTGTGAGCTTCACTTTCATGGCAATACCGTTTCTGTCCATATTCAGGTTGAAGGCTGGCCAGACCGATGGGCAAGCCGTGAGGAACGAGCCACACAAGGTAGCAGACGATCCGCCTTGAGAAAAGTCAGGCAGCCAGCTTTGTCCACACTCTGGCATACTTTCAGGGAAGGACGTCGTGTAAACTGCAGGTCTGACTACGTTTGAATTATTCCATCCTCAGCCCACCTCGATCGCATAACACGTTACCTGGTAGTGTTTTCCGGATCTTAAAGCTCCTCTCGCTCATGCCCAACCTTCCCACTTCCTCTGTCCGATCCTGGCTGGCGGGACTGCCGCCGCTCCACTTCGGAAATATTCCTCTCCCCTCGCGTTACTTATTGTCGCCGCTGGCGGGCTATACGAATCTCCCGTTCCGACGGATCGTCCGCGGTCTGGGAGGCGTCGGGCTAGGGACGACAGACCTGGTTAATGCCCGAGGACTACTGGATGGCGGGCCGAGGACATTGCAATTGGTCGAAACCTGCCCGGAAGATCGACCGTTCGCGGTGCAGATCTTCGGTCACGATCCCATCGTGATGCGCGATGCGGCTCAACTGCTGCAGGCACGCGGCGTCGATTCGATCGATATCAATATGGGATGTCCGGTCAATCGAATTACGAAGGTGGGGGCCGGCGCCAGCCTGATGTGCCAGGTCGATAGCACGATTGAACTGGTTCGTACGGTCGTCGAATCGGTGACGCTGCCAGTCACCGTGAAAATGCGATTGGGCTGGGACAGCCAACAACTGACGGCACCGAAGTTCGCTCGCGAGTTCGAGCAAGTCGGCGTGGCCGCCGTCGCCATCCATGGCCGCACGCGCGAGCAGGGATTTAGTGGTACCGTCGATCGAACTGGGATTCGCAAAGTCGTCGAAGCTGTCGAACGCATCCCCATCATTGGTAACGGCGACATCCGCACGATTGCCGACGGCGAGCGAATGTTTGCCGAAACAGGTTGTCATGCGATTTCAATCGGACGCGGGGCCCTCGCCAATCCCTGGCTGTTCCGCCAGTTTGTGGAATGGGAGACAACCGGCGAGATCGAGTCGTCGGGGTCGTTCGACGATCGCCTGGAATTGCTGCGACGACAGTTTGGCTACGTGATTGAGCAACGAGGAATCGAGCGGGGAATCAGTTCGTTTCGCAAGATGGCTCACTGGTACCTGAAGGCGATGCTCGTTCCAGCAGCGTTGCGGAATCAACTTCAATCGGCGAAGACCTGTGCGGAATTTGAGGCGACGCTGGTCGACATCACTGCGAATGGCCCTGCTCGAGGGAGTCGAACAGGCATCCTGCCCGACCTTTACATTCCGGTTCCTGCGGGGCCCAACGAAAACTGGTAGGCGGATATGTCCGAAAGAACGATCGAAAATGTCGCCTGCACAGTTTGCGCCTGCATCTGTGACGATCTCAAAGTGACGGTCCGGGACGGCGTGATCACTGCCGCAGAACACGCCTGTTGCCTCGCCGAACCGTGGTATCTGAGTCCTTGGACATCGACGGCCCCGTCGGTTCAACTTCGAGGCCATGAAGCGACTTTCCAGCAGGGGATCCAGGCAGCCGCTGCAATCTTGCGTGATGCCCGAGCCCCGCTCATTTTTGGTTTGTCGAAGAGCAGCACGGAAGGCCAACGAGCCGCCGTCGCACTCGCGGACAAGCTTGGTGCCACGATCGACACCACCGCGTCAGAAGGACACGCCCCGTCGATTCTCGCACTTCAACAAGTGGGTGAATCAACCTGCTCGCTCGGTGAAATCAGGAATCGCGCCGACCTTGTCATCTATTGGGGAGCTGACCCCGTCAAGTCGCATCCACGTCATATGGAGCGATACTCGATGGATGCGCCGGGAATGTTGACGCCCAATGGTCGCGCGGACCGAACACTGGTGGTCGTCGACTCTGCCCCCAGCAAAACGGCCGAAGGGGCCGATTGGTTTCTAAAGATTGATCCTGGCAGCGACTTTGACGTTCTCTGGACGTTGAGGGCTCTGTTAAAGGGAGTCGAGCCTAATCCCGGGCAGGCGGTCGGTGCGCCACTTAAAGAATTGAAGCGACTCGCGCAGATGATGAAGCAGTGTCGTTGCGGCGTCATCTTCTTCGGATACGGAGTGGCTCAGCATCCGATGGGACATCGCAATGTGGAAGCCCTGTTGCGGTTGGTGATCGATCTGAATCAGTTCACCCGATTCCACGCTCGTCGGTTACGCAATGTGGGCGATGTGTCGGGAGCCGACAGCGTCCTCTGCTGGCAAACCGGCTATCCGTTCAGCGTCAACCTGGCCCGTGGATATCCGCGCTATAACCCTGACGAGTATTCAGCGGGCGATGTTCTGGAGAATAAAGAAGCCGACGCATTGGTCTTGGTGGGTACGGCGCGAGTCGACTCGTTCTCGCCGGCCGCTCAAGACCATCTGCGGAGCATTCCGACCATTGTTCTGGACGGAATCAATTCAAAGATTCCCCTGCAGCCGACGGTTCTCTTCACGACGGCAACCTATGGAATTCACATTCCGGGAACAGCCTACCGCATGGACGAAATCCCCATTCGCCTTCGCCCGTTAATCGATACCAACCTACCGAGCGACGGTGATGTCCTGCGAGCAATCCAAGCGGCTCTTTAGCGATATTGCTGGGGCTGACGATATGAAAACATCATCCTGCGATCGATCCCCAGTAACACTCTTCAGGGAATTGACATTCGCAAAATCGCCTCGTAGTCTTAGCGATCTGTCCGTTCCCCATCTGCAGACTCGCATTCTGTCTCCGTAGCTCAATTGGATAGAGCGTTGGCCTCCGAAGCCGAAGGTTGCTGGTTCGACTCCAGCCGGGGACACTGATTAAGTTCAAAAATGCCCTGATTGCAGGAACCGCCTGCCTTCAGGGTCTTTTCATTCAACTGGGAACTAAGCTTGTAGTTCACGGGTCGGCCGTATTAATTGCCAGCGGTGTGACAGGTTCGTCAGCGATTGCACTCGAGTCCCGCGTCAACACCAGTTGAACTCGCTCCATATCGAGCGCCCCCTCCCATTTGGCAATGACCATCGTCGCGACGCCGTTGCCGATGAGATTGGTGATGGCGCGGCACTCCGACATGAAGCGGTCGATACCCAGCAATAGCGATAGCCCCGCGACGGGGACATCTCCCACCACTGAGAGTGTCGCTGCGAGTGTGATGAATCCCCCGCCCGTCACGGCTGCCGCCCCCTTGGACGTGAGCAGCAGCACCGCGAGCAGTGTCAACTGCTGACCCAGGCTGAGGGGCACATTCGTCGCCTGAGCAATGAAGACGGCCGCCATCGTCAAGTAGATCGATGTCCCGTCCAAGTTGAAGGAGTATCCGGTCGGGATGACTAGTCCCACGACCGGCTTGGCACAGCCAATGTTTTCCAGCTTCGAGATCATGCGTGGCAATGCCGCTTCAGACGACGAAGTTCCCAGCACAATCAACAGCTCTTCTTTGATGTACCGCAGGAACAACCACAAGCTGAATCCCGTCAGACGCGCGATCGAGCCCAGCACCAAAGCGACGAACAGGAAGCACGTCAGATAGACGCACGCGAGCAACTTTCCCAGCGAAAACAACGTATCCAGGCCAAAAGCACCGATCGTAAAGGCCATCGCACCGAAGGCACCGATCGGAGCCAGTCGCATGATCAAGCCGATCACGCTGAATAGCACATGAGAGAGTCGATCGATCAGGTCGATCAGCGGTTTCCCTTGATCGCCAAATTGGGCCAGAGCCACGCCGAAGAGAATGGAGAACAGAATCACTTGAAGAATTTCGCCGCTGGCAAATGCACCGACGATCGATTCCGGAATGACATGCATGATGAGATCGACAGCGGACTGAGACTTGGCATTCGCCGTGTAATTGGCAATCGCCTTCGTATCCAGAGTGCTGACATCTGCATTGATCCCGGCACCTGGGCGAATCACGTTGACGACGATTAAGCCAATCGCCAGTGCCAATGTCGAGACGACCTCAAAGTAGATGAGGGCCTTCATGCCAACTCGGCCGACCTTTTTCATGTCGCCCATTTTGGCGATGCCAACGACGATCGTCGTGAACACAATCGGCGTGATCATCATCTTGACGAGCTTAATAAAGCCATCGCCGAGCGGCTTCATCGCCGTCGCCAGCTTGGGACTGAAATGCCCGAACGCCGCCCCCAGGAAGATGGCTACCAGCACTTGCACGTACAACTGGGCATACAAGGGTTTGCGTTTGGAATCGATTTGCATACCAAAAACCTTCAACACAAACGCGAGAACACAGACTGAGGGCACATCACAAATGCCGTGCGCGGTGCTCACCAACCAGCAAGAACAGAGGTGTTTTCGTCTCGGCTTCAAGTAGCTGGCGATCAACGTTCGACGCCTTTTCGAAACACGATCCGAAGCCAGAGTATTACAGAAATCCCACTCGAATGCGCGACACATCAACATCGACAAACGAGCAGGATTGGACGCTCCAACTTCCTGATGCAGCTCCAGTTACGCGCGGTCCATCGGTGCTTTTCGGATCTCTTGAGCGTCTCCCCACGATTCCGATTTTCCTGAATTGACACCAGCCGCCAGCAAGATATAGTGCGTCCCGTTGCTGGTTGACCACAAGATGTCGTGGTCACGATAAGAGGGAATCCGGTGTAAATCCGGGACTGCCCCGCAGCGGTAAGCGAAAACGACCGCCATCACAGAGCACTGATTCGCAAGAATTGGGAAGCGATGGCTAGTAGGAATTGGTCCACTTTTACGGGTGGGCCGAGTGTTCGCGAGTCCGAAGACCTGCCAGCGATTGAACAGTTCAGATTCACAGGATTGCGATGGCCGGATGCCATCGGGCTGAGCTGTTTGTCTGCCGAACCTTCTCGGGAAAGGGCGGTCGGGGGATGGATGTATTCTGCTGCGCGGACGAGTGCGCTGATTGGGACCGCCAAGCATTGGCTGGCGGGCCTGCGATATTCGTTTTCTTCCGCGACTGCGATCACTCCTCGATCGGTCGTTCTCGAACAAGATTCGGTGCGTCCGCATTCTCGTATCGGTGCGATACGGAGAGAGGTCCAGTCTTATGCTACGAGCTCCCCACGAGTGGGTTGTCCGCAAACGTGACGGCCGCAGTGTCTCTTTTGAATTGACCCGCATCCACACGGCAATCTTGAACGCCTTTCGCGCCGAGCTGAATCTGGCGGATGGTCAGCCGCTCGAATCGGATGTCATGAAAGACGTAGCCAGCGTCGTTCAATCTGTCGTTGATGACATCGCGCCGCTCGCCAGTCAATCCGAAGGAGTGGACGTCGAGCGAATCCAAGACCTGGTCGAGTTGGGGTTGATGTCACGTGGGCACTATCGTGTCGCTCGTTGCTACATCATCTATCGCGCTGAACATGCCAAGATGCGCGTGATTCGCGGTGAAGCGACCGTCGCCTCTTCTGTTCCGCAAATCTACGTCACACTGCCCGACGGCAGTCGCGTCCCCTTCGAAGCGCGCCGTGTTCGCAAGCGTCTGGCCGAAGCCTGCGTCGGCCTCGAGAACACAGTCGACATCGATGAAATGGTCGACGAAGTGATCCGCTCGGTCTTTGACGGCATCGCCATTGCCGAGATCTATCGCGTTCAAATCCTGGTGGCTCGATCGCGGATCGAGCGTGATCCCGCGTTCGATCTGGTCGCATCCCGTCTGATGCTGAATGTGATCTATCAAGAAGTGTTCGGGGACACACCCAACACGAAAACACTGGAAAACGTGCATCGCGATCAGTTTGAGCACTATGTCATCGACGGCATTCGTGCGGCTCGATTGACCCCCGATCTGCGTGAGTTCGATTTAACCCGTCTTGCCGCCGCGATGAAACCGGAACGCGATCTGCATTTCCAATACTTGGGGCTGCAGGCCATCCACGATCGCTATCTGCTGCACATCGGCGGTCAGCGGATCGAGACTCCGCAGTACTTCTGGATGCGCGTCGCCATGGGATTGGCGCTGCGAGAAGGGGATGCTCGCGAAGATCGGGCGATCCAATTCTACGACGTCCTCTCGAGCTTCCGATTCACGTCGGCGACCCCCACGCTGTTCAACTCGGCGACCCCGACCCCGCAGTTGAGCTCGTGCTACCTGAGCACCTCCAGCGACGATTTGACTCATATTTTCAAGGTCATTTCGGACAATGCTCGGCTCTCCAAGTGGGCCGGTGGCCTCGGCAACGATTGGACCAATATTCGCGCCACGAACGCGCATATTCATGGAACGAACGGTCGCAGTCAGGGCGTGATCCCGTTCCTGAAGGTCGTCAACGACACCGCCGTCGCCGTTAATCAAGGTGGCAAACGCAAAGGGGCCGTCTGCGCCTATCTGGAGACCTGGCATCTCGATATCGAAGAGTTCCTCGATCTGCGGAAGAACACGGGCGACGAGCGGCGGCGGACGCATGATATGCATACCGCCAACTGGATCCCCGACCTGTTCATGAAGCGAGTCCGACAGAACGGCACCTGGACCCTGTTTAGTCCAGACGAAGTCTCTGATCTTCACGATCTCTACGGTCGCGAATTCGATGAGCGGTACGAAGAATATGAACAGAGGGCCGATGCCGGCGACATGTTGCTCTTCCGGCGAGTCTCCGCGCCCGAGTTGTGGCGCAAGATGCTGACGCGACTGTTTGAATCGGGCCATCCGTGGATCACGTTCAAAGATCCATCAAACATCCGGTCTCCTCAAGACCATGTCGGTGTCGTGCATAGCAGCAACCTGTGCACCGAGATCCTTCTCAACACCTCGCCGGAAGAGACCGCGGTCTGCAATCTGGGATCAATCAATCTCAAGGAGCATATCGTCGACGGAAAGCTCGATCTCGCATTGTTGGAGCAAACCGTACGCACAGCGATGCGGATGCTCGACAACGTTATCGACATTAACTTCTATCCGACCCCAGAAGCTGAAACGTCCAACTTGCGACATCGTCCGGTCGGCCTTGGCCTGATGGGCTTTCAAGACGCCTTGCACGCGCTCGACATCAGTTACGCGAGTGACGCCGCCGTCGAATTTGCCGATCGCAGCATGGAAGCGATTTCATACTATGCGATCCTCGCCTCGACGGAACTGGCGAAAGACCGCGGCACGTATCCGACCTACACAGGGTCGAAATGGGATCGTGGGTTACTGCCAATCGACACGCTGCAGCTTCTGGAAGAAGGGCGAGGAGAGCCCGTTCCGGTCGATCGTTCGCAAACCTTTGACTGGACGCCGGTACGTGAAGCGGTCAAGCAGCACGGCATGCGCAACAGCAATGTCCTGGCAATTGCCCCGACCGCGACGATCTCCACCATCATCGGTGTGTCGCAGTCAATCGAGCCCGCGTACAAGTTCCTCTATGTTAAAAGCAATCTATCCGGCGAGTTCACTCAAGCCAGCGACATGCTGGTCAGCAAGCTGAAGGCGCGGGGCCTGTGGGACGCGCAGATGCTTGGCGAACTGAAGTACTTCGACGGCTCGCTCCAGAATATTGGCCGAATCCCGCTCGAACTGCGTCAACAATTCCTGACCGCCTTCGAGATCGATCCGAAGTGGTTGATCGAATGTGCGGCCCGACGACAGAAGTGGATCGATCAGGGACAATCCTTGAACCTGTATCTCGCCGAGCCAAGTGGCCGCAAGATGCAGGATATGTACGCCCTGGCGTGGCAGAAGGGTCTGAAGACCACTTACTACCTGCGCACGCTGGCTGCGACACAAGTCGAAAAATCGACGGTGGATCTCAACAGCTTCGGGATTCAACCCAAGTGGATGAAGAACCGAAGTGCCTCCAGTGACGTGGAAGTCCGCCGCGATGGCATGCCCGTCATCGAAGTGGCCTCGGCCTGTCGGCTTGATGATCCGACGTGTGAAGCCTGCCAATAACCCGGTTTCGACATCTCGATTTTCGACGATCTCTACCAACAATACTTAGACCACACGAGAGATATTCCATGACCGAACTAATTGCGACGACTGCAGAGCAGTCTCCAACGTCCCCCCCTCCCGAGCGTGAACGCGTCAATGCGCACGACAAGCGGTTGATCAATTGCCACCAGGTCGACGTGAATCAATTGATGCCGCTCAAGTATCAGTGGGCCTGGGAACACTACCTCAATGGATGTGCCAACCATTGGATGCCGACCGAAGTCCCGATGAACAAGGATATCGAAACATGGCGTTCGAGCCGTCTGACCGATGACGAGCGCCGAGTCCTGATGCGTAGCCTGGGCTTCTTCGCGACGGCCGAGAGTCTGGTCGGCAACAATCTGGTCCTGGCGATCTTCCGGCACGTGACGAATGCCGAATGTCGGCAGTACCTGTTGCGACAGGCTTTCGAGGAAGCGGTGCATTCGCACACCTTCTTGTACGTGGTCGAAAGCCTGGGCCTGAACGAGGGCGAGATTTTCAACATGTACCACGAAGTCCCTGCGATCGCTCGCAAGGACGAACTGGAAATGGAACTGACCGCCGAAGTCCTCGATCCCAACTTCGAAACAGATTCCTTTGAAGGGGCCCAAGCCTTTCTGAAGAACCTGATCGGCTACTACCTGATCATGGAAGGGATCTTCTTTTACACCGGTTTCGTGATGGTGCTGTCGTTCCATCGCCGCAACCTGATGACCGGGATTGGCGAGCAGTTCCAATACATTCTGCGAGACGAAACGGTCCATCTGAATTTCGGGATCGACCTGATCAACGGCATCAAGACCGAGAATCCGCACATCTGGACGCCCGAATTCCAGCAATCGATGATCGATCGCGTTCGACAGGCTGTCGAGTTGGAAATTGACTACGCTCAAGACTGCCTTCCTCGCGGAATCATGGGCTTGAACGCCAGCCTGTTCCGTGACTATGTGCAATTCATCGCGGATCGACGATTGGAACGTATCGGCCTGCCAACGCAATACGGGTCGTCGAATCCGTTTCCGTGGATGAGCGAAACGATTGATCTCAGCAAGGAAAAGAACTTCTTCGAAACTCGCGTGACGGAGTACCAGAGTGCCTCCACGTTGAACTGGGAGTAGTTTCGATATCGTGCTCAATCGGATGCGCGACGTATTCCTCAACGAAACTCGTCATCTCTATTAACAAAAAAGCCCCAGACGGTTGTCTGGGGCTTTGGAGATCTTCCATCCACGGTATCAGTTCACTTCGGTCGTGTTCTCGCTCTCGTCCGCCTTGACCGCGTCCGTCAGGTCATCCTTTTTGTCGTCGTCTTTTTTCTCTTCTGTGCTGTCGTCGTCCTTCTTTTCTGACTGTGTCACGGCAGCCAGCTTGACCTTCAGCGACGCCAATTCGTCATTCGTTTGTTTCAGTTCGTCGCGGCCGTTTTTCAACTCGGCAACTAGTTTCTCGTTATCCGCTTTCGTGGTCGCAAGTTCTTCGGTCGCCTTAGCGGCGAGTTCCATCGCCACTTTCACTTCACCTTGAGCCTTAGCGGTCTCTTCTTTCGCCTTAGCGGCTTCTTTCTGGGCTTCAGCCGCCTGCTTGGCGGACGCGACTTCGGCAGTTCGTGCTTTGTCTCGCTCGGCGACGGCAACATCGCGTTCTTGACGAGCTTGATCGCGCTGGACGACTGATTCTTTCAGTTCCGTCTGCAAAGCCGCCACCTGAGCCTGCAATGCGGCTCGCTCGGCCACCAGGGAATTTCGTTCCGCGGTCGTCACCGCCAACGCACCTTCGGCACGAGTCGCGTCGTCGGCACGTTGAATGGCCTGGTGGTAAGGGAGCAGCGTTCCCTGGCAGCAGCGGGCCTGAATGTTGACCGCGACCGGATCGCAGCAGCGTCCGCGTTGTCCGGCCGATGCCAGTTGTGCCAAACCCGCCAATACCGTCAGCCCGAAGGCAATGGTTCGTGTCTTCATCGGTTTCTCGCTGCTATGTGCCTGAAGTTGCTTTTTAACGCTGCTCGTCGGCAGTGATGCTCTCAATCAGCGGATAGTGATAATCCCATTGAGCTACAACATCGGCAGTTTTCGACACTTCACCAAACACCAATGCATTCACTTGCGGTTCTGCGATATTCACCGACAGAACGTTCTGCTCCTTTGATGGCGACTGTGTCTCAAGTAGCGATAGTACGAGTCATGAGCCCAGGCCAAGATCACGTTTTCAGCGGTACGAAACGACGGCCTGCTGCATCGTGGGTGGCAGCGGATGGAATTCATTGCGAGTGAACCCGACCTTCGTAAACAGGGCCTGATACTCGGGAAATGTGTAAGCATCACCGTGGCCTGTCGACGCCAGCATCGTCAATGCGAAAGTCGCCGCTCCCGGTGGAGAGATGCGATCCTGATCCGGAATGAATTCCAGAGTGATGGCTCGACCACCCGGTGCCAGCGACGCGTACGCACGCTGAGCAATCTGCTCGCAAGTCGGAAGGTCAAAATGATGGAAGAAGTTTGTCAGTAGCACGACATCGTAGGGACCGCCCCAATCCGTGTCGAAAGCGCTTCCCGGTCGCAGATGATGTCGGTCCTTCACACCTGCGTTGGCGGCGTTCTCGGCGGCGACCGCCAGGACATTCTGCCAGTCCAAGGCGGTAATCTGGGCGTTGGGATACTGTTGTGCGACGGCGATTCCGAACATCCCGTGCCCGGCGGCGACATCAAGCACTCGCAAAGGTTGAGCACAATCACCACCGATCAACCCGACCAGCAGTTGAGCAGGCAGGTGCATCAGGGGTGCCATGCCTCGTGCAAAATCGACCCAGATCGGATTGTCGTGCGAAACCGTCCCATCGTCCGACACGGCCGTTCCACCCTTCCGAACGGCTGTTGTCAGTTGAGTGAAACAGTCCACCAATGAAGGAGCCAGCAAGAACTGCAGCGTCCCTCCCAGGTAAGCGGGTGATTTGCGATCCAGAAACACGGCGGAATCGGCAGTCAGCTCATAGCGTTCGTCGGACTTTTTCAAGAAGCCGACAATCGTCAGGTAGTCCGCCAGAATTCGAACACCGCGGCTCGACGCCTCGCAGGCCTGGCCGATCTCCTCAGCCGTCTTTGAACCGGTCGTCAGTGCAGAAAACAAGTCGATTTCGATCGCGGCTCGCAATGCCTCAGTCCGTTGATAAGCATTGATCGTTTCAAAAAACAGTCCGGGCGAGGGGCTGGTCGTCTGCATGTTTAATACTCCTTGTTGATAACGAATGCCTGTCATCCTGATCGCAACGTTTGCTGCTCACCGACATCGTGAGCAGGGGTGCCACGGTTTTGGAGTCCTCGACAATGCCGTGTCTTCTCTTTCTTGTCCCAGATCTCTTGCCAATCATCCTTCTCAGAAAAGCCGCTATCCTACGATGTCCAATCCCAAGTCAGCACGCGGCGTTCTTAATCCGTGTTTGATCTGTGTTCATCCGTGGCAAATCTTCCTAATCTCTGCAGGCAGTCACTTAGTCCCGAAATCGCGCGTGGCATTGATCGCAACGCTGCGTGACCCGAGCCACCGCTTCGGCGCGTTTTGGATTCGTCGCGGCAGGATCTCGCAGTTCGGTTTTGATCGTGTCTGCTAGCGTTTCCAAGTCATCCACGATCGCCTGAAACCCCGGTTGCATTTCCTCCGTCACGTCCGTCAGGCGAGCCGCCTCACGAAGGTGCTCGGCAAGGTCGTAGGTGGTTGTCAGTTGCAGCCCAATTGTCGTCGCATCTCTGTCGCTTGTGGGTGTCTTTACTCGATCCCAGATGCGATCGATTTCGGACATTGTCTTGGCGAGCGGCGGGACGGGCGAAGTCTCGGGCAATTCGGATTTCGACTCCTTCAGTTCTGGTCCGGTGGGGCAGGTCAGACCTTGAACGCTGTCATACAACCCCTGATAGCGATCCGCCGTGCCGATCATCTTCATCGCGGCTACGGCCTGATCCGCGGTGACAGATTTGTCCAGGCAGCGCCACAACGAGACAGCCGCCGCCGGTCCGCGGTGTTTGCCATGATGGCAATGCAGATAGATCGGTCCCGGCAGTTCTCGCGATGCCCGCACCAGTTCGATCAGCCTCTCGTGCGGGACGTTGCTATACGTGATTGGTAAATGCACGTAACGCATTCCATGAGACCGAGCCGCTTCCACATCAGGTGGAGCACCATCAACGCTGATGACGGTCTTGATCCCCAGTCGAGCCAGCGAATCAAACGCTCCCTCCTCGTCGGGGGCGCTTCCCGTGTAAAGGGTCTGGCCCAGGCGGTAGACATTGTGCAGAGCCTGCGCATTCGACTCGTGGATCTTCATGGCATCGCGAACGACCACGGGTTTGCTGGTGGTGTTCTCAGTGCGTCGAATCAAGAAGAATCCGACGGCCGCGGCGGCGACAAGCAGGCCACAAAAAAACAGCGTGCCGCCGCCGGAGGATGGTTTTGTATTGGGTGGTGTCGACGTCATAGAGTCCATTTTTCGATGTCGTTTTTGGTCAATCACAGTCGGCCTTGAACATACACGCGTCGGCTGCGCACCAGCAACCGCGTACGATCTGAACCGGCAAGATCGCGTCAAAGTTTTTCGTTAAGGAATGCGCAGCTTGACTCTCTTCTCACCCAGACCCGTCGCGTGTCTGGCATCGCCATCGCCGACTCGATAGAACACCAGCACAACGGTGACCACTTCAACCTGTGAGGCTGACAATTGGTGATGAAAGCAACAGTGACAACTCTCGCCCTGATCTTCAGTCTGCTGACCGGTCTGGTGCAGGCTCAGACGGCTGAAGTTCCGACGACATTACGAGACTTCGTCGCACGGCCGGATGACAGCTTCGCCTGGAAACTGGTGGACAAACAAGAGAATGACGGCGCGCGATCGTATGATGTCGAGCTGACTTCGCAGACGTGGCAGGACATCGTCTGGAAGCATGACCTGCTGGTCTTCCAGCCTGCCAACCTGAAATATCCCGATCACGTCCTGCTGTATATCACCGGCGGCAGCAATAAGAACAAGCCAAAGCCCGAGGACCGACTACTGGGGTCGTCACTGGCGACGCTCACCGGATGCCGAGTTGCGTTGCTGTTTCAAGTTCCCAATCAGCCACTTCTCGGGGGCCATTTTGAAGACGACCTGATCACCGACACGTTCCTTTTTCATCTGGCCACCAAAGATGACCGCTGGCCATTGCTGTTCCCCATGGTGAAGAGTGCCGTGCGAGCCATGGACTCGCTCGAACAACTGGCGGCGGAAGAGTGGAAGACTCCCATCAAGGGCTTCGTAGTCACGGGAGCTTCCAAGCGAGGCTGGACGACCTGGCTGACCGGGGCGATCGAACCGCGAGTGCGGGGGATCGCCCCGATTGTGATCGATACGCTCAACATGCCCAAGCAGATGGACTATCAGATCGAAACCTGGGGTAAGTACAGCGAGCAGATTGTGGACTACGAACGCAAAGGATTGATCAAGCGGTTAAAAGAGGACTTGGCCATCGAGCCGCTCTGGCGTTGGGTCGATCCGTACACCTATCGCAAGCAACTGGAACTGCCGAAACTGATCATCAATGGGACCAACGATCCTTACTGGACAGTCGATGCCCTGAATAACTATTGGGATGATCTCTCGGGAGCCAAATACATCCGCTACGTCCCCAACGCAGCACACAATCTGAAGGGGGGCCGCGAAGGGGCCATTGCGACATTGGCGGCATTCACACAGCACATCGCGTCCGACAAGCCGATGCCCACCATCCAGTGGAAGCACGAAACGGATCAGGGTCGCCTGCGACTGACGATTCAGTCGAGCCCCACACCAAAAGGAGTCAACCTGTGGTCGGCAGAATCTGACACCAAAGATTTCCGATCATCCGAATGGAAATCAAAGCCGATCGCCGCCAAAGAGGGACGATATACAGCCGAAGTTCAGCCGCCCGACGGCAAGCACGTCGCGCTCTTTGGCGAGTTGAACTTCCAATCGGGCGACATTGTTTATTCACTGTCAACGCAGCTACGCCGTGAATAACTTGCAGTTGAGGGCGTGATGCCCAGGCCAAATCCAAAGCAACTACCTTCGCACACGGCCGAGCTTGCGTCCCTTTTGGTTTACACAAGCTCGATGTTAAGTAATGATTGTCAGCAACCATCGTCATAGTGACTAATTCAGGGTACCTACTTAATCTGGACGCGATGAACTGACATGGCGAAGGACTTATTTCCCGCCGACGTGGAACCACAGGTCGAGGATGCCGAGCAGCAATTGCTCGACGTGCTGCGGCTGAATCTGGTGCCGGGAATTGGGCCTCGCACTTATCAGCTTTTGCTGGATCGCTTCCAGACGCCGTCCGGAATCCTTCGAGCCAGCGTTTCGCAGCTTCAAGAGGTTCAGAACGTCGGTCCCAAGGTGGCGATGTCGCTGGTGACGCATGGCACTATGCAGGCAGCGCGCGAAGAATTGGCTCGCACCCGTGCCGCGGGGGCCACGCTGCTGGTTCGAGGGTCGGAAGGGTATCCGCCTGATCTGGATCGCATTCCCGATCCACCGACAGTCTTATACTGCATGGGGACACTGCTTCCTGCGGATCAATTGGCCGTTGGCATCGTCGGTTCGCGGCATTGCACGGCCTACGGTCGACAACAGGCCTTTCGAATCGCTCAGGGCCTCGCTCGGGCCGGCATGACCATCGTCAGTGGGCTCGCGCGAGGCATCGATGCCGAAGCCCATAAAGGGGCGCTCGAAGCGGGTGGACGGACCATTGCCGTCTGTGCGACGGGACTGGGGACGGTCTATCCGCCCGAGCATGTCGAGTTGGCGAACTCGATTCGACAGCAAGGGTGCTTGCTGACCGAAGCTCCGATCGATCAGCAACCGAAAGCGGGACTGTTCCCGCAGCGCAATCGCATCATCTCAGGGATTTCGCGCGGCGTGATCCTGATCGAAGCAGGTCGAAACAGCGGTGCTTTGCATACCGCACGACATGCCATGGAACAGAATCGCGACGTGTTCGCTGTCCCCGGACGGATCGACAGCGAAGCCAGTTTCGGCTGCCTCGATCTGATCCGCGATGGGGCGATTTTGATTCGGGATGTAGACGATGTCCTCAATGCACTCGGGCCGCTGACAACACCGGTCCAGAGAACGACGACCGAGACGGTTCACAAACCGGCCGAACTGCAGTTGTCCGATCAGCAGCGGACGATCTTGAACCTGGTGACTGCCGAGCCCGTCGCCGTGGACGAAGTGATGCGGGCCGCCGGCATCGAAACGTCGCGCGTGCTCTCCACGCTGACCATTCTGGAAATGAAACGACTCGTTCGCCGTCTACCCGGCAATTTTGTGCAACGCTACTAATCCCGCAAGGCAACGTAGTGAACGATTTCTAAGACGTGGATAAACGCGGGATGTGCCACTGGTTGACCGCTTCGGACAACCAGTGCAATCGAGGTCGCAAACCGTCTAGAAAAGGCGCCTTTGATGTCTTGATCTGACACGCAGGTCGAAGAGATCACCGCCCGTGTCAAACGGAATCAGCAGGGGGCGTCCGAAGCGGCCAACCAGTGGCACGTCTCTCGTAATTCGAAGCGGGAGAATCGTTCGCAACGATGCCCTCCCGAGGACTATTTCGACGCACTTGCCGTCTTGCGAGGACCGCCGATGGACATCAAGTGCGAGTACGAGTGCAGATACATCTGACCATTCGCAATCGCCGGGGTAGAACGAATTCCATCACCCAGGCTGGTCCGTCCCAGTTCCTTAAATTCCTTTTCGGCCGCTAAGACAACAATTTCCCCGTCCATGCTGGGACAGTAGATCTTGTCATGGGCTCGAACAAGCGAGCTGGAGTAGTTGCCACCCACGCGTTTCTGCCAGTGAGTCGTGCCAGACTTCAAATCGAGGCACGTCGCGATGCCACCGTCTGACATCAGAAACAGCATGTCGTCACGGGCCACGGATGTCGGCACATAGGGTGCCTGAGTCGACATGCGGAACGCTTGCTTTGGTTCTTTGCCATCGAATTGAGTGGCGACCAGATAGTTCCCGCCACCACCCGAACCGGTGCTACCGAAGATCATGTCTCCCTTCACCAGCGGAGAACTGACGGTCCGCTTGTCGAAACACGGATTGGACCACAACAGATGCCCATCGGCGGGATCCAGGGCAAAAGTCCCGTCGCCCGTGTTCGTGCAGACCAATTGTGGCGATCCATTCTTCGGCTCAAAAATGGCCGGCACGGAATAGCTTGTATTGGCGCTGTTGCACTTCGACTTCCAGCGATCTTTTCCGCTGCCGCTATCGAATGCCATCATCACGCAGACCGACTGAGGGTTGTCTTTGTCTTCTTGTGAATTGGACAGAATCACCATGTCGTCGTACAGAATTGGCGATGTCCCGAATCCATGCTGGCTGGACCAAGGGCCGAGGTCACGCTTCCAGACTTCGTGACCATCATGAGTCATCGCAACTAGCATAATGGAGGCTGGCGACGCCCAGGCAAAGTACACGTGCTTTTCGTCGACGGCCGGAGTTCCCGAGGCATAGCTGCTCTGCTTATGCAAGCCGTGAGCTTGCGAGGCGTACGACTTTTCCCAGATCTTTTCGCCGGTGAACGCGTCGTAACACAGCGTATGGCGCTTCGCCGTTTCGGGATCAGCACTCAGAATGAACAAGTGATCGCCCCACAGCACGGGAGACGAATGGCCGATTCCAGGAACGCTCACCTTCCAGTTGTAGTCGGCATTGGTCCATTGGGCCGGAATGCTCTTCGCTTCGCTCTCCCCCGTTCCATTGGGACCTCGGAATCGCGTCCATTCCTGAGCGGCGGCAGGCTCCAGACACAGGATTGTTGCCAGAACGCCAAACAGAAACGCGACGAATTGTTTTCCAATCATCACCGGCTCCCTATTCTCCGCTGACGCGATCGTGCCGCTTTCAACGTTCAGTGAGCGGCAGATCCGAATTTGATCTCAAATGACTGTAGACAAACTTCACGGAGTTGGCCACAGTCAGCACCTGACCAAACGGAAAGAGAAGGAGCGACTCGATGGACCCCGTGGAACTGGGCCTGCAAATGCTGCAGGATCGGCGGCGAATACTTGGCCAACCGTGCGGCGTCACCCCGCACGATCGAACTCGGATTGCCACACAGTTGGAACTCGCTGCCGAACCCTGGGCGCAAGCACGACAACTCCTGGAAGCACATCGCGACATTGTCGCCGCGCTGGATGCGCTCTGGCCGCAGATACTTCCCTACTTGATCAAAGGGAACGAAGTCAGCCCTGTCCATCACATCCCCTATGTCGTCTGCTTCATGGCACAGATCGGCCTGCTGGAAGTTTCGCCTGTCGATTTGAAGCGAGGTGTCTTGGCGGCCGTGCTCCATGACATCGGTATCGGAGATTGCTCACTTCCGAAGATCTCGGAAGCAAGCATCAAGCGAGCCGAGCCGGCTGAGAAAAGTCGTCTGCGTCGAGATGGAATCGCCTCACGCTTGGAGCATATGAAACTGGGAGCCGAGATCTCGCGCGGCCTATTGCGGGACTACCAGCAGCAATCACCAGCAGCGCTAGCGGACGAAGACATCAGCGTGATCCTCGAAATCGTCGGCAGCCATGATTACTCGAAGATCCCGCTGATGGAAGATCATGTGGACCGGAAGTGGCTGCTTGGTTCCGGACCTAGAGACTGGTTAAAGCAGTGCCATTGGGAAGCCGACGCCCTGTGGATGCTGACCCCCGCCGGGATCCTGGTGGACCTGGAACGTGAGCGCGAAGAAAACACCGCCGCGAACCGACACGAGAAGCTGAAGTTCAACCTCGGCCTGCATCGGCAGATCATCGATCTCTACTCGGAAGCCTATTCACCCGCAGAGATGCAGCAATTCGGCTTTCATGACGGCCTGCTGTACCGATCTGAAACGGGTTACCAACTGGCGAAGCAGCTTATACGAAGCCTCCACGACTAAATCACCGCTTGTGATCAGACACGCGGCCATGTCGAAGCGTCTGGCGTAGTGCATAAGCCCGTATCCATCGAGACAAGCTCGAAGGGGACGAAATCGGATCCGGCAAATTTGACAAGCCCCACCGAGTTCATCTCGGTGGAAGCGGGCCTTTGCACAATGCAGACGAGAATCCAAGTCCGCGGCGTCCGCGCCTCCAGTTTTAGGTGAACGCCACCACACTCGATCAATTATTGCTTGTCAGCCAGCCCCGGTTGATCGCGCAGCCAAATCGCCAGTCGCTTCAATCCTTCCTCAATCGTGACAAGTGGTGCGTACCCAAAATCGTTTCGAGCAGCCGAGATATCAAACCAGTGGGCCGTCGCCAATTGCCGGGCGACGAATCGCGTCATCGGTGGTTCGTCGCGACGCCCAGTGATCTTATAGATCACTTCGAGGATGGATCCGACCACATAGGCCGTATTGGCCGAAATGCTTTTCGTGACCGGGGAAAGATTCGCGCAGGCCAGCATGCGGTCGATGAGATCCCACAATGGGACTGGTTCCCCGTTCGTAATGAAATACGCTTTGCCGGCCAGCGGTGACCCCGGTTCCAGCTTTTGTGCGGCCTGAATGTGAGCCTCCGCGGCGTTGTCGATGTAGACCGTATCGACGAGATTCTTCCCGCTGCCAACGCGACGAAGCTTCCCTGTCCTCGCTCGTTCAATCAGTCGCGGCACCAGATGATTGTCGCCCGGCCCCCAGATGAGATGAGGCCTGAGCGCCACCGTGGATAGCACTCTGCCATTCGCAAGTCGTTCCCCATTGGCAGTCAATACTGCTCGTTCTGCGATCGCTTTTGTCTTGGGATAGTGCGTCAAATAGTCATGTGGATAAGGGGCGGACTCATCAATCCCCGCTTCGTCTTTCCCATTGAAGACGACACTCGGGGAACTGGTGTAAATCAGCTTCGGAATCTGCTGCTCGCGACACGCCGCCAGCACATTCTCGGTCCCCACTACGTTGGCCAGGTGATAGCTTTCATAGCCCCCCCAGACACCCGCCTTCGCTGCCACGTGAAAGACCAAATCGCAATCACGTGCTGCTGTCAGAACCGCGGCGGAATCGGCAACATCACCGCGAACGCATTCAATCCCTAACGTGGCAAGCTCCGGATAGTCACCTCTGGCCAGGCTGCGAACGTCATATCCAGACGAGCGGAGTCGGGTGGCAATCGCCTTTCCCAAAAAACCGCCTCCGCCGGTCACCAATGCTCGCATCTTTGCCGACACTCCACTGAGACCTGATCATCAGAAACTGCGCAACGCGCCGTAGACAAAGATGGCCAGCAAACACAACGCGGTCAGCATGACCCAAACTGGCAAAGTCTTCTGAGGCCGGTCTTCCCGAGTCTGCCATCGTTCGCAAGACGAACAATAGCCAGACTCTTCGTACATCGGCTCGCCACAATACTGGCAAGAGACATAGCCATCGTCATCTTCATCCTCTTCCCATACGTCATCGTCATCCATCGTTATGACCTAATTGGGAGGGCGAGGCTCCTGCCGAGCCGCGCATGTCGATGGACTCACAAAAACACGCGCGGCTCGGCAGGAGCCTCGCTCTCCCAAAATACACAGTCACGCCTGCTGCGGGCATTGAACCATCACCACCTGCTCTGTGAACAGAATTGCCCGCGATCATTTAGATCTGCGATTTAAAACCGTCGTGGCCCAGACGGCCAGCTTCTCTCGGAAGATCTTCGAATTGTGACGAATATCGACGGGGAATGCATCATGGTACAGGACCGTTTGAATCATTCGAGTCTTGTCGAACTGCGCACCAAGTTCAAGCAGTTCACGCGTCAGTTGTGAAGCGTCTGTCTTCCGTGACGCCGCTTCCCGTTCCACGCACAAGGCGGGTTCGACCTTGCCCGCGCGAGTGATACTCACCAACGCACTGCGAAACACCGCCGGATGCGAGTTGAAGATCCCCTCGATCGGCTCTGTGAACAGCGTTCCCTCGGTGGTCACGACTCGATGCGATTTGCGACCGCAAAACCACAGACGACCTTGCTCATCAAAATAGCCGACATCGCCCATGCGGTGACGCATCCGTCCGCTCACGGGATCTTTGATTTTGGCGAGTGCCGTCAGATCGGGGCGGCGAAAGTATTCCTGTGTCACATTGGGCCCGTCGACGACGATCTCACCAATTGCGCCCGGTCCGGCGAGTAACGACTCGTTCCAAAGCGCAATCGGTTCGTCAGTGACTTTAATGATGGCGAGCCGCATTCCCTCGACAGGGCGACCGACACAGGTCCCCGCTCCGGTCGCTGTCAGATGCCTTGTTTCATTAAGGATCTCATCACTGCCGATGACGGCGACCGGCAGTGATTCGGTCGCCCCATAAGGCGTATAGATCTGGACGCCAGGTGCGAGCTGTTTGGCGAACCGCTCAATGATTGCCGGCGCAACAGGTGCACCTGCCGACAGCACACGTCGCACCGTTGGCCATTGACCAGTCTCGCGGGCGAAATGTCGGCCAACGCGGTTCAGTAGGGCGGGCGAACCGAACAGGTTCGCCACCTCATGCTGAAGGATGGGATTCGCGATCTCAGTCGGATCGACCGTGGCTGGTCGAGTAAAATCCATACGCGGCACGACCGCCGTCATTCCTAAGGCCGGAGCAAATAGCGCGAACAATGGAAATGTACACAGATCGATTTCGCCAGGCTGGATCGAGAAGGCCGTGCGCAGCATCTCGATCTGAGCCGCAAAGTTGCCGTGGGAGTAGACTGCTCCCTTGGGAACGCCGGTGCTGCCGCTGGTGAAGAGGATCGCCGCTGTGTCGTCAGCCGCCGTGTCCACAATGGTGTTGTGACCGCCGTCGAGCTGTAACGTCGAAAGGAGTTGTGGAACGTCCCACACTTCAATATTGCCACCCAGCCACCGACACCACGCGGCCCCCGTTCCGACTGCGACCAGATGCTTGATTGAGGACTTGCCCCAGCCAATCAATCGACGAGCCAAATGGGCTTTGGCGATGCCAATGAAGGCCTCCGGTTGGGCCTCGGACAGACACTTTCCGATGTTCTTGACCCCCATACCGGGGTCGATAAACACCGACACGGCTCCTGCTTTGAACAGGGCGAATGTGAGCGCAAAGAATTCCAGCGACGGCGGCACCATCAGGACTGTCCGGATCCCGCGACCAATTCCTGATTGAGTCAACCTCGATGCCAGGGTGTCGCTGAGCTGATCCAGTTGTCGATAGGTGAGACTGGTATAGGTCGATCGCCCCGCGATAGCGCGACCTATTGGCAGCATGACCGCGGTCTGCTCCGGACACTGACGTGCCATTTCCTTCAGATGCGATGCGATGTTAACGGTGGACATGGCGAGGCCGGGATCGCAGATCGAGGAAACCGTGACGACGAATATCGCGACTAGATCGGATGAGAATCCAGGAACGTTCGAATCAGCGGAATCAGCTCCGGCCCCGCATCTTCCAGGATGTAATGTCCGCAATCGGGGTATTCATGCAGTACCGCTTTCGGAAACCGCTTGAGCCATTCTTGCAGGAAATGCTTGTCAAAGACAAAGTCGCGATCGCCCCAGCCGATCATCATCGGCACGTCTTTCAACTTTTCCAAGTCGTCCGCCACTTTGGAAACCAGATCGTATCCGCGATCACCCTGCTTCAGCGGAATGTCCTGCACAAAGCGGTGAACAGCAATGCGGTTTGCCCACGAGTTGTAAGGTGCACAATAGGCCCGGCCCACTTCGTAAGGCATTGGTCGCCGTGTCACGCACGATTGAACGGCCCCGCGACTGAAGGCACTGAACCCACGCACAAGCACCGCGCCAACGAAGCTTCGCGCTAGTTTTAGCTGCCACGGGACTGGTTTCGTTACGGGTAGATGGAACGCCCCCGTGTTCAACACGACCAACCGCCGAATCCGTTCGGGATATTTGGTGGCGTAGGCCATGCCGATCATGCCGCCCCAGTCATGCACGATCAGCGTCAGGTCTTTTGTCGCCTGTAACTTGTCGAGCCACGTTTCCAGATCGGCGACGCGGCGGGCCAGTGAATATTCGTAGCGATCGTCGCCCGGTTTGTCTGACAGGCCGCAACCAATGTGGTCGGGGACCAGGCATCGGTACTTGTCGCGCAGGGCCACCACCAGATTGCGGTAGTAGTAGGACCAGTTCGGATTGCCATGGACCATCACGACCGTCTGGCCGCGACCTTCATCAAGGTAATGCAGCCGAAAGCCATTCACATCCGTGGAGTGATGAGTGAAGTCATAGCCAGGATAAGTTGGTTGTGGGAGCAGTGCGGACACGGACTATACAATCTTGTGTGGAGGGAACTTTGTACAAGGACACTTGAGCCGTGTGAATTGGCCGACGAATTGCTACCAATCTAAGGCAAGCATCAGGCAATTTAATCCACTGCCGATGCCCAGGAACCCGACGCGATCACCACGGTTCAGAAAACCTCGTTCGTCGGCGATGGCGGCCGTCAATGGCAGCGAGACTGTCCCCATGTTCCCCAAGTAGGGAAACGTGCAGAAATCCTTTTGATGGGAAATCCCCAGAGCATTCAACACCTGTTCGCGGTGCCCTTTGCCAACCTGATGGCAGATGACCTTATCGATCTGATCTGACGAGAATCCGATCTTCGTCAAGAATGCTCGCCACGTGTTCATCCCCAGGTCGACACCGTATTTCAGGACGCCGATGGAATCGGTCTGCATGAATTGAGTGAACGCATGCGAAACTCGCGCCGGCAAGATACCGCTCACTTTTTGCTGAACGAGCTGCGGCAACAGATTGCCAAACTTCGTGTGTGTGACCGACGGCGGCAGGATCGCGTCGACTTTGTTCACCGCGGCCGGCAGCAACGATTCGAATCCCCACCGGCAGAGCAGATGATGTTCGGGAGCCGCCTTCGTCACGCCCCCCAGCAAGCGATGTTTCTTTTCGCGTGAGAACGAGCCGTCGGTCAACAACACGGCCACCGCACCCGAGCCCCCCGTCAACGTGGCAAGCGACTTGGTGAAGGCGTCCATGGTCATATCCTCCAGCAACCGCTGGATCGTGTACTCGATAATTTCACGAGCCGATTCGCACGAGACCACCATGCCGGCTTTGATCTGGCCCAGTTCGATTCGATTCGCAATATCAACCATACCATTCAGGACACCGAGGCACGCATTGCTGACATCGAAGACAGCGGCATCGCGGCTGATCCCCAGATTTGCAGCGACGCCACAGGCTGTCGCCGGTTCAAATTGCTCGCGACAAACACCGGCATAAATCATGACGCCGATGTCACTCGAAGCGACGTTGGAATGCTCCAAAGCTCGCCGCGCTGCTTCCGTCGCCCCTGATGTCAGTGGATAGCCCGCCGGCCACCAGCGGCGCTCCGTGATCCCGGTCCAGGCCTCTAACTGTCCAGCCGGGATTTTCAGCTTCTCATACAAGGGTGCCAGCCGATGTTCCAGTTCAGCGGAACTGATCACCTCGGGGGCTAATTCATAGCCGATGGCATCAACGTAAACTCGGGAATACTTCATGAGAACCAATAGCTTGTAGCGAACGGTGTGACAGACCCCGCCGATTCTACACGTTCACAGTCGCAGAATCACTCGACGCGTCGGCAGTGGCCTAATGTTGGTTATTGGCTCCGAAGAATTCGAGACCGGACGCGTAAGTCTTGAAAACGTAACTTCCTTGCTGAACCGCGAGAACCGCCTTGATGCGCGCGCGATAGAATCTTCGACATGCCCCTGCGCGATGATAGTTGTTTTGGATTTGGTATCAGGTGCCACGGTCTCACCGTCTTCGGGGTGGCCGTGTCTTCGATTAAAAGACACGGCGATGTCGGGGACTCCAAGTCCGTGGCACCCCAATCACCATTCCCATCAGCACATTGGCACGCGTTCATTTAGCCCCAAAAAAGCGGTTCAAACGTTAATTTCGTTACAAATCTCACCGGCCAGTGGTTCAACGCCTTGTTTTTGGATTTCGTGATGACGAGGGGTAACCCTCGGTCCTAATCTAAAGTTGAAGGAATGCAACATGGCGGCGGTGCGCTTGGCTCGCCCAGCATGTCTGCTCCTGTCCACTGGCCTGAATCCGACTAGCAGGTGAACCATGAGCGGTGCTGTGATTGATGAACCCATGACCGTGAACGAAGCTCCCGAAGAGCCGAAGCGCTCCGGCCCCGACTTGTCGAAACTGGAAGATCACACGCCGGTCTGGGCCCGCACCCCCCGAGTCGTCGCCGGGCTCGTCTTGACAGTGGGCCTCGTCTATTTGTTCTTCTGCCTGCGACCGGTCTGGCATACTGATGTCTGGGGACACCTCTCCTATGGTCGGCAGATCTGGCACACCGGGGCGCTGCCTGCCACCGAGCCTTTGATGCCGCTCTCCGCAGGGATGCCCTTCGTCGATACGGCGTGGCTCAGTCAGTTGATTGGCTTTGTCACCATGCGCTACCTGGGAATCGCCGGGCTGCAGGGTCTGTACGCGATCTCCGTTTCGCTTTGTGTCGGCTTGTTGGCCGTACGCTGTCAGAAGATCACGCGCAGCGGCTGGTTCAGCTTGCTCGCCGTTGTCAGCTTTCTGGCGATCGCCTGGTCTCCACTCTCTATCATTCGGCCTCAAATGGCGGGCCTCGCCTGTTTCGTGCTGCTGTTGTGTCGGATGACCAGCCGAAAGCTCCATCGTACCGATTGGTTGCTGGTCCCCATGCTGTTCGCCGCCTGGGCGAATCTACATGGTTCGTTCCTGCTGGGATTGTTCCTGATGGGTGCCTTCGCGACCGGCCGCGCCGCCGATGTCTTGCGCCGGACCGGATCGTGGAAGGCCCTGCTGCACGATCGACGCCTGCGACGCAACATCCTGCTGTTGGAACTCGCCGCGGTGGCGATACTCCTGAATCCCTACGGCATAGGGATCTACACGACGACGCTGCAGATTGCCTCCAACCCGAATCTGCAGGATCTCGTGGAATGGCACGCTCTCGGCCTCGAAGAAATGTCCGGGATGATCTTCGGAGCCGTCGCCGTTGCCTTGGCCATCGTCTACCGCAGTTCACCGCGCCGTGTTCGCTCGTGGGAAGTGCTGTCACTGGTCGTCCTGGGCTGGTCGACACTCTGCAGCAGCCGCATGGTCGTCTGGTGGGCACCGGTTGCCGCCTTGCTGTTGGCAGTCCATGGGCATGCCGCGTGGCGAAGTTGGCGAAGATTGCCTGCTGTTTCCAATCCTCCCGTCAAAGCGGGCAAGTGGACCGTTGTTACGGTCGGTTTGATCTGGATCTGCTTCGCCTACAGCCCGCTGGGTGTTCGCATCATTCATGGAAAAATACCCAAGTTCGAAAAGGCTGTCACGAGCGACACGCCTCGAGCCGTCGCCAAATATCTGAATGAGAAGAAGCCGCAAGGCCAGATCTTCAACACTTATGAATGGGGTGATTTCCTGCAGTGGGCAGGCCCGCCGGGAATGAAAATCTTCGTGAACTCCCACGCTCATCTGGTCCCGCGCGAAGTCTGGCAGGCTTACATGCAGATCAGCGAAGTCCAGGCCGGTTGGGAAGAGGCTCTTGATCGCTACGGTGTCAACACGATCGTCGTCGATCAACAGCATCGGCAGGCGCTCATCAAGAAGCTGAAAGAGAGCGACAAGTGGAAGCTCGACTTTGAAAAAGCGAATGTCGACTTCGAACGCGATGGACAGTTAGTCTTCGTGCGAAAATCGCCCATCTAACTCGACGCGTTGAACCCGCATTTCGATCTCAAATCTTAAATCGCAAGTGAGCGACTGATGAAGACTCCGCGAGTCGGCAAAGAGCAGTTTCTGGTAGTCCAGTTGATCGTCGTGATGGCACTGGTGGCGTCGTACGCTTCCGGCTCGGCCAGTACCCGACGAAATCTGGTGAACGAAGTGACCGGAGCCCGCCTGGCCCCGGCCTTCACTATTCCTCGCGAGACACCGCTCATCATCGAGCCGCTCTATGACGACCCTGAAGTGGTCAGCGATGAAGAGCTGGCAGCAGTCCTGGCGAAAGTGCAACCGCGCTTTCAGCATGAACGGCTGAAACCAAACTACGTCGAACACGCTCTCCGCACGTGGTGGATCAAGTCAAAATTCGCCGATCCCAAAGTCATGTCGGGAGAGGCCATGAAAGAGTTCCTGACCAATCACGGCGACTACCTCGCCTCGTGGGGCCCCAAGATCCCGCCGCTACTGCAGGACGAAGACACCGGCGTCGCGATCCGCTGGGGTAAAGAAGAGGGGGCCTCGGTCCATCACGACCACTGGCTCGCCTGTTTGACCGAAGCCGGAGTTGGTCTGCATGAAGTCGTCACGACACCCAATCGCCACCGCGAAGTCGCCGATGTTCTGCAAGAAGCACTCCGAGATTTTCGACTCGACGAGTCCGAAGTGGAATGGTCCGCAATGGCTTTCGGCCTGTGGATCGCACCTCAAAAAAGCTGGACAGCCCGCGATGGACGAGTCCTCTCCTTCGATCTGCTCGCCGACCGCCTGATGCGAGGCCACAAACGTTTCGGCGTCTGCAGCGGGACCCACCGCCTCTACTCCTTGATGGTGCTGCTCCAGTTGGACAACGACCACGACATCATTTCCGACGAATCGCGCAACCGCATCATGGACCATATGCGATCGGTCCGCGACCTGATTACGGTCTGCCAGTTCGAAGATGGCCATTGGCCTTCCAACTGGTCCGAAGGGGCCGAATCCCTGAAAAAGCCGATCGACGATGAACTCTACAAAAAAGTGATCGCGACAGGCCATCACCTGGAATGGATGGCGATCGCCCCTCAGGAACTACACGTGCCACGGGAACAGATCCTGAAGGCCGCGGATTGGGTTATCAAGACAACCTGCGAACAGTCGGCCAGCGACATCGGCGGCCGGTACACCTTCTTCAGTCACGTCGGCAACGCACTGGCACTCTGGCGGCGAACTCACCCGGCCGACTTCTGGATGAAGTGGCAAGCCGACCACCCGGGAGTAGGCTTCGCCGAAGAACCCGAACCCGCAGACGCCACCAAACCAGCCGAGCCCGAAGCTCACTGATTGAAGCGATTTGCTTCGTTTAACCGCGCGGGCATCGCGCCGCGCGTCACTTCGACCGGGTGGCTGGGGTCGAGTCTTCGAGTCCCCAGATTGCCTGGGTGTTACCAAAGAAAAAATCATCGCGCGGCGTAAACACCGCGCGACGTTTGTATTCAATAAACGAACCGAAGCCCGCAGCTCAGTTATTCTGAGCAAGAGCAGCGTCAGTCGCTTCCACCAATTCCATCGGAGCGACGTTCACACGGCGGCCTTCGCGATCGAAGAAGACATGGCCTTCGACGAGCGAGAACAACGTGTAATCGCGACCCATTCCGACATTCTTGCCCGGGTGCCATTTGGTCCCGCGCTGACGAATGATAATGTTGCCAGCGATGACAAGTTCGCCACCGAACTTCTTGACACCCAAGCGTTTCGCATTGGAGTCACGACCGTTTCGGCTGGACCCCTGCCCCTTCTTATGAGCCATGACGCAAATCCCATCACTGCAAAGTCAAATGTGTTCAGACCGCCAGCCAGACCTCTGGAGCGGAGACGTGGCAGTTTCGCCGAAATGGCCGCCAAACGCAAGTCGCTCGCCGACTTCCTTTGACAGAAACTACGACCAGCGAATCGAGTTACTCGGAAGTCGTTCCGGCAAACTCTGGGGCCACACGCAGGCTGGGAAATCGCTCCCGATACACCCAGCGTTCCCACCAGCGGGCGTGCCTCAGACGGGGGTCGGAAATCTCGACGTCGTGCTGCTTTCCGCGACGCGTGACCAGCACGATATGCCCGTCGGATCGAACTTCAGCCACCGTCCAGAACTTCTCGATTTGATACGAGTAAGTCTCGCCTGCTGGCGAGGGGTGAACGTGCTTTGCACGCCGCCCAGGCTCAGGGCTATTCTTGCTGACAACGAAAATGACCGGCTCGCCGACCCGATACGCGTGCTGCATTGTCTGTCTGCCTTCTGTCAAGCCAACAAACAGGGAACTAAAAGAATTTAGACTCAGTTAAGGTTTATGGCAAGTCCGATGTGACATTCTCACCACCCAATCTTCGGAAATCTCAGGGTTTATGGCAAATCTCACAGGTTCGGAAAGCGGTTGGAGAGTGTTCTTGGCGGGATAAATCAGCTAGAACCCTGTCTGGGCTCTGTAGCGGAAAGCTGCGCTATTCTATACCACCTGGACAAGCCCAGCCAAGAAGTTGTTCGTGAGGATTACGGAGGATTCACACAATGGCCGAACGGATATTGAGCATTTCGGGGCTACGAGGGATCGTCGGAGATGGGCTCGACCCCGAATACGTCACCCGGTTCTCCGCAGCATTAGGGACGATGCTCGACGGCGGGACTGTCGTGCTCTCAAGAGACGGTCGCTCGACCGGAGACATGCTGATCCACGCTGTTTTGGCTGGCCTATTGGGAACGGGTTGTCGCGTCATCGATTTGGGAATTGCGTCCACTCCCACGTGTGGAGTCATGGTCACCGCCTTGGGGGCCGCCGGTGGTTTGCAGCTTACCGCCAGCCACAACCCCATTGAGTGGAATGGTTTGAAGCCATTCTCGTCTCGCGGATCGGTGTTCGACAAAGCGCTCGGCGAGCGGCTCTTGTCAGTCCTTCAGTCCGGGCCAACCTACCGCGGCTGGAACGGCCTTGGTTCGGTGGAGGTCGCTTCAGCCGAAAACAGCGAGCACCTGGCCCGAGTCTTCAAGCTCGTCGATGTCGCCGCGATCAAAGCTCGTCGATTTAAAGTGGTTCTCGACTGCAATCATGGCTCCGGCTCCGTCCTCGGACCGAAGATGCTGCGGGATCTGGGCTGCGAAGTTACCGTGATGGGGGACACTCCCGATGGACAGTTCGAACACCCTGCCGAACCCCTCAAGGAAAACCTGACATCGCTCATGGCCGCGGTCACGTCGAGCGGAGCGGATGTCGGCTTTGCCCAGGATCCCGACGCCGACCGCCTGGCCATTGTCGACAACACCGGTCGCTATATCGGCGAAGAACTGACGCTCGGGCTGTGCGCGGACCACGTCCTCTCGCGCAAAAAGGGCCCCGTCGTCGTCAACGGATCAACCAGCCGAGTCACTGCCGACCTGGCTCAGAAGCACGGCTGCCAGTTCCATCGCTCGCATGTGGGCGAAGCGAACGTCGTATCAAAGATGCTCGAAGTAAAGGCTCTGCTCGGCGGCGAAGGCAACGGCGGCGTCATCGAACCCCAGGTCGGCTACGTACGAGACAGCTTCGTGAGCATGGCCTACGTTCTCGATGGCCTCGTCTCACGCAAGATCACACTCGACACCTGGGTCGACACCCTGCCACAGTACACGATCATCAAGGACAAGCTGCACTGCCCACGCGAACGAGTCGACCAAGCCTGCGCCGCGCTTATGAAAGCCTACGGAACGGCCAAGGCTACCGAAGGCGATGGTTTGCGACTCGACTGGCCAGACCGCTGGGTCCAGGTTCGAGCCAGTAACACCGAACCGATCATCCGAGTGATCGCAGAAGCCCCGAATTCGGATACCGCGAAATCGTTGTGTGCGGAAGCGGTCGAGTTGGCGAAGAAAGCGGTTCAATAATCAGACTGAATCCGACGCTATCACCGCACGCGATAATGGTTCTATGTACGACGCATTCACCTCTTGTCATCAGGCCGAAGGGGCCGAAACTTTTCCCGGCCGGGGCCCTTCGGCCCCGGAACGGGACTCCAATAAAGTCTCTTGAGGCCTGAAGGGCCGGCCTTTTCATCCCACACGTATCTCTCATCAAGTTCGAGTTCGTGCCGGAGGCAGAGTTCACGGAGTTCTTGTCATCAATTGCGGCATTGGCGACTCCTCTGAATAGTCTGGCCCTTCAATCGTCCTGTGTGCGCTCTTAAGTGCTATTGGCCTCAGGGACCGCGATGTTGATAACGTCGTGTATCGCGACGTCTGATATTATCAGTTGTCATCCGATTCCGGCATTTTCGCGGGGAAAACACGGTCTGGTATGCTTGCAATCGTCACGATGGGCGATGAGTAGATGCAGCCAATATTGACTTGGCTAGACACCAGCATCATGATTTACATCTGATCCTACTTGCCTGTGGCCATCAACTAGGAAGACCGATGTTTCTGCTATTCGTTGTTGCAGCGATTTGTGCCGATGCCGAGAAGATTCCGGATGACGTGTTGACGTATCTCAAAGCGGAAGAGACGGCCCGCGACGCATTGATCGACGTTCATCAGAAGGAGATTGCCAAGCTGAAGGTGATCTTCGCGAAAGGCAGTTCGCGACAGCGGATGCACGCCGCAGAAGTCACCAAATTGGTACTGGATGAAATTAAGCGAATCGAGGCGCTGTCTCCTTTTCTATATCGCTTTCCTGGGCCTCCTCCAATCGGCGCGATCGGTTGCCTGGATGACACGACGGTCTTGGCGACAATCCCCGGCGATGACAAGGCGGTCGCCGTGGTGCAGGTGAAGCACAACAAGGCGAAACCAGGAGGGAAAAACCCGCTGGAAGAGGATGTGTTGAGCTATGTGCTCGTGGCTGGCGTGGAGGCAACGGACGCCAAGTTGACTCTGCCGAAGGACAATTTCTATCGGGCTGTGCAAGTGGAACGTGATACGGAACTCGCAGAATCAGCGCTCGCCAAGCTTCCCCGAGCCACACAAGCAGTCGTCGGTAAAAAGTCCGCTCCCCCTGTCCGTCATCTGATGTTGCTGGAGATGGTGGAAGCCGACGAAGTGAATAAGCATCGTGATCAGTTCGCCCGCATGCGATTGAGGAAGTAGACTTCCCAAGAAACGCCGACTTCATTCTCAAGTGGGCTCGTGCGAAGGCTCTTGGCTATACAAACTGCCAGCCCTTGGGCCTGAGAACAACGGGCCGACCCACAATCATTCAGATTGCATTAGGGGACAATTTGTAGATAGCAATACGCCAGAACCGTGATATCCGAGTACGGAGCACTCACACAGGGGGATCGTTGTGTGCGGAAGCGGTCGATTTGGCGTAGTGAGCGGTCGAGTAAACCACAAACGATAAATCACTCATTCCTGACCGGGGTTATTGGGATGCGAATCTCGTTGGACTTCGCTCGTCCGGTCCACAGTTTAATCTCAGCAGGAGAGTAGCCAAACCACGCGTTGAACCCTCCGAAGTCTTCATCGCCTGTGTACTGCACGGACATCAACACATTTTGCACTGTTCCGGGAAGAACGAACTTAACTTGCTCTTCGACGCCGGTTGGAACATGAAAATATGTGCCATTTGAAGCGATCACTGATCCATGCCCATGCGTAAAGTGGCGAAATGGACTCGTGAGGTCGAATGTTTTTGACAGCAACTGGCCAGGCTTGATTGCAACAAATCGCGATTTTTTCCTGGGTGACTCAGTCCGTTCAAGGATTTTGACGCTGATCGGCTCGATACGCGAGCCGTCGTCTGAACGGAGATCCCAATTAACGAAAGATGCAAACTCGGAATCCCAAATGATGGGAGCACCGCTGCAGTTCGTCACATCAATGCGAACAACCAGGCGCTCTTTCTGATGTTCAAGCGGGACAATTGTTATTGAGACGGAATTTGCCGCGGTTGTGGTGCTTTGGCAGCCGACCACTTGAAAACATCGCATTTGACGATGACAGTGACGTCCAGCAGCGAATGAAATCGCATTGCCAAACAGGCAAGCGACAACAACGGCAATCGCGCAAGACATTCGTTGTGATTGCATGGTCGGCAGCCCTTGCGAAAGACTCGCCTGTCAATCAAGACGGCGTACTAGGCTGACATGCTATGCAAAAGAAAAGTCGAAACAAACACATTCCGTGATGTTCGATCTCAAAAAACGAAAATGCCCGGAAGCAACAGATCCCAGGGGGGCGAAGGATTCCGTTGCTTCCGGGGCGATCGGTCGACTGGATATGAAACGGGCTGTTCCGCATCCTTGCGGAAACAAGCCCTTGTCATCAACGACCAGTCATTGTGCCAATCAGCATCCATGCAATTAGGCAGCAATCACGTGATGTCACGAAGTGAATCGAGACATCGAGTCGTTGATGGTGTACGGAAAATTCTGTTGAATTAACATTGAGGGGAACTGTTGTCCGCTGCACTTGGCGAGTGTCACTTGCAGCGTGCGGCGGGAACATAGATGGTCTTCAAAAGTCGGTCAACACGTATTTCCCAAGTTGGAATCATTTTGTAACAACGTCCAAATCTCAGCATCAGCAATGACGAACGGCACGATCATCGCCGTTGGAAGCGGATCGAGCGACAAGGCGGCGAGTTTGCTTTTGGGAGGGCGAGGCTCCTGCCGAGCCG
>CAIMFH010000132.1 GCA_903840265.1 uncultured Schlesneria sp. | reverse complement strand
TTTCACCATGTTGACGTACAGGTTGTCGAACGCCTTGGGCTGCTTCGCCATGGCTTCCGACAGGGTGCTGCCCGATTCCACGTCTTCGATGACGCCGAGCAGGGAGCTCTTGAGCGGGCCGGGTTTGGCTTGGGCTTCAAGGATTCTCAGGCTGCGGAGGATCGGCAGGCCGGCGTCTTGCAGTGTGGAGAGTTGTCGCGTGAACGCGCAGAGCTTCTTGCCGCTGACGCCACCGATCGAGAAGCCGCCTCCCTTTTTACGCTTGGGAGGGGCCTTCTTCTTGGCATCGGTCTGGGTCTTGCCGTCTCCCTTGGTCTTGCCGTCCTTCGTCTTCTTGTCTTTGCCCTTCTGGGCGATCTTGGTGACGTAGAAGCCTTTTTCTCGGATCTTCGCTTGCGCTTCTTGTTCCGAGTTGGCTTCGATGATGTCCTTCACCTCGAGCCCGGTGTTGTCCATCGCTTCGTATTGGAAAGTCGGCATTGTCTGTCTCCGGTCGATTACGCTGCGTCGCGGCGAATCCGAACAACAATTTGCCCCACGTCTTGCGGACGACGAATCCGTGACGAGGGACTTCCTGGGGACGAGTCCTGGGAAACACCTTGAAAACAGGCAAACGACTGGGACTGATGCTGCGAGCGATGAACCTGATAGTTCATCAGTTTTAGACTCTACACATCATGTACCAAACGTCGGTGTTCTTGGGGTGAATCCCCTGTATTTGATCAGGCAGTGAATGGCTGAGCTAAGGGTTAGCGGCAGGGAAATGGACTGCTTGAGGCCACGTCCTTTGTCTGTCGCCATTTCCTTATTCAATATCTTCCATGACGGTTTCGCGTACGACCTCATCGATCGTGGTGACGCCGTCGAAAATCAGTTTCAATCCCGCTTCGCGCAGGGTGGTCATCCCCTGGGAACGGGCGTAGTTTTTAATGTCATCGACACTGGCATGAGACGTGACCAGGTCGCGAATATCGTCGTCGATTTCCAGCAGTTCGTAGATCCCGCAACGGCCCTTATAGCCCGAGTTATTGCAGCGGGCACAGCCGCGGCCGTAGTAGAACTTGTACTGTCGTGCTTGCGCGATCGGCAGTTGGAGCTCCATGAGGAGTTCGTCGCTGGGCTCGAACTCAGTTCGGCATTCCGTGCAGATTTTGCGAACCAATCGTTGAGCCAGCACGGCTTCGACCGTGGCGGTGATCAAGAACGGTTCGATCCCCATGTCACGCAGACGCGTAATCGCCGACGGAGCGTCGTTGGTGTGCAGCGTGCTGAACACCAAGTGGCCCGTCAGAGCACTTTGAATCGACACTTCGGCCGTTTCAAAGTCACGGATTTCGCCGACCAGAATGGTATCCGGGTCATGCCGCAAGATGGCTCGCAGCACGTTGGCGAAGGTCACTTGAATATCGGGATTCACGGGAACCTGGATCAGTCCGTCGATGTCGTACTCGATCGGGTCTTCCGTGGTGATAATCTTGGTTTCGATGTCATTCAGCTCATTCAGAGCGGAATAGAGCGTCGTGGTCTTACCGCTACCGGTGGGCCCCGTGACCAGCACGATGCCGTTGGGTCGTTGCAGGACGACGCGGAACTTGCTGAGCGTATTGGCGTCCATTCCGATCTTGTTCAGGTCGAGCTGCACGACGGTTCGGTCGAGCACTCGCATAACGACTGCTTCGCCGAACAAGGTGGGCAGCACGCTGACTCGCAAGTCGACCGAGTGACCACCGACGTTCAGTTCGATACGACCGTCCTGAGGGAGCCGGCGTTCGGCGATATCCAGGTCGGACATGATCTTGATACGGGAAACAATCGCATTCGCCAGGTGCCGCGGTGGCGGAACCATTTCGTACAGCATGCCGTCCGCTTTGACGCGGACTTTGAATTCGTCTTCGAACGGTTCAAAGTGAACGTCGCTGGCCTGATCCTTGATCGCCAGCAGCAGAATCATGTTCAGCAGCTTGCGGATCGGAGCTTCGTCCTGCATGTCCCCGGCCAGGTCATAGCCGCGACCCTTGGGACCATCGTCGTCGTCTTGCTCAAGCTGGCCGATGATGTCTTCGATGCTCTCTTCGCGATCGGCGTAGTAGCGAGCGATCGCTGCTTCCACGTCCTTCGCATTCGAGACCGCACCGCGAACGTCACAGTTCAGCATATTGCGGAGATCGTCGAGAGCCGCAATGTTCTGCGGATCGGCCATCGCCACGGTCAGCACGTTGTCTTTCTTCGACAACGGCATAATCTTGTACAACTCGGCCATCGTCTGCGGAACGTCCTCCAGCACCTTGGGCATGATGGTGGTTTCGTTCAGATTGACGACGGGCATCCCCCATTGTTCAGCCAGTGCTTCGGTGACTTGATCCTGTGACACCATCCCCATGCGGACAGCGACCTGGCCGATGATCTCGCCACCGTTCTGCTTCTGTTCTTCCAGAATATCCCAGAGCTGATCTTCGGTCAGGTAACCGAGATCTACCAGGATCTGTCCGAGTCGACGCTGTGCCATGGGAGCGTGGTTTCTGCAGAGGGCTATTCGATGCTGGGATACCGCATTTCAGGGGACTTACGGGACTGATGCGACGGGTCACGTCGCATTCGTCCCACAGGTCACATCAGTCCTGTTATTTCACTCTTCTTCGCCGTCTTCTTCCTCTTCTTCTTCGTCCAGCAGACCTTTTTTGGCTCGTGCAATACGAGCCTTCAGTTCGCCGGGTTGATTTGACTTGGTGACAACATCGTCCTCTTCGCAGATCTGGTTCTTCCAGAGGCTGAAGAGGGCGTCGTCGAGCAACTGCATGCCGAACTTGCGTCCGGTTTGGATGGCCGAGTTAATTCGGAAGGTCTTCGCTTCACGAATCAGGTTTGCGATAGCGGGGGTAACAACCAGCATTTCGTAGGCAGCGACCACACCCTTGGGCTTACGTGGTAACAGGGCCTGCGACAGGATGCCGATGATCGCGACCGACAACTGAGTACGAATCTGTTCTTGTTGACTGGTGGGGAACACGTCGATGATTCGGTCGACCGTACCCTGAGCACCCGTCGTATGCAGCGTTCCGAACACCATGTGGCCGGTTTCGGCGGCCGTGATCGCGGCCGAAATCGTGGCCAAGTCGCGCATTTCACCGACCAGGATCACGTCCGGGTCCATTCGCAGTGCACGACGCAATGCTTCGGGAAAATCAGGGACATCGACACCAATCTCACGTTGATTGATCGTCGATTTCTTGTGCTGATGGTAATACTCGATCGGGTCTTCCAACGTGATGATGTGATGGTCGACCGTGTCGTTCAGGTAGTTGATCATACTGGCAAGACTGGTGGTCTTACCGCTACCAGTCGGGCCGGTGACGAGGAACAATCCTCGCGGGCGATGCAGCAGGTCAGAGATGACCGACGGCAAACCGAGTTGTTGGAATGTCAGGAACTCGTTCGGAATTCGTCGCAGCACCATGCCAATGTGACCGCGCTGCTTGAACACAGCCACGCGGAAACGAGCTTTGTCGCCGAAGGCAAACCCGAAGTCCGTTCCACCGACTTCTTGAAGTTCCTGCTGATTTCGTTCGGGCGTAATACTCTTCATCAACCCGACAGTATCTTCGGGTGTCAGCGTTTTGGTTTCGAGGCGGACCATGCGACCGCCGACGCGAACCACAGGGGGCTGGCCGGTCGTAATGTGCAGATCGCTCACTTTTTCGCGAACGACTGTCTCGAGCATCTTGTCAATCTGCAGTGCTGCGGCCATTACTCACCGTACGGTTCGAATTGGAAGCGAGAAACAAGTTGTCGGAAGCAGCACACGAATGGACGAAATAGCCCGCTGTCTGATTGGCACCGGGATTATTCCGCGATTCGGTATGCGGCTCAAATTGTGGTCACAATGATTCAGGAATCTGAAGCGTCAATGAATTTCAATTTGTTAATGGGTTGAGGCGAGTGCCCCAATCGTTATCGCGGGCTAATCAGCCCATATCAGACATTTTGTCTATTTTATTCTCGTTCGATCAAAACGAATGGCTGCCATCGAACATGCAGACGGCGAGCCTCGCACCGTTTCGCCATTGCGAGTCCCTCAATCCGATCTAACTTACCGCTCCGAGGCGTCACACTTCGGATATCCGATATGGCAGTGGCGGCAAGCCACGTTCAAGGTCGCGGTTGACCCGCAAATCAATGGCCCCCTTTGTCCAACTTATAAACTTCCATCAGTGTTGTTTTTCCCGCAAGTGCTTTCGTCAATGCATCTTCCACGAGTGTCTTCATCCCGAACAGCCGGGCCTGGCGACGGATTGCCTGAGCGGGTTCGCTCTTGAATGTCATCTCCCGCAGGGCCGAGTTCATGCTCATTAATTCGAACGTCGCGATACGGCCGCGATAACCGGTATGTTGGCAATGATTGCACCCTTTGCCGCGCATGAATTTGGCGTTCGCCATCTGCTCGGCCGAGATTTCGAAGTGCTGAGTTTCACTCGAATCGGGATCGTATTCCTCCTTGCATTTGGAACAAGGAACGCGGACCAAACGCTGGGCGAGGATGGCCATAATACTGCTTGCTACCAGAAACGGCTCGACGCCCATGTCGATCAGACGTGTAATAGAACTGGGCGCATCGTTCGTATGCAGTGTACTGAAGACCAAGTGTCCAGTCAAAGAAGCTTGAATAGCCATCTCAGCCGTTTCCGCATCACGAATTTCGCCGACGAGGATCACATTCGGAGCTTGTCGCAACATTGCGCGGATGATGCGTTGGAAGTTTAAGCCGATGTCATGTTTCACCTCGACCTGATTGATACCGGGCAGGTAGTACTCCACCGGATCTTCAGCCGTGATGATCTTCTTGTCGGGCCGATTCAACTCGCCGAGCGCACTGTATAAGGTGGTCGTCTTGCCCGACCCCGTGGGGCCTGTGACAAGAAAGATTCCATTCGGGCGTCGAATGATGGTTTGGAACCGGCGGTAGTTTTCTTCGCCGAAGCCAAGATTTCGAATCCCGACTTTGATGTTGTCGCGGTCTAGAATTCGCAAAACGACCGCCTGGCCGAATTTGGTCGGCAGGATACTGACGCGCAAGTCAAAATCTTTGCCACCCGTGCGGGTCTTGATTCGACCGTCCTGAGGTCGTCGCTTTTCGGCGATATCCATCCGCGCCATAATTTTGAGACGGGAGGTCAGAGCCGCCAGCAGCCGCTTCGGCGGGCTGTCGCGTTCAATTAAGACGCCGTCGATGCGATATCGAACCCGGATTCTGTCCTCAAACGGTTCAATATGGATATCGCTTGCCCTCATATTGACGGCTTCAGAGATAATCAAATTGACGAGACGAACAACCGGGGCACTTTCTTCGGCCTCTTGCTGCTTGCTGGAAATCGTCTCCGTTTCCGTAAAGTCAATCGCCGTCTCAGTAAACTCCATCAGCATCGAATCGACGGACTCGGTTTCCGACCCGCCGTAATGCCGATTGATGGAGGTTTGGATTGATTCTTTGCTCGCCCCCACCGGCTCAATCTCGCGATTCGTCATGAATCGGAGTTTGTCGATGACATCGAGGTCCATCGCGTTGCTCATGGCGACTCGCAGACGTTCGTCGACCATAGCGAGGGGGATCACGATGTTTTCGCGAGCGACTGATTCCGGGATCAGCGAGATCACGCTTTGGGGAATCTCCATCGCCGCGATGTCGACTACATCGTAGCCGTATTCCGTCGCTCGCATCTGCGACATCTCAGCATCGGAAATATAGCCCAGCCGCACCAAGGAGTCTTCGACGGTGATCCCCAGACTCGCCGCCAAGTCTTCGGCTTCACCCAACTGGTCCTTACTGATCACCCCATCTCGGATTAATTTCTTTAGGTAATCTTCAGGCATGGTGCGTTCCTCGATTTTCAGTTGTCATCAACCGGCGGAGGTGAATTTGAAATTGTGGGGAAGTCTGCCGCGGCACTAGAAGGGGAATCTGCCGGAGCGCGAATTGTTATCTTCGAGATGCCCGTCTCCGATTGCAATCGTGGCAGCCAGTTGCGGGAGACTCGGCACTTCAAAATCACGTCGGAATCGACATAGGTGCGTTCCTGGACGTTGGCATGCTCGGCGAGAAACGCCAGCAGCTTTCCATTCCCTGCCGACGTCTCCAAGTCGACTTCGACGAACCCATCCGATAGCAATTCCGAAGCGAGCTCGCCCAATCTTGCCAAACCGGTGCCGTCGCGAGCGCTCACGGTGACCGAATGGCTGTATTTCGCTCGGAGAATGTCGACCACGCCGCGATCTTCCACCGCGTCCATTTTGTTCAGCACCAGGATCGAATTCTTGATTTCGATGCCGATTTCGCCCAGCACTTCTTCGACGGTCGCCGCCTGTTGTTCTGCTTCAGGATTCGACGCATCGACGACGTGCAGCAACAGGTCCGCCTGACGGGCCTCTTCCAGGGTCGACTTGAACGACGCGACCAATTGGTGCGGTAAATCCCGTACAAACCCGACTGTATCGCTAAGCAGTGCCGATCCCCAATTCGGAATCGTCCATTTGCGGGTCCGTGTATCGAGCGTCGCGAAGAGTTGATCGGCGACGTAGACGGTCGCACCAGTTAACGCGTTCATCAGCGTGCTCTTGCCGGCGTTCGTGTAACCGACGACCGATATCAGGGCGTGGGATTCTCGTTGCCCGACCATCCGCTCACGTCGCTGTTCGACTTCTTTTAATTTGACCTGCAGTTCGGTGATTCGCTGATCGATCAACCGACGGTCGGTTTCGATCTGCTTTTCACCGGGGCCGCGGCTGGCTCCGATCCCCCCATCGATACGTTCCAAGTGAGTCCACATCCGCTTCAATCGCGTGCGGGTGTATTGCAATTGGGCGAGTTCGACCTGCAGCTTCGCTTCACGCGTCCGGGCGTGAGTCGCAAAAATGTCCAGGATCAATTCGCTGCGATCGACGATGATGCGATCGAGTTCCTGCTCGAGATTGCGGCCCTGGGACGGGCTGAGGTTATTGTCGAAGATCACCAGTTCGGCGTCGGTCGCTTCGACCAATTCCCGCAGTTCTTCGATTTTTCCCTTACCCAGACAGGTGGCGGGATGGGGCCGCTCGCGATTTTGTACGAGGGTGCCGACGACGCGAACTCCGGCGGTCTTCACCAGGCCCTTCAGTTCGTCCAGGGCATGTTCGCGGCCAAGATTGCGGGAGGGATCAGGAACAGAAACCAGAATGGCGGTTCGACTCTGAGTTTTTAGATTGTCGCGGATCGGTTCGGCCAAAGGGAGCAGCTTTCGACAGAGAATTGTGTACGTGCACGATGAAGTGTAGGGGGTGACGAGTCAAATAGAAAATCACCCCTGTTCGGAAGACGCGGGTGCGTTCCTCGAGGTTCGGGGGATCGTGCCCAAGAGTGCGGACGGAAAACGAGGATTGAACCACGGAATACACTGAAGGCACGGAAAGAAAGCAGAAGGCAAGGGAAGAGTTTGAAATACGGAGGCACAGAGGCCACGGAGGAAGAGAAGGGGGAAAGGGGGCAAATGAAGGTCAGAACGGCGCTCCCATCCTTCCTCAATTTTCATTTTGAAATTTGCACTTCTCAATTTGCAATATTCCCCGCCGTCCTTCCGATATACAATAGGACGCACCTCGAACGCCCGGTGTCGGCCTTGATGGGCGCGAGGCGATTTTGCTTGGTTTGCGAAGTTTCGATCATGTTTGATCGGGCGTGACCGCGAGATCGAAAGTATCCGACATACGATGGATGAGCGATGCAAAGCTGAGGCGTGGGATTATTGTTGAGGCGGCTCGCATGATGTACTCGCGGCGTGAGTCCGAGTACTACCGAGCCAAGATGAAGGCCGCCAGGCGGCTGTGCCAGGGATGGGTCAAGCCTTCCGACTTGCCGAGTAACGCTGAGATCCGCGATGAGATTCAGCGGATGGCGAATCTGTTCGAAGGGCATTCTCGCTTCGATCGATTGCGAGAGATGCGCGTGGAAGCGCTGCGAGTCATGCGGATCGTGTCGCATTGTCGGCCTAAGGTGATCGGCAGTGTCTTCACGGGTCATATCCGGCAGGGTTCGGATATCGACATCCACGTCTTTGCTTCCAGTGTCGAAGCGGTCACTGGCTGCCTGGACGATGAGGGGATGGACTACGATGTCGAACACAAGCACGTGCGAAAACATGGCGAAGAGCGGACGTTCACTCATATTCACATCCGGGATCGATTTCCAATTGAGCTAACGTTGTATCCACCGGATAAGCTCAGCTTCGTCTTTAAGAGTTCGATCACGGGCAAGGCGATGGAACGAGCGTCGCTGGCTGAGTTCGAAGCGTTTCTCAAGACTGAGTATCCCGATGCAGATCTGGAAAGCGAAGTGGCTGCGGCGGAAGCGGCCGTCGATCGCTTTCAGGTCTACCGGGCGTTGCTGATCCCCCTCGAAACGGTGATGCAGGATCCCTACTACCATCCGGAAGGGGATGTGCTGTACCACTTGTTGCAGACTTACGTCCTCGCCCAGATTGAACTCCCTTATGACGAGGAGTTTCAACTGGCGGCATTGCTGCATGATGTGGGCAAGGGTCTGGACGCTCACAACCACGTCGAGGCGGGACTGGAAGCCCTTGAGGGGCATATCACTCCGCGAACGGCGTGGTTCATCGAGCATCACATGGAAGTGCATCAGATCCGCAACAGATCGATCGGCCATCGGGCTCATCACCGCCTGATGGAATCGCCGGACTTCGACGAGTTGATGCTGCTAGGCGAGTGCGACCGCAAGGGGCGGCTTTGCGGAGCACCGGTGCCGGAACTCGACGATGCCCTTGATGAGTTGCGAGAGCTGTCGCGAATGTACGGCTAGCAGTATCGCGCGTGCTCACCGTTTACCCCGGTGAGCCGCGCTGCGTTAGCACGCGGATAACTTTGTTCGTTCCGTTTGCGTGCGCAGAAGCAAAGACGATTCTCACGTGGAGTCGCGGAGAGAAGAAATTGATGAAGGCAATGAATCTGGCTCCGTCTATTCGTCGGTTGGTACCAGTGGCAAGCGAATTCAACGCACAGTCGCCAAGGCGCAAGGACGCCAAGAAGAGGGAGATGCCAGCGTTTTAATTTGTTGGAGTCTACCTTTGCGTTCATCGCACAGTGATAAAGACGCGAGAACCCGCCAGTTTCCACTTGCGGGCCAGATGGTGACGCTGCTTGACGAGAGTCACGGGCAAGTCGTATAGCAATGGCAGCAATTGTTCACGTCTCATCATCTCTCTTGATCCAGTCTTGTTCTGACAGGAAGACGCGATGTCGCAACCATACTTCGATTCCGATCTGGATCAACCCGAGCAGGCTCTGGATTGCTTCCGGTCATTTCAGTTCATCACCGAGAGTCCGAAATGGATGATGAACGTGTTGTGCGTGTCGATCTGCCAGATGATTCCGGTGATCGGTCCGCTGGCTGTGCTGGGCTATCAGTTTGAACTGGCCGAGTCGCTGTTGCGGCGACCTGATGATGACGGCTACCTCGACTTCGACTTCAACAAATTCGTCGACTACATGAAGCGGGGATTACGGCCGTTTCTGACGGCGTTGATTGCTGTCATCGTGATCGGCATTCCCGTGATGGTCATCTTACTCGGGTTGTTTTTCGCAGGAGCCATGATCGCGCAGGCGAACCGCGAAGCGGGAGAGATTGTCGGCGCCGCGGTGATCGGTGTCATGGTGTTGCTCTACTTCGTCATGCTAATCGGTGCCAACATGCTGATGATCCCGCTGATGATTCGAGCGGGTTACTGCCAGGACCTGGGCCAGGCGCTTGATTTCCACTTTGTCAAAAGCTTCGTGCAGTTGATGTGGAAAGAGATCATCATCACGAATCTCTTCTTGATGGTCGCGACGATCCCGCTGATGTTGATCGGGTTGTTGATGTGCTTTGTCGGGATCTATCTGATGGTCGGCGTGATCATGCTGGCGCAGGCCAATTTGATTGACTACCAACTCTATGCGATTTACTTATCGCGCGGTGGTGAGCCGATTCCGCTGAAGACGGTTGTGTAGCAGGTCGTCGTGATTTCGAGGCGGTAAGCAGAAAGCGAAAAGGGAGCAGTGGCTGGCACTGCTCCCTTCTCGTTTTGTATCCGCCTGCGTGATCGAGGTCACTCAATCCCGACGGGGGTCGCAAATTGAGATGGGTTCGTCACGAAGGTATCGTGCGTTTCCTGGCTGCCAAACATATACAGTCGGCCTTTGAACCAGGCGGCGAAGTCCAAGGTTCCTTCGACGACATCCTTGTCGCGAGTCAACGCGACGACGTCAGCCCCATAGGCGGCCGGAGCGTAGCGTGCTGGTTCGTCGTCAAACTTCAGCTTGGCTTCGGCACTCGCAAAGTGGAATTTCTGACCACGGAACGTGGAGTGGAAATCAGGCTTGGCATCGATCAGTTCTCGCTGATCTCGCAGGGTGACGGGGCAGAATCCCTTCAGGCCCTTCATGCTGCCACGCTCGTGAATCTTCTTCATTTTTTCACGGGTGGCCTGGTCTTCAATTCCGTCGAAGGAGGGTGCTTCTGAAGCAATCTTTTGTGGCTTCGCGGCATCAGCAGGTTTCTCTGCAGCGGGTGGTGTCAGAGTTGCCGGGGCAGCGTCTGGCGGGACGATTCCCATTTCCTTCAATTCGGCCGCAAACGGATCTTCTTTGGACGAGTCCGCTGATGCTGGAGGCTGAACTTTCGGAGCGTTGGCCGAACCAGCATCCTCCTTCAGCGTGAGTCCCGTGAACGGATTCAACTCCAGTTTCTCATCCGCAGCGGCTTCGGACATGTCCGAAAACGGACTGGCATCCGCGGCAGGGGCTGCAGGAATGGCTGCCACAGGAGGATTGCCCGCGGGGGCGGCGGTGGGAATTCCGTTCAGTTGTGGCAATTCCGCCGCGCCCGACAGCGCTGGCAACTCGTTGGATTGCAGTGGCGGCAAGAATTCGGACTCGGGAGCCGGTGGCAGATCGTTCAGCGAACGCGGTTGCGCTTCAGGCGTGTTCTGAACCGTGACCATGAACGGAGATCTTGCCTGACCATCGAGTCGAGGCAAAGTCGCATCCACAGCCCCGGCTGGGGTGGACCCTGCGAGAATCTGATATTCAGGTCGCAGCGGCGTGGCCTGAGCTTGCAGTTGGGTTTGCGGCTGAGTCAACATCATTGGCGGCACTGGTGCCACGTCTGGTCGGTAGTCTGTGGACGGCTTGGTCGGTTTGGGATCTTTGTTTCCCGCGACCAGCTTCTTGAAGAATGAGGCGACTGGATACTTCTTGGCATCGGGTGGAGTCGCAGCCTGTTGCGGAGGTTGTGCCGCAGGTGGCTGCTGCGGATTCGGCAGGTACTGCTGACCAGACTGACGTGGTGCTTGAGCAGGTTGGTATTGCTGTTGAGGCTGTGCGGCGGGCTGCTGTGTTCGCAGCGCTGGTGCCGCGGGTGCCCCCGATGTGGCCGCGGTGCCATTCGGAGCAGTTCCGGTCGGGTTCGTCGGAACGGGCCGGATGTCCGTGTTCAGTTCGGGCATCTCGCGCCCGTCTTTTTCGTAGAGCAGTTCGAGCTGCCGCATCACTTCCGACTTATTTCCAGTCGTGGCCGCAGCGGGCGTCACGGTTTGAACGACGGGTTGAATGACTACAACGTCGATCGGGGGGGCGGAAAGCAATTCGGGCGGGACGGTCGGCGCCGGCTGCTTTGCTGCGGCTCCTGATGGTTTCTTCCAGACAGAGAATGGCCCTGCCTGAATCGATTGTGGCCCGAAAACTCCTGCAGCCACAGCACCCATCAATAGTACTCGCAGGCGGCTATTGCCTCGCAAATTCATCGCGCATTCCTCCCCTGGGACCGGTCGCAACCGCGTCCTGTAGCACTCTTGATCGACAGCAGGGGCAGCGGCGAAATCCGCCGATTCCTCACCAGTAAGTTGTCACCTGCTGGGAAACTTGCCGTCGATACCAGACTCCATTGGTTACGTATGTCATCGTCGCAACAATTGTTCGAGGTGTGACGGTTCTGACGTCTGTGCCACAGATTCGGGTGGTAGCAAACGCTCGGGCGTAATGATCGGAATTTCGGACAGACTTCGCTTAGACCTCGCACCTTAACATCAATGGACGCCGTTCTTCTGACTGACGGTTGTCAACCAGCGGCGCGACACCGATGCTGGACGTTTGTCATGTGTCACACTACGCTGACCGTGACGAAGATATGGATTTTGCAGGCGCGAGATTGTCTGTCCCGCCTCAGACTCTATGGCGACGTGGGCGATTGATGTGGCACGGCTTTCATACCTGTCGGTTGGGAAAATCTGGACATGAGCGATTCGAAGACGTTTACATCCTCAGCCAACGGTGGCGGTCCTCAGACGATCATCGTGCAGCCCTCAAGCATCTGGCGAAGCTGGGGTGCTCGGCTGCTGTTTGGTGCGCTCGGCCTGTCGGTGCTGTTTAACATCGGGCTGTATGGCGCTTACTACGAGTACTACGCCACTACCGAACCCCCGCACGAGCGCTTCCATTCGGGAGACGAATTTGCCAGCGACAAGATCGCTGTGTTGTCTTGCGAAGGGACGATCATGCCGCCGTTCACGGAGCGGCTGATTAAGCAAATCGATCATGTCATTAAGGATGACAAGGTCAAAGGTGTGCTGCTGGTCGTCGACAGCCCTGGCGGGTTGGTGGCCGACAGTCACGAGATCTATCACCGATTGAAGAAGCTGGAAGAAAAAGGGAAGCCGATTTATGTCCAGATGAAGCGCATGGCCGCTTCCGGTGGATATTACATCGCGATGGGTGCCGGCGTGGATGGTCGCATTTATGCCGAGCCGACCACATGGACCGGATCGATCGGGGTCATCATCCCACACTACGATGTCAGCCAATTGGCAGACAAGTTTGGGATTCACTCGGAACCTCTAAAGACGGGTGAGTTCAAAGATGCCCTCAGCCCGTTTCGTCCATTGACCGAAGGCGAACATAAGCTGTGGGCCAATATCCTGGATCAGTCCTTTCAGAAGTTTATCAAAGTCATCGATGAGAATCGAAAGGATCTGGATGCCGACGCTGTGAAGGTGCTGGCGACGGGACAGATCTATACTGCGGACGATGCCGTAGCGAATAAACTGGTCGACGAGATCGGCTACGAAGAAGATGCATTGGCGGCATTGAAGACCAAGCTGGGGCTGACCAAGGCGCGCGTCGTCAGCTATCAGTCGCAGACGACTCTGGTCGAACAACTGCTGGGCAGCATGCAGGCCAAGCAACCAGTCGACCCTTGGCGAATTGTCGTAGAAGCCAGCGTGCCCCGCGCGATGTACCTGTGCTCGTGGATGCCTGCCTTGCCAAGGTGATTCGAGATGGCCGAGCTAAACTTTGCGTCACTGAGGACGGCCTGAAATGGCCGTCCTTTTTGTTTGCGGTCCGAGCGACAATCAAATGCTATCGACGGCGACTTTGACGACGACCTTCACGACCTCTTTCGGCTTCGGGGGAACTCCAGTCGCCAGTCCCGGTGCGTGGATGTCGTCGGGGTAGAAAATCATGAACGTTCCGGCGGGCGCATCGAAGGTGTCGGTTCCCGGTTCGTAGAAGATGACATCCTTCTTTTCGTCATAAGGAGCGGTGACCGCGGGGGCTTTGTCTAGAGAAATCAGCCCGAAGCGTTCGTGGCCGCCAGCGACGAACTGCACGTCGATGTACTTGCGATGTGACTCCCATACCGCCTTGTCCATCGTCTTGGTCTGATACCGATTGACGATGCTGACCATCTGCTTGCCGTCCAGTTCGTACTGACCGCTCTCAACGTGATTGAAGTCGGTGCTGCCGATGTACTCGATCGCGCGATACAGGGGTGCGGGCAAGTTGGCGTACTTGGCGTAGTTCTCGATGTTGTCGACGATCATTCAGGAATCCCTTCCGAGGTTCGGGCAAAGCGACGTACCGACGCAAGCTAAGAGGTCTGCGTCAGCCTGTCAATATTCTGCTCGACACGCAACGGGTTTGCGGAGCTCGATTGGGCGGGGGTCCTGCTTGTAAATGATCAAATTCGGCAGCGAATCGTCGCCAGGCTCATTTGACCGCAGCGAGCAATGGCAAACGGTCTCGAGACGACACGACGACCCCGCCGGGCTTTTCGATCGTCACGGCGAATAGGTAGGCATTGGCGACGTGAAGCTTGGAGTGAATGGGAACAATCACGTCACCGGTGGAAGTGATGTCAAAGACTCCACCATCGACGGGTGTCTTTTCGCTCTGATTCTTATCGAAGATCCAAAGCTGGTATTGCTCGGTCGTGGGTACGTTCACGGTCAGGCCGTGGAAACGCATGTAACCTTGCTGGAGCGCATGGCTCCAGACAATGTCTCCCTCCGCACCGGCCACTGGCGTTGGTCCGTCGGCCCATTTCAACTCGATCAGGTCTTTGGCTGATGAAAGCAAGTTCGCTCGCATCTCGGCGAAATCCTGTGGGACGACGGGCGGGTTCCGATTCGCGGTGAGGGTCACGAACGAAACGACCAGACACGCCGCAGCGATGGCCCAAGGGAGCAAATTCATCTGTCGAGACGGTGGTCTGGAGATATCCGATAGCGGCGAGGTGTTTTGTCGAGCCTGCATGATCTCGGCGATGGCTTTGGCGCGGATCGATTCGCGAAGATGTGGTGGCAGCGCCTTTGAATCCGCCCAGGCGACATCAATCTTCGCGATCAATCGTTCGAATTCATCGCCAGTTTCTGCAGGCATTGTTCTTGCCAGCGCCTCGTACTCGACTTGTTCTTCTGGCGAGAGGCCAAACAGCAATCTCGCAACGTGAAGATCTTCCCACCGGTCTAGATTCTGACGCGTGCCGTCACTCATACCGACACGCCCCCTTCGGCATGCAGGCGGCTTCCGATCTTCATACAGTTGCGAAGTTGAACCAAACCTCGGCGGATCAGGGTTTTAACGGTGCCTAAAGGGGTTCCCGTCTGCTCAGCGATGCGACTTTGCGGCAGACCATGGTAAACGGAGAGTTCGATGGCCTGTCGTTCGTTCTCGCGAAGTTTCTCCAGGCACGCGACAGCGCGACGACTGTCGTCGGAGTGATCAATCGCGGATAGCCCAGGATTCCCGACTTCCACCCTGTCCAATTCATCGGGGGACTGATGTGCCTGATCGCGACGAAATTTTCGGAGTCGGTCGATTAACTTTCTGCGGGCGATCGTCGAGACGAACGTGACTTCTTCGCCCATGTCGTCGCGATAACGACTCGCATTTCGCCACAGATGGATGAAAATCTCTTGGACGGCGTCTTCAGCGTCGGCGTTCGTCGGTGACAAGCGCGAAGCAAGTGACCAAACAAGTGCGCCATAACGGTCGAGGCACTCATCGACAGCCGTAGTATCTCCAAGTGCGATACGAGGTAGCAATGGCACTGGCAATTGGAGCTCCACTCAATCAAAAAGTGAGGTCGGTGGCTGTTCCGACCTCACGTCTTCTCGATTCGACCCGTTTGACTACTTAGGCATGATCACCGTGTCGATGACATGAATCACGCCATTGCTGGCTTCGATGTCGGTCTTGGTTACGGTGGCATTGTCAACCATGACTTTGCCGTCCTTGACGACGATCTTCACTGGCGAACCTTGAACCGTTTTCGCTTCGCTGAGCTTAACAACGTCTTTGGCGAGAACCTTTCCTGAGACGACATGATAGGTCAGGATGCTGACGAGCTTCTTCTTGTTCTCGGGCTTCAGCAGTGATTCGACAGTTCCTTCGGGTAGCTTAGCAAATGCTTCGTCGGTTGGGGCGAATACGGTGAAAGGACCTTTGCCTTTCAGGGTATCAACCAGATCTGCGGCCTTCAGGGCAGCAGTCAACGTCTTGAAATTTCCAGCTCCGACAGCGGTGTCAACGATGTCCTTCGGTGCATCGGCTGCGTGAACCAGGGCTGCGGCCCCTAAAGCGAGGGCAAGGCTGAACATACGAACGGCTAACAACTTCATCGCGAACTCTCTTTCGTGCGCCTTGGCAGGCGCTTTCTGGGTTAGTATCTCTGATCTCACGGACATCGATGTCTGAGCTGCTCAAGCCTGTGTTCGCTGGCCGATGGAGATTGGATTCACAAAAAACGTTCAAATCGTCAAAATGAGGATTTGAACTCCAACCCGTTCATCGATGCCGATGGGAACGAAAGAGGTCTTAGCGCAGTTTTGTCAAAGGGGATCGATGTTTGACAGGCAAACTCTTCTGCGTGCAATCCGCTGCGTGACAGCAGGGGTGCTGATTGGCCTGCTGGCGTGCTATGTGGCCACGTATGTAACACTTCGCAATCGAAGCGTCCGCGAACTGAAAGAGATGAATTCCGATGGCCTGCTTTATGACAGCGTTGAGAGAGTTTTCCAGACGCATGACATGAGCGTCCACCACTTTCGCCATGTAATGTTTTGGCCAGCGAATTATGTCGACCGGAAGCTGTTCAATGGGCCGGATCCGGTGACCTGTTTCCTGTTTGATCTTTCGTAGAACAGATGGTCTGCAACCGTCACGATCTTTCCCAAGAATGGGCTTTTCATGCGCGGGGAGAATACTCAGGTCATTAGTCGTCTGTTGATTTCAAGACGATGTTTTTGAACCCTGCTGCTTTACATTTTTCGATCAGTTGCTGCAGCGGAGCCAGTGGAACGTCTTGATCTGCACGAATGCGCACGATTGAGTCCTGGGCGGCCTTCTTTCCAACGTGAAGCTCCAACTGCCGATGCTCGTCAACGAGCGACACCTCTTCAACCTGGCGGTACTGCCGGTTGTAGAAAACCGTTGGTGCTTTGTTCAGTTTTGCCCCTTGGCTATCTCGCTCATACCCAATGCTGATAACCAGCTCATTGGGGATTGGAGTCAGCTGCGTGAGTCGTTCATTGGTATTCGATTCGCGCAGCGTGCGAAGTAGCCGCAGCAACTGATCGTGCATCTGATGCGATTGACGCAAGACGATGGCCCGCGATTTCATCGAGATAACTAACGGGTTCGGGATGCCGGCTTGCTGTTGCAATCCCAATCCAGCTTCCAGCACAACTGTCAGTTCGGTCGCTTCTTCCAGTGAACTAAATAGATCGCCAGCCGGATAGGTGCGCGTGATCAATTTGGCGGCGGCGATTTCTTGAGAGGTGACTTTGAGAGTGTCGTCATCGATGAAGTAGGTCAGGTCGAGTGGTTCGAGCATCAGGTTCAAGCAGGAACGCAACGGAACATCGGAAATTTCGAGCGTGACATTCAGGTTGTCGATATCCAATCGGCTGGCATCGATCCAGATGTCGATGTCATGCATCTCCTTGAGATGCTCAATCGCCGATGTGAGATCGTTGTCTCGGAATGCGACCTCGGTCTGACGACTTAAGGCGGCCAAGATCTTTTCTTCTTTAGGCGATCGTCTGGGCAGGAACTCGGATGGCCCCTGCTGTGTGTCGACTGCGGCAGCCCTGACATTGTGGATCTCGACTTTGCCGATCAGATCCAACTCGCCCTCTTGAGCATTCAAAGAAGAGACGGCGGCGAGACACTGCAGCACGGCCAGTCCGCAGATCCAAGTTCGCGATGCTCTTTTTGACTTGAGGTAAGTTGTCGCAATATACATGAGATGATCCTGAACTTTCTCTTGGGAATTAGATCAATGGGCCGCAGCTGGCGGAGCAGAATTGTTTGCCGCTTGCGCATCGCGAAGAGCCAGGATCAGCTCCTGCACTTTTTCTTGCACCGTGTATGAATCGCGAACCGTTAGTGTCTTCATTTTCGACGAGATGACGTAGCGATGGCCATCACCCGTTTGGCGTGAGATCCCCAAACCGCATTCGATTGTTTCGAGTAGCTCCTCTGCTTCTGCGGGTGTCTCGCAGAGATCGCCCACTGGATAGACCCGCGTGGTCTTTTTCGTTCCGTGCGCAACCTGAGAAGTGATCTTCATGACTTCGTCTTCGACTACATAGACCAGTCCCACTGGTTCCAGAATTAGCCTCAGGCAGGTTCGCAATGAAACGCCGTCAATTTCCAGCGTGATTTTTTCATCCGTGTCGAGGCCGTCATCCTGCAAGGATTGCTTGTCGATCCAGATTTGGAAGGCGAACCGATCTTCAAGGTCGTTCAGGGCCTCTTCCAACGTCGTGTCGGTCCAATCCGTGGATACAGGTTCGGAAAGTCGTTGCAAGATCCTGGCTTCGGCGGCGCTGGGGCGCGGAAATGATGGCACGGAACGGGGTGCCAACACGGTTTGTTCGAAGTTGCCAGCGCGGCCAAACTGAGCGGAACTCGGTGTTGCAGTCACTAGCATGCCAGCCAGAGCCAGTGCGGCGATGCGGATAGCGCGGCCAAAGCCAAGACGAATCGAAACCTGTTTGACCATGATTCCAGTCCCGTCTTGCGAATGTGTGAGCAACTTTGGGGTCGCGAATGCGTTTTGATCTGATTTGTGAAATGAACCCATCAGGCTACGGGGTGCTAGTACAGCCTGTCAATATGTTGCCAAAACGCAACGGCGCGGCAGAACTCATCGATTCTTTCCTCCATATCGGGGCGGGAAGGCAAGTTCCGTAATCTCGCCGCGTGCAACTGGTCGGGTCGACTTTTATACTGTATGCCCTTCGCCCGAATTGGCCGCGCTCCACCAGGACGCTGTCGATCCGAGTGAGTTATGCCTCGCAAACAACAGCCATCCGGACCGTCATGACGCAAACCTCAACCCCCGTTCTCGGAGAATGGTCAGCCGCTGGCGGGTCACTCGCGATGGATAGCGAATCGATCGCCGCCGCGGTGCAGGATATTTCAGCGCCGCTGGTGATCGTCAATACGACTCAAGGACCGGCGATCGGTCGTGGTGGTTCGGCCAGCATCGGTCGACTTTCTGGGGATGCGAATTCGTATCCTGTCACCGGGTTTGTACCGCCGACCAGCTTGAACCAGTTGGGTGATCGATCGTTTCGCGAAGATCATGGGTTGGGTTACGCCTACGTCTCCGGCGCGATGGCGGCGGGGATTGGATCAGTCGAGATCGTCGAAGAGATGGCGCGTTGCGGCATGCTGGGGTTCTTTGGTGCGGCTGGGTTGTCGCTGTCTCGAGTCGAGCAGGCGATTGATCGAATTACGGCTCATCAGACTGCTGCGGCAGGTCGTTCATATCCGTTTGGTTTCAATCTGATTCACAGCCCCAACGAGCAGGCGCTGGAGAAGGCGATTGTCGACCTGTACCTGCGTCGCAACGTCAGGCTTGTCGAAGCGTCAGCCTATCTGGATCTAACTCCGCATGTTGTTCGCTATCGATTGCACGGCATCCATCGCGACGCGACCGGCAAGATCGTCACACCGAATCGTGTAATCGCGAAAGTCAGCCGCATTGAGGTTGGTTCGAAGTTCTTTGCGCCGCCGCCTGCCAAGATCCTGGCACATCTGATTGAAGAGGGAGCGATCACCCCGGAGCAGGCGCAACTGGCTCAAGAAATTCCAATTGCCCAGGACATTACGGCCGAAGCGGATTCCGGAGGACACACCGACAACCGCCCCGCCTTGACGTTGTTGCCGACGATTATCGCGCTCCGAGACCGGGCGATGACTCAGTATCGGTTCGCTCAACCGTTGCGAGTGGGAGCGGCGGGTGGGATTTCGACCCCCGCTTCCGCCGCAGCCGCACTGGCGATGGGGGCGGCTTATATTCTTGTGGGGTCCGTGCAGCAGGCGTGTGTTGAATCGGGCACGTGTGACTCCGTTCGTCAGATGCTGGCCGAAGCGGAACAGGCCGACACGACAATGTGCCCGTGTGCCGACATGTTTGAAATGGGTGTGAAAGTCCAGGTCTTGAAACGCGGCACCATGTTTCCAATGCGGGCGGCGAAGCTGTACGAAGCGTATCGAGCCAACAAAAGTATCGAAGAGATTCCTGCGGGCGATCGCGATTGGCTGGAGAAGAATCTGTTCCGCGAATCGCTGGACGAAGTCTGGCGGCAGACTTGCGACTACTTCTCGACTCGCGATCCGGCTCAGGTGGAACGCGGCAACCGTGACCCTAAGCATAAGATGGCATTGGTCTTTCGCTGGTATCTGGGTCAGTCCTCGCGGTGGGCCAACAGCGGCGAACCTTCGCGACGGCTGGACTACCAGATCTGGTGCGGGCCGGCGATGGGAGCGTTTAACGAATGGACCCGCGGAACATTTTTGGCCCAGCCGGGACATCGCCGAGTCGCGACAGTTGCGTACAATCTGCTGTACGGTGCTGCCGTCATCCAGCGAATCAACGTTCTACGCAGCCAGGGATTCCCGCTACCACCCACCGCCGCTCAAATTGTCCCGCGTGAGATGAATCAATTGCGATCCTTCGCGGAACCCCACTAGTGCTTTGTCTGACCCAAGAATTGACGTTCGGAAGATTCTGGGGATTCGGGCAAGGCCCTCAACCCCAGCCACCCATAAGCAAGCCGTGACCACTGCTTCCCCGAGATAGGCGAATGTCCTTGAATCAACCTGCCCTCGCCCAACCTCCGCTGGCCGTCGTCGGCCTGAGTGCGCTCTTTCCCAAAGCTGATAGTCTGGACCAGTTCTGGTCGAACATCCGGCGTGGGGTCGATGCGATCACTGAGGTTCCTGCCACGCATTGGAACCCCGACGACTATTTCGATGCCAATCAAAAGACGCCGGACATGACGTACGCGCGGCGCGGGGGCTTTCTGTCTCCCGTCCCGTTCGATCCGCTCGAATATGGGATCTCGCCGAACAACCTCGAAGCGATCGATACGTCGCAACTGCTGGGTCTGGTCGGAGCCAAGCGCGCTCTGGAGCATGCCGGATACGGGGCAGGGCGACAATTCGATCGGTCTCGCGTCGGCTGCATCCTGGGGGTGACCGGGACGCTGGAGATGGTGATTCCGCTGGGAGCTCGCTTGGGGCATCCTCGCTGGAAGAAGGCCCTGAAGGATGCCGGCGTGCCCGATGATGTGGCGGCTGATGTCGTGCAGCGCATCTCGGAGAGCTACGTCCCCTGGCAAGAGAATTCGTTCCCGGGTCTGTTGGGCAATGTCGTCGCCGGCCGAATCGCGAACCGTCTCGACTTGCATGGAACGAACTGTGTCGTGGATGCGGCGTGTGCGAGTTCGTTGTCGGCGATCCATCTCGCCTCGCTGGAACTGTGGACTGGACGCAGCGACATGGTCGTGACGGGTGGGATCGACACCTTCAACGACATCTTTATGTTCATGTGCTTCAGCAAGACTCCGGCACTTTCGCCATCTGGAGATGCGAAGCCATTCTCGGAAACCGCGGATGGCACGATCCTGGGTGAGGGCACGGGAATCGTCGTTCTGAAACGTCTGGCTGACGCGGAGCGAGATGGGGACCGGATTTATGCAGTTCTAAAAGGGATCGGCACGTCCAGCGACGGCGCGGGGAATGCGGTTTACGCTCCCAAAGCAGAAGGGCAAGTTCGCTGTCTGCAGGATGCTTACAAGGTGGCGGGCATCAGCCCCGACACAGTGGAGCTTGTCGAAGCGCATGGCACCGGGACCAAGGTGGGGGATGCCACCGAAGTTTCTGGTTTGATGCAAGTCTACAAAGCGACAGGTCGTCGCGGTCCCTGGTGTGCGGTCGGATCGATTAAGTCTCAGATCGGCCATACGAAAGCCGCTGCTGGTGCGGCCGGGATCATCAAGGCGATTCTGGCCCTGCAACATCGCGTGCTACCACCGACGATCAAGGTCAGCCAGCCCCCGGCCGCGATCCTCGCCGAAGACTCTCCGTTCTATGTGAACACAGAAGCACGGCCGTGGGTGAAGCCGAACGGGTATCCTCGTCGTGCCGCGGTCAGTGCGTTCGGATTCGGGGGGAGCAACTTCCACTGCGTGCTGGAAGAGTCTCCGCAAAACTTTGAAACACCTGATTGGGACGGCGATGTGCAGATTGTCGCGTTGTCGGCCGATAGCCAGCCGCAACTCGTCAGCCAGTTGCAGGCGTGGTCGCAAGTTGGTGATTGGGCCGCGGCACGAACACGCGCGACAGCCACGCGTGCATCATTTCAGCCGACACACGCTCATCGACTGTTGTTCGTCGTGGAACGCGACAAGACAGATGTCGCGAAGATCGTCGCCGGTGCAGTGACGATGTTGGAGAAGTACTCTGATCGCGCCGACTGGTCGACACCCGATGGGGCTTACTATGGTCGCGGAGCAGCCTCGGGCCGCTTGGGAGTCTTGTTCCCGGGGCAAGGTTCGCAATATATCGGGATGCTGCGCGAGTTGGCTTGCCGCTTCCCGGCGATGAACGATGTGCTGTCAGAAGCGAACGAAGTCTTTGCGTCACGAGTCGAAAGCGGTCCCGTCCGCGCGATGAACAAGTTGACCGACTTCGTCTACCCGGCACCGGCCTGGTCGCAGGGCGCTCGCGATGCACAGGACAACGATCTCCGAGCGACGCAGGTGGCTCAACCGGCTATTGGCGCAGTCAGCCTGGGTGCGTTGGCAATCCTCGAACAATTCGGTGTTCACCCCGAAGCCGCTGCGGGACATAGCTATGGTGAACTGACGGCGCTCTGCGCTTCACGCCGCTTTGCTCCGAAGACGCTCTACCGGTTGTCGATGCTACGTGGTCGACTGATGGCAGAAGCCCAAGAAGTCGACGGCGGAATGCTGGCCGTGGGAGCTCCGCTGACGCAGGTCGAAGCGGCCATTAAAGAGATGGCAGTCGATTTAGTTGTGGCCAATTACAACAGCCCGAACCAAATTGTGCTGTCGGGCCGGATCCCCGAAATTGATCGAGCTTCGGCGTTGTTCTCGCAACGAAATCTGCGTGGGAAGAAACTGCAAGTTGCCGCCGCATTCCATAGCCCTTTGGTGGCCACTGCCAGCCGAGCCTTCCGGCCAGAGTTGGAAGTTGTCGAATTTGCGCCGTCGCAAATGCCGGTCTATGCGAATAGCACGGGAGCCGAGTATCCGGCTGATCCGACTGCCGCGCGTGACTTGCTGGCGTCGCAGTTGGCTCGACCGGTCAACTTCGTTCACGAAATTGAGCAGATGTACGCGGACGGCGTGCGGACGTTTCTGGAAGTTGGTCCGGGTGGCGTTTTGACGGGCCTCGTGAATTCGATTCTGAGCGGTCGTGAGTTCCGAGCCATCGCCGTTGATTCTTCCAATGGTCGACGAGGCGGTGTCTTTGATCTGGCTCACGCCTTGGCGCAGTTATCAGCATCGGGACGAGCCGTGCGGCTGGATGCCTGGGATCCGCAAGCCCCTGCTGTTGAAGTTCAGTCGAGTCGATTGCGAATTCCCATCTGCGGAGCCAACTACGTGAAGCCACGAACGGCACTGCCACCTCGCCCGCCAATGGTTGTGCCTGCAGCGCAGACGCCACTCGCGCCGACTCCGGTTCTAAATCAGCCTCCGGTCAACGAGCCACTGTCACAACCGACGGTGGCGCCAGTCGCGAGTCTGCCGGCCCAGAATAGTCCTCCTCTTCCGTTGCCACTACCCGCAGCCTTACCGGTGCCTGCTGTGACGACGACGCCCTCTGAGCCCCGTCACGAAGGGAACGCTTTGTCCTCGGAAGCGATTGCCACGGTTCAACAGCACCTGCAGACGTTAAAGCAGATGCAGGAAGAGACCGCACGGATTCATCAGCGGTTTCTGGAATCGCAAGAAGCCGCCTTGCGCACATTTGAAGAGCTATCGCGCCGACAACTTGAACTGACCTTGGGAAACTCCGCGCCGAAGTCAGCAGCACCGAGGGCTTTGTTCGAGGCGCCAGTCGTTGCGGCTGCGACTCAAAGACCGTTTATTCCGCTGCTCGCAGATGTTGCTCCGACGACGAAGCCTCTGGTCGCTCCGCCCGCGGCTCCGCAGCCAGTACTCAGTACTCAGTACTCAGTACCTAGTACGACAGTCCCGGTGGCTTCGCCGCTGGTTGTGCCGAGCATACTACAGAAAGCACCTGCATCAGCCGCAGCACCCACCGCGACTGCGGTTACCTCAGTCTTGTCGACCACTGTGCTTGCTGTCGTCTCTGAAAAAACCGGCTATCCCACCGAGATGCTCAGCTTGGGGATGAGCCTGGATCACGATCTCGGGATCGATTCCATCAAGCGAGTTGAAATCCTCTCCGCTCTTCAGGAGCGAGTTGCGAATCTGCCTGCATTTAAGCCAGACGAACTTGGATCGCTGCACACGTTGGGTGATGTTGTCGCTCTTGCCGAAGCGCGAAGTGCCACGAATGGTGTCGTTGCTTCACTGGTGCCGCAACCAACGCCCGCTGCTCCGATACTGTCGTCTGCGACCGCGACGCAGCCGCCACTCAGTACTCAGTACTCAGCACCGAGTACGTCTGTGAATGCGATCGCGGGACCATCGCTATCGTCCACCGTCCTCGCTGTGGTGTCTGAAAAGACCGGCTATCCCACTGAGATGCTCAGCTTGGGCATGAGCCTGGATCACGATCTCGGGATCGATTCGATCAAGCGAGTTGAGATCCTGTCGGCGTTGCAGGAGCGAGTCGCGAACCTGCCTGCGTTCAAGCCAGACGAACTTGGATCACTACATACGTTGGGTGATGTGGTGGCTCTTGCTGAGGCACGAAGTGCTGCGAGTGGCACCGCTGGTTCACCGGCACCTGCATCTGTACAGGTTGCCGCTCCGGCATCGTCGGTGACGGCTCCGCAGCCGGTACAGAGTACTCAGTACTCAGTACTCAGTACGGTTCCGGCGGCAACGTCGGCCGCTGCTGCAGTCCCATCGCTCTCAGCCACCGTCCTTGCTGTCGTCTCAGAGAAGACCGGCTATCCGACTGAGATGCTCAGCTTGGGGATGAGTCTCGATCATGATCTGGGAATCGACTCGATCAAACGGGTTGAAATTCTGTCGGCTCTGCAGGAACGCGTGACGAACCTGCCTGCGTTCAAGCCAGATGAACTTGGATCACTGCACACGTTAGGTGATGTGGTTGCTCTTGCTGAGGCACGAAGTGCTGCGAGTGGCACGTCACTAGTCAACGCAACGCTGTTGAATCAAGTGTCTTTATCGCCCCCAACTCCGCTGCCTGCTGCCCCCGCACTGCAGCCAGTACAGAGTACTCAGCACTCAGTACTCAGTACTCCTGCGACAACTTTGGCCGTTGCCGCAGTCCCAGCGTTGTCAGCCACCGTTCTCGCTGTCGTCTCAGAAAAGACGGGCTATCCTACCGAGATGCTGAACTTGGGCATGAGCCTCGATCACGACCTGGGAATCGATTCCATCAAGCGGGTCGAGATCCTATCGGCTCTGCAGGAGCGAGTGGCGAACCTGCCCGCGTTCAAGCCCGAAGAGCTTGGTTCGTTGCATACGTTGGGTGATGTGGTGACGCTGGCAGAGGCGAGGAGTGCCGCGAGCGGTACCTCACCGACCAACTCAACGCTGTTGCCTGCTACGCCGGCACCGCAACCAGCAGAGAGTGCTAAGTACTCAGCATTCAGTACTACTCCGGCGACAACGTCAGCCGCTGCGGCAGGCCCAGCCTTGTCAGCAACTGTGCTCGCTGTGGTATCAGAAAAGACGGGCTATCCCACTGAGATGCTGAGTCTGGGGATGAGCTTGGATCACGATTTGGGAATCGATTCCATCAAGCGCGTCGAAATCCTGTCGGCGCTGCAAGAGCGGGTCACGAACCTGCCCGCGTTCAAACCCGAAGAACTTGGTTCGTTGCACACCTTGGGCGATGTTGTCGCGCTCGCGGAAGCACGAAGCTCCGGAAATATTGTTGCGCCAAATGTTGCCGCCTCAGTAAGCGTATCAGCAGCTTCCGTCTCGGCGATAGCGGCCCATGCTGCTTCGGCGGGACAGCCGCTAACCCAGCCATCAACTCTTGTTCGCAGTATCGTTCGCTCAGAATCGCTGCCTCCGCTGCCTGAACTGCCAATCGTTCGTGGTGCTGAGGTCTGGATCACGGATGACGGTCTCGGTTTGTCGCTGCAGATTGCTGCCGAGTTAACCAGGCGTGGGTTGAAGCCACGGCTAATTCAATTGGACGAGCCGAGTGCCACGACCGCTCCAGCTCAGTTGGCCGGGTTGATCGTGATTGCACACGCTGAGGGAACGCAGGATCGTCACCTGTGGCGAGCGATCGAGCTCTTGCAGAAGGCTGGTCCCGCGTTGCGGCAGACGGCAATAGCAGGTGCCAGCGTATTCGCGACAGTCGCTCACCTGGATGGACAATTCGGATTTGAAGGTCAGCAAGCTTTATCCGATCCACTCTCTGGTGGATTGGCGGGGCTGACCAAATCGGCAGCTCGTGAATGGCCGGACGTGACGTGTAAAGCAATCGATGTCTCGAGCGACTGGGGATCGGCGAACGACGCAGCTGTTCAAATTGTCGATCAGTTATTCCGCAAAGGTCCGGTCGAGATCGGCCTTTCGCCAAGGGGTGCCACGACGCCGACTGTTGTCGAACAGTCACTCAGTACTTTTAGCACGAGCGCATCTGCAATCCAGCCGGGCGATCTGGTGATTGTCAGCGGCGGGGCTCGTGGTGTTACGGCTGAAGCGGCTCTGGCTGCGGTAGACCAGTGGAAGTGCCGACTCGCAATTCTCGGTCGTAGTCCCGAACCTGCTGCAGAACCGGAGTGGTTGCGGAGCGCTTCGAGTGATGTCGAGATCAAGCAGGCCTTGATTCGAAATCTACCAAAGGGAACGTTACCCAAAGAGATCGAATCTCAGCTCCGCCAAGTCTTGGCTGGCCGCGAAGTGACATCCACGCTGAATCGTCTGCGATCGCTGGGTGCTCCTGTGGAATACCACGCGGTCGACATTCGCGATCTGGCCGCAGTTCGGCTGCTGCTTGTGCAACTACAAAACCAACATGGACCGATTCGAGGGGTCATCCATGGAGCGGGAGTTCTGGCCGATCAACGGATCGAAGACAAAACGCGAGAACAGTTTGATCGCGTCTATCAGACTAAGGTAACAGGTCTGCGCAACGTACTTGGTGCGATCCGACATGATCAACTGCGTATGCTGTGCCTGTTCTCGTCCTATACGGCTCGCTACGGCCGCGTCGGTCAGTGCGATTACGCGATGGCGAACGAAGTTCTCAATAAGCTGGCTCGTCAGTTCTCGATCGAAAATCGGCAGTGTCATGTGGTTTCGTTTAACTGGGGACCATGGGACGGCGGCATGGTGACCGGTGGTCTGAAGAAGTTGTTCGCCGCCGAGCAAGTCGGATTGATCCCGCTGGCCGACGGTGCGAAGCTGGTCGTCCAGGAACTATCTCAGACAGGAAGCCGGCCAGTTGAGGTGCTGGTGCTTGGGAAGACTGACCCACCTACTACCGCGCCGTCGACTCCAGCAGCCTCGGCCGCTGTCATGAGTGAGCCATCCAGCGAACTCAAGATCGCGTTCGAGAAGAGCATCGACGTTCAACAATCTCCCTATCTGGAGTCGCACGTCATCGGTGGCAAGGCTGTCGTCCCGGTGGCGATCATCCTGGAGTGGCTGGCTCACGGTGCGATCCACCACAACCCGGGCTTGGAACTGGAAGGCTTCGATGACTTCCGTGTTTTCCACGGTGTGAGAATGGATCGCAATGACAAGCTTTTGTTCCGTGTCATGGTGGGTAAGCCCGTTCGCGTGGGAACTCGATTCACAATTCGAACACAATTGATTGGAAGCAACGGCGGACGCGAGACGATCCACGCGGCTGGCAACGTGATTTTGTCGGCACAACTGCCGACGAATCCGCTGCCGCAACTGCAGGTCACTCGTCACTCCTACTCGCAGGAGATGACGACGGCGTATGCGACAAAACTGTTCCATGGCCCGCATCTGCAGGGGATTGCGGCCGTCGAAGCGTGTTCGCCAGACGGAATTATCGTGGCGTCGAGAACCTCTCCGGCACCCTGGGCCTGGATGCACGACCCCTTCCGCAGTGCCTGGTTGGCCGATCCGCTATCGATCGACGGAGCTCTGCAGGCAGTGATCTTGTGGACTCAGGAGCAACGTGGCATGCCCTGCCTGCCGTGTGCGATTGGCAGCTATCGCCAGTTCCGAAAAGTGTTCCCGACCAGCGGTATCAAGATCGTCGTCAAGGTGACTCAAGCCACGGAACACACGATTCGAGCTGATATCGAGTTCCTCGATATTCAGGGGGCTCTCGTCGCACAAATGACTGGCTGTGAAAGCGTGGCTGACGCATCGCTGGCGAACGCGTTCAGCCAGAATCGTCTCGCTTGATCGAGCGAAGTAGCAGGGGCGAGGCACGGACTGCTTTCGCCCCGCCAGCCGGGCGAGTATTCTCGTGCGGCGAAGGGAACGACCACTTCGGTTGCCAACCGGCTTCGCACCCGCGAAGTGATTTTGATAGACAATTATCATGGAGGATTGCATGCACGCCAGCATCGCCAAGTATCTCAGCGAAAACGCCGATCGGTTCCTGGAAGAACTGAAAGAACTGCTGCGAATTCCGACGGTTAGCGCCGATCCCGTCTGCAAGCCGCACATGCTGCGTGGTGCGGAATTCGTCTACCGGCAATTTGCCGACCTCGGTTTCAAGGCCGAGATCGTGCCGACGGCTGGGCACCCGATTGTCTATGCCGAATGGCTGAACGCACCCGGTGCGCCGACTGTCATGGTCTATGGCCATTACGACGTCCAGCCGGCGGACCCATTGAACCTGTGGACGACTCCGCCGTTCGAACCCACAATCCGCGACGGGTATGTCTATGCTCGCGGAGCCACCGACGACAAAGGGCAGATGTTCACTCACATTAAGTCGGCTGAAGCCTGGCTGCGAACAGTCGGTAGCTTACCCGTCAATTTGAAGTACGTGATCGAGGGTGAAGAAGAAGTCGGCAGCAATAATCTGGAAGACTTCTTGAAGGCGAACACGGAACGTCTGAAGTGTGACGTGGCGGTCGTGAGCGATACCAGTCAGTACGCGCCGAATCAGCCGGCAATCACTTACGGCCTGCGTGGGATCCTGGCGGTGGAAATCACCGTGACTGGCCCCTGTAAAGATCTGCACTCCGGGATCTTTGGCGGTGCGGTGGCTAATCCAGCGACGGGCATCGCGCGGCTGATCGCATCGCTGCATGACGATCAGGGGCGAGTTCGGATTCCAGGTTTCTACGATCAAGTCGTGGAATTGACCGCGGCTGAACGGCAGCAGTTCCGCGATCTTGGTTTCGATGAAGTGGCCTTCAAGGCGGAATTGGGTGTTGATGAAGTCGCTGGTGAAGCGGGTTATTCGACCATCGAACGTCGATGGGCTCGTCCAACGTGCGAAGTGAACGGTCTGGTGAGTGGCTACACAGGGGACGGCCCGAAGACGATCGTTCCGTCGAAGGCGAAGGTCAAAATCACATGCCGCCTGGTTCCCGACCAGGACCCTCATGTCCTGACGGAAGCATTGCATCAGTATTTGAAGTCGCAGTGTCCGCCATCATTGAAATTCGAATTCGCCAGCTTTCATGGCTGTCCGGCATTTGTGTTCGATCCAAACAGCCCCTACATCGAAGCGGCAGCCGCGGCGGTTAAAGAGGCGTGGGGCGTTGATCGCGTCCGATTGATTCGTGAAGGGGGCTCGATCCCGGTGGTGCAGACCTTCAAGGATGTGCTGGGGCTCGATACACTCCTGCTCGGCTGGGGCCTGAATACAGACAACCTGCACAGCCCCAACGAACATTTTACAATCGCGGACTTTCATCGCGGCATCGAAGCCAGTGCCCGGCTGTGGGATAAGCTGGCCGCCATGAAATCGTAGAGATCGGTTTTTGCGATGGAGGTCCCGGGGGCCTCGATTGCGATCGTGACGGATTCCATCCGTTCCATTTGCAGAATACAGGGACGAAATGCTCGACCTCCAATTTGTTTGCGACAACATCGAAACGATCCGTACCAATTGCGAACACCGCCATGTGGAAGCGGATCTCGATCAGATCGTATTGCTGCGGGACAAGCGGTCTCAGCTCATCACGCAGGCCGACCAGACTCGCCACGAGCAGAAGGAGACTTCGGCGCTGATTCCTAAAGCGGCTCCGGCGGACAAGCAAGCCTTAGTTGAAAAGGGGCGTGCTCTGCGCGAACGAGTCGCTCAGTTGGAAGCGGAGTTGACCAAGGTCGAGGCGGATGTTCGCTCGGGTCTGATGACGATTCCCAATCTGACGCATCCCGACGCACCACTCGGTGAAGAGGCCGATTCGAAGACGGTGCGAACGTCGGGAACGCCACGCAAGTTCGATTTCAAACCGCTCGATCACGTCGCTCTGGCCGAAAAGCACGACCTGATTGATCTGGAAGGGGGAGCACGCGTCGCCGGGCACGGCTTCTATTTCCTGAAGAACGAAGCCGTGCTGCTGGAGTTGGCTCTGACTCAGTACGCCGTTCAGAAGCTGGTCCAGCACGGATTCACCCTCCACACGACTCCCGACATGGCCAAGATGGAAGTCTTGGAAGGGACCGGCTATCAACCTCGCGGGAACGAGACGCAGATCTACTCCATCGCCGGGACCGATCTGTGCCTGGTGGCGACCGCTGAAATCACCTTGGGGGGCATTCTCAAGGATCAAATCCTGGATGCCAGCCAATTGCCGATCAAGATGGCAGGGATCTCGCACTGCTTCCGAACTGAAGCGGGGGCTCACGGCAAAGCGACTCGCGGGATCTATCGCGTTCACCAGTTCACGAAGATCGAGATGTTTGGCTTCACCGCCCCCGATGTTGCGGCGTCCGACGCACTGCATCAGGAAATCGTGGCGATTGAAGAAGAGATCTTCCAGGGCTTGGGGATTCCTTATCGTGTCCTCGACATTGCGTCGGGCGATCTGGGTGGTCCTGCCTATCGTAAATTCGATCTGGAAGCGTGGATGCCCGGCCGCGGTGAAGCAGGCGAATGGGGCGAGATCACATCGGCATCGAATTGCACCGACTTCCAGGCTCGACGTCTGAGCATCCGCTGCAAGTCACCTGATTGGAAGGGGACGCGATTCGTTCACACGCTGAACGGAACAGCGATCGCGGTGACGCGAGCGATTATCGCGGTTCTTGAAAACTATCAGCAGGCGGACGGCAGCATCACCATTCCAGAAGTGCTTCGACCCTGGGTCGGCAAAGATCGGATCGGCTGATCGTTTAACCGCGTGGGCATCGCCCCGCGCGTAGGAGCGGTGGAGAAAGACTCTATTTCAATCACATTTCTGTGCGGCACAGGGATGTTCATCACTACTGTGCAAGATCGACGCGCGGGGCGATGTCCACGCGGTTAAGCGATTCAGGAATCATTCCGCGTGTCTATTGTTCTACTGATCGCTGCCAGTTACTTCGCCGGGTCGATTCCGTTCGGGCTGATCATTGCCCGATTTGTCAAAGGGATTGACCTTCGAAAACACGGTAGCGGAAACATCGGCGCGACGAATGTCGGTCGCGTGCTCGGCAAGAAGTGGGGGCTGATCTGTCTGTTCCTGGATGCTCTGAAGGGACTGCTGCCCGTCTGGCTGTTCCCGTCGTGGATCTGCGGAACCGACGGAGACATGGCGGTAGTCGCGGGTGTGGCCACGATTGTGGGTCACATGTTCCCATGCTGGCTCGGCTTCCGCGGTGGCAAGGGCGTCGCGACGTCACTCGGTGTGACCGGTATGCTCAGCCCATGGGGATTGCTCGTGGCCGCGATTGCGTTCTTCAGCACGTTTGCGATCTTCCGCATCGTATCGCTCAGTTCGATTGTGGCGGCGATCACTTTCGGGCTGTTCTATCTGACCCCGTACTCACCGCATTCGACAAGTATGGCCATCTTCAGCGCGGCGGTGCCATTGTTGATCATCCTTCAGCATCGCTCTAATGTGAAACGCCTGCTGCGAGGCGAAGAGCCGCGATTCGGGACGAAGTCCGATACGACTCCTTCGTAGCCGTTCTCGCGAGATTGCTGCGCCATCAAAACAACAAACCGGAGACGATCGTTAAGATTCGACTCCGGTTTGCTTAATCTTCGTTACGCGGCAGTTGAGCACCGCGGAGCTATCTCACTGCGTGCAGGCCGAAGGAGCGGCACAGCCGGGCTGAGCACAAGGATCGGTCGGGCAGCAGGTCTGAACTGGGACTCGTCGGCAGACCGTGCGAGGGACGCAACGAACTTTCGTTTCGGTAATCACTCGTGGCGTGCAGGTCGTCTTCGTCACCATCTTGGTCTCACAGACTTGGCGGCAAGTCGTGTAAGGAACTTGACGGGTGCGAGTTTCTTGAGTCATGGTGCAGGTGGTGTAAGGGACTCGCTTGGTGATCTGTTCGCAGGTCCACGAGCAAGTCGTGTAAGGAACTTTCTTGCTGATCGTCTCACAGGTCCATGAGCAGGTGGTGTAAGGAACTCGCTTGGTGACCGTTTCGCAGGTCCATGAGCAGGTCGTGTAAGGGACTCGCTTGCTGATGCTTTGTTGTTCGTAGCGGACGCAGGTGTAAGGAACTTGCTTGACGCAGGTCACTGGCACGCGGCGACAAACCGTGTACGGCTGCTGACGGTGACAGACTTCCTGAACCATGCGAGTGCAGCAAACATTGCGTGTTTCAACTCGTGGAACCCAGCGTCGGCAGCAGACAGTGCGGAAGGTCTGGCAAGCGCCACTTCCGGTGGTGCTGGTGCAGGCACTTGGAGCGGCACAGCTTGGATCACAAGGAATCTGCTTCGTTTCGGTGACCCAATCACCAGTGCAAACCTGAACTTGCTTCGTTTCGGTCACAGGCTTGCAGACGGTGTAGCAGACGTCCTTGTAGCAGGTTTCCGATTCGGTGCGGTAGCTGGTGCAGCAGACTTCGCGGCACTTGGTTTCGTAAACTGGTTTGCAGATCGTGCAGCAGACATCGCGGTAGCAAGTCTGGAAGCAAGGCTTACGAACCGTGCAGCAGACGTCGCGGTAACACGTCTGGTAGCAAGGTTTACGAACGGTACAGCAGACATCGCGGTAGCACGTCTGGAAGCAAGGCTTGCGAACGGTGCAGCAGACATCTCGGTAGCACGTCTGATAGCAAGGCTTGCAGACCGTGTAGCATTCGTCGCGGTAGCAGGTCTCGTAGACGTTGCGCGTGCAGCTCACGGGAACCTGCTCGCAGCACTGTTCATAGACGGTGCGACAGCAATTGTAAGTTTGCGGTTCCCAGACGGTCTCACGAATCGTCTGGTAACGTGTTCCGCAGCATCGCTTAGCAGCACAATACGAGCCACCTGAAGCACAGGCGTCCGTTGGGCAGCACTTGGCGCTGGCGGCACCACAGTAAAAGGCATCTGCTTGTGAGTCCCAGGAGAGGGCGATTAACCCCGCTGCGAGGACCATCCAGGCTGTGTGTCTCATTGATCGATCCTTGTCCCTGTCAGAGCGTCGAATTCAAGCAGTCACTCAGGTTGAATAAAAATGGCGTGCGCGCGGAATTCGATCCCATATCCATAGGGATCGGCCCGCAAACCCATCCTGCTTGAGCCAAAATGCGCAATTTAGCGCCGCGCTCCTTCGCTCTGCCTCCTGCATCTCAATAGCGTCACCCAATCCCAGCCTCATCGAAATGAAGTGGGATGAACCGAAACCCTTGCGGGAAAAGGCTCCAGATACGACATCGGCAGACGGGGCTGAGGCACTTCGCAACATTCCTGACATCATGGCAATCCGCCGTAACCCGCCTTTTCGACACATTCGCTACGACTAGAAAGGTTTCTCGTTCAGCGCTATCACCGGCAGATCTTGCCGGAGTTGATCGATCCGATCTACCATCAGGTTCGCGCATCGCGAGTGACACTTTATTAGTGTCGCGTTGAATCGATGGGACGTTTGCTTCGAGTTGATCGTCAATCGTTCGACGCAACAGACGGACGAAGCGCGATTCGTTGGATGGGAGTTGCCGTTAGCAGCGCATCAATCTGAATCGATGCACACTCTGAGCAACCCGGCGCGTTGGCAACGGGACTCAAGAGGAAGAGTTGCTGCATGCCTTCAGCAGTTATTGCCGGATGTTGGCTGTTGTTTAGTCTTCTTGGTCTTCCTACAGACAAGCATACTCCTCGCGAAGTGAATCGAATCCACGGCTCATCCCTTCGCGCACTCTTCAGCGAATTGGAAATTGCTGGTTGCTCTGTGAAGCGGCAACGGATTCTTCGTTCCAGAAGCGTTAGGAAGTGCCGTGAGGTCGATCACGGTGGAGTTACTCGACAGCGTCCAAAGAACCGCTCACCATATTTGCACGACAATGGCAGCACGCCGATCAGGCGTCGAAGTTGTTGTGTCGCCGTGATTGCCTTAGGAGCACATTGATGAAATTCGCGATCTGTCAGGAACTATTCGAAGGCTGGGAATGGGAGCGGCAATGTCAGACCATCGCCGCAACTGGCTACACTGGCATAGAGTTAGCGCCTTTTACGCTCGCCAGCCGGATCGGGGACGTGAGTTCGGAGCGCCGCCGGGAATTGAAGGCGATCGCGGAATCTTACGGGCTGACCATTTGTGGTCTGCACTGGCTGCTGGCCAAAACCGAGGGAATGCATCTGACGACAAATGACGCCGCAGTGCGTCGCGCGACCGCTCAGTATCTGATCGAACTGACGAATGCCTGCGCTGATCTCGGCGGGACCATCATGGTCTTCGGATCACCAATGCAGCGCAACCTTCAAGAGGGTGTCACGCGTGAGCAAGCGTACGCGAACGCGGCCGAGGTGTTTCGCGCGGTCGTTCCCGCGCTATCAGATCGCGGAGTGACGATTGCGATGGAACCGCTGACACCGAAGGAGACCAACTTCGTGAACTCATGCGCTGAAGCGGTCGAGTTGATGACGCTTGTTGATCATCCGAACTTCGCGCTGCATCAAGATGTGAAAGCGATGTTGAGCGAGTCATCATCGATCCCTCAATTGATCGCGAAGTACGCGCCGCAGACGTCTCACTTCCATGTGAATGATGACAATCTGTTGGGACCAGGCATGGGACGCACGGATTATCTTCCAATTCTTCAAGCGCTGCGCGACACGCGCTATGACGGATGGATTTCAGTCGAAGTGTTCGACTATCGACCAGGCGCCGAGTACATCGCGCGCGAGAGTCTGCAGTACATGCAACGCGTGTTGCACGAGCTTGATGAGCGCACTCAATGATGAGTGATCGCAGGTCACACGCGAAATGAATTGCATCGACGACATGATTCACCGCATCATGCCTGCTGCTATCAAATGCCTTAAAAACAGGCGTTTTGTACTGCTCCTCATCAACACGACGATCATGTCGAGTGCTGCGAGAGATGCTCGACGACATGTTCAACATCATCATCAGGAACATCATTTGAGAACACGATACGCATCGTGTGCATGGTGTCTTTGATGATGATGATCGCATGATCATTGGCATCAATCAGCGCGATCGATGATGCAAAACGATGTGCGATGTTTGCTGTGATTACATGAGATGACGCGTGCAAACTTTTACAAAACATGATTTTTTCAAGCTTCAACACGCAGAATTGGCTTGAAGTATTTCATGAAATTCGTAGGATGACGCCCAGTTTGGTGAATGGACATTTGGAGCTGTCAAGTCAACGTCTTCGAATTGCTGCCGCAATCAAAGATGCACTCGACGGACTCAGATGTTTCAGACACGCGACTTGTCAAGGTTGACAAGTCGAATGGATTCGAATGGTGACTTGTCCTGCCGATCAGCGTAGCCCGGTGTGCCAACGGCAATGACAGTCACAAGTATCTCTTGGAAAGAGGAGCTACACGTGGCAAAGAAGAAAGCTGCAGCAAAGAAGGCCGTTAAGAAGGCCGTCACTAAGAAGGCCGTCGCTAAGAAGGCCCCAGCCAAGAAGGCCACCAAGAAGGCCGCCAAGAAGAAGGCTGCGACCCCAGCCTAGTCTGACTTCGGTCTGACTCGATTGCTACAACGAAGGAAAGAGGCGAGTGGTTTACCACCCGCCTCTTTCCTTTCTTTGCACGCTCGTCTGAACTCAGCCGGCCTGTCGCAAGACTATTACCCGCTATGGGGTTACGCGCACTGTTCGGCGGCGAAAAGATGACGCCAAAGCAGGGATGCGGTGCCTTGCTTCTTCAATTTGCAATCTCTTCTCTATCAACCAAGCCGGCAGATGTCGCGAGGAACGCGGTTGAATGAACTCACGTAATGTGAGCGCCTCTCGTTTCCACATACACCGCATACACCGATGTGCTCGCCGTCATGAACAGCCGGTTGCGCCTCGTGCCACCAAAGCAAACGTTGCTGCAGATCTCTGGCAACTTGATCTGGCCGATGCGCACACCTTCTTTGGGTTCGAACACATGCACACCGTCATAGCCTTCTCCGACCCAACCCGCGCTTGCCCAGATGTTGCCATCGACATCGCACCGAATGCCGTCAGCGAAGCCCGCCTTCTCTCGATTCCCCTTCTCGTCTTTCATCTCCAGCTTCATCGAAACAAACTCGCGACCGTTCGATAGCTTCTTCTCTTCGACGACATCCCACACTTTGATGTTCTTCGGTGCGTCATCGTAGTGCGATGCACCGGTGTCGGCGACGTACAGCTTCTTGTAGTCGGGCGAGAAGCACAGACCATTCGGTTTGAAGATCTCGTCGGTCACTTTCTCGACCTTCAAGGTCTTGCCATCGACACGATAGACCGCTTCCTTCTGGTAAGGTTGCTTGGAATCATTCGCGGCTTTGTTCCCTTCGTAGTTCATCAGTCCCCCATAGCCAGGGTCTGTGAACCAGATGTCTCCGTTTGGATGCACCACGGCATCATTCGGGGCATTCAACGATTTGCCGCCATATTGATCGCAGATCACCGTTGCTGAACCGTCTTGCTCGTAGCGAACGACTCGTCGATTGCCATGTTCACACGAGATCTGTCGTCCGTGATAGTCGAACGTGTTGCCATTGCTGTGGCCAGCTGGATTACGCAGCACACTGTGGTGACCGTCTTCCTCCAGCCAGCGCAACTGGATGTTGTTGGGGATATCTGACCACAGCAAATACTTGCCGACGCCGTTCCAGGCAGGGCCTTCAGCCCACAGCATTTGATCGCTGTGATAGATGCGCTGGATCGGTGTGTTGCCGAGCGCGTACTTCTTGAATCGTGGATCGAGCGTCACGATGTCAGGATCGGGGTAACGCACTGGTTGAACGTGCGGGCCATAGTCGCGCGCCAACGCATTCGATGCCCAGCCGACTGCGGCTGCAGTCGCTGCAAGAAACGATCGTCGAGGTACTGCGAAGTCACTGGAGGGATCAGACGGCTGGCTGGCAAGTGGCTCGGTCATTGTTGCTCCTCAGAACGCGAGATGTTCGACAGATGGAAATGCACCGTGAGAATCACGGAGGTGGGCAAGTTATCACACTTGTGATCCGGGTGGAAACGTGGGCAAATCAGTGTGTCTGTTGTTGTCTTCGACAAGATTCATTGACTATCTTCTGTGGTCAACAAGCGTGCCATGATCTATGCTGAATGCACCATGCCTGATCTGCTTTCGATGACAGGGATCTCCAAACGCTTCGGCGCGACACAGGCGCTTAGCAATGTTGAGCTTGGCGTTCCCGCCGGCCGAGTGTTAGCGCTGATCGGCGAGAACGGTGCCGGGAAGAGCACGCTGATGAAAGTGTTGAGCGGCGCGCACGCACCCGATTCCGGAGCGATGCTGCTGTCGGGACAACCTTACTCGCCACGTGGTCCGAACGACGCTCGCCTGGCCGGCGTCAGCATGATCTACCAGGAACTGAGCCTGGCACCGCATTTGTCGGTCGAAGACAACATCATGCTCGGTCAGGAATGCCGTTCGGTGGGACGGGCTGGTTTCGCAGTTCTCGATCGGCGGGCACAACGCGAGAAGGTTCAGCGAGCACTTCGATTGCTTGGTCATCCTGATTTGCGACCCGAGGTTCCTGTTGGCGAGCTTTCGATTGCGGTTCAGCAACTGGTTGAGATCGCCAGAGCCTTGGTGAGTGATTCCAAGGTGATCGTCTTTGATGAGCCGACGAGTTCTTTGACAAAGCAAGATGTGGAACACTTGTTCTCCGTGATCGGGAAGCTGCGCGATGCCGGCCTGGGGGTCGTGTACATCAGTCACTTCCTGGAAGAGATCCGCCGCGTCTGTGACTGCTATGCCGTCTTACGCGACGGTCGCTCGGTGGGCGCGGGTGAACTCGCTGGCACCACCGATTCGCAAATCGTTTCGTTGATGGTCGGCCGTGGTGTCTCGGAATTGTTTCCCACCGTACCGCACAACCCGGGTGAAGTTCTGCTGACGATCGACAATGTCAGCGGAGTCAAATCGCCGCGGAATGTCTCATTGGAAATCAGGCGGGGCGAGATCCTTGGCTTGTCGGGGCTGATCGGTGCTGGGCGAACGGAATTGTTGCGATGTCTGTTTGCGCTCGATCCGGTTAGCAGCGGCCATGTCAAAGTTGCTGAGCTGAGTCCTGCTGCGACAACTCGCAGTCGTATTCGCGCGGGTCTCGGGCTGGTTTCGGAAGACCGCAAGTCCGAAGGGTTGGCGCAGGCACGAACGATCGCCGACAACTTAACCTACAGCTATCTGCAGCCCTATTCACGATTCGGGTGGCTCAATCTGCGCCGTCGGCGTGAAGCCGTCGTCCATTGGATGAAGCGCCTGCAAGTGAAAGCAGGATCACCCGAGCAGGCGATCGGCGAGCTTTCTGGAGGCAATCAACAAAAAGTGGCGATCGCGCGGGTGTTGCATCAGCAAGCTGATGTGCTGTTGCTCGATGAACCGACACGGGGAATCGATGTCGGCACCAAATCAGAGATCTATCGACTGATGGGAGAACTGGCCGCGCAGGGCAAGGCTGTCGTGTTCGTCAGTTCGTATCTCACGGAGCTTCTGGCGGTGTGCGATCGCATCGGGGTGATGTCGCGTGGTCAGTTGAAGGAAGTCCGTCCCACGAAGGACTGGACTGAAGAAGCCATTATGAGCGTGGCGGTCTCGTTGTAATCGACCTCAGGCCGGGAAAGCAGAAATGTTACGCATACTTATTTCAGGGATGGTGCTGTTCACGATGACGAACATGATTCAAGCTGCAGATCAGGTCGTTGCCGATGTCGTGCTGGGGATTCACGGCGGCATTGGTGTCGATAAGAAAGAAATGACGCCTGAGTTGGACAAAGAAGTCCGCGCGGGATTGAAGAGTGCTCTCGAAGCAGGTCACGCCAAGCTCAAAGCAGGGGGCTCCAGCCTGGATGCTGTTGAAGCGGCGATCCGTGTGATGGAAGACTTGCCTGTCTTCAACGCTGGCAAAGGAGCTGTCTTCACAAATGCCGGCACGAATGAACTCGATGCCAGCATCATGGAAGGGAAGACGAAGAAGGCCGGGGCGATGGCCGGGGTGATGACCGTGAAGAACCCGATTAGCGGGGCTCGTGCCGTCATGGAGAAGTCCAAGCATGTGCTGCTGATTGGTAAAGGTGCCGATAGCTTCGCGAAGCAACAGGGTTTGGAAATTGTCGATCCGTCGTACTTCGCAACCGAGCCAAGGCGTAAGGCGATCGAAGAGATCTGGAAGCGCGAGGAAGAAGCGAAGAAGAAACGAAGTGATGCCGAATCATTGCAGCCTGAACTGCCGAAGAAGAAGTCCGAATATGGGACCGTCGGTGCCGTCAGTCTGGACGGGATGGGAAACCTAGCGGCAGGAACCTCTACTGGCGGCATGACCAACAAGATGGCGGGTCGCGTGGGCGATTCACCGATCATTGGGGCGGGAACTTACGCCGATAACGATGCCGCCGCGATTTCATGCACCGGTCACGGTGAATTCTTTATTCGTTATGCGGTCTCTCACGAAATCGTGTCGCAGATGAAATACAAAGGCCTGTCAGGTGCTGCTGCTTCCGACGATGTCATTAACAAGCAACTGAAGAATGCGGGAGGCGAAGGGGCGGCAATCGTTTTAGATCGAGCCGGCAAATTCGTCACCGCCTACAATTCGGAGGGTCTCTATCGAGGTTGCATCACTAAAGATGGCACCGTCCAGATCAAGATCTACGAAGAATGAGACTTCCATAGTTCGAAGGCGGAGATTTGAAGCACAGAAGACACGAAATGAAGAAGGGCTCTGAATTAGTATTTGTTCCGTGTATTCCGTGGTTCCTTTCTTCCTCTATGTTTCAGATCTGTACTTAATGGCAGCGACGATTTAGAAAGTATGTCATGACGGTTCCCGAGGTGACTGACGAAGTCACCGATCTGTCGATCTTGCGGCAGCAATTGTTTCAGCATCCTTTGTACGATTCAGTCCAGACGGCAGACAACGTGCGGCTATTCATGCGAGAGCATGTGTTTGCCGTATGGGATTTCATGTCCCTCTTGAAACGCCTGCAACAACTGGTGACCTGCTGCGCCGTTCCATGGATGCCTCCGGCCGATGCACGCGTCAGTCGATTCATCAACGAGATCGTGCTGGGCGAAGAGTGCGACGAAGATGGTCGCGGTGGCTATGCCAGTCATTTCGAACTGTATCTTCAGGCTATGGATGAAGTCGGCGCCGACACTCTGCCAATTCGTGACTTCCTGAAAGCCGTTTCGGCAGGAACCCCGATCGATCAAGCACTCGCAAGCGTGGCGATTCTGCCCAGCACTCGCCGCTTTGTCCTGTCGACGATGCGATTGGCCCAGCAGGGGTTGCCGCACGAAGTCGCTTCGGCGTTCTTCTATGGTCGAGAAGACGTGATCCCTGATATGTTCACTCGACTTGTGAAGTCGCTGCCGCGGCATGGAGTACACGTTGGCAGGTTGGTGCATTATCTCAACCGGCACATCGAACTGGACGCCAACGATCATGGCCCGCTGGCACGGCGACTTGTCGAGAGCCTGTGCCAAGAGGACGCTCAACGTCAGCAGGCGGCGCAACGAACCGCGATCCTGTCGATCCGGTCCCGCATCGAACTGTGGGATGGGCTACTTGTCGCGATCCGCCAGGAGTAGCGGCGGCTTCTCGCTCGAAGGGGAAATTGAACGGCGGAGACTTGAAGGGCGCAGAGAAGGCTGACAGGCGCTATTTCTGGATGCGGTACAGCGCCTTGTCTGTGCGCAAGAACAACGCTCCGTCCGCTGCGGCGATGCTCGCCAGTGTGCGACCGGGCAATATGTTTACGGCGAGTTCTTTGTACTCGTCATGACTTGGCTCAATGACGTAGGCTTTGCCTGCTTCATCCAGCAGATAGAGCCGTCCGTCGGCGAGGAGTGGCGACGCTGAGAAATTTCCACCCAGGCGCTTCTGCCAGTGCGGCTCACCCGTCTTCGCATCTAGACATTGAGCGATCCCATTGTCGCTGACGATGTAAAGATCTTCGCCCAAGAGAAGCGGCGACGGATTCAAGGGCGCACCACGTTCGAGCTTCCAGACCAGGTTCGATTCGGTGATGTCGCCTTCGCCCGTTGGCTTCACGGCGTACAGCCACGGTTTGTCATAGCCCGAACACAAGTAGACGATCCCGTTGCCATAGACAGGGCGCGGTACGTTTGAGTAGCCCTTGGGATAGCGGAAACGCCAGATCTCTTTACCGGTCTTCGGGTCGTACCCCATCGCCCATTCTCCGCCCGTGCTGATCAGTTGCTTCTTCCCCTCGACATCAACCAGCAGTGGCGTGGAATAGGCCATCGCGCCATCGCGTGTCGTCTTCCACACTTCGTCGCCGGTCTTCTTGTCGAGTGCGGTGATGTACTGCACATCAGTTCCGTCACAGACCAGGATTAGCAGGTTTTCGTAGACGACCGGGCTGCCGGCTGGTCCGTGTCGATGATTGTACTTCTGTTCGTTCTTCCAGATCACTTTACCACTGCGATCAAGACAAGCAGTTCCCAGTTTGCCGAAGTGGACATAAAGGCGATCTCCGTCGATCAGCACCGATGGCGATGCAAAGCTGTTCTTGGAATGGATCTGCCCAGGGTCGTCATGGTGGAAGACTTCTTCGTCAACCACCACGTCGCCAGTATCTTTATTCAAACAGATCACTCGCAGCGATTTTCCTTCGTCGGTCGCCGTGGTAATCCAGATCTGCGAACCTTCGATGGATGGAGTCGACCAACCCAGTCCTTCGATATCTCGCAGCCAGCGAATGTTCTCGGATTCGCTCCACGTCAATGGCAGGTTCTTTTCAGAAGAATGCCCTTCGCCATCAGGACCGCGAAACTGCGGTGAGTCACCCGCATGGGCCGTGGCCGCTGCCAGCGAGACCAGCGAAGCGAGAAAAGTGATTCGACAGCGGCTGAAGAATTGCGAGGACATCTGTCGTGCGGCCTTCCGTCGTAGTGATCCTGTCGTGGCAGCGTGTCGGAGTATCTTGCACGAATGCGGAACAAAGTGGAAACGATCGCCGCCAGCCATTCCAGGGAAGACCAAAGAACTCGTGTTACTTGGCGGGGCCTTCGGCGACTTGCAATGTTCGACCTTTTGCCGCGTTCAGCCGTTCCAATTGCCCTTTGACGATCGCTGCTTTTTCCAACGCGGCTTTCGCCGCCGTTTCAGTATCGGCGAGTTGCTTTTGAAGTTCAGGTGTGACAACGGCGGCGGCGACTGCTTTCTCGGCGTTGGCCTTGGCGACAACGGCGGCGTCGGCCACGGCCTTTAGCTTGGCGGTGGCATCCACGACGACTTTGTCTGCTGCTGTCTTCTCGGTCGCTGCTTTCTCTTTAGCGGTTTTTGCGGCATTCAGTGCGATGGTCGAGACGCCGATCGCTTCTGTCTTGGCCGGCAACTCTTGAATCGAGGCACTCTTTTGCTTGGCCAATTCAGACTGAGCTGCCAAAGCCTCCGTCAGCTTCTTCGTCGCTTCTGCCGCGGCGGCTTTGACGGCGGCGTCCTCAGGTTTTGCCTCGACTGCAGCGAGTGCTTGATTCACCGCGACTTCATTCGCAGCGACTGCCTCGGTGGCCGCCTTCACTTTGATGTCCAAATCGGAAGTGACCTTCTTCGCGGCATCTCGTTCCGCGGCCGCCTTCGCCTGCGCTGCGGTTGTGGTCGTCAGGTTTGTTTCTGTCGTTTGCAGTGCTGTCGTCTTGGCAACGATATCTGCGTCCGCCGCGGCCTTGGCGTTGGTCGCCGGTTCGATTGCTGCTTGAGCTTCGGCTGATACCTTCATCGCCGCTTCTGCGGCGGCTTTGCGGTCTGCAATCCCTTTGTTGATCGCCGCCAGCGCGGCGTTCCCTTGATTGGCGGCAGCCTCGGCCGCAGTGAAGGATTGAGTTGTCGCTTCGATCCGTTTCGTCAAAGACGGTGGGTTCGTGCTGAGTTGGCCAATGACGGCACCGTCCTTGGCGTTCCAGACCTGGATGTTCCCCGTCAAATCACCAGCGAGAATACGATCAGCGTCCGAGTCGAAGGCGACCTCCATTCCCAGGTCGCCCAACCCGCCGAAGCCTCGAATAGCCGCTCCGTTCAGATCCCACAGCTTGGCTTGGTTGTCGCGGCCTGTCGATGCGATGCGATTGTCTCGCGTGAACTCCACAGCAGAAACACCGCCGCCGTGAGCGCCCCAGTTCTTGACCTGGTTTCCGTTCTGCATTTCCCAAAGGCGAATCGTGGAGTCTTCACTGCACGAGGCCAGAATGTTTGAATCGGGAGCCCAACTAACATCTGTAATCGGTGCCGTATGCCCTGTCAGGAAATAGAACTCGCGTCCCGTGAATGCTTCCCACACGACCAGGCCATTGCTGCGATCGGCCGTGGCCAGCAACACTCCGTCGGGGCTGTATTCGAGTGCTGTGATCCAGTCGGTGTGCTTGTTCTTTTCGTAGAGCAATTCACCCGTCGAAGTGTCGTAGACGCGAACGATCTTCTTCGGACCACCCAAAGCGACTTGGGTGTGATCGGGACTGATGTCGGCAGCCAAGACCACATCGTATTCGGAGCCGACTTCAGCAATGCGCTTGCCGGTCTTCAATTCCCAGAGGACGACTTTCCCTGAATGCGATCCGCGTCCGCCACCGGCCATTAGCCACTGGCCATCGCGAGTGAACTTGAGGATGTGAGCGACACCTTCAGGGAATGGCAGAACACCTTCGAGTTCCAGTGTCTGTGTGTTGTACAAGAAGATCTGCTTGTGGCCCGCAACGGCGGCGATCGGCGACCAGGGGTTCACTGCGAGGGCCGTCACGCCGTTGCCGCGGCTGGCAACCAGCAACGGATCAATCGGCAGACTCTCGGGCATTGGGGGAGGACCGGCAGGTCGCTGATTCGAGATCTCGACCTTGGCCATCGCCGTGTTCTTCTTTGGCTTGGCCTTGCTTCCCGAATTCTCCAGCGCGCCCCCTTCGATCCAGCGCCGAACCAACGTCAGTTGTTCATCGGGCAGCTTCGGTTGCTGCGGCGGCATGGTCGGTTCAGCGAGATGGGCAATGACGAGATACAGCTGGCTCTGTGAGGCATCGCCGTCGGCTCGCACGACTTCCCCGGAGGCTCCTCCCTGCATCGTCAGGCCATAATTGTCCAGGACCAGGTCCCCTTTCTTATCGTTCGAGTTGTGGCAGGAGCCACACTTCTCGCGAAAGATTGGCAGGATATGTTGCTCGTAAGTGATCTTCTCATCTTTCGCGGGGGCAACGGCTTTCTCTTGAGCGAGGACCGAGGCGCTGCAGAAACCAACGAACAACAGGCTAAGGATCAATCGACTCATCGCGAGACTCCGGACATCCAAGCAGAGAGTTTGACTGGGCAAGGCTAAGCGTCTCTGACGCTGCTTGTATCGGCTTTTTGGACATGGCAGACCTTAGATGGGTCTGCCACGTGTACGTTAATGGTTAAACAAAAACTCGCGACTATTGAGCAATGCCCAGAAGACATCGTCGAGCGACCTTTTGACATCGCTGCCTTCGGCGAACAGCGGCTTCAGAGCCGCCGCCTCTTCGGGGGTCGGCTTGCGACTGAGGCAGCGGACGTACATCTTTTCGACAATCTGCTCGGGCGGCAGGTTCTCTTTCTGCATCGTGGCGATCAAACCACCCTGTTGAATCTTGCTGTTGGTGGTATCACCGTTCAGCAGGTGCAGGGCTTGTGACAGTGTCGGCTCCATTTTGACTTCACATGAACAAGCGGTCTCGCGCGTCGCGCGCCCGAATGTCGTCAGGAAGTAGGTGCTGGTCGCTCCGTCGGCGATCTGGACAGCTCGTGCTCCAATCGGCAATCGGGGAAACTTATCTTGCGTGCTGGTGACTTCGCTGATGATGTCGAGCATCGATTCCGCTTTGATGCGGCGAAGTGTTTGCGAAGCGAAATTGCGTTCGTCGGTTTCGTTGCTGGGATTCTTTTCGGTGGTCCGTTGATAGGCTTCGGACCGGCAGATGTCTCGCACCAGACCTTTGAAGTCATAGTTTGATTCGGTGAATCGCTTGGCCAGTTCCTGGAGCAGTGGGGCGTTGGAAGCCGGGTTACTGACGCGAACGTCATCGACAGGTTCCACGATTCCAATATTGAAAAAGTGATGCCAGATGCGATTGACGAAGTTCTGAGCGAAGTAAGGGTTCTTTGGTGAGGCCAGCCAGTCAGCAAGCACCGTCCGACGGTCTTTCCCGGCGACATCGGCAGGACCGCCACCCAGGAACACCGGCGGCATGACGCGACCACCAACCAGGTGATTGACTTCGCCACCACCCGAGTTGAATACAATCTGTTCGCGATAATCTTCGCCCTGCTTGCGGCCGATCTGAGCGAAGAAAGCAGCAAAGCTGTAGTAATCATCCATCGTCCAGCGATCGAACGGATGGTTATGGCATTGAGCACACTGTGTTCGCATCCCCATGAAGATCTGTGCGACGTTTTCGGCGACCTTCAGTCGATCGGGTTCGATCTGATAGAAGTTCGTGGGGGGATTCTTGAACGTCCCGCCACTGGCACCCAGGATCTGCTGGACCATCTTGTCCAGGGGAACGTTGTCTGCGATCTGTTCGCTGAGCCAGGTGTAGTAGAGCGTGATCGATTTGAGGCTAGTCTGATTTGATGACCGCATCATCAACCATTCGGCCCATTTGCTCACCCAGACTTCCGTGAATTCTTTGCGGCTGAGTAGTTCGTCGATCAGCTTGTCTCGTTTGTCCGGCTCGGTGCTGGACATGAATTTGTTGTACTCGGCTTCCGTAGGGACAAGTCCGATCAGATCGACATAGATTCGACGCAGGAAGGCTTCGTCGGAAGACTTGCCTGATGGATCGATCCGCAGCTTCTTCAACTTCAGATTAACTAAGTCATCGATGTAATTGATCTGAGCTTTCGACTTTTCTTCGTAGACCAGGCCTTTCGGCAGGACGACGAAGTGAGACCCGACTGTGAACGTCGAAAAACGGGCCATGACGAAGGCTTCGCCGCGAGCCCCCGCCGTAATGGTTCCTTCAGGAGTGATCGATGCCGATGTGTCGTTGTTGGACAGGTACAGAGCCAACGCGGTGACATCGCGATCCGTGCCATCGGAATACTTGGCTCGCGCGGTAACTTGCTGTGTGGCCCCTTGACCGTCGAGGACACCGTCTTTGGGGTACAGTTCCAGGCCGACGCAGGTTGCGACGTTGTCTGCATCGCGCGGACAGCCGGCGCTGATCCATTCGACGATCGTCTGATTGATTTCCGATTCTTTCTCAAATCGCTTGCCGCCGGTATGCGGAACCACGCCGATCGACTTCTCGATCATCAAGCTGGATTCCGGGACCGAAAAGTCGATCCGTCGACCGGGCATTTCGCGAGTGATTCGCAAGTAGTCGCCGTCGGGATCGAATCCGAACAGCGACAGGCGGAAGCCGTCTTTCCCGCGTGCCGCTCCGTGACAGCTACCCGTGTTACAGCCGGCCTTCATCCAGATCGGCATCACGTCCAGTTTGAAACTGATCGTCCGGGTTTCGGCGGCGCGTTCGACCTTGACCGGAACAGTCAGCATCTGACCACCGAACTCGACTTTCAATTCCGTCTGGCCGTCGGCCGTCGGATAGAACGTCGTGCCGTCGCGGCGACAGATCGCTGGATTCGCCAGCGTGAACGTGGCCTGCTTACTGACATCGTGAGTGATGCCATCCGCATGCACAGCCTGGACGACGACCAGTTGTCGATCTTTGTTAGTCGTGAGATTGATGTCTGTGGGATAGACATTCAGTTGCGTCAGAGGCGATTGGGCCGACGCCAATCCGGCCATCAATCCACTGAGGCTTAACGTCAGGATTGCATTCAGCATCGAAATCCGCGACATGTCCGGCATCCTTAAGGGCACTGCGAAGAATTGGCTCGCAGGATAACTTGCAATGATTTAGCTCGTCGTCGACTACCGACCTAGTTTCCACCAGCAGGCTTTGTTTCGGCAGCGCCGCCCTGACCTTCGACTCGCTGTTTTTGCTCTAGGCGTAACTGTTCCAGGCGAGTCAGTCGCTTGGCTTGAGCAGGTACAGGTTGCGGTGCCGGCATTGGAGCCGGCTGACCTTGCGCGACCGGCATCGGAGCGACCTTTGGTGGCAGCGGCTTGTCGACGCGGATTGCTCCGGTTCCCAAGTTGTGAATGATGGGCTCGCCGTTTTCCGTCACGACAACCTGACAGAACAAGCTCTTGTTGTTACCGGGGTTGGCATCCGCTTCCGCTTTGACCTTGAAGATCAGTTCCTTAGTCTCTTTATTGAACTCAGCGGCTGTCGTGGTGACCTTGTTGGGCAGGCCTAGCAACTGCACTGTGGCGTTGCCTTCGAACGGCTTGGCGTTCTCCACTTTCACGACCAGTTCTGTTTCGGCACCCAGTTCAACCGCTGCTGCTTCATAGGTGAATTTCATGTACGATTCGGCTATTCGCAAGTTGACGAATGGCGAACAGACTGTCACGGGGCCGCTGCCAACGGTCGCTTCGCCCCGCACAGCGATCTTGTGCTCTTTTGCTTGCGCGTTGCCCGCGGCATTTAAGGCGATTGTCGCTTCGGTCTGACCTTCGGCGATCGAGATTTCACGGCTAGAATTCATCCCATTGGGGTTCAAAAGCAATTCGATCTTGATGGGTGCTTTGAATTCACCTTCTCGAGTCGCAACAACCTTCAGAGACATCTGGCCACCCTGGACCAGCGGCACCTTGGGTTCAACGATCTGCAATGTGAACGGGACCTTCTGAGCGACCGCCATCGCCAACGAATTCGTTCGCTCGGTCCAGAACGGCGTGTTGTTATTACCGCGAATCAGCACTGTCGGCAGGCGAACTTGTCCGGTCGGTGGATTGGCATTGTTGGCATCGTCGAGCGATGCGATCAGTTGGCCAAACTTACCACCAACTGCGGCATCGGGGGCAGCATAGAGAATGACCTGAGCAACATTCTGATCGGCCGACATCCCGAACGATTCGATGGTGACGCCGGGCGGCAGGTTGTCTCCTTTGAAAGCCAGAGGTCCGCCAAAGTTTTGACGATTGGCGTTGATCAGTAATGGAAATCGATTGCCTTGCGCAATGACGACGTGCGGTTCGACGTATTGCACGAACTCATTCACGCCTAACAGCAAGCTTGGAGCAACTGGTTCCAATTCGACTCGGTAATGGAACGCATCGCCACCGCGGTGCAGGTGATCCCGGACTTCCAGGAAGTATTCACCGTCGGCGGGGACGGCAAAGCGAAGGTAGCAGTCGGGTGTTCCATTAGCGTCGTCATTGCTGGCGATCGCGCCTCCTTGAGCATTGTACAGGACCAGCAACGGATCGAGTTCTGACCGAATCCGACGTGCGTAGACGTGGATGTCGATATTCTGGCCTTTGGTCGCCGTGAACCCGAAGAAGTCGGCATCGGTCTTGGTGGCCAACACACCGTTGAATGCGACTGGTGCTGCCGCCTTGGTGGCTTGTTGGATATTCTCGTTTGGCTCGACTTCAATGGAGTTCTCTAGGTTCGTCAGGCGGAACTGCATACCTGAAGGAGCAATTCCCCGATCGTCCTGAGGGAAGACTTCGTAGTCGGGACCACCGGTCGCCGGGAGATCGAATTCTCGAGTGAATTCACCCGCGATATCGCCCAGGAACCGAACTTGAACTTTGGTTCCTGGCTTACCCCCTGCAGGAACGATCGCAAGTGGACGAGGGTAGCTACCGATATGACAGCGGTAGTGACTGGCTCCGTTTCCGCCGTAGCTGCTTTCACGAATCTGAACGACATACTTGCCGTCGGCAGGAGCGATGATCGAGGCGACGCCATCCTGCCAGATCAAGGCCGCATCGTCGCTGGTGGCGAGTTCGAAGCGAGCTTCATTGAGAATCGCGACGTAAGGATCGAACATCGTGTCGCCAAGTCGAATGCCTTCGATCTCGGCCGTGATCCGTTCGCCCTTCTTCGCTTCGACGATGAAGTGATCGACATCCTCGTTCTGAATAATCCCTTCGACGGTAACGTTGTTGGCAATTTCCTGAGGCTTCGCGAACTCGCTGTTCGGCTCTTTCTCGGCGACAGCAGGCAGCGCTCCGACTCGGAATGTTCGCAGGTCTGACAAACCGCTGGCCGTACGAACCCGAATGTGCTTCGTTCCCAAGGTGCAGTCAGCCGCAATCTTCAGTTTGGCTTTGACCTGCTTATCGTTGACGACCGCCAGTTCGGCGACCTCGATCCCTGGCTCATAGATCATCAACTCTTGAGCATCGTCGAGTCGCTGGCCGTTGAGAACCACTTCGACTTCGATACCGCGCTGACCACCGCGGGGAATGATGTTCGAGAGAACCGGACTGGCTGCGAATGTCGATGCAGCGCTGCAGGTGATGGCGATAGCAGTCAAGAATGCGAACGGACGAACCGTCATTGTGCCCCCATTGGCCGCAGGCATCGGGTGATGAACCGCGGCAGCAAACGACGTCAAATTAAGGAAGGATTTCGGCGAGGAGTCGGCAATTTGCAGAACACGGATGGCCGGGCTGCCCCGACCATCCGTGTGAGGTTTCTATATTCGATCAGGAACATCCATCGGCGACACGTCGCACGGCAGAAGCTCCAGGCGTCATTTCACATCAGGCGAGCAATTCTTTGATGACCTTGCCGCCGTCTACGATTTCAATCGGACGATCGCCTGGAGCCATCAACTCCTTGTCGGCGACGATCCCCATGCAATGGTAGACCGTCGTGAACAAGTCTTCGGGCCCCATCGCCAGTTCTTCGGGTTCAGAAGCCGTTGAATTCGATGAGCCATGGATGTAACCACCCTTGATCCCACCACCGGCCAGCACGACGCTGAAGACCTTCGGATAGTGATCGCGTCCGGCCTGAGCGTTGATCTTGGGTGTGCGACCAAATTCGGACGACACCATGACCAGCGTGTCTTTCAACAAGCCGCTGCGATCAAGGTCCCTGATCAATGTCGAAAAGGCTTGATCGAAGGCGGGCATCTGATTGCGGAAGCCACCGACGATGCCGGTGTGCATGTCCCAACCACCGTAGGTCAGGTTCACCAATCGCACACCCGCTTGCACGAGGCGACGAGCCAGCAGCATGCGGGCACCGGCGGTGTTACGGCCGTACTCATCGCGAATCTGAGCGGATTCTTTTTCCAGATCGAAGGCCTGACGGGCTTCAGGAGCACTGATCAAGCTGTAGGCTCGATCGTAGAACGTGTCCATCGCCTTCAGATCGTCTGACTTTTCCTTCTTCTGGAAGTGAGCGTTGACTGCTTCCAGGGCCGATCGTCGTGTCGCGAATCGGCTGTCATCGACGCCACCGGGTAGATCGAGATCGCGAACCTTAAACCCGCCTGCAGCCGGATCGCTTCCCAGGCTGAACGGAGCAAACGCGGAACTCAGATAGCCGCTGCCCGCGTACTCATTCGGCATGTTCGGGATGCAGACATAGGGCGGCAGATTGTTGCGGGGACCATATTCATGGCTGACCACCGAACCAATGCAGGGATACTGCAAGGCGGGGCTGGGGCGATAGCCCGTGAACATGTTGTGAGTGCCACGTTCGTGGGCCGCTTCACCGTGAGTCATCGAGCGAATGACAGTCAGCTTGTCGGCGACATCAGCTGTCTTGACGAGAGTTTCGCCGAACAGTTCGCCACTGATCTTCGTCGCGACTTGCTTCATCTCGCCGCGGTATTCGATTGGAGCGTTGGGCTTCGGATCGAATGATTCCTGGTGGGCGATCCCGCCCGGCAGGTAAATGTGAATGACCGACTTGGCGGTCCCTTCGAAGCTCTTGTAATCCTTCAGATCGGCTCGTGCCGATTCCGTTCGCAGCAATTGAGGCAGCGTCAGTCCTGCGGCACCCGCCAGAGCGCCAACAGACAAGAAGCCACGGCGATTAAGCCGTCGAAAGTGGCTCGGATTACAATTCTGTTGCATGACGACAACTCCACTCGAAACGGATTGAGGAGATCGAGCACAGGGCAGGGACTGAGGTATGGAGAACCTGACGCAGTAGTCAGGACTGATTCCGGCATGTCTTCAGCGGGGGCTTATCTACTTGACGGAGGTCTCGCGAGGGTTACGAGCTACTTGGTTGGGCGGGTCCGAATCGCGGGATTATTAGCGGTTCAACCCCACGAGCAGGTTGATATGAGAAAAGCGTACCGAGAACGCATCGAAATCGTCAAGTGGATTCACCGCAGGTTATCCTACTCACCGCAAAGTTTCGGGTTTCGGCAGGGGCCACGACATTTAACTCGCTCGATAGGCGATATTTGCTGCCCCGACACCGGCTCCAGGAGTCATCTTAAGTCCCTGATCCAAAAGACATTTCTCAAGTGCAGCTAGGAAGACCAGTACATTAGCCGCGGAGCTGCCTGCCCCCATAATCCCGATTCGCCAGGTCTTCCCCTTCATTGGTCCAAGGCCACCGCCAATTTCAATTCCAAACTCGTTCAGCAGCTGTTTACGGACTGCCGCATCATCAACGCCTGCTGGAATCACAACAGCATTCAACATCGGCAGTTGCTGTCCCTCCTTGACAGCGTATTCGAGTCCCATCGCCCTAAGTCCTGCCTTCAGTGCGAGATGGTTCTTCAGGTGTCGGGCGAATCGAGCCTCCAAGCCTTCTTCCAAGACAATTCGCAAGGCCTCATGCAGGCCGTAGTTCATGTTGATCGGTGCGGTGTGGTGATAGGCCCGGTTGCTGCCCCAGTAGTCCTTCACCATTTGCATATCCAGATACCAGCTCTGGACTTTCGTCTTGCGAGCATCGATCGCCGCGACGGCTCGATCGCTGAACGTGACGGGGGCTAAGCCCGGGGGGCAGCTAAGGCATTTCTGCGTTCCGCTGTAGACCGCATCCAGTCCCCACTGATCGACTTCAACAGGTTGACCACCCAAGGATGTTACGCAGTCGACCGCGATTAACACATTGTTGTCATGGCAGATACGCGCGATATCAGCGACCGGCTGCGAGGCCCCGGTCGAAGTCTCCGCATTCACAATTCCGAGCACTTTCGGGCGATGCTGTTTGATGGCTGCTTCGATCTCTTCGGACGAAAAGATCTCGCCGAAGGGACGTTCAAGCTTTGTGACTTCGGCCCCGCAGCGACCTGCGACATCTGTCATTCGCCCGCCAAAGACGCCGTTGACGCAGACAATCATCTTGTCGCCCGGTTCAATCAGATTGGCGACAACCGCTTCCATTCCGGCGCTGCCCGTGCCGCTAACTGCCAGTGTCATGCGGTTTTGCGTCCGAAACACTTCCCGCAGCATGGTCTGCGTTTCGTCCATGATCTTCAGGAAATAGGGATCCAGATGACCCACAGTGGAGGCAGCCATCGCCAACAGGACGCGAGGGTGGATATCGCTGGGACCAGGCCCCATCAGAATTCGGCGTGGAGGAGCCACTGGACCGGGGATGAAATTGGTCATAAGTCTCTCGCAATGCAATGTGGCGGGACAGGCTGGAATCGCGTCGTTCAACCGTCAAGATGCCGCCCGGTGTGGCGAGATGCAAGCATGAAATCAGGGAGGGGAAGCGTTGCAAATTGGGAATTGCAAAATGCAAATTGAAAATTGGCAAATCGAGACCGCAATAGTCCCCTCAACTCACATCAATGGCTACAAGCAGCTCACGTTGTCAGAATGTTCCGCGACACGACAATCGATGCATTCAGGAAAGCGACATCATGAGCCTGTTCCCACGCGAGGAGATTCTTAAAAGGCTGCGCTCCAAAGTCGCGGCAGGTCGGCCGATTATTGGCGGCGGCGCCGGAACGGGGTTGTCGGCAAAGCTGGAAGAGGCTGGCGGCATCGACTTGATCGTCATCTATAATTCGGGCCGGTTTCGCATGGCGGGCCGAGGATCGCTGGCGGGGATGATGCCCTATGGCGATGCCAACGCCATCGTCATGGATATGGCTCGCGAAGTGTTGCCAGTCGCACGAAAGACCCCCGTGCTGGCCGGTGTCTGTGGGACTGACCCGTTCCGACTGATGCCGTTGTTCCTAAAGGAAGTGCAGGCCGCGGGGTTCTCGGGAGTGCAGAACTTTCCTACCGTCGGACTATTCGACGGCAACTTCCGAGTGAACCTGGAAGAGACTGGCATGGGCTACGGCCTGGAAGTCGACATGATTCGCATGGCCCGCGAAATGGGACTGCTGACAACGCCCTACTGTTTCAATGACGACGAAGCAGCAGCGATGGCCGGTGCCGGAGCCGACATCTTGATCCCACATATGGGGCTGACAACTAAGGGCATGATCGGCGCGGCAAGCGCAGTCACTTTGGAAGAATCGGCGCGACGTTGTCAGTCCATGCATGACGCCGCCAAGCGAGTGAAGCCGGACATTCTGGTGCTGTGTCACGGCGGGCCGATCGCGGAACCGGAGGATGCTCAATATATTCTTGATCACACCGAAGGAATCGTGGGCTTCTACGGAGCCAGTTCGATGGAACGCCTGCCGGTAGAACCTGCGATTACGAATCGGATTCAGGAGTTCGCCGGAATCAAGTTCCGTCGCTAAAGGTTTTGTACCATCGTTGATCTGGTTGTCAGAAAGGATTCGGCAATGTTTGCAAGCGCCATCGCGATCAATGAGTTTCAGTGCAAAGGTTTCGAGAAGATCGCTGCCGATATTGCGGAGCAGTCGTTCTTTGAACCAAGTGCTGGTCATGGTCATCCGCCTGCCTGGATCATCGGGCACTTAGCGATTTCGGCGGAGGCAGGGATGCAATACTTCGGTCGAGCCATTTCGCATCCGGAGTGGTCTCCCATCTTTGGGGCTGGTTCGTCAGGGCAGGTCACTCCAAGTGAATCGCTCTGTAAAGAGGTGCTTCAATCAGCACTGCTCCAAAACTATCAGGACTTGCGAGAGTTCGCCGCACAAGCTTCACCCGAAGCCATGTCGCAACCGCACAGCATCCCATTCTTTCGCGGAACGCCGATCAAGACCGTCGGCGACTGCATTACGTTGCTGCTGACGAATCACTTTGGGTTTCATGTGTCGCAACTATCGAGCTGTCGTCGCGCGGCGGGGTTCGCGCCATTGTTCTGACGCCGTGTCGTTACGTGAGATTGATCACGGAGAGAATGACAACAGCCGTTACGAACAGCGCTGGTACGACGGCGCGAGCGCGGCGCTGCAACCTGTGAGCTTGCTCGACCCGATTGCTTCGTATCATCACGTGGATTACGGTCACCACAAACAAAGTCGACAGCACGAACGAGAAAGCATTCAGGACATAGCAATCAGTAAAGGTGAGATACGGAACCTTGGGTAGAGAAAAATCGACCGCATAGGTAAATGTCACCAGCGACAATAAGATCGACAGGCTGACCGTGATGAGTGGTTGTAGATTCGCGGGGTCAAACCAGAAGGCCGCCCATGACGCGACAACCAAGAGTGTAATCGGGAAGAAAACACGCCAGATGTAAAAAGTGGCTCGCCTGGAGATCTGGGTTTCGAAGACAAATCGTCCAGCAGCATTGTCTTCGTCAGGCTTTTCAAGTCGCGCATGAACCGAGTCGAGATTCCAGTCCGGGACGGATGCTTCGCGTAGCGTACCGACTCGCTGACTATCGATCGAAAGGTCAATATCTTTTGCGAACGGATCGAAAGGTGCGACGATAATCGAGAGACTCTGCCGATCGAATGGGAACCTTCTGAGATGCAGTGACGACTGAAAATTGTGGCTGAAACGGATTCGCTGAGTCGCTTTGCCATCACGCGCGACGTAGATGTCGCCTTCTCGTTCTCCATTCACTTGCTCAACGGCGTTCACGAATTCAAGAGAGGGTGTCCAGATCTGTAATGGGCGGTATCGTCGAACATCAGCGCCCTGCTCGTCGTCTCGTAGCGCCAGTGTCGAGTCGCTCCAGGTCACATCCAGATAACCTGCCATGGCGAATGATTCCTCGCGCAGGTTAACTCGCGCGAAGTCGATGACGACGATCCCGATCGAGACAGGAATACGTTTGCCTCCTTCGCCCGGCCAATGAATTCCTTCCCGCCGCAACTCGTCACTGACTTCGCCTGCGTGAACTTTCGTGATCAGGAGGGCCGCGGCGAGAGCAGCAAGCGAGAACAATCGCATAACGGATACGTGAACGATGAATGACATGTCGGGACAGTCTCCGAGGCGAGTTGTTGGTGTCGAGGCGTCAGTTAATAAGTCGCCAGCGCCAGCCAGGCCATGCCGATCAGCAATGTCACGATCGTCACAGGAATACCCGCCCGGCAGTAGTCGGCGAGAGTGATGATCACGCCGGATTTGCGTGCCTTTTCGACCACAATCAAATTCGCAACCGATCCAAGCACCGTCAGGTTTCCGGCCAGCGTGCTCGACATCGCCAACGCCAGCCAGGCTGTTTCCTGTATCTCGCCAGGCATATCAGGGATGATCGGCTTAAACAGCAAGACCGCGGGCACATTTGACACGAGATTCGACAAGATTGCAGAGGCAGCACTCAACATGGCAATCGGAGAGGAGCGAAGAACGGTCCATTTATCGACGCCCGCATAGTGCATCACGTGAACTTCAAAGGCGTGGACGACGACAAAAAGTCCCGCGAACATGACCAGCAAGCCCCAGTCAACACGATGGTAGATTTTCTCCGGCTTAACCCGATCGAGCAGCAAGATAGCGGCTGCTCCAAGGGCGACAATTGCCATGGGAGCCCCCGCGAAGAACAACGCGACGGCAGCCGAGGTCACGATCAAGCTCTTGATCAGCAGCGATTTCTTCTTGGAGTTCATCGGTGCGGGTTCGTCCGCAGGTTTGTCACCGAGATGCAAGTTGTCACTTTGTCCCGCATTCAACGCCGAGCGAAACAGCACCAGCGTGATCAAGTAGGAAACAACGAGGCCCACGATCGCGATCGGAGCCAGTTTTGCTGCGAATCGTAGATAGCTGATCTGCGACAGGCCGCCAATAATCATGTTCTGGGGATTGCCTGTCAGAGTCGCCGTCGATCCGACATTGGATGCAATCGCCAATCCGATCAAGTGGGGCTTGGGATCGATCTTCAGATGCCGCGTGACATGGAGTACCAGGGGTGTCAGCGCGAGGCAGACCACATCGTTGACGAGTAACGCCGACAGGACTCCGGACAATGCCATGACAACAGCCAATAGGGTCGAAGGCTGATGCACATGCGCCAGAGCGCGGCCTGCCAGTATGTCGAAAAAGTCGGCTCGCCTTAGATATTCGACGACGATCATCATCCCCAGCAAGAGAACGATCGTGGCGAAGTCGACTGATTGTACCGCTTCATCGAAGTTGAGCAGACGGCACCCCAGAACGGCGGCGGCCCCGGTCAATGCGATGCCGGTGCGATCGATTCGCAAACCAGGAAACCCGCCCAGGGCCAGGCCCAGATAAGTCACCGCAAAGACGATGATCGTCAGCCAAAACGTGACGGACTCAGACATATCGGCAATCTTTCAACAGAAGTTCGTCGTAAGGACTGTTGGAGAAACACAAGGAACGGCTGTATATCGCCCCGTTTGATCGACGACAAATGAGATGGTCTGCTCACTGGAATCGCCGCTTCGATCAGTCGCACGCACTGTAAGGTGATGAATCCCCTTGGCCAATACTTCGGCATCAAAGGCGATACCCCATCGTCCCTGTGTCTGATCACGAAGTCGGAGCGGCAGCCCATCGTCGATGCTCGCAGTGACCTCTGCAACTCCCCGCTCCGACCAGATCTGAGTCGTCACTTGAGCTTCGCCGTGGGTGACCTGCGAGGAACCGGTGCAAAGGATCGCGGCGCGGGGTTGCAGAATGACAATCACGGGCCCTTGGTCCTGAGGTGTCCGATAGACAACCCCCAAGTTCGAACCATGCAGGCAGATCAGCAGATACCCGGCGTCACCCCCTTCGGGATCGCCGATGGAGCGTGTCGCGATATGGACGTTGCGACCATCATTGGCGACCTGCCAGTAGTGGGTATGACCGCAAAATAACGCTTCGATCCGAGCCGACTGCGTGAGTACCCGCCAGTCGTCAATGCCAGGCCCGGCAAAGTCCTCCCAGATCTGATAAGCGTAGTTGTGTTGAAAGATGACGATGCGATCATTGAGCCGCTGTCCATCGGCAAGTTCGTTGCGAAACCATGCCAATTGTTCATCCGACATGCCCACGGGTTTCGCTTCCTGCGTGTTCAATCGGATGAAGCGATAGCCACCCAGACGGAACGAGCCCCAAGTTTCACCGACAGTGGCACGAAATCCGTCTGCATTTGGATCAGCATGTACGTCATGGTCACCCACGAGGGCGAACCATTCGCATTGAAGACGATCGGTGAGTTGGCGAAACAGTGCGAATTGACTCAGCGTGGCGTCTTGAACGTTGTCACCAATGAACTGCACGAAATCGGGCTTGATCAAGTTATTCGCCTGATCGACGACCCACTTGGCGATTTGATGGTTCGGAAGTCCGGCATCCGTGAGATGCAAATCGCCAGGAACCATCACGGTAACCGGTCGTGATTTTTCTTCGATCACGCTGCTACCTCCGCAACCACAGGAGATGAGTTCGTATCGCTCAGCGTTTCCGGAATCAGCAGCGTGACGATCAGCGTCGCAATGGCGCCGATTCCACCCAGCAGACCGAATGTCCCTCGATAACCGAGCGAGTCGATGACTAGACCCGATAACAGGGGGCCGACGGCCGAACCGAAAACGAGAGCCGAACCGACTAAGACTTGGGCTTCTCCGACTCGACGCGGGTCCGCCAATCGATCAGTCACCCACGCTGCTGCTGTGACCGCAAATAGTGATTGCGCCACTCCATCCAAGATCTGGACGGCCAGAACTTGCTCTGCCGTTTGTGCGATAGCGATGAGTCCAAGTCGCAACGACATGACGGCCCAACCCACGATCAACAGCGGTCGACGACCCATTTGATCTGCGATGCGTCCCACGAGACGAATTGCCAGCATCCAGGCAACCATGCTGATAATAAATGCATAAGGGAGATAGCGATCCGGCGCGTGCAGCTCTCGTTTCAGATAGAGGCCCAGATAGACGCCACCCGGGGCATTCCCAACATGAAAGAGCACCATGGCGAGCACGAACGTCCACAAGACGGGATCGCGAAAACCGCGACCAGAGCCATGCGCCGCTTTGACTTCCTGGTCGCTCGTCGCGTCGTTGCCCGGTTTGTCATTTTGAATCAACAATGCGGCCAATACGGCGAGTGTCTGAATCACCGCCAGTGGCCAGAGCATCGCTTCTAAGCCGTACTTCTCGACCACCAATCCGCCGATCAGCGCCACGAGGACAATGGCGACGGGTCGCCAGAATCGCAACATCCCCAAGGCTCGACCGATTTCTCCCTTTGGTGCCAGATGAGCAGCCTCGGCACCTGCAAAACTCTCAACGGTTGCTCGACACAGACCGTTCTCGGCAAACAGGACCACCAACAAGCTCAGCACAATCGCATTGCGAGCCAAGGGCAGGGCGAACGTGGAGACCGCCAGTAGGGCAAGGGCCGCGATCAAGAACGGTTTGCGTCGACCGATATGATCGGACCAGACACCTAATGGGAATTGGGCTAGGCCGGCGACTGCCGCAATCGTCGAGACAAATCCGATCGCCCGATCACTTAATCCGCGTTCGGCGAGGAACAATGGAAGGAAAGGGAGAGTGAATCCGATCCCGGCCATTCCTAAAAAGTAAGACCCATACAAACCGAGCCGATTTCGGACGCTCATCATGTCTGATACCCCGCAGTCCACATTTCGATGAAATCACGGATCTGATCGATGTTCGAACGTTCAGGCAGATCCACGCTCATCGCTGCACACAACATTCGGTGCGCGAGCCTCCTAACCGCATGGCGGTGATGGCGAGAGATCAATTCCCGACCGAGGCGAGCACGACAAGGCCGCGAAATGCGAACACTATGCCGAATTGTTGGCCACGAACCTTAAATCCGAGCGCTCACGCTTCGAAGATTAAAGTCGTGAAAGATTGCGAAGAATCGATTCGAATGTCGGGCGTCAGGTCCCGCGGCTACCCTCAACGGTCTCACGGAACCGGGCGGCAGAAGTGACGGCTTAAGAGAGCGATGTTTTTGCGATTCGCTTTCCAGACGACGTCGAACATATCGCCGACGATGGGGACCGCTCCGATTCCAACGTCAACGGCGACGTTCCAATACATCCTCGCCAGGATCCATTTGGGAGCGCCCAGTCGTCGAGCTTCTCCGATCAGCCACAACGAGAATGCTCCCGCGATCAAATCGCCAATCCCTGGGATCAGGCCGACGATCGCATCCAATCCAAACTGGATATTTGTGCCAGGGATCTGGAATTGGCCATCCATCAATTCCGCAAATTTGCGGAGTTGCTCGATCCCTGCATATTTTTCAGGATCGGTAATCAGCTCGGGAATTCGCTCGATGGTGGCCATTGGATCCTCGTTGTCGATTCAATCGCCGATAGAAATTCGCAGGCGAATTGCAGACGCGCGAATTATAGCGCGGGAGTTTGATTCGTCAGCCCTGACGTTCCAACTGACTCCATTTTAGCAATCTGTTCCGCGCCAAAGAGCTCGTTGACGTTACCCCTCAACTAAACAAAGGAGTCATCAACTCGCCTTCTTCCAAGGCATCAATCGCGCGGCCATCGGGTGTCATCAACGAAACGTGAGGATCGACGCCCAGTGAGTCCAGGATGGTGTAGCAGACATCCGCCGGGGCATAAGGCCGTGTCGTGACATGAGCCCCCTGCTTATCGGTTGCGCCGATCACCTTGCCGGGCTGCACTCCCGCTCCGGCGAACAGCAGGCTTGCTGCCGGTCCCCAATGATCGCGGCCAGCGTCTTTATTGATCAGCGGTGTGCGACCGAATTCGCCGAAGCAGGCCACCAGCGTGTCCTTGAGCATCCCGCGTGCTGCCAGGTCTTCAATCAAGGCGGAGTAACCGAGGTCAAACTCCGGAAGCTTCTTGTCGCACGCTTCAAAAATCTTGCCGTGATGATCCCAACCGCCGTAGTTGACGGTCACGAACCGAACGCCACCTTCGACCAATCGTCGAGCCATCAAGCAGCTTTGACCAAAGGTATTGCGACCGTATCGATCACGCAACTTGATGTCTTCCTTCTCAATCGCGAACGCCGATTGAGCCTGCGGCGACAAAATCATTTCGGCGGCACGACCACGGAACTCGTCGTATGTCGCCAGTTGGTCGTTCCCGCGCACCTTGTCGCTGAGTTGATCGATGGTGGAGAGGAACGTCTTGCGACGGTCGTCTCGAGTCGAATCGCGATTGGCGACCGCGACATCCTTCACACCGAAGTTTTCCGCGTTGGGATCGCCCGTTCTAAAGGATTCGTAGCGACCTCCTAAGAAGGCACTTCGGCCCAGTTCCCATGTGAACGACGGATTGCGCGGGATGGCCATGTAGGGAGGTAGCACGCCGTTAAACCCAAGCTCGTGAGCGGCCACCGCTCCGATCGCGGGATAGTCTCCGAACGGTGATCCGAATCGGCCCGACAACACCCAGTTCGTCGCCGTTTCATGGTGATCGTTGTTATGAGCCCCCGACCGAACCAGAGCGACCTTATCCATGCAACCCGCCATCTTTGGCAGCAGTTCGCAGACTTGGATCCCCGAGACATTCGAGGCGATGGGCGAGTACTTGCCGCGGATCTCTGCGGGTGCTTCGGGCTTCATGTCGAAGCTATCGTGATGGGTCAACCCGCCACTCAGGTAAACCAGAATGACCGACTTGGCTCGAGCCGTTGAAGCGGCCCCTTTTGATTCAGCCGCTTGCGCTTCTTGCCGCAGCACGCTCGCCAGCGACACGCCGCACAGGCCCAGGCTGCCGACCTGCAAGAAGTCACGTCGCGACGCGCCGTTGCAGAGCTTGGTTCGATCGGACGAGAGAGTGATGTCGAGCATGATAGTTCTTTCAACGGCGATCTGTTGATCGCTATTTCGATTGATCCAAGCGATCTCGCACGAACGACGGCAAGCCTTGAAAAGCAGCTTGATAGGTCATGCCCATTGGCACATTGATGTATCGGTTCGAACTCAAAAATAGGGGCATATCGATCATCTCATTCCCAACCGCCAGATGCTCCACGTAGGCGATCGGTTGGGAATCTGCAGTGTATGAAGCCAACGTTAGCGGCTGATTTGAGGGAAGCACATAGGCTTCATCATCAAAGCAATCCCAGATTGCCCCATGCATGCCCGATGGGTCATATTTGCCGGGCGGAAGCAAGTCGGCAACCATAACGTGAACAGACTGCAGCAATGCCGCCTCTGCCTTGTTGACAAATTCCTCGACGTGGGATCGGCGGTCCTTGTTGGCGGGAGACACGATTTCCATTAAGGCGACGATTTGATGCCCACTGACATGCCGCACGGCAAGCGTTCGTTGCAACGAACGCAAGGTAGATGCCATCAGCCTTCGTTGCGTTTTCGGTGGAGCGTCTGCGACGATGAGTCCACCTTGGTTGTCTGTTCCCTCAGCCAGTTCTGTTTCTGGTGAGTGGAGTGCCAAGACATCAGCGATCCGGCTGCCAGCATGTTGCTCGGGAAGCGCGTAGTATCCGGTGGGAAGCAATCCTCTGTTCAAGGCTTCGCTCAGATGCGTGATCCACGCTGTGTGGAACGCATGAAACGTCGCTGCATCCGTTTTTGTCCAATCATGTACGGGCATTTGCCGTCTCGCCACCAATCAGTGATTGAATGAAAATTCCTTGGAATTCAGCAACGCCCACATCAAATCGCGGAAGATGTCTTCCCGCGATCCTTGATTCAATTGGCCTGTGATCGCGTTGATCTCTGTCTGGTTTGGCTTGCGCGACAATGTCGTTAAGAACAATCTGTTGATTGCAACGGCGTTGTCTGGCGTCGACTTCAGCATCTCGGCAAGATAGCCGTTTCCTGCTTCGATCTTCCGGGATATCGTGTCACCGTTCTGCAGATGCAACAGTTGCGACATCGTCACGTCACCTTGCCGTTCGCAGGCACACGCCGTTACTCGATCTGATCGCCCAAACAGACGCAGGAAATACGAATCCAAGCCCGGATCGGCCAACTGCTGAGCCCGTAGGCCTTCGGGATAGCCGGGGAACTGATCGGGAATCGCGGTCACCTGGCTGAAGGCATCCAGCAACAGTTCGGCGGGAAGTCGACGAGCGAAGTAGTGTGAATAGAACTTGGTATCGGCTTCATTCTCGGCCAACGTTTCGGAACTCGTCTGATACGCTCGCGAATTCAAAATTGTCCGCATCAGGTGCTTCATGTCGAACCCATGAGCGGCGAAGTCTTCGTTCAGGGCTTTCCACAACGGCGGATTCGACGGAGGATTGCTTGCTCGAATATCGTCCACCGGTTCGACGAGGCCGACACCCATGTAATGTTGCCAGATCCGATTGACGATACTGCCGTTGAACGATTCGTTCCGACCGCTGGTCATCCAGTCGACCAGCGCGACACGCGGGTCGCTGCCCGGCTCGATTGCCAGGTTCGCTCGATCCAGCGGTTGAGCTTTCAACTGTTCATTGGTCCGCGGCTGCCCCACGGTGATCGGCGACATCCTGACGCGTTCGATATCGGCGGCAACACCTTCGATCTGCTTGCGCAGTTCCGTCAGTTGCTGCTCTCGCTGCTTGGCATCTTCTTCCTTTTCAGGGACAGGAGTTGCCTCTTTCTCGGCCAGTTGCTTCTGCAAGTTGGCCCGATGCCGCTGCTGGTTCTGTTGATGCTCTGTTGCCTGGATCAAATCAGTTTTGCCCATTTGCGGCGACTGGCGATCAAAGGCGACTCGAGAAAAGAACGCGGCGAAGTGGTAGTAATCGTCCTGCGTGTACTTCTCGAGCGGATGGTTGTGGCACTTGGCACAGCCAATTCGAGTTCCCAGAAACGCCTGAGCCACGCTGGCGACAACATCCGACTGCTGCGTCTGGCGGAACTCGCCAATCGTAACGACGTAGTAGCCAACTTCAGGATGCTGGTCGCTGTCTCCAGACGATGTCAGTACCGCGCGAACCAATTCGTCCCAGGGACGATTCGCGGCCACTTGAGTTCGCAACCATTGATGGAACGCCCGGACGCCTTTCACACCGCGGACATCGTGATCTCGCTCCTTGCGGTTCTGAAACAGATCCGCCATCAGCATCGTCCAGAGGTCCACGAACTCAGGACGCTGCAACAGGGATTCGATGAGCTGTGCTCGCTTGTCAGATCGAGTGTCCGCCAGGAATGCCTCGACTTCGGCTTCCGTCGGCAATGTGCCGATCGTGTCGAGGAACACCCGTCTGATGAATGCCTCATCCGACACTGCTGCCGAGGCGGGGATGCGGAGTGCCGTCAACTTGGCGAAGACGTGTTCATCGATGAAGTTCCCAGGTGTAGCGCTGTTCGCTGTTTGAGCAACTGCTGGTCGGTCGAAGGGGACCGAGATCACCTGCACCGCAACCTGCCCCTGGTAATGAGCACGAACGGCGGTTTCACCGTGACGCAGGACTTTCAGCTTGCCATGAGAATCAACTTCCACCAGTCCAGCGTCATTGGAAGCGAACTGAGTCAACCATGTCACATCACGAGTCGATCCATCCGAATACTTCGCCGTGACAATCAACTGCAGCTGATCGCCCACTTTCTTCGTTTGCACATCGGCCGCAGCGGCTGCTCCGCTCGAAGTCACGGTCAGGCCAGTGATCTGCGACTCGCCTTTGACTGGTGCCGGTGCGCCTGCTTTCAACCACTCCAGCAAGACCTGATGGGCCTTCGAGCCAGGATCGAGCAACTTCGCACCACCATGCGGCACTTCACCGAGTGGCTTGCGCAGCAGCAGGCTATCCTCGGGGACGACCAAACTGACACGTCGGCCTTCTTGTTCTTTCACGATCCAGCCGTGATCCAGTTCCGGCGCATACCCGCGGAGCGACAGTCGGAATCCGTTCTGGCCGGCTCCCTTTCCGTGGCACGCTCCCTGATTGCAGCCGAACCGAGTCAGCACGGGCTCCACGTCATTCACAAATGACGGCACCGAATCGGCCGAGAATGCCGGTGTCGCACCCCAGACGATGGCGCAGCACCAAACCAGGCAGGAGGATCGGATCACGGCAGGTATCTCGGTGGGCGAAAATTCAGGAGGGCAGTTTAGATCTAAAAGTCTAATCGACCAGTTCAGGCCACTCAATCGAATTTTCGATTGGGAACTTCAAAGCAGGCAGGAATTTACAGCAATCAGGTTCGTCAGCGACGGCGCCATACCGGGCAGGGTGACTGAGCATCTTGATCTAACGCCTGTCGATCTTTGGCGTATCCGGCGACGAAGTTACGAAAAGCAACTCGAATCTAAACTGGATATTGACATCCACTTTTGACGATTCTAAGCTGTCGACTGAAACAGGATGTACGTATCCACTTTAGTCGGCGACGGTCACAATTCAGGGATTTCCCTAAGGGATTGATCGATGAAGCACATCAATGAAAAACGCCTGGAGTCGGACTTGGCCTACCGCTTTCAGTACTTGGCTGAGTTTGTCGGATTCGGGGAAGACGAGATTGCGGCGATTCATGCAGCTGCGCCTGCGATCGCGCCGCTAGTGCCCAGTCTCGTCAATGCGGTCTACGACAAACTCCATCTGTACGACGCCACTTGGCGGCACTTTGTGCCACGTCAAACAGGATATGAAGGAGTTGTCCCGGCAACTTTGGAAGACGTGACGCCTGATCATCAGATGATTCAGTTCCGCAAGGAACATCTCGGCCGCTACTTAGCGGCCCTGGTGACCCGACCGTACGACGCGAAGATGGTGGGCTACCTCGACATGGTCGGCAAGATGCACACGCCAAAGGCGGGTTCTAAAGAGTTGGATGTCCCGCTGGTCCAGATGAATGCCCTGCTCGGTTTTGTTGCCGATGCGCTCACCGCGACGATCATGAACCTCGGCTTGGAACGCGCAACCGAAGTTCGGACACTACGAGCGTTCAACAAACTGCTTTGGTTGCAGAATGATTTGATCAATCGGCACTATCAACATGTGGCCGCCATCTAAGCTGCCGCAACACTGTATTGGGATAAAAAGGTGGCACCTTGCATCGAGCCAAGGTGCCGTTGGTGTCGGAGTATTCTGCGGGAATACAGTCAAATTACGCCTTGGCTTCGACCGCAGGCGCTGAAGTCGCTGGCTTCGGCGGATGAGGATGCGGTGTGAAGTAGGCCACGACGACGATGCAGACCGCCATTCCGATGATCCCCACGTACAACATTGGATTGGTTTCGGCTTTGGTCGTCAGCACAGCGACAATAGCGCTCACCGAGACTGCTGTTCCGAAGACGATCGGCATCACAACCTGCGGCATCGCTGTTCCACCTGTGAACATCGCCAGCGTCAGCGTCAGGGCTCCCCAGGCACCCAGGGTTCCGGCAGCGAAGCCCCAGGCAATCCCTTTCGGTGCGAAATTGAAGAATGGTTCTCCAGGCTTCTGGGTGTAAGCCATCCCAACCAATCCGCCGATGATTCCCCAGACCAGATAGGCGACGCCGATCATCACGTAGGGCTTGAAGGCACTCTTTTCGAAAGCCCGTGCCTGACCCAGAACGGGGCCATAGGTTCCCCAAAACAATCCGGTCAACAGAGCGAAGACTACGGGCATCGACGAATTCATGGCAGGGCTTTCTTGATTCAAGAAGGATTCTTGGCGAGGCCTCTATAGTAGCCGCGCGACCACCGCACGAAAACAGATCTAGCGGAACGCGATCAAATTCGGAGATGGTGATGCGGAACCCGAATCGATGCCTCGGTTGCTCCATTCCTTGAGCCGCTTTACACTTCCAGCGGCCAACAAGAACTTGCCTACCCTCCCACCTTGAATAAGCCTCACCCGGAGAACGACATGTCTGCGCCCGCACCTGTTGAAGCGAAGGGTTTGACGCCGACTCAATGGCTGATCTGCGTGATCGCATCAATCGGGTTTGCTTTCGATATCTACGAACTGCTGATGCTGCCTCTGATTCTGCGACCCGCCTTGCTGGAACTCACCGGAGCTCCTCCAGGATCCGAAGTGTTCCAGATGTGGGTCGGCCGACTGTTCTACATCCCTGCCTTCGCCGGCGGATTGTTTGGGCTGTTGGGGGGCTATCTGACGGACCGCCTTGGTCGACGACGAGTGCTGACATGGAGCATTCTCCTATACGCGTTCTCTGCATTCGCGGCCGGATATTCGACAAGCATCTGGATGCTGCTGTTCTTCCGCTGCACGACATTTATCGGGGTTTGCATCGAGTTCGTCGCGGCCGTGGCGTGGTTGGCGGAATTGTTCCCGAACCCACATCAACGTGAAAAAGTTCTGGGCTACACCCAAGCCTTCTCATCGATCGGTGGATTGCTGGTTGCTGTCGCGAACGAATTGGCATCCACATACGGCTCGAAGTGGTTCACGATTGCGATCCCTGGATTCTTGACGAGTGTTGGCACGATTGGTCCTGAACATCAGCACGAAGCATGGCGATACACGCTGATGTCAGGATTGCTTCCCGCCATCCCACTGATCTTGATTCGCCCATTCCTGCCTGAGTCGCCCGCCTGGGCTCAAAAACGCGCCGCGGGAACGTTGCGACGACCAAGCATCGCCGAATTGTTCTCACCGCAATTGCGAAAGACGACGATCGTCACGGCACTCATGTTTGCCTGCAGCTACGGAGCAGCCTTTGGTGCGATCCAACAATTCCCGCAGATCGTTCCGGGTCTAGCCGACGTCAAGGCCAAGGTCCTCTCGGCACAAGAAAAGCTCGAGCTTCCACCCAACGAAGAAGCGGCGAAGAAAAAGAAAATCGGCAAGCAGCGTGAGATCGAGCAAAAGGTCGCTTCTCAATACACCAAGATGCAGGAAGTCGGTGGCTTGCTAGGCCGATTCCTGCTGGCCTTTCTCGCTGTGCGAATCGCCAGCCGTCGCGCACTACTCAGAACATTCCAAGTCCCTGGCATGCTGCTGATGCCGCTGATTTTCTTCTTCTTCTTGACGGTCGAAAATAAGACGTTCTACGTCCTCGATCTCAGCTCGATCCTGCTGGGAGAGTTGCCGATCACCACGATGTCAATCGGTGCCTTCATCGCGGGCCTGTTCACCGTGGCTCAATTCAGCTTCTGGGGGAATTACCTGCCGCAAGCCTATCCTGTTCACCTGCGTGGAACCGGAGAAAGCTTCGCCGCTAATATTGGCGGTCGCATGCTGGGGACGTCTTTCGCCTGGGTCACCGCCACGATCGCGGGTATGCCAGGAACTCCGGGCGGGACACCGCCGATGAAGTACGCTTATACGGCCGCCGGGGTGGCGCTGTTCGTGTACGTCTGTGGCTTTATCCTGAGCTTCTTCCTGCCGGAGCCAGTTCCTGGCGCCCATGACGAGTGACGTCTGATTATCGTGAGAGTGATGTGGGCCTCTGTCGCGACGATTTCCGACAGAGGCTCGCTTCTTTCCCGCGTGCTTCTCCCCCACAGACAGCTCTCCCCCGAAAAGCGGAGCGAGTGCGCCTTATCGCTGCAGGCTTCTCTGATTACAATCCTTTCGGCCGGACTGACGCTCCGTTCCGGCGTAGACGATCATATAAGGGAAGCTTTCCATGTCCACGGACGAGACTCCGTCTGCACCGACCAACTTCATTCACGAAATCATCGAAGCTGACAACATCAGCGGTAAGTTCGGCGGGCGAGTCCACACGCGATTTCCTCCCGAACCGAACGGCTACCTGCACATCGGCCATGCCAAGTCGATCTGTTTGAACTTCGGCACGGCGAAGAAATACGGCGGCAAGTGCAACCTGCGGTTCGACGACACCAATCCCGCGAAGGAGGATGTCGAATACGTGGATTCCATCCAGGAAGACGTTCGCTGGCTGGGCTTCGAATGGGACGCACTGTACTACGCTTCTGATTACTTCGAACAGATCTATCAGTATGCCGAGCAACTGATGGAAAAGGGGCTCGCGTACGTCGACAGCTCGACGCTGGAAGAGATCCGATCTCAACGAGGAACGCTGACCGAACCTGGCAAGAACAGCAAGGATCGCGATCGCCCTGCCGCCGAAAACCTGGATCTGTTTCGACGGATGCGCGCGGGTGAGTTCGCCGATGGAGCGTACGTCGTCCGCGCCAAGGTCGACATGGCTCATCCGAACATGAACATGCGTGACCCGCTGCTCTATCGCATTCGCCACGCCGACCATCATCGGACTGGCGACAAGTGGTGCATCTATCCGCTGTACGACTTCACCCACGGCTACAGCGATTCGATCGAACAGATCACGCATTCGATCTGTACCCTGGAATTCGAGAATCATCGGCCGCTATACGATTGGCTGATCGATGTGCTGGACCTCTATCATCCGCAGCAGATCGAGTTCGCGCGGCTGAATCTGACGCACACGATGATGAGCAAACGCAAACTGCTGGAACTTGTCGAAACCGGAGCGGTCACCGGTTGGGACGATCCGCGCATGCCGACCATCGCGGGCATTCGACGACGCGGCTATACGCCGACCGCCATGCGAGCCTTCTGCGATGAGATCGGTGTGACGAAGTTCAACGGCCTGACCGAAATGGTCGTGCTGGAAAACGCCGTCCGAAACGACCTCAACAAGAACGCACCACGCGTCATGGCTGTACTGAAGCCATTGAAAGTCGTCCTCACTAACTATCCGGATGGCCAGGTCGACGAACTCGAAGCAGTGAACAATCCAGAAGACCCCTCTGCCGGAACTCGTCAGGTGCCATTCTCAAGAGTCCTGTACATTGAACAGGACGACTTCATGGAGAACCCGCCGAAGCAGTTCTTCCGATTAGCCCCCGGTCGAGAAGTCCGTCTGCGGTGGGCCTATCTGATCACCTGCCAGGAAGCGGTCAAAGATCCAACAACAGGCGAGATCATCGAACTCCGCTGTACCTACGACCCGGCGACGCGCGGAGGCAATGCTCCTGACGGACGCAAAGTGAAATCCACGATTCACTGGGTCTCGGCCGAACATGCACTGTCTGCGGAAGTGCGGCTCTACGATCACTTGTTCGCCATCGCTAATGTTGCCGACATCCCCGACGGCGATGATTGGAAGAGCCACCTGAATCCCAAGTCGCTAACAGTCGTTCCCGATGCCAAACTCGAGCGGTCCCTTTCGACAGCCCAAGCTGGCTATCGCTGCCAGTTCGAACGGCTGGGATACTTCTGCGTCGACAAAGAGTCACAAGCTGACAAGCTGATCTTCAACCGCACCGTCACACTGAAAGACGATTGGGCCAAGATCCAGAAGAAGGGTGGCTGATCCCGTCATCACGCTGATGGATCGAGGAACGTTATCCCTCACCGACCAGTGCCTTTGGTCAATTCTCGCCGTAACGAGGCGTAACTCGGCCGATCGATGATCGGTCGCTTTTTAAAGCATTGGTGAATCTGAGCTGGCGCTCGATAGGCTAGCCACCAACCTAGCGTTCCTGCGAGTAGTCCGAAGATACTGTTCGTTAGGATGGCGCCGAGTACGGCTGTCCCCAAGACGGCCGTTCGCTGCCAGGTTATGACGTACTGGCTCAGTTGATGATCAGCGTCTTCAGTTCGGCGATGATTTGGCGTTCGCCAGCGAGAACAGTCATCAGGATGCCGATCGCATCGACATCGTCGATGCAGGTATGAGCCGCTTCGTCCAGTTCTGCGACGATGGCGTTCTGGTTCACGATGATTCGAGGCAGCATCGCTTTCAGAGACATGAAGTGCAGGTCCGTGAATTCCGCGGGATACAACCCGAATTCGATCGGCCAGCGACGCTCAGTCAACAGGTCAATCAACTGCTCGGTGTGGTGTTTCTGCTGAGTAATCAGTCGTGCGACAGCATCTCGCGCGGCACCCGCATTCGCTGGCGACCAGGGGCTGACTTCGCCGACAAACTGCAGCAGACTGCAGCTCAGGTCGACGACGAGTTGGTTCAGTTGCGTATTGTGCTGGATGCAGGCCATGGGCGATCCGAGAGAGCGAGTTGCGAGTGCGGGGGATTCAACTGCGTCCACGTTGCATTCCACTATCAGAAGAAAGCTGCCGCTGCGTGGTTGGCCACTCGACTGAGAGGCTGAATGATAACCCCCAGCACCAGCACCATCCCGCACACCAGCAGGACGTACATCCCAGATGGCGAATTCGATGGCATTGAAACCTGTCGAGCATCGACCGGACGGACATCCATACACATCGTCTTGGCAAGTCGCACGTAATAGAACAGGCTCAGTACGGTGTTGAATCCACCAGCGGCCAGCACCACCCACATGAACCAGTGGACTCGCGTGGCATCGAACACGGCCGCGAAGATGAAGAACTTCCCGTAGAACCCACCAAGCGGCGGTATGCCGACTAAGCTGAACAGACAGATTGCCATCCCGACAGCCAGCAATGGTGCTTGTTGGATCAAGCCCTTGTAGTCGTCGATCTCTTCGCTGAACGTCTGATTACGGATCAGCGCGATGATGCTGAAGGCACCCAGATTCATAAACATGTACACGGCGAGATAGTACAGCAGACCTTCAATCGCCTGCTTCATCTGTTCTGGACTAGCGGCATGCTCAGATCCGGTAGTTGATCGCAGGACCAGCAAAGCTGACACGGCCATCAACATGTAACCTGCGTGAGCGATCGTCGAGTAGGCCAGCATTCGCTTGGCATTGGTCTGCGAGTAAGCCGCCATGTTGCCGAACGTCGCCGTGATGATGGCCAACGTCCCTAATCCCAGCCCCATCGTCAGGGATAACCCTTGCACGACACCCGCAGCACTGCCGGTAACGCTCATGCACAAACGAACCAGCAACGCGAAGGCCGCGGCCTTCGAGGCGATCGACAAGAACCCAGCCACTTCGGCCGGAGCCCCTTCGAAGGCGTCTGGGCACCAGAAGTGGAACGGCACCAGCGACAGCTTGAACGCAAAACCGACAGAGATCATCAGCAGCGCCAGGATCGCAATTCGTGCTTCCGGGTGAGATGCCGTAAAACCGTTCGCGAAAATGGAATGTAGACGTTCGCCCAACAATCCGAACTCGGCGGTCCCGGTCAGACCAGCCAGCAGGCTGATCCCGAACAGCATGACCCCGGCCGCACCAGCACCGTAGACGACGAACTTGAGCGATGCTTCGCTGCTTTGACGGCGACCCTTCAGGAAGCCCGTCATGGCATAGCTGGGAACGCTCGCCATTTCGATGCCCAGGAACAGCATCAATAGATGGTTCGCGCTGCTCATCACCATCATGCCGACAACGGCACCACACAGCAGTGTGTAAAAGTCGGGTGCGTCTTCCTGATCGGGGATGCCGCTGAGAACCGTGAGCGCGACCACAAACACTAGGAAGAACAACAGAAAGCCACGGAAGAATACCGAGAACTCGTCATGCACCGCCAAGCCGGTGAATAGCAGCGTGCTTGGCTGGCCATCGATACTCAATTCCCAGAACTGCGCCAGCACGGCGATGAAGGCGCCCAGGCTGCCCAACAAAGCGAACCAGTGAGTCGGGATGCACTTGTCGAGACTCGTCAACCGAGCCAGCAGCATCGCCACGATGGAACCGCACAGAATCAATTCTGGCAGGAACAACACCAGCGAGCGGTACGTAGACGCCTGAAGCGTGCCACCCCCACTGAGGAATTGTTGAAACAGTGACTGAAAATCCATGACGTTCCCAACCGAATTCGATGGCCGACGGCCTGCCCGCTCCGCAAGTTCGGAGTCGGCTGATTATTGAGTGACCTGTGTCGTTTGGACCGTTGCCGCGGCACCGTGATGTGTGTCGTAAGTGTGCGACATGCTTTGCACCAAATGCGAGATCGACTTGTTCATTGGCTTGAACAGGATGTTCGGGAAGACACCGAATACGATCGCAAAAATAACCAGCGTGTAAGCCACCAGTCGTTCGCGTGGCAGGAACGGGATGATTCCCTCAGGATGCGGACCCTTGTATTCAGGACCCAGGTAGACTCGCTGCATCGTCCACAGGATGTAGCCAGCCGTCAGAATCACACCCGAAGCGGCGATGATCGCCAGCAGCGGACTGAAGTTCCAACAACTGAGTACCGAGAAGATTTCGCCCACGAATCCACACAGGCCAGGCAGTCCCAGACCCGCGAAGAAGATCACCGCGGCCAGGCCGCTGTATTCAGGCATCAACTGAGCAATCCCACCGAACTTATTCAAGTCGCGGTGATGAACGCGGTCGTAGAGGACGCCCACCATAAAGAACATGCCCGTCGACGAGATCCCGTGAGCGATCATCTGGAACATGGCGGCGTTGATCCCCATCGCCCAGTAGTCGGCTCCAGAAGTCTTGCCGTCAGTAATTTTCCAGACAGCCAAGCCCAGCAACACGTAACCCATGTGACTGACTGAGCTGTATGCAACCAATCGCTTGAAGTCGGTCTGCGCCATCGCCGCGAACGCACCATAGATGATGCTGAACACGCCGAGCGCCACCAGGAAGTAGGCACAGTATTGAGCCCCGTAAGGGCACAGTGGCATCGCGATTCGAATGATGCCATAACCACCCATCTTCAAGAGCACGCCGGCCAGGATCATCGAGATCGGGGTCGGGGCTTCCACGTGGGCGTCAGGCAACCATGTGTGGAATGGGAACGAGGGCAGCTTAATGGCAAAGCCGATGAACAACATGATGAAGGCCGCCAGCTGCAGTGCTTCGCTGAAGGGAACAACTTTATCTTTACCTGCTGGAATATTACCTGCCGCGATGTCGGCCAGTTCCAGTAGATCGAATGACATGCCGCTGTTGAAGTAGAACATCAGCATGGCGATCAGCATCAGCACGCCGCCCGCCAGGGTGTACAGGAAGAACTTGATCGCAGCGTATTCGCGACGAGGACCGCCCCAGACGCCGATCAGGAAGTACATCGGCAGCAACATCACTTCCCAGAACACGTAGAACAGGAAGAAGTCGAGCGACAGGAACACGCCCATCATTCCCGTTTCGAGGATCAGGAACAGGATCAGGTATCCCTTAACGTGCTTGTCGATGCTCCACGAGGCGATTGCGGCGAGCAGGCTGACCAACCCAGTCAGGACGACCAGCGGCAGACTGATGCCGTCGACACCCAGCGTGAAGTTCACGTTCCAGGTCGGAATCCAAGGGACTGAAAACTTGTGTTGCATGCCAGCCTGAGCTGGATCGAAACTGCCCCACAATTGCAGCGTCAGCACGAACGTCAGGGCGGTTCCCAGCACCGTCCAGTAGCGCATGCTTTCTTTGTTCTGCGAATCAAACGCCAGCAATCCGAGCGACCAGACCGCTGGCAGGAACACGATTGCTGTCAGCAGAAATTCCGAACTAAACATGATTCTCAATCTCTTGAAACGCCGACCGAAACAACCAGTCGAACGAGCAACGTCTGCAAACTATTTAGGAAGTGATGTAAACAGCAGGCCGAACAGAACAACCACACCGACTGCAATCCACATCACGTACTGTCGCAATCTTCCCGTCTGAACCACCTTCAGCGAATACCCGACCGAACGAGTCGTGCTACCGACCATATTCACCAGTCCATCGACCATGTTCTCGTCGAACAGTCGATCCCATTTGGAAACAACCAGCGTGATCGATGCCGATGCATGCAGGATGACATCGAGGACTTTCTTATCGAACCCGGCGCACCAGGCCGAAACGATATGAACCGGCTGAACGAACATCGCGTCATACAACACGTCGAACCGCCACTTGTCGACGAGGAAGTCGTAGGCTTGGGGGAACTGTCGGCGGATATCGTTCGGATTGATGACACGTGCCCCATAAATCACATACGCGAAGGTTGAACCGGCAAATGCCGCCAGCAACGCCAGCAGCCCGGCCTGACCGTGAACCTTATGCACGTCGCTGTGATGACCCTGATGGCTCGGGAGGATGATTTTTGCAGGGCCGACTGATTTGACCTGTTCGGTCGCGGGAACTGTCTCGCTGAACGCGATCATGCGATAGAGCGGACCTTCTTCACCAGCACCGCTCGTCAGGAACCAGCCCCAGGCACACGTGGCCGCCAGGATCGACAGGGCGATTAGCGGCGTTGTCATCACGCGTGGTGATTCGTCACAGTGATCATAAACATGCTGATCGCGTGGTTCGCCGTAGAAGGTCAAGAACCAGAGGCGGAACATGTAGAACGCCGTGATTCCGGCAGTGACCAGTGGCGTAATGAACAGCAGGATATGGACAGGATTTAGTTCGGAGTAAGCCAAGGCCGAAGCGACAATGGCATCCTTCGAGTAGAAGCCCGAGAAACCGATGTTCAGTACAGGGATTGCCAAGCCAGAGATTGCAATCACACCGATCAACATCGTATAGGCGGTGATTGGCATCTTGCGTCGCAGGCCACCCATGCGAGGCATTTCCTGAACGTGATGGCATCCTGCGATCACGCTACCCGAGCAAAGGAACATCAGCGACTTGAAGAAGGCATGCGTCACAAGGTGGAACAGTCCAGCTCCCCAACCGCCGACACCGATGGCCAGCATCATGTAACCCAGTTGGCTGATCGTCGAATACGCGAGCACCCGTTTAATGTCGGTCGCCACGAGGGCGATTGTGGCGGCGACGAAGAGGGTAATACAGCCGATGTACGCGATCACCAGCAGGACTTCAGGAACAAACACCGGATAGAACCGCGCCGCCAGATAGACCCCTGCGGCCACCATTGTTGCCGAGTGGACCAGCGCCGAAACAGGAGTCGGGCCTTCCATCGCATCCGGCAACCATGTTTGTAGCGGGAACTGAGCACTCTTTCCGATGCAACCTGCGAAGACGCCCAAACCTGCGGCAACCAACAGCAGATAGCCGATGGTCGAAGGCTTCCCGTCGTTCTCGAGGCGATGACCGTGAGCGTCCTGCAGAAACACTTGCTTTCCGTCTTCAGAGACGTCCATCACACCGTCAGTGCCACGAATCATCGTGAACAGGCCTGGGCCGGCTTCGGTGTTGTCGAACTGGAACGTCCCACACCAGGTCCACAGGATCATCAGACCGATCAGAAAACCGAAGTCGCCGACGCGGTTCATGATGAACGCTTTATTGGCGGCGTTACTGGCTGATTTCCGTTCGATGTAGAAACCGATCAGCAGATAGCTGGAGATACCAACCAGTTCCCAGAAGATGAAAACCTGGAAGATATTGCCTGCCAGAACCAGCCCAAGCATCGAGAAGCAGAACAGCGACAAATACGAGAAGAACCGATGGAACCGGCCAGGACGCGAGAAGTGCCCGTGGCTGGTGTGGACCTGATGATCCTCGTATTCCTCGGTCAACTCTTCCTTCATGTACCCGATCGCGAACAAATGGATACAAGTCGCGATGAACGTGACCATCGTAAACATCATCAGCGTCAGGCTGTCGATGTACCAATCCAGGGACAAACTGAGCTTTCCGAACTGCGCGAGCTTGTAGAACGTTCCTGAATAGGCCTTGCGTGCGTCGGCGTGTGATTCCTTGTGCTCATCTTGCTTGGGATGACCTGCAGCGTCCCCTGGTTCGTGAGCAGCATCAACGGCCGCGGTGGCATCGGCTGCCTGCGCAGGAGCGGCTTCGCCATGATGATCGTGAGCTTCGGCATCGTGGTGCTCGGCGTGTTCTTCTGCCTTCAGCACGGCCCAGTCGGTGTGGCAGCCCCAATAGACCAAGGCAGATGCACTGCAAAGGAAGCCGATTCCAATACAGGCGACGGCGCACAGGGCGGATGACTTACTCAGTCGATTCGACCAGCGCAGCCAGTAGATTTCGGCGACGAACCCGGCGAGCGGCAACAACCAGGCTACCGTCAACAGATTCTTCAGGACTTCGCCGGTTGCTTGATGGTCCATAATTCTTCGTTGAACGACGTAAAAGGTCAAAGTCGGTGGTCGTAACGCGAACTAACCCTGTAGTTCGTTGCCGCGATCCACGTCGATCGTCAGGTGATTGTTGTAGTAGTTCAAGGCGATGGCCAATGCGACCGCAGCTTCCGCCGCAGCCAGCACCACCACAAACAACGCCGTTGCCTGACCATCCAAGCCCAGTGGCGTATAGCGTGAAAAAGCAACGAAGTTGACGTTGGCTCCATTCAGAACCAGCTCAACACCCATGAGTACGCCGATGCCGTTCCGCTTGGTCGCCATGCAGACAACGCCGCAGACGAACAGGACCGCTCCGACGAACAGGTAGGCTTCCAGTCCAACTTCACCCATCAAATCACCTCTACTTCCGCGGCCGAACCCGAACTACAGGTCCACTCCAGGGCCGGAAGTTGCCCGACGCTTCGCTCGTGCCAGATAGGCGGCACCAATCAACACGACCAACAAGTGGATCGAGATAATTTCAAATGGCAACAGATACCCTGCTGCCAATGACTGACCGGCAGGTTGATTCAAATCACGATCGGGTCGCAAACCGTAGAAGCTCAGCCCAAGCTGCCGAACAGTCCGTCCAGCTTGACGTCGAGCATGCACAGCTTGAATCGCCTCTTCGGCAGCCGCTTTCTCTTCGGGAGTCGTCGCACTGGCAAGCTGCTCTCGCAGATGGCGATCCTGCGTTTCGTCGACCACAGCTGGCGAATCACCCGCTGCCGGAATACGAGCTGACACGTCAGCCCAATCGACTGAGTTGATCCCGAACAGCAACACGAACAACAACACCAATCCCACGCCACTGCCCAGCATTACTTCAGCTGGCGAAGCTTGAACCTTAATGGTGTGACCGCTGGCGGTCAGCATCACCCCGAACACCAGCAGAACAACGGTTCCACCGACGTAAATCAGCAGTTGCGCCGCACCCAGGAAGTCGGCGTGCAGCAAGAAGAACAATGCTGCGACAGAACCAAGCGAGACAACCAGCCAGAACGCCATGCGGACGACATTTTGAGTCGCCACGACGGCAACCGCGCCGCCGCAGGTCAGAATGGCAAACACCCAAAACAGAAGCTGCTCGGTCATCGCACCACCTCCGAACGATTCTGAGCGATGGTGGATGATGGAGCCGACGGTGTGGCCACGGACGCTACTGATTTCACAGGGGGACCAAACAGAACGGGACGACCTTTAGCCGAAGTGACAATCAACGGCCAGAAGACGGCACCCAGAAACAAGAAGCAGCTAATTGGCACCAGATACTTCAGGCAGGTTGTCATCACCTGGTCAATTCGCAGTCGAGGCAGCGTCCAGCGAACCCAAATCTGCAGAGTTACCAGCAGCGAAGCCTTGATCACGAACACGTGGGCCGCCAGCAGATTGGCAACGTATCCACCGAGGTTGAAGCCTGCCACCGGCGTATTTGGCATCCAGCTTCGCAAACCACCGAAGACAGCCTCAGGGATCACGATGCCGGTTTCCCATCCACCCAGGAACAGCAGGACGGCAATCCCACTGACCGCGAACATGCTGGCATACTCAGCCAGAAAGAAGATCGACCAACGAAAACCGCTATATTCGGTATGGAAACCAGCGACCAGTTCGCTCTCAGCTTCCGCCAAGTCGAACGGGGCTCGCTTCACGCTGGCGGTCGCGGTTGTGAAGTAGCAGAAGAAGGCCAGGAAGGCGAACGGGTCATGGAAAATGAACCAGTTCCAGACGCCACCCGTCTGCATTTGCGAAACAACTTGCAGATTCAGCGAACCTGCAATCAGCAGCGGAATCAAAGCACAGATCGCCATCGGGATTTCGTAGCTGACCATCTGAGCCGCTTCACGCATGGCCCCAAACAGCGCCCACTTCGATCCGCTGGAATAACCCGCGAGAATGATACCTAGCACCTCCAGCGACATCAGTGCCAAGATCAGGAATGCACCGCATTCGGCTGCGACGCCAATCCAGCCGTCAGCAACGGGGAGCACCATAAACGCTGCAAATGAGGCGATACCAGCCAGATACGGTGCCATTCGGAAGACGACACTATCTGCATCCCTCGGAATCAAGTCTTCCTTCTGGATCAGCTTAATGCCGTCGGCGATCGTCTGAAGCCAGCCGAATTTACCACCGACTCGCGTCGGACCAAGACGGTCCTGAATACGGCCAGCGACTTTTCGCTCCAGCCAGATGTAGAACACGGGAAGCCCGCCGAACAGTCCAAGCAGCAGACTGGCATGGATCACCGCAGCAAGCAGAAACGCTATTAGCGCTACGGTTTCCGAGTTGCCTGCAAACTTCAATAAGTTCGACAGGAAATTTTCTAGCGTCAATACGGCAAGGGGGCCGTTCATTGGTCACTCGTGTAGGCGTTCAAAAACAGCGCGCAGCGCAGGCGTCTAGCCACGATCGGCGAGGAACTATGCCAGATGGGTTTCGGCGATTCAAGCGACCACCGAGCAAAACCCCCGCTATTCTCAGAGTCGCGAATTTTCAGCCTGACAAGTATGACAGGCTTCCCACAGCCGTTTCAAATCTTGCCGATGTCCCCACGTAAAGAGGAAGGCCGACGTTTCCGTCGGCCTTCCATCTGCGATAACGGGGTCACTTGGGTGATCCCATCGGAAGTCAGCGTTATTTTTTTGCCTTCAACGCGGCTTCTGCAGCCTTGCGAACGTCTTCCGACGAATCCTTGGCCGCTGCCGCCTTCAGGGCTTCCTGTGCGGGAGCCGATCCGGCCCCGATTTGTCCCAGGGTGCGGGCTGCCTCGGCTCTAATATCAACTCGGTGTGATTCTTGGAGGGCTTTGATGATCAAAGGTAGTGCTGTTTGGATCGTCGCAGCATCGGGCGCAATCTGCACCAATGCCCAGGCGGCTACTGTTTGTTCATGGTGATTGCGGCTCTGTAGCAGGCGGCGAAGTGCAGGCACGGCCTCTTTTGCTCCCGCACCGATTCGCCCGAGCGCATAGGTTGCCGGACGACGAACGACAGGATCTGGACCATTAACGAGGGCGATCAGGTCAGGCACTGCGGGCTGGCTGGCAGCTCCGATTTCGGCCAAAGCGATGATGGCTTCAAGGCGGACATCGGGAACATCGTCGCTGAGTGCCTTTTGGAGATCCTTCACCGCACTTGACGATTTCGAGCCTAGTTTACCCAATGTGATAGCCGCCTCGCGACGAACCCGAGGTCGATCAGCAGAGAGTGCCCCCGCCAAACGCGGCACCGCGATTTTGGCATACTCGGCATTATCCGGTTCCAGCTGCAGCAACGCCCAAACACTGGTGAGACGCAGCATCGGATCATCGGCGTCCAGCGCTTTCGTCAAAGCCTCCGTGGCACTCTTTGAGCCAATCTTGCCGAGTGCATAGGCTGCGGCCCCTCGATAGGCAAAACTTTTGTCGTCCATCAGCTTGATGAGGCTGGGAACAGCAGATTCAGCGGAATGGCCGATTAAAGCAATGGCCACGGCCGCTTCTCGACGAGTATCAGCGTCTTTTGAGGACAAGACTTCCGTCAATGCGGGAACCGCCTCGCTGGCGTCCGGGCCGATTTCCCCAAGGACGGTCGTCGCCAACTGCTGAAAGTGAGCGACTTTAAGCTTCTCGATCAAAGCAGGCACAGCCGGCTTGCCAATCCCTGCGAGGGCACTGGCCGCGGCAACCGTCACGGAACCATGTGGGTCATCCAACGCTTTCGCCAAGGCGGGAACCGCAGACTTCGCGTCTGGTCCGATGTTTCCCAACGCGGTCGCGGCATTCTGCCGCACGATTCCGTCTTTATCTTCCAAGGCTTTCGCCAGCTCTTCCGTTGCCGGAGCAGCCGCCGCGCCCAAGTCACCCAAAGCATCGGCAGCGTGAATTCTCACGGCTGGCTTATCGCTTTTCAGCTTACCAATCAAAGCCGCTACTACTTCTTTTGGCTTCGCGCCAATAGCGCCCAACGCCCGCATGGCATGCCAGCTCACATCGTCATTGTCTGAGCCAACTGCGGCGAGCAACGCGTCAACGGCCCCGGCGGCATCGGACCCGATCGCTCCAAGTGCGTCGGCGGCGTTGATTTTCGCAGTCGCGGCGGAGCCTGCCAATGCTGTCTGAAGTGGGCCAATCGCAGTTGGGCCGGCGGCAACCAATCCTTGAGCGGCCTCTGCACCGAGTCCCCCTGGCTGTGCTAATCCAGTCACGAGGACAGGAATCGCAGCGGCAATGTCGGCTTTTTCGTGGATGCCAATCGACGTGATGGCGAAAGCCGCACCAACTGAAACCGCAGGATCCTTCGACGCCAACAGCGTTCGAAGTTGAGGCAAGGCAGCTTTCGCGTCTGTCCCGAACAGTCGCAGTGAATCGATCGCACTTTGCTGCAGGATGGGAGTTTTGCTGTCTGACAAGGCTCCGATCAGGGCGGGCACAGCCACGGACGCTTCAGAGTTGATCCGTCCCAGGGCGATGGCGGATTCCAGTTTGACGCCGAGGTCATCATTGCTCAATAATTTGACGAGCTGAGGCACGGCCGAAGCAGCGCGCGGCCCCATATTTCCTAGCGATTCCGCCGCGCTGACCTGTTCATTCGTGGAACCGGACTCGAGTTGCTTCGTCAGCGAAGAGACGGTCGGTTCCGCAGCGGCCGCAATGCCGAGCGCCGATGTAATCAGTAATGCCGTCAATGACCCTCGCCATACCATGTCAAATCCCCTTGAGTGGTCGCCAAAGCTTGAACGCACGGTGTTCGCTGGATACAAATGAGAGTGTCACTCTCGCTTGATTTAGTGAGATGTGGTCGAGATTCTATCGAAGCAGGCCTCGCGGATGCCACTCACACGGCCTGCCATATACAACTTTCCGTCAGCCGACGATCACTAAGGGACAGCGAAGATGAGCCGCAAGGTGCTGATGATGTCATTGACGATCGTTGCCCTGACGTCGAGCGTGGCCATGGCCCAAACTCGCTGGTATGCCGGCCCCCAGCCCGGTTACGGGGGATATGGTGGTTACGGCGGTGGCTACGGTTATGGCGGTGCCACGACACCCGGTTCTGCTGCTGGTATGGCCATGGCGGACATTGTTCGTTCGCAGGGCATGTATAACCAGATGACCTCCGCCGCCATGATCAATGTCGAGGATGCTCGCAGCAAATTCATCGATAATCAGAAGCAATGGACCGAAGTCTACCTGATGAAGCAGCGAGCCTTGAGTGCCGAGCATGCTCAGCAGAAGGAAGACACTCGCGCTCGTAACGCCCGCTATCAGGAATATACGGCGAGCCACTCCGATGTCCCTTCCCGACTTCCCACCAGCGAGCTTAACCCTTCGACGGGCCAAATCACCTGGCCAGCGGCACTGATGCGAGACTTCTTTGTTGATCAGCGTCAGCCAATCGACCAGATGTTTATCGCCCGTTCTCACACCGGAACGACCTCTGAACTTTCGGACGCGATCGTGAAGGGGATCAAGAATCTGCAAGACGAACTTCGCAAGCATATCCGCGATCTGGGAACGCAGGAATACATGGACGCTCGCAAATTCCTGGACCGGCTTTCCCTGGAAGGCCGCTTCCCGACCGGCTGATCTCTTCTGATCACGCCCCTATCACAATAGGCATGCCACTGGATTGTCCGCTGCGGACAATCCAGTGCCGAGTGTAGCCGGCGAGTGCCTGTTGTGACGATGGTCGAAGCAGCTCTGTCGATCTCTATGCCGCATCTGGATGGCAATCGCAACGGATAGGCCGAAGCCGACAATCCGGGGGCATGGCTTTATAACGTTAGCGCGGACCGACGCCCGCTCGCTAAGTGTCAATCCCGTACCCCCTCTCACTTGCTCGTCTTAATCGCCTTCGCCTCGCAATACTTCAGCGAGATGAGTGCATAAGCCGTAGCCAGATCAGGATTGCCTTCCATCCAGCGTTCGTTCTTGTTCAGCCAGGCACCGTTGCTTTGCTGAGTGGCGATCAGGTGGTCGGCCATTTCTTTTCGCCAATCATGGGCCTTCCCCTGTGCATCCTTGATAGTGTCCAGATCCATCGTTGACAGAGCCTTGGCGAACATCTGCGAGTAATACAGATATCCCTGCTGACCAAGGCCCGGGTTCTCTTCGACCGTGTAGTGCTTCGTAATCCATTCGAAGGCCGCTTTGACGCGAGCATCTTCAGGCGTCAATCCCGCGAAGATCATGCTCTTCAGGCCGACATAGGTCATGCTGCCGTACGAACGCAGGCCGCCATTCGCCTCGTTCCCCGCCTGTGAATTTCCACCGGCGGCGGGAGTGTAATAGAAGCCACCGTCGTTAATCAGCGACGAAAACTTCGTCGTGTTGTGTTCCGTTTCCAGATTCTGGCACCGAGACAAAAACACGAGGGCCTTCTTCACGGCAGGGTCGTCCTTCGTCGCGCCCGCAGCCTGCAGAGCGTCCAGGAAAAAAACGGTATTCGACAGGTCGGGTCGATCGCCCGTGCGGCCATAACCTGCGCCGCCGTATTTCACGTCTGAAGCATCCGTCGACTCACTGTCATCCCATTGCAATTTGCGCAGATATTTCTCGGCCTTGGCGATCGCGACTTTGTATTTGCCATCCTGGTTAGCCTGATGAAAGGCCAGCAGGCAGATCGACGTCTCATAATTTCCATGAGGACCTTTAGGAGCATAGATCCCGCCGTCCGGCTGCGTGAACGTCGCCAGGTGCTTCAATCCCTTGTCGACCACGGGATCCGATGCTGGCACACCACTCAGCAAGAGCGAATACACAACCAGTCCCGAGACTCCTGGCGATTCCGCCGAAGTCCAGAACCCGTCATTTCCCTGACTCGTCTTCAGGAAGTTGACCGCTTTTTCCCGAGCCTTTGCGACGTCTTCGGCCTTGGGCCCAATCGCCTGCGCGTGAAGAACGCTTCCCGAGGCAAGCACCCCTGTCATCAATACCAGAACCGACGAAGCCCATCGCGACATGATGCACCTGATTCAAAGAGGAACCGACCGGACAATGCCTCCACACGATACGGAGACATCCGGCAGTTGTTAAGCCGTCTTCGGCGCAAACAACGGACCTCTGCTCGTTCCAAGATCGGAACTGAAAGTAGCCAATCTCGCCCAGAGATTGGATCTTCGCGATTGAAGACACAGCCAATTGGTCGTTGCAGATCTCGGCAGATCTACTCGTGATGCTCCCCGCATCCAAGACATCGGTCCTTGCCAGGCGGGTTCGTATTGCCGCAGCCTTCGCACTTCCAGGGTTCCAAGGCGGCTTCGATCTCGTCCGCAGTAAGGTCCAGGATCGAGACGTTAAAACTCCCCTCGCAATGATCGCATTTCACATACTCGCCATGTTTTTCCAGCGAGAACAATGGGATAAAATAGAGCGTGAAATAGCGATACACGCCGATATGCTTGCCGCTCACTTCCGATCGGCATTCCGGACAGTAAAAGTCCGGTCGATCGATCGTCTTCTCTTTCCCTGTCGATCCCCAGATGATCATGCGTTCCCCTTGAATGGCCTCGGTTCGAGGGAGAGATGGTTGATGGGCACTGTGATGCTAACGCGTCGCGATTGCCAACGGAATAATGTGACGCAGCGCAGTCACGTTAAGAATTCGTTATGTATTTAGCCGAGTCAGCTTGTGGAACACGTCAGCGGTCGGTGCAACACCGCCGCATCGCTTAACTCAGTTCCGCGATCGGCGTTCCCGACGGCAATGCCAGATGAGGACGGCCCGAATTGTCGAGATATTGTTTTTGAGTATCAACGCCCAGAAAACGATAGATTGTCGCCAGCACATCTTGGGGCGACTTGGGATTCGCTAGTGGGAAGGCTCCCTTGGCATCCGATGCGCCGATGACTCGTCCGCCACGAACAGGACCGCCTGCCAGGGCCGCACTGAAGACGTTTGGATAGTGATCTCGACCGGCATCGTTGTTCACTCGAGGCGTCCGACCAAATTCACCCCACGCCACGACCAGCGTATTGTCGATCAGACCGCGCTCGTGGAGGTCTTCGATCAATGCTGTGAACGCTTGATCCCAGCGCGGCAGGAAACCCAGCCGCAATGATTCAAAACCTTTGACGTGAGTGTCCCACCACCGTAGATCGACCGTCACCAGTCGCACGCCCGCTTCAACCAACCGCCGAGCCAGCAGCATCCGCTGACTCCAGGCTGGCGACCCACAACGGTTCGAAGCCCCCGGATCAAATGCTGGCATCATGCCATAACGCTCGCGCATCGATTGCGGTTCCGCATTCAGATCGAATGCCGCTCTGGCCTTCGGTGAACTCAGGATCGTCCAGGCCTTCTGAGTAAACCGATCAATAGCTCGCATTTGGCCCGAGCGATCAATCTGCTCCTGCACGCGATCAAGTCCCGTCAGCAGTTCGCGTCGATCACCGAGTCGATGAACATCCAGCCCGTCAGCCAGTGAGAAATTCGGCACGCTGAACGGCTGCGACAGATTCGCCGGATCGGCCAATGTTTCAAACGGCTTATTCGCCACCCCCAAGTAGGCCGACCCCGCACCGGGCAGCATCCTCGGAATCATCACATACGCCGGGAGATCCGGTGAAAGATGCCCTAGTTGCTCGGCCACAATCGAACCGCAACTGGGATGCACGTTCTCATCGGGGTTCGGTCCGGTGTTGTACCCGGTAAAGCAGATCTGATCGCCCGTCGAATGCCCGGCGTCGTGATGATTCAGGCTGCGGATGATGGACCACTTATCCATAATCGCCGCCGATTTGGGCAGCATATCCGTCAGCTGAATCCCGGGCACCGAAGTCGACATCGTCCCAAACTCGCCACGATATTCAACGGGCGCATCCGGCTTGGGGTCCCACATGTCAATGTGACTCGGCCCGCCACGCATCCACAGAATGATGACCGAACGTTCCGGATTCGCGGACGCGGCCGTGGCTTCGCGCTGCAGCAATCCGGGCAACGACAATCCGCCAAACCCCAATGCCCCAGCCTGTAGAAATCCACGCCGACTCATTCGCAGCGATTGGCGAAACTGATCACATCCGATGGCAGATCGCATGATGGCAGGTTCCGGGCAGGAGATTCGGCGGGCGAGCAACTACATATTTGTATCGGCTGATCAACAAGAGATCAAGAAGTCTCGATGCGTTTGCTGTCCAACCCGCCTGCCGACCCGCGGATTCCTCATATTCAGCACAACTCAACCAAGCCCGCAATTTCAACGCCGCCAACAACCCGAACCAAATCCTTGCCGAGCCCCTCTGTACGCGATACAAATTGATCTCCGCCGGATTCCGCTCAGCGAATCATCGGCGCGAGGGGCGATTAACTCAGTGGCTAGAGTGCCATCTTCACACGGTGGAAGTCACAGGTTCGAATCCTGTATCGCCCAATTTTCTTCTCGCTGTTGAGGAAACAGTTGACCTAATTGATCAGTCCTCGGGTTGCACATAGGCCCAGGCTTCAATCAAGCCTTCGGCGGTTTCGATGGTGACTCGTTTGCGTTGGTATTCGTGGCCGATCAATTGGCCTGGTGGGATTTCTTCGAGTTCGTCGCAGCCGGCCATTGTCGTCTCGTAGATGTCGTCGGTCAGGAAGAACAATTCTCCGTCGACCGCGCCGCCGGGTTGTTGGGCGATCATCAATTCGTGTAAACGCTGATAGTCGAGCAGCCAGGCCGGGATGACTCGATCGTAGAAGCCGTGCAGATAGTGGTGGTTGCAGTGCCCACGTCGCAATGTGCCGAAGACGAAGAGTGGCAACTTGTCTGAATTGCTGGAGTCAGTCATCCCGCTGTCCTGAGTCTATGAACGCATGGATCCTGAAGCCTCGCGCTGGTTGTTAGAGCGGGCGTGAACAACTGCGGGCGAAGTGAATCAATCGTAGACAAGCGGGAGACTGGATGTCCACCGCGCCGCGTCAGCAACGTATCCTAGCGAGCCTTCACCAGCGTCAGGCTGGTCTCGGCTGTGATCGGCAGGCCTCGTTCGTCTTTCGTGTGAGCTCGTATCATCACTGGTCGCAGTTCCAAGCCATTCAGCGTGTTCTCGAACTTCATTGTGAGCGAACCGTCGGATTGATCGCCTGGGATTTCGATCGTGGTTCCGGAGACTCCTTCGATTCCGTTTGATGTGATCAACTCCACAGTAATTGGCTGAACCAGGCCCGATCCGCGTTGAATTCGGACGGGCATCTTCACCTGCTCTCCGGGGATGGCCGTAAGAGTCGTTCGCGGTAGCTGCACCGCAAAGCGGCCGGGATCGACCAGGGCAATCATTTGGTTCTGCTGATCGTTTGAACTGTAGCTGACTGTATGTTGATGGCCATCTGCATCGGTCACCTGTCCCGTTACAGCCAGCGTGGATCGACAGGTGCGGCCCACTTCCATCCAGGGAGGTAGCGCCACTGCAAACTCAAAGTTGCTCTCGCCCGTTGGGACAACGACTCGCTCGGCCGTCACTCCTTGCAGGTGTCGACCCTGGCGATCGGCCAGTTGAACTTCCAGCGGACCTTCAAAGCCTTGCCGATCGATGTGATATTTGCGAACGAACACCGACCCGCGCGAAATGAATTTGGTTTCGAAGATCCCTGCGAATTTGAACGGCGTCGGGATGGCGACGGCCATCCAACATTGTCCCGTCCCATCGGGGAGTGCCAGGCGACCCGGTTCGGGATTCGCTGGTTGGAACGAAGTCTGAGCCGTCAGTTCGCGATCGCCGACTTTGGCTCGTCCGATGATCTTGATGGGAGTCACTGCGATTCGAGCGTCTGCCTCGGCTTTCAACGTCAGTTGAAGTTCGCGCTGATTCGCAGCGACCACCATCGGCATCGTGGGTGAATCAACGGTGACTCCGGTAGGCAATCCCTCCACACTCAATTCCACCGGTTCTTTAAAGCCGGGGCCGCGATCGAGCGACACCTTCAGATTCACCGTTTTGCCTCGCTCGATGATCAATGCGTCTGTGGTCGATGTCAGCATGAATTCTGGCTGATTGCTGCTGACGATGCGGATACGATAAGCGAAGCGTGAATCGCCGCGCGAGGCCAGGCGATCTTTAATCGCCAGCCGATATTCGCCGTCGGCCGGGGCAGTCCAACGTAAGCGGGCGTCGGTTTGCAGCCCGGGCGAATCATCGGCGTCCACCAGTCGCTTGCCTGTGGAGTCTTGAACTTCCAGCACTGCATCGAGCATTGATCCCAAGCGAGCGGCCCGGACATCGAAATCGTATTCGATCCCTTTCTGTGCAGTGAAGCTCCACAGGTCCACATCGCCGGGCGATTGAATGCGCCCATTCAACACAGCGGGGATCGAAGCCGGTTGCGGCGCGTCGTTTTTCGGTTCGACTTCCAGTAACTCGGCGAGATCATCGAGTTCCAGTGGGACTTCGCTCACCGTGTTTTGGTCAGGCAGTCGCAGCGTGAATTCAGATCCCCCCGAGGGCAGAGTGATCGTGGATCGTGATTCAGCCAGGTTCGCCCCTTGCAACTCGAATGCGGTCGCGGTGCCACGCCGACCACCCAGCGGATAGGCTCCCTCCAATAAGGGGCCCGTGGTCACCGTCAATCGATAGACGTGATCCTGCAACCCGCCAAACGCGGCGTCATGAATTCGAACCTGGTACTCACCGTCGTTTGGTGCGACCACCTTCAGGTTCGGAGTGCCATTTCCCTCGGGAAGCTCTTCGCACAATACATGACCGTCAGGGCTCCGCAGTTCAATCCGCGCATCCAGTGGTGAACCGAATTCCGATGTGGCGACGCGGCACACGATTGTCTGGCCTGCTTTGGCCAGGAAACTCCAGGCATCCACATCTTCGCGAGGGAAGATGCGACCATTGATCGTGACGGGCAAGTCGACTCGAACCGGGGGAGCATCGCCATCAAGTTCTTGCTCGACAACTTCCGGCAGAGCACCAACAACAAAACCCCACGCGGTCGTCACACCCTGTGATGTCGACAGTCGCCACGTCTGGCGTCCCAGTGGAGCGTCCGCTGCAACGACCAGCGGGGCCGCAAAGTCGCGCGGATAATCTTCCTTCTGCTGGGACGCCGGTTGCGGAATGACCGGACCTTCAAACCAGATCGTCTCGGTCGGCTGCAACTGGACAGGTGCGGTGATTCCTGAGCCCGTCCAAATCAACTGGGGCGATCGATGCAGATTGCATCCACCCACCCGAGCGGTCACGCTGGTCCCTCGTTGAGCGCCCGCGGGAAAGATGTAATTCGCCGTCGGTGCTTCTGCCATTGCCGTTTGATGGACGATCAGCACACCAACCAACGCAGCCAGATTCATTCGCATGCGAGAGACCTCCGATAATGCACGGCAGCCACTCATCAACGCAGCTGCATGCATATCGTCGTGTCATTCACCGGCGATTGCAAGAACCTCGTCCACTAACCCGAGCTGATGTCACTTGCATCGTTCGAACTTCGACTTGCTAGCTCAGATCAAGTGCCTGCATGCGTCGTAGCTCGTGGCTGCGGAAGCGGCTTGGGGCCACGCAGAGGCAGGTCGTGCCAGCGATGGTCATCATGCTGCCCATGAACAGCAGTGGATAATAAACGCTATAGGGCTGTCCGGTTGATATCGCGACAATTCCAAATGCCAATTCCAGGGTTCCGGCAACGGCAATGAAGCCAGACAGTCCCAGCACCAGCTTTTTTCCTCTGCCGAGTCCCGTCAGAATGCCAATGACAGCTCCCATCAGGCCCATGAATGCGCCACCGAGCCCTCCGACCAGGCCGCCGGTCGATCCGCTCCACCAGTCGGCTCCATTTGTCGCCATCATGCTGTCGATCGGAATCAACTCCAGCGGGCCGATCTCGATCGTTCCCGGCCCATTCAAAATGAGATTGATCACCAGCTTGGTCGGCGCGCGTGCTTTCCCCAACGTGTGAAATGGCAGAATAAACTCTCGTTCAGCCGATGTTCCCATGATGTGAGCCATCGATCCCACGGGATCTAGTGTCCGCGTGAAGTACTGGCCGCCGTCCGAAAAGTGATTCCACATTTCCAGGTAACCGGTGCCGACAACATTGTCGTGGCGGATCTTTCCGCGAACGGCGTAGCTGGCGGTGGTGATCGCCGGCGATTTAATTTCACAAAGGGGAATCGATGTGGCACTTGCAGCCGTGCTGACGATCTTCAGGCGAGGCGGCGCACCATCCTGGCTCGGTACCACCTCGCCGCTCTCCAGCTTTCCGGCTTCTTTCAATTGAGCCCAGTCGACGGTGACAACAGGAGTTGTCGAAGCATCTTTCGCCAGGCCGTCACGTCCTTGAATCAGTATCAGCGCAGTCAGGCAGAATAAACTTGGTCGCATGAGATGACTCCGCAAAAAAACGATGTCGTTTGAATTGGCTTAGACACGTCCTGGAACGAATGTTCCCAACAGGTCGTCTGGCATGAATTCGCGCATCAGTCGCGATTGCTCGGCGCGATGCGCTTCCAACAACAGCTTCATCGTGGCGTGATCGATTTTGCCATCGATGTGTTGTGCGCGCAGTTGCCGCTCGAACTCGCTGACAATCTGATCCTCGTCGAAAACCTTGACCTTTTCAATCAGCCGATCCAGCCGCAGGCGGACGGTCGGATAACTGATTCCATACTCTTCAGCAACGGCCTTGAGCGAACCGGAAGCGAGCACAAATCGCTTCAAGAAGCTCTTGTCCTCGTCACTCAGCCTGTCGATCCAGGATGGTCGCAGGTTCGCCAATGACATTGCGATTCCTCTACAAACGTGAATGCCGCATGCATTCTAATATCAATTTTATTTAAGTCAACTTTAGTTTTATGAATTTCAGACGAAAGCCTCCGCTGCATTCAATTCGACAGTCTGGTTAGGCAACTGGCATCTGAAAGGTAAAGCGGGTGATGCCGGCAGAGGAGTCGACTTCCAGCGTCCCGTCATGTGCCTTGGCGATCTCAGCGGCGATGTAAAGGCCCAGGCCAAGCCCCTGTTGGCCGGGTTTTGCAGTGCCGCGGACGAATGGCTGAAACAGACTTTCGGCCACGGCAAGCGGGATTGTCTCGCCCGAATTGGTCACCGAAAGTTCGAATCGATCCGGCGACGTGACGGCTCGCACTTGAACTGGAGATGATGGATCACCATGCGTCATTGCGTTCGCGAGGATGTTGGAAAACATCTGTGCGATGCGAGCACTGCTGCAGGCGAATGGTCGATTGATGCGGATGTCGCGAACTACGGGAATGCCAGGCCATGCTGTTTCGAGTTCGACGATCACCTGATTCAAAATGCTGGCCAGGTCGGTGACAACTTGGTGCTCGATCGCCAGGCCACCCCCGAGTCGTCCGCGAGCAAAGTCGAGGACATTGTCGATCAGTTCGGTCATTCGATTGACGCTACGCTGAATCATGTCACGAACATCGTTTGCGGCCTCACCCTTGGGCAAGCGGATCAAGAGATCCGCGCCGGTGCGAATGGCACCCAGCGGATTGCGCAGATCGTGACCCAGCACCGCGATAAACTGCTCCCGCAACTGCGACGCTTCACGTTCGCTCAGTAAGGCTTTTTCACTTGAGATCAAGCGCTCTTGAGAATCGAGGTGGTGTGCGATCAGATCGGCAAACAGCCGAAACATCTCGACCGTTTCGGTCTTCTTCAGTTGCGCGGGCCTGGGATCAATCGCGCACAAAGTACCGAAGAATTGTCCATCCTCCAATCGGATTGGGACCGAGATATAGCTCTTGAAGCCATACAGCTTGGGCGTGTGATGAGCGCAAAACTTTTCGTCGGTGTCGGCATTGTCGATGACGACCAGCTCACCGCTTGCGCGAATCTCGTTGCAGATCGTCGACCCGATGACAAGCTCGCCGCCCGGTTGCAGACCAAACGCGATTTCGTCACGGACTGCACACGCAACCCAATGTGATTCGGTCACGCGCGCGACCGCCGAAAAGCCCAATCCCGTCGTTCGGCAGATGACTTCCAGAATCCGCGGAACGGCTTCGATCCGGGCGATCGCCGAAATGTCGTCGTCAAAACTCGTGTTCATCCCGGCAAAGCTAACATTTCGGCGGTTGACTCGCCCCTTCGCTGGGGTGTTCGCGAATTTAGGGCCTTGGCATCTTGAATGGTTGCTCCCCCCCATCGCTCCTCTTCCTCCTCTTAGACAATGATCTTGGGTTGCAACAGCAAGTGAGCTCGACCAGAGAAATCGAGTCGATATGGACGTTCCTGCACCATCAATCAATGAATCGACGAATTCCCTGTTGGTTCGCGCACCTCTGCGATAGGAGATCCGCCAATTGGAAAAGTCCGGTAATGTCGATTTAGTAGACATTCGTCTGTGGTGTCGAGACTTGGAAGTTGTCGTATGATGAGTCGGGTCAATAACGGACAGAATTGCTTCCTGTGGTGACGATCACGCCATGCTCAGCCGTCTTAAATCTTGGTTCGGATTCGGAACGCTTTCGAATGAGCAGTTCGAACGGCAGCGGCGCGAGTTGCTCAAAAAGACGCCTGTCCCCGTCTTCTGGCTGTTTGGCAAGACCGGCAGCGGCAAGTCGTCGATTGTCCGATATCTCACTGGGGTGACGCAGGCCGAGATCGGGAATGGATTTCGTCCGCAGACCAGAACATCGGCGCAATATGATTTTCCCAACAGCGAGCAGCCGATTGTGCGGTTCCTGGACACGCGGGGGTTGGGCGAAGTCGGCTACGATCCTACGGACGATCTGAATCATTTCGATGCCTCCACGCACGTGATCATTGTGGTGGTCCGTGTGATGGATCACGCCTTGCAAGAAATCGTGGAATCGCTGCGCAAGATTCGTGCGGCTAGACCGACACGTCCGATTGTTCTCGCCCTGACTTGTCTGCACGAAGCCTATCCCTTTGAACAGCATCCCGAGCCTGATCCGTTCGATGTGTTGAAGCCGCCCGGCGACGGCGCGCAGGTCAACCAAGTGTCGAACGTTTCTTCGCTGGCTAAGTCGCCCGAATTGCATCGCTGTCTCGTCGAACACGAACACCGTTTTGCCGGGTTGGTCGATCGAATTGTACCGATCGATCTGACTCAGCCCGAAGATGGATTTGTTCAACCGGAATACGGCGGGAAGCGATTAGAAGAGACCTTGATCGAGGTGCTACCAGCCGCCTGCCGCCAGACCTTGTTGCATCTGGATGACATCCGCGAGTCGTTGCAGGATCTGACTGAAAAGCAGGCGATGCCTATGATCATCGCCTACAGCAGCTTGGCCGCGACGGCAGCCGCCACGCCCTTACCGTGGATTGATATTCCTGCGGTGATGGGGATTCAGACTCGCCTGATCTATGTGCTGGCGGATCTGTATGACCAGAAGATGAATGCGGACATGCTGATGAAAATGGCCGGAGCAGCCGCCGGTCGATTGGCATTGCGGTTTGCAGTCAAAGCACCGCTCAAGTTTATTCCGTTCGTCGGACAGACAGCCAATGCCGCGATGGCGTTCGCTTATACGTTTTCGCTCGGAAAAGCCTGCTGCTGGTACTTTGGCGAGATCCGAAATGG